>NZ_CATKPP010000012.1:0-70236 GCF_949767635.1 Pseudomonas sp. IT-93MI4
GTCGGAGTGTCAGGCAGCATTGCCTTGAATGACACACCGCATTCGCGAGCAAGCCCGCTCCCACAGGGGTTATCCGTAAGACAGTGACTTTGGGTAATTGCCTGACAAAGTGCACCGGCAAGCACCCCTACAGCACTACTGCGTGACACACCGGGTGGTGGTGATATGCCGGGTGACCTGCTCGTCAACATACATATCGCCCGACACCTGAGTGTTTTCCAGGGTCTGACAGGTACGCACCGGCGGTGGTGGCGGTGCAGCAGGAGGCGGTGGCGGAGGACTGGCGCAGCCGCTCAATAGCGCGACAGAGAAAGCCAGCGACAACGGCAGATACACGCGTTTCCCAGGATTATTCATAGGACGACCCGCGATGAATGGAAGAGCCACTTCCGCTATCGCGCACGAATACCGCGGATGACGGAAGACCTGACCACTCATTCTTTATAGCCGACTACCCTGCAAGCGCCAGTGAAATGGAGGGAGATGGAGGAATTGGCTGTCGATTTTGCGGGGAGGAAAATCTGTGTGGGAGGGGTACATCAACAAGAGTTTTTTGACTGGAAGGCCGCCATCGCTGGCAAGCCAGCTCCCACAGGGGTTGAGTATTCCTGACTGAAATGGGTCAGCTGTCAGGCCGCCTTCGCGAGCAAGCCCGCTCCCACAGTTGGAATGGGTGTGTTCAGTTGTAAATGGGTCGGCTGTCAGGCCGCCATCGCCAGCAGGCTGACTCCTGCAATTCAGAGAGCGAGCCCCCCATGCGGCGAAGCCGCCCCACTCAACACAATGAGCGTTAGCTCGAGTACCGCTTTTGATCTGAGGGCCTGTCGGCAGGCTGAGTGGAGGGATTTGTCCGGGGGTGGGAGCGCAGCGACCGTTTGGCGCAGCCAAACACAGCGAGAGGAGGTGCAGCGAAGCAAACCGTAGGCGCTGCCCCCCGGATGAATCCCGCAGCGAAGGAACCCGAGCCCAGGCGAGGGCCGAACGTCAGGGTAAAGCCTTTTTGGTTACTTTTTCGGCGTCTGGAAAAAGTGACCCGCCGTAAGGGCGGAACCCTAAGCAGCCATAACCGCAGCAACGGATATACACCCAAAACAAACCAACACCAAAACCCTAGGCCATATCCGGATCCCGAGCAGCCCGCAAAGAATTGCTCTCCAACTCATAGCGCAACTCATCAACCAACGCCGCCACCGACTCCGGCGTACGCAACGCATTGAGCTTCAACCCGCTGATCACCAGATCCACCTGCCCCGAATCCGGGTGATACAACTTCACCGTCAGCGAATGATCCCCATCCACTGAACACTCGCACGCCAATGGCGAAAAACTCTGTTCGAGGCTGGCGCGCAACTGCGCAAGATTCATCATGGAGCCTGTTCCTTTAGCTGTTTCGAAGGGAGACGATCCCAAGCCAAACAGGCTCGTATCGCACCCCAACAGACTAAGAACTGCCCTATCTCACCAGAACCTGCATTTGCACCGCATCAGCTAGTGCATTTGCACCTACCGCTGACCCTTCGCGCCGCGCTCGCCAGAAAACAGACCACGCTCCCGCGCCCAGACAATCGCCTCGCTGCGACTGTGTACATCCAGCTTGGAATACACGGTCGCCACATGATTGCGCACGGTATTCGGCGCCAGCTTCAGGCGGGCGGCGATCTCCTTGTCGGCCAGGCCTTCGCAGATCAGCCCCAGCACGTCGCGCTCACGCGCCGTCAGGTCAGTGAACGACACGCTCGGCAGTTGCGGCGAGTTGACCTTCTTCACATTGGCCAGTTTTTCGATCAGCGTTCGGCTGAACCACGAAGCGTCTTTCATCACCTCTTCAATCGCCGCCACCAGCTCCAGCTCGGTGCGCTTGCGTTCGGTGATGTCCATCAGCACCAGCAGATAGCACGGCGTGTCCTGAATATTCACGGTGTCGGCAGACACCGCGCACTCCAGCAGATCCGCGTCCTTCTTGCGCACCCGCACATCGACCCGATCCACTCGTCCGCTTTTCGCCAAGGCGGTCAGCAGTCGGGTCCGCGCACCATCGTCGTCAATGAAATTCAGCTGCGTCACGGTTTTGCCGACGACGTCGTCACTCTCGTACGCCAGGGTGTCGAGGAACGCCTGATTGACATCGATCACCTGCTGTTCGTCGGCGGTACAGATCAGAATCGGCACCGGAGTCAGGCGGAACGCCTTGGCAAAGCGCTCTTCACTCTGACGCAGCGCGACTTCGGCCTTGTGGCGCAGCTCCATGTCGACGAAGGAAAACAGCATGCAATCCTCATCATTGAGCACCAACGGTTGCCCGGCAACGATCACTTGCTTGCTGCCGCCATCGGGCAGGCGCAGTTGAGCCTGCATCTGCGGAATGGTCGCCACATCGCGCAGGCGCTGGATCGCCAGATCCTTTTTTTCGGCCTGTTCGAAGATGTCGATTTCATAGGCCGAGGTGCCGATCACCTGCTCGCGGGTGTAACCGGTCATCTCCAGAAACCCCGGATTGACCTTGATGTAGCGCAAATCACTGAGGCGGCAGATCACCGCCGGCGCAGGGTTGGCATTGAAGGTCTTTTCGAAACGCTGCTCGGCGTTCGCCCAATCGGTAACATCGCTCATGATCAGCACCAGCGACTCCGGCTGTCCTTCGCGGTCAGTCAGGATCATGCTGCGCACGCTGTGCACCCAAACGTGCTCGGGATCGTTTACGGCAGACACTTCGATCAGCACGTCGTTGAACGCTTCGCAGCGTGCAGCGCGGCTGATCGGGTAGTGCTCCGGGGGCACCGTATGATTGTTGCGATAGCGCAGGCTGAAGCGCTTGGCATACTCGTCGGCATTAGTGCCCAGCTCACCGATCCGGCTGACACCGTGCATCGCCAGCGCCGCCTCGTTGGCCCAGAGAATACTCTGATCGAGCTCCAGCAGAATCACCCCGTCGGACAGCCCGGCAATGATCTGCTGCAGCTGGCGACGGTTGGTTTCAGTGGTCAGGACTTCCTGGCTCATTGGATCTCCACAGGGAATTCGCGTGTGAAGATTACGACCGCAGGCGTTCGTGATCGTGCCGAACTCTTCAACAACACCACAAATCCCTGTAGGAGTGAGCCTGCTCGCGATAGCGGTCTGTCAGCCACATCAACTCTGACTGACACACTGCTATCGCGAGCAGGCTCACTCCTACAGGGGATCAATGGTGATCTGAGGTTTCCACCAACTCCCGCAACGTATCGAGAAACAGCTTGAGCACCGGCGAGGCATCATCCGCCCGGTAAGTCGCATACAACGGCACCTCCGGCAGCGCCGGTGTCAGCTTGCGAAACACCAGCCCTGCCGGCGCCAACTGCTCGATAGAAGCAGGCAACAGCGCCACCCCGAAACCGGCGCGCACCAGACTGAGCAAGGTCTGCACCTCGATCACCTGCTGGCGGATCTGCGGGGTGAATCCGGCCTGAATGCAGCACTGATAAAGGAAGTTGGCGAACCGCGACTGCTTCAGTTCCAGCGCGACAAACGGTTCCTGCGCCAGATCTGCCGGCGCCAATATCTCGCGCCTGGCCAGCGGATGATCGGCCGGCATCACCACATGAATCGGCTCGTAGATCAACAACTCGTTGCGCAGCAACGGATCGTCATAACCCACGCGGAACACGCAGGCATCGATACGTTTTTCCTTCAACGCCTTGACCTGCGCCGCCGGGGTCATTTCATGCAGGCGCCAGTTCACCTGCGGATAGCGCTCACGAAACAGGTGCAGGGCCTTGGGCAGCACGCCGACCATCACCGAGCTGATCATGCCGATTTCCAGCTCGCCAAGCTGCCCGCGCCCGGTCTGGCGCGTCAGGTCCAGCGCCCGTTCAAGTTGTTCGAACACCAGCGGTGCCTGCTCCTTGAGCATCTGCCCCGCCGCTGTCAGTTCGACCCGGTGGTGACTGCGCTCGAACAACGGCGTGCCCAGCTCCTCCTCCAGCAGGCGAATCTGCTGGCTCAGCGGCGGCTGGCAGATGTGCAAACGCTCCGCCGCCCGACCGAAATGCAGCTCATCGGCCAGGGCCATGAAATACCGCAGCAGACGCAGGTCCATGGCGCTTACCCCAGACTCAGCGGCGTTGAGCGCTGGCGCACGCCGGTCAGCGCAAACAAGGCGTTGGCAATCGCCGGCGCCACCGACGGACTGCCCAACTCGCCTACGCCACCGGGCTTGCCCGGCTCGCCATCCAGCAACACGATGTCGGTGGCCGGCATGTCCGACATGCGGGTCACGCGGTAGTCGTGGAAATTGCTCTGCACCACCCTGCCCTGTTGAATGTCGAGGCGATCAAACAACGCATGACCAAG
Source organism: Pseudomonas sp. IT-93MI4 (assembly GCF_949767635.1). NCBI lineage: Bacteria > Pseudomonadati > Pseudomonadota > Gammaproteobacteria > Pseudomonadales > Pseudomonadaceae > Pseudomonas > Pseudomonas sp. IT-93MI4. The sequence goes on from NZ_CATKPP010000012.1 coordinate 4,330, forward strand.
ACCCCACATCAAGCCGCCGTAGATCTGCTCCTCGACCCCGCCGGGCGAAACCGCCAGACCGCAATCGACCACGCAGGTCAGCTTCTCCACTTTCGGCTTGCCATCGACCATCGCGACCCGCGCCACCACCGCGATAAAACTGGTGTAACCCTGATGGGTCGCAATGCCCAACGCAGTGCCGGGCGGTAACGGCTGGCCCCATCCGGCGCGTTCGGCAGCCTGTTTGAGCACCGCCACATGCCGTGGCCGCTCCTGCATGTTGGCCAGACGGAACGCCAGCGGATCCGCGCCTGCCGCATGGGCCAGTTCGTCCATGAAACTCTCGACGGCAAACACATTGGGAATAAAGCTCACCGAGCGATACCAGCCGCTGGGCACATGGCTTTCGTGCTTGACCCAGTTCAACTGCAGGTGCGGCGGATGGTAGGCGAAGTCCCACGCGGTGATCGCTTCGGTAGTGCTGTAATCCATGTGATCCGGGCGTTCGAAATAGCCCGGCTCCCACTGCTCCGGCGAGGCCGGTGACACCGCGTGCAGTTGCAGTGCGTTGAGTTTGCCTTGGGCATCCAGCGCGCCTCTGACCCGGTGCAGCGTCGCCGGGTGATTGAACAGTGCGTGCATTTCGTCTTCGCGGCTGTTGAGCAACTTCACCGGCACACCCGTCTGTTGCGCCAGATAAGCCACTTCGAACAACCAGTATTTGGCTTCCCGCGCGCCGAAGCTGCCGCCGGACACCAGCTCATTGATGGTGACCTTGTCCTTGGCGATCCCGCACACGGTTTGCGCCGCTTCCAGCGCCGAGGACGGCACCTGCACGCCGCCCCAATAGGTGATCGCCTTATCCTGCACGTGCGCGGTGATGCAGATCGGCTCGAGCGGGTTCTGCACCTTGTACGGCATGCGGTAATCGGCTTCGATCAGTTGCGCCGCGTGCGGCCATTGCGCGCCGACATCGCCATGCGTCATGGCTTTGATGGTTTGGCTGTTCGGGTCGGAAATAGCGGCCGCTTGCGCCATGCCCAGTTCCGCGCTGTCGAACCCGGCCAGCGGCGAATCGCTCCATTTGATCTCCAGCACTTTGCGCCCCTGCTGCGCCGCCCAGAACGTCTTGGCCAGCACCGCGACGCCTTCCAGATTGCCGCCGAGCACGTCCGGGCGCCCGGGGACTGCAAGCACCTGGCGCACGCCCGGCACCTGCAATGCCGCCGCCGAATTCACGCTGACGACTTTCGCCCCGACCACCGGCGCGCGCTGAATCACTGCCACCAGCATCCCCGGCAACTGCACGTCGATGCTGTACTTGAAGCGCCCGCAGACCTTGGCCGCGGCATCGCGCTTGTGCCGCAGTTTGCCGATGTATTTGAACTGCGTCGGATCCTTCAGCGTGACACTGGCCGGCGCCGGCAAATGCGCCGCCACGCCGACCAGTTCGCCGTAGCCGAGGCTGCGTTTGCTGGGCAGATGAACCACCCGACCTTCTTCGGTGCTGCAGCTGTCGGGGCTGACTTTCCATTGCTGCGCTGCCGCTGCGATCAACAACGCACGGGCCGTGGCCCCAGCCATGCGCAAGCGCTCGTATTCCAGCGACACACTGGTGCTGCCGCCGGTGGAGAACACTTTCCAGATCGGGTGAATGTAGGTGTCGAAGAACGGATCTTCCGGGGTGATCACCTGCACGGTCATCGGGTTCACATCCAGCTCTTCGGCCACACACGCGGCCAACGCCGTTTGCGTGCCGGTGCCGGAATCGTGTTTGTGCACCACCAGTTTCACTGTGCCGTCGGGGAAGATCCGCACCCAGGCGTTGGGCTCGAATTCGGTGGCCGGCGCCGGAGATTTCGGGTCGCTGGCGGCGCTGCCGGAGGGCAGATACAAGGCAATCGCCAGGCCCGAAGCCACCGTCGCCGCTTGCTTGAGAAACACCCGCCGTGACGGTTCGAGCAAGGTGTCGTCGCGCAGGCTCATCACGCCTCCTTCGGCGCGTTCGCCGCACGTTTGATCGCTTTATTGATCCGCCCGTAAGTGCCGCAACGGCAGATATTCCCCGACATCGCATTGCGGATCGAATCGTCAGTCACCGCCGCGCCGGTGTTGAGCAGCGCGGCGGCGGACATGATCTGCCCGGATTGACAGTAGCCGCATTGCGGCACATCTTCGGCGACCCAGGCCAGTTGCAGCGGATGGCTTTCGTTCGGCGACAGACCTTCGATGGTGGTGATGCTGTGGCCCGCGACGGCGGCCAGCGGCAACTGGCAGGAACGCACCGCGACACCGTCCAGATGCACGGTGCAGGCACCGCACAGGCCCATGCCGCAGCCGAATTTGGTGCCGGTGAGTTTCAGTTGATCACGCAGTACCCATAACAAGGGCATGGAGGGGGACGCCTCATCCAGCTCGCGTCGTTCGCCGTTAACCGTGAATGCGATCATTGTCAGGCTCCAAAAGAGCGGCCCGTCTTTGTGCGGGCCTGGTGACCGATTATTGGAAGCCCACGCAACACGCGGCCAGCGACGATTTCTGCCAACCGGTGTAAGCAGGACTAACAACATGTACAAGCGATACCCGTCGGTGCAGTCCATGAGCGCGTTCATCCAAGCGGCGCGCAGCGGCAGTTTCTCCAGTGCCGCGCGCAAACTTGATCTGACTCACAGCGCGATCAGCCAGCAGATCCGCGCCCTCGAAGACTTCATCGGCCAACCGCTGTTCGTGCGTGAAGGCGGCGGCAGCAACCTGACCGACGCCGGGCAACTATTTGCCAGCGTGCTGTCGGATGGGCTGGCGCAGATCGACCGCGCACTGTCCTCGGTAAAAAACCGCTGCGTGGCGCAACGCCTGACCCTGGATATCGACAGTGAACTGGCGCAGAGCTGGCTCAATCCGCGCCTGCCGGAGTTGCTCGACGGACTGCCGGATTACGAGGTGACGCTGCTGTCGATGCCGCGCAGTGATCGCAGCACGTTTGAGCGGGTCGATCTGGCGTTGCGTTACGGCTATGGCGATTGGGATGACTGCGAGATGACGCAGATCTGCGGCGACCGGGTGCTGGCGGTGGCTTCACCGGCACTGCTTGAGCGCTATGGTTTGCAGTTGCCGCTGAGCCCGGCGCAGATTCTTGAATTGCCGTTGTTGGGTTATACGCGGCGCTCGTGGATACCGTGGCTGGATGCGGCCGGAATGCCCCCGGTAGAGCCAGCGGCGCGGGTGATTTTCGATAATGCGGCGAACCTGATTGCGGCTGCCGAAGCCGGGGTTGGTGCCGGGCTGGTACGCGGCTTACTCGCCGCCGATGCGTTGCGCAATGGGCGGCTGGTGGCGTTGAACGAGGCGCAGATTGCTGCGCATTACAACCTGTATGCGGTTTGGCCGCATGGGCAGGCCGAGCGTGTGGCGCCGGTGGTTGAAGCAATCAAACAGTTGGCGCTGCGTACACAGTCCTGACGCCATCGCTGGCAAGCCAGCTCCCACAGGTTTTTGTGGTGTGACACAGATCGGATCAACACTTCGATCACTGTGGGAGCTGGCTTGCCAGCGATGGCGTCGGCACATTCACCCTAAAACCAAAACCATATCGCCCAAGTATCACCACCGCGCCCAATTAATATTGTACGAACCCCTCCGCCCTTTCCAATACTCGCCCTCAGCAACCACCCACCCGGGCCGGATGCGAACAGGCGAGGGAATGCGCGAGTGCTGCGCATAGAAATGGCCGATAGCCCGGGGCGTGGATGCCGAGAGCCGCAAGGCTCCCTTCCCCGCTATCAGGAGATCGACTTCAATGATCATCGATATCAGCTGCTATCCCACGGATCTCGTGGACCTCGCCTGGAGGCATGACGGTGACCCGTTCACCGGCGAGCGTTTGCTGGAGATGATGGATGGCCCGTACATGGTCAACGGCAAACCTCGCCGGATCGACAAAGCCTTCATCCAGCCGCCGCAGGGCAACACCATTTACACCTGGACCGACGGCGAACTCTCGGGCCGCGAATCCATCGACGCCTACATGGCCTACACCCTGAAAATGGTGCAGACCTACCCCGATCGTTTCATCGGCTGCTTCGTCTACAACCCGCGCTGCGGCGTGGAAAACGGCGTCGAGGCGATCGAGCGCTACGTCAAGGAGCACGGTTTCAAGATGGTGCAGATGCAGGCCAACATGCACGCCTACCGGCCTGATCGTGCACTGGACTGGGTGCGCCCGTGCTTCGAGAAATGCGCCGAACTGGGCATCCCGGTCAAGCTGCACACTGGCGACGGGCCGTACAGCATCCCGTCGGAATGGGTGCCGATGATCAAGGAATTCCCCAACGTGAATTTCATCATGGCCCACTTCGGCGTGCAGACCGGCGGGGTCTACGTATTCGAACCGATGCAATGGGCGATGGAGCTGCCCAACGTCTATTGCGAATCCGGCTGGTGCCTGCAATCGCGGATCGTCGAGTTCGCCAAGGTCTTGCCAACGCACAAGATCCTGTTCGGCACCGACACCCCGCCGAACGAACCGGGCATGTGGCTGCGCCTGCTCGAAGTGCTGTGCCACGAGCCGCCGCAGGGCCTGAACCTCGACGAGGACACCCTCGAAGAATATCTGGGCAACAATACCGCGCGGATGATCGGCCTCGAACCGACACCGCCGCCGCGTTCCGTTTCCGAAGCAGAGGCGCAACTCAAGCGCCCCGTCACCACGCAACTGGCCAGGAGCTGAACCGATGATCATCGACACCCATCTGCACCCCACCAATCTGGTCGACGAAGCCTGGCGCCACACCGGCGAACCGTTCACCGGCGAGCGCATGCTCAAACTGATGGACGGCCCGTACATGATCAACGGCAAACCGCGCCGCATCGACATGGGTTTCATCCAGCCGCCACCGGGCAACACCGGTTATCGCGACGGTAACCGCCGGGGCCGCGAGGGCGTGCGTGACTACATGTCGTACGTCGCCGAACTCTGTGTGAAGTACCCGGATCGCTTCATCGGCAACTTCAACTTCAACCCGCGCTGGGGACCGGAAAACGGTGCGGCGGAGCTGGAATTCCACATCAAGGAATACGGTTTCAAGATGCTCAAGCTGCACGCCAACATGCACGGCTATCGCCCGGACCGGGCGCTGGACTGGTTGCGCCCGGCAATGAAAGTCTGCGCCAAGTACAACATCGTGGTGCTGATCCATACCGGCGACGGCCCGTACACCATTCCGACAATGTTCTACCCGATCATCCGTGAGTTCCCGATGGTCAATTTCATCATCGGCCACTTCGGCATCCAGACCGGCGGCAACTACTCGTTCGAGGCGTTCTGGATGGCGATGGACACGCCGAACGTGTACTGCGAATCCGGTTGGTGCTTCCAGTCGCGGATCGTCGAATTCGCCAAGGAACTGCCGCGCAACAAGATCGTGTTCGGCACCGACTCGCCGCCGAACGAACCGGGCATGTGGCTGCGCGAGCTGGAGGTGTTGTGCTCACCGGCACCGCAGGGCTTGGGCATCGATGAGGATCATCTGGAGGACTACCTGGGCAACAACATCGCCCGGTTGTGCGGGATCGAGCCGACGCCACCGCCGAAGGATCTGGTTGAGGCGGATATACGCCTGACGACCACGTACCTCTGACCTGAAGAAATGGCGCACTTTGTGGTGAGGGGATTCATCCCCGATGGGTGACGAAGTCGCCCTCTCTTGATGCTGAGAGTCCAGGCCTGCTGCGCAGTCCATCGGGGATAAATCCCCTCACCACAGTTAATCCCATTCCACAGGGGTTTCTCAGTGTTTCATGTGGGCAACACAGCGACTTTACAGGCACGAAGATGACCCGGCGTTCCCTCGACCGGCAGGCCAACGGCTGCTCGATCGAACGCCCTCTCACCCCTGCGTGCCTGCTTTTTACGAGGTGAAACCATGACCCGTTCGACGCTCGGCGATTCTCAGGATTTTCACGTGTTCATCGACGCCTATCGCCGTGAGTACCCGGACGATGTGCTGACCATCAGCCAACCCGTTTCTGCCGATCAGGACATCACCGCCCTGGTCGATGCCCTCGCCGCACAGGGTCGCGATCCGTTGCTGATCTGCGAAAACGTCGGCGGCCTCAAGGTACCGGTGGCGACCAATCTGTTCGCCTCCCGCACCCGCATTGCCCGGTTGTTCGGTGTCACCCCGGCACAACTGCACGAAACCTTCCAGCGCCGCGCCAACCAGCCCATCGCCCCGCGCTACGTGGAAAGCGGCCCGGTGCTCGATGAAGTGTTCGAAGGCGAAGCCGTGGATCTGGCGCTGCTGCCGATGCTCAAGCACTTCGACAGCGATCGCGGGCCGTACATCACCAACGCGATCATCATCGCCGAGGACCCGCTGACCGGCATCGCCAACATGAGCTACCACCGCTCGATGCGCCACGCTCGCCATTCCCTGGCGACCAGCCTGCACTCGCGCGGACACCTTTGGCGGATGCTGCAGACCGCCCGTGAGCGCGGCGAAGAATTGCGCGTGGCAATGGTGGTCGGCGCGCATCCGTTGTTCATGCTCGCGGCGGCAGCGCGTTTGCCGTATGGCGCCGATGAGCGTGCTGTCGCTGGCGGGTTGTTCGGCGCACCGCTGGAACTGGTCAAGACCCCGCGCTACGGCATTGGCGTCCCGGCATACGCCGAGTTCGTCCTCGAAGGCGCCATTGACCCGACGGCCTACGCCGAGGAAGGCCCGTTCGGCGAGTTCAGCGGTTATTCCTCGGATCGTTCGACCAACAACGTGCTGCGCGTCGACACCCTGTTGCGGCGCAAGGACGCCTGGCTGGTGGACGTGATGGGCGGCCGCTACGCCGAGCATCTGACCCTCGCCCGGCTGCCGCGCGAAGCGGAAATGAGCGAAAAGCTCAAGGCGCGTTTCCCTGCCGTCACCGCCGTGCATTACCCGAATTCCGGCACGCACTTTCATTGCTATGTAGCGCTGGATCAGAGCCGCGACGGCGAAGCGCGGCAGATCATGCTGGCCCTGCTCGGCTGGGATCCGTATCTGAAAAACGTGATCGCGGTGGACAGCGATATCGACATTACTGACGACAGCCAAGTGTTGTGGGCACTGGCCACGCATTTCCAGCCGCATCTGGATATTTTCGTGATCGACGGTTTGCCCGGCAGCCCGCTGGATCCGTCGTCCTCGGTCAACGGCACCACTTCGCGCATGGGCCTTGATGCCACACGCGGTTCCGGCTTCGACGGGATCAAGGCGCAGCTCGATCAGGACGTGCTCGAACGTGCCCGGCAACTGCTCAAAGGGCTGGCATCGTGAACCGCCAGCGGCTGGTGGTTGGCATCAGCGGCGCGTCCGGCTTCATCTACGGCATGCGCCTGCTGCAATTGCTCGCCGAACTGGACATCGAAAGCCACCTGATCATCAGTCGTGCGGCGCTGCTGACCATGGCCCACGAGACCGATTACAAACTGGCCGATGTCACTGCGCTTGCCAGCCACTACCACCGCGCCGATGACGTCGCGGCCGGGATCGCCAGCGGTTCGTTTCGCTGCCTGGGCATGGTGGTCGCGCCGTGTTCGATGCGCACCCTGGCGGAGATCGCCACCGGCACGTCTTCCGGGCTGATCGGCCGCGCCGCCGACGTCACCCTCAAGGAACGCCGCACCCTGGTGCTGATGGCCCGCGAAACCCCGCTGACCCTCGCCCACCTGCGCAACATGACTGCCGTGACCGAGATGGGCGGGATCATCGCCCCGCCGGTGCCGGCGTTCTATGCCCGGCCCGAGAGTCTTGGGCAAATGGTCGATCACAGCCTCGGCCGGGTGCTCGATCTGTTCGGCCTCGATGCCGGCGTTGCCACCCGCTGGAAAGAACACCGAGAACCCTGTGGGAGCGGGCTTGCTCGCGAATGCGGTGGGTCATTCAACAATGATGGTGGCTGAACCACCGCATTCGCGAGCAAGCCCGCTCCCACCCAAAGCAAATCCGCGTCCATCAAGGAGCTGCATATGAACACCCCCTTCAACGCCCCAACCCCCAACACCAAAATCCCCGTGACCATCCTCACCGGCTTCCTCGGTGCCGGCAAAACCACCCTGCTCAACTACATCCTCAAGGAAAACCACGGGCGCAAGATTGCCGTGATCGAAAACGAGTTCGGCGAGGTCGGCATCGACGGCGATCTGGTGCTCAGCTCCGAAACCGAAGAAATCTACGAGATGGTCAACGGCTGCGTGTGCTGCACCGCCGAGGTTCGTGAGGATCTGGTACGCATCGTCCGCGAGCTGGTGGCGCGCCCGGTGCGCCTCGATCACATCCTGATCGAGACCAGCGGGCTGGCCGATCCGTACCCGGTGGCGCAAAGCTTTTTCATCAATGACCCGATTGCCGAAGAAGTCGAACTCGACGCGATCGTGACCATGGTCGACGCCAAGCACATCGCCCAGCACCTGGAGGATCTGCAACTGGATGGCGTCGACAATCAGGCGGTGGATCAGATCGTCTGCGCCGATCGCATTGTCATCAACAAGGTCGATCTGGTCAGCGGCGACGAGGTGGAAATCCTGCGCGGCAAGATCCGTGGTTTGAACGCCACCGCAGATCTGGTGACCTCCACCCATGCGCAGATCGACCTGACGAAAATTCTCGGCATCGGTGCGTTCGAGTGCACGCAGAAGCTTATGGAAATCGGCGCGGAACCTGAGCATCACGACCATGACCACCACCATGAATCAGAAGACCACGAACACGATCCGAGCGTGTCATCGGTGGGCATCGCCGTCGACGGCGCGGTCAATCTGATGGCGTTCCACCGCTGGATCAGCGAGCTGCGCTCGTCCCAGGCCGACAACCTCTATCGCATGAAAGGCGTGCTCGCCGTGGCCAACGAAGACCAGCGCTATGTGCTGCAAGGCGTGCACAGCCTGGTGGAGTTTCGCGCCTCGACCGCATGGGGTACGGAGCCGCGTTCGAGCAAGATCGTGTTCATCGGCCGCGACCTGGACCGCGCGGCGTTGAACCAGGGCTTTACCGCCTGCCTGGCAGGCTGAACAAGGCATCGGAGCCGGTGGATGGCGGCTTCGCAGCACGAATGACTGATGTTCTTTCGCCTGGCGCAGAACATGTGGGAGCGGGCTTGCTCGCGAATGCGGTGGGTCATTGAACAGTGATGTCGACTGACACAACGCTTTCGCGAGCAAGCCCGCTCCCACAGGGTTAGACCGTGTTCTGGCGCTACGCGGCATCAGACGAATACCCCTCTCTACCGCATAAAAACAGCCAGAGGTGATTCCCCATGTCGTCAGCCACTCCTTCCTCCACCGTGCACCCCGTCGACCGCGTTCTGCCGGTGCGACAGATGCTCACCCTCGGCCTGCAACACATGGCCGTCTCGTACATCGGCGCCATCGCCGTGCCGTTGATCGTCGCCAGTGCCCTGAAGATGTCCCACGCCGATACCGTGGTGCTGATCAGCACCACGCTGTTCTGCTCCGGCATCGCCACCCTTTTGCAAACCGTCGGTTTCTGGAAATTCGGCGTGCGTCTGCCGATTCTGCAAGGCGTGGCGTTCAGCAGCGTCGGTCCGGTGATTGCCATCGGCAGCAACCCCGACGCGGGGTTTGCGGGAGTCTGCGGCGCGGTGATTGGCGCCGGGATTTTCACCCTGCTGATGGCGCCGTTCGTGGGCCGATTACGGCGGTTTTTCCCGCCGGTAGTCACCGGTTGCATCGTCACGGTGATCGGTTTGCAGCTGTTCCCGATCGCCTATGAATGGGTCGGTGGCGGGCGCAACGCGAGCAACTTCGGCGCCCCGGCATTTCTCGCGGTGGCGGTGGTGGTGCTGCTGACCATCCTGCTGGTCAATCGCTATGGCAGTCCGCTGCTGCGCAACATGGCGGTGCTGGTGGGCATGCTGGTCGGCGCCGGTCTGGCCTACGGTCTGGGCATGGGCAATTTCCACAGCGTCGAAGAGGCGCCGTGGCTGACCGTGCCCTACCCGTTCTACTTCGGCCTGCCGACGTTCAGCCTGATCCCCATCGCGACCATGGTGGTGGTGATGATCGTGCAGATGGTCGAGTCGATGGGGCTGTTCGTGGCCATCGGCGACATCGCCGACAAACCGGTGGAAGACCAGCAAGTGGTCAATGGCCTGCGCGCCAATGGCCTGGCCAGCACTATCGCCGGGATGTTCGCCGCGTTCCCGTTTATCGCCTTCATGGAAAACGTCGGTCTGGTGATCCTGACCGGCGTGCGCAGCCGCTGGGTGGTCGCCGTCAGTGGCCTGCTGATGTGCTCGATTGCGCTGGTGCCCAAGGCCGGGGCGATTATCGCGTCGATGCCGACCGCGGCGCTGGGCGGCGCCGGTATTGCGATGTTCGGCGTGGTCGCGGCGGCGGGCATCCAGACCCTGGCCAAGGTCGATTACGAGCGCAATCGCTACAACGTATTGATCGTCGGTTTCACCATCGCCGCCGCGCTGGTACCGGTGCTCGCCCCCACCCTGTTCAAACAAATGCCCGAGTGGTCACAGCCGTTCCTGCACAGCAGCGTGGTCATCGCCTGCCTGGTGTCGGTGCTGCTCAACGCGGCGCTCAACGGCGTCAGCGTGCCAGAAACCACACCCGGCAAATCCGCCTCGCACATTCTCTGACTGGAGCCTGCCCATGACTCGACTTCAAAACATCCTGATCAAAAACCCGCTGGCGGTGATGACCGGCCTGCGCGGCCCGCGTGCCCGGGCCGGTGCGGTGGACATTCGCGTGGTCAACGGCCGCATCGCCGAAATGGCCGCCGACCTTCAAGCGCAACCCGGCGAGCGCGTGATCGATGCACGCAACTGCGTGGTCTATCCGGGCTGGATCAACACCCACCATCACCTGTTCCAGAACCTGCTCAAAGCCGTGCCCGAAGGTTTGAATCAGGATCTGCAAGGCTGGCTGGCGAGCGTGCCCTACCCAAGGTTGAACCGCTTCACCCCGCAACTGGCGCGGATTGCCGCCCGTCTTGGCATGGTCGAGTTGCTGTTGTCCGGGGTGACGACCTGCGCCGATCATCATTATCTCTACCACGCCCACGGCACCACCGAGACCGGGGACCTGCTGTTCGATCTGGCCGATGAGTTCGGCCTGCGCTTCGTGCTGTGTCGCGGTGGCGCGCTGGAATCCGCCAGCGCGCACCCGGGTTTCTCGAAAACCGCGCTGCAACCGGAAAGCCTCGAACAAATGGTCGGCGATATCGAGCGACTGAAATCGCTGTATCACCAGGACACCCCGGATGCCCTGCGCCGGGTGGTCGTGGCGCCAACCACACCGACCTTTTCGCTGCCGCCGACCCTGCTGCGCGAACTGGCGCACACCGCGCGCGGCCTCGGTTTGCGCCTGCACACGCACCTGTCGGAAACGCAGAACTACGTGAACTTCTGCCGCGAGAAATACAACTGCCTGCCGGTGGAATTCGTCGCCGAACACGAATGGCTCGGCCCCGACGTGTGGTTCGCCCACGCCGTGCACCTGCAACCCGGCGAAATCCGCATGCTCGCCCAGACCGGCAGCGGCATCTCGCACTGCCCGGTGAGCAACGCGCGCCTGGGCAGCGGCGTCGCGCCCGTGCCGCAAATGTACGAGGCCGGCGTACCGATCTCCCTCGGCGTCGACGGCGTCGCGTCCAACGAATCCGGAAGCATGGTCGGCGAAGCCAACACCGCATGGCTGATCCACCGCGCCGAACAAGGCGCCTCGGCGACCACTGCCGAAGACGTGATCCACTGGGGCACGGCGGGTGGTGCGCAGGTATTGGGACTGGGCGCGGTCGGTACGCTGGAAATCGGGCAAGCGGCGGATCTGGTGATCTACAGCCTTGATCACCCACGCTTCTTCGGTTTCCACGACAGTGCGGTTGCACCGGTGGTCGCGGGAGAACCGATCACGGTGAAGTACAGCCTGGTGGGCGGCCGGATCGTGGTCGATAACGGCGTGATTCCGGGGCTGGATATCGAACGGATGCGCGCCGAGGCATGGGAAGGTGTGCAGGCGATGATGAATATCGACGATTGACCGCGGATCCCCCATGCAACGCAAAACCCTGTGGGAGCTGGCTTGCCAGCGAAGGCGGGCTTTCAGTCAATGCAGCAGTGACTGACCCACCGCTATCGCTGGCAAGCCAGCTCCCACAAAAGAATGGGGTATTCGCGGACTCGAAGATTCTCGACTAAGGTTACCCCCTCATCGGATTGAGCCCCTGCCAGATCCACCGGGCTCTTGATCAAGGAGAGACTGATGACGTCGCGTCGCAACATCGAACAGACTTATCGCACCTGGTCCAGCCCGATTCTGCTGGAGCTGAAAAAGCGCGAACACCAAATGGCGCCGGTCGAGCGTCAGGCGCTGGAGAATGTGTTGGTAGAACGACGGTTGCTGGATATCGGCAATCCAAATGGAAGTGATCGCCGCCAAGGGGGCGCGAACAAAAACGAGCGTCCCGGCTGATCACTTAAAAAAACCTGTGGGAACTGCTCCCACAGGTCATGCCGCGTTTTCAGGCCGCGCGCTGCCCCTCCGCCACCATCGCCGAAGCCGCCAGCATCGCCCGCAACAACACCGCGCACCCGGCCGCCAGATCATCCGGCGCGGCATTCTCGATTTCGTTGTGGCTGATCCCGCCTTCGCACGGTACGAAGATCATCCCCGCAGGACCGAGTTCGGCGAGGAATATCGCGTCATGCCCGGCGCCGCTGACGATGTCCATGTGCGACAGGCCCAGACCTTTTGCCGCGCCGCGCACGGCTTCGACGCAACCCTTCTCGAAGTACAGCGGCGGAAAGTCGGCCGTCGGGGTCAGTTCATAGGTCAGGCCGTGTTCTTCGCAGGTCGCCTCAATGACTTGTTTCACCTCGCTGATCATCGAATCCAGCCGCTCCGGTTGAAGATGGCGGAAGTCGAGGGTCATGCGCACCTCGCCGGGGATGACGTTGCGCGAGCCGGGGTAGGCTTGCAGGCAACCGACCGTGCCGCAGGCGTGGGGTTGATGGCCGAGGGCGGCGCGGTTGACCGCACCAACGATGACCGAGGCGCCGACCAGCGCGTCCTTGCGCAGGTGCATCGGCGTGGGCCCGGCGTGGGCTTCGACGCCGTGCAGTTTCAGGTCGAACCACTTCTGCCCGAGGGCGCCGAGCACCACGCCAATGGTTTTCTGCTCGTCTTCGAGGATCGGGCCTTGTTCGATGTGTGCTTCGAAGTAGGCGCCGACTTGATGCCCGCTGACTTTGCGTGATCCGGCGTAACCAATGGCATTGAGCGCTTCGCCAACGGTGACGCCTTCGGCATCGACTTTGGCCAGAGTTTCTTCAAGGGTGAATTTCTCGGCGAACACCCCAGAGCCCATCATGCACGGGGCGAAGCGCGAGCCTTCTTCGTTGGTCCAGACCACCACTTCCAGCGGCGCTTCGGTTTCCACGCCGAGGTCATTGAGGGTGCGCAGCACTTCGACCCCGGCGAGCACGCCGAAACAGCCGTCGAACTTGCCGCCGGTGGGCTGGGTGTCGATGTGGCTGCCGGTCATCACCGGCGGCAGGTTCATATTGCGCCCGGGACGGCGGGCGAAGATGTTGCCGACTTCATCCACCGTGACGCTGCATCCGGCGCCCTTGCACCAGTGCACGAACAGGTCGCGGGCCTGACGGTCGAGGTCGGTCAGGGCCAGACGACAGACCCCGCCCTTGACCGTCGCGCCGAGCTTGGCCAGTTCCATGAGCGAGGCCCAGAGGCGGTCGCGGTTGATGTGCTGATGGGTGGATTGCAGAACGTCTACGGCTGCGTTCATGTTGATCTCCTCAGGCAGTTTCTTAGGGTATTTCTTTGGTGTTTTCCAGGCCGCCATCGCTGGCAAGCCAGCTCCCACAGGTTTTGAGTGAACTCATGGTTTGTGTACGACTTGATCCTTGTGGGAGCTGGCTTGCCAGCGATGAGGCCCTCCCTCACACCGGTGATTTCACGACCGAAGGCTGCGCCCGCATCACGCACAACCCGTAATAAATCACCCCGCCCAGCGCCGAGCCGGTAAACCAGCCATAGCTGTAAAACCAGCTGAACGCATCGCTGCCCAGCGACAGCAAGGTCAGCACCACCGGCACGCCAAACGCGGTAAACCCGGCCCAGTTCCACGCCGGATACACGTCGTCGCGGTACAACCCGGCCAGGTCCAGCTGCTGTTTCTTGATCAGGAAATAGTCCACCACCATGATCCCGGCGATCGGCCCGAGCAGGCTCGAATAGCCCAGCAGCCAGTTGGAATACACGGTTTCCAGGCTGACATCGGAAACGATCAGCCCCAGCTTTTTCAGCAACTCGTGGGCCATCAACGCCAGCCCGACGAAACCAGTGAGCAACACCGCTTTGGTGCGGTTGATCACCTTGGGCGCGATGTTCTGGAAGTCGTTGGTCGGCGAGACAATGTTCGCTGCGGTATTGGTCGACAGCGTGGCAATGATGATCAGCGCCATGGCCACCGCCACCCACAGCGGGCTCTGGATATGGCCGATCAGGCTGACCGGATCCGACACGGTGACACCGACCAGTTTTACCGACGCGGCAGTCATCACCACACCCAGCGAAGCGAACAGGAACATGGTCAGCGGCAGACCGAAAATCTGCCCGAGAATCTGGTCCTTCTGGCTCTTGGCGTAACGGCTGAAGTCAGGAATGTTCAGCGACAGCGTGGCCCAGAAGCCGACCATCGCCGTCAGCCCGGCGGCGAAGTAACTGACCACACTGGCGCCCTCAGGACGCTTGGGTGGAATCGCCAGCAGCTCGGTCATCGACACATTGGGCATCGCCCACATCAGCAGGCCGATGCCGACCGCCACCAGCAACGGCGCGGACAGGGTTTCCAGCCACTTGATCGACTCGGCGCCGCGGATCACCACCCACAGATTCAGCGACCAGAAGATCATGAAGCCGATCACCTCGCCCGTGCCGCCGAGGGATTTCCAGCCCTCGAATACCGAGCCGAGAAACAGGTGAATCGCCAACCCGCCGAACATGGTCTGAATGCCGAACCAGCCGCACGCCACCAGTGCACGAATCAGGCACGGCACGTTGGAACCAAGCACGCCGAACGACGAGCGCAGCAGCACCGGGAATGGAATGCCGTACTTGGTGCCGGGGAAAGCATTGAGGGTCAACGGGATCAGCACGATGACGTTGGCCAGCAGAATCGCCATCAGCGCTTCGCCGACGGTCAGGCCGAAATACGCGGTGAGCACGCCGCCGAGGGTGTAGGTCGGCACGCACACTGACATGCCGACCCACAGCGCGGTGATGTGCCATTTGTTCCAGGTTCGTTCGCGCACCTTGGTCGGTGCCATGTCGTGGTTGTAACGGGGACTGTCGAGGACGTCGCTGCCGGCTTCGAGTTCGAACAAGCCGTCGCGCTCGGTCACTTGCGATCTGTTCTGTTGCATGGCCGCTCCACTGTTCTTCTGATTATTTTTTTGCTCATCAGGCGGCTGCACACGGGGTGCGAGCCGGACGATGGCCGGAGGAACTGACAACTTTCGTGTACCGGCCATGGTGTCAGCGGCGGCATCAATAAACGTGCCGGGTGCCCCGCTTAACGGTAGGGCCGTGGTTCAAACACATTGCAACTTTCTGATATTGCTCGGTTTTAATTATTCACCGAAAGAGTCCGCGAAAACTTGTCTGCATGCTCAGGCCAAACGCTTGCCAAGTTGTTCGAACTGTCAGGACTCAATCTGGTGCACTGCACTTTTTTTCATCACGGGCGCTCAACCGCAGCTCAACTTCAAGCGGCTGATTTCACATAGGAAATCTTGCTCATATTTCCATCCTGTCAAGTGCGTCAAAATGGTGAACAACCTCACCATTTTGGTGATTTGCAGTTTTTATCGTTATTTTTCATAGAGTTAAAACAGTCATAAGCTTATAAAAAATAATCTTGATCAATTTCAAAACTGCGACTAGCTTCTATTCCTGACAGCGCTGACAGGAATACGCCGATCAGCGTTGTACATCAATAAAACATTTAGAACCGGCACAAGTCGGTCATGCCTGCGAGGAACTCGGAATGTCTCTGTTGATCCGTGGCGCCACCGTTGTTACCCATGATGAAAGTTATCGCGCCGACGTCTATTGCGCCGACGGCGTGATCAAAGCCATTGGTCAGAACCTGGATGTTCCCGCCGGCGCCGAAGTGCTCGACGGCAGCGGCCAATACCTGATGCCCGGCGGCATCGACCCACACACTCACATGCAACTGCCTTTCATGGGCACCGTGGCCAGTGAAGACTTTTACAGCGGCACCGCTGCAGGTCTGGCCGGCGGCACCACGTCGATCATCGACTTCGTGATTCCCAATCCGCAGCAGTCGTTGATGGAAGCGTTTCATCAGTGGCGCGGCTGGGCCGAGAAGTCGGCATCGGACTACGGCTTCCACGTCGCGATCACCTGGTGGAGCGAGCAAGTGCGTGAGGAAATGGCCGAGTTGGTCAGCCATCACGGGATCAACAGCTTCAAGCATTTCATGGCCTACAAGAACGCGATCATGGCCGCCGACGACACGCTGGTGGCAAGTTTTGAACGCTGCCTGGAACTCGGCGCGGTGCCGACCGTGCATGCGGAAAACGGCGAACTGGTCTATCACCTGCAACGCAAGTTGATGGCCCAGGGCATCACCGGGCCGGAAGCGCATCCACTGTCGCGGCCATCGCAGGTGGAAGGCGAAGCGGCGAGCCGGGCGATTCGTATTGCCGAGACCATCGGCACGCCGTTGTATCTGGTGCACGTTTCCACCAAGGAAGCGCTGGACGAAATCACCTACGCCCGCAGCAAGGGTCAACCGGTGTACGGCGAGGTGCTGGCCGGGCATCTGCTGCTCGACGACAGCGTCTACCAGCACCCGGACTGGCAGACCGCCGCCGGTTACGTAATGAGCCCGCCGTTCCGCCCGCGCGGGCATCAGGAAGCCCTGTGGCATGGCCTGCAAAGCGGCAATCTGCACACCACCGCCACTGACCACTGCTGCTTCTGCGCCGAGCAAAAAGCCGCCGGGCGCGACGACTTCAGCAAGATCCCCAATGGCACCGCCGGCATCGAAGACCGCATGGCGGTGCTGTGGGATGAAGGGGTCAACAGCGGACGTTTGTCGATGCAGGACTTCGTCGCCCTCACTTCCACCAATACCGCGAAAATCTTCAACCTCTACCCGCGCAAAGGCGCGATCCGCGTCGGCGCCGATGCCGACCTGGTGCTGTGGGACCCGCAAGGCACCCGCACCATCTCCGCCAAGACCCACCATCAGCAGGTGGACTTCAACATCTTCGAAGGCAAGACCGTGCGCGGCGTACCGAGCCATACCGTCAGCCAGGGCAAAGTGGTCTGGGCCGACGGCGACCTGCGCGCCGAGCGCGGGGCCGGGCGGTACATCGAACGGCCGGCGTATCCCGCGGTGTTTGACTTGCTGAGCAAGCGGGCTGAGCAACATCGCCCGACTGCCGTTAAGCGCTAAAGCGAGGCCTTCGGCCTCATCGCGAGCAGGCTCACTCCTACAGATGTACGCATTCCAATTGTAGGAGTGAGCCTGCTCGCGATAGCGCCAGTTCAGACACCACAAAAACCACTGCCCATCAGAGGCAGAGAACCTCAATAACCGTGAGGCACAAAACCGTGATCGAGACCCTGAACCATCTCCCACATCCGCACGAAAGCGCGGCCGCCCTCGCCGGCCAATTCACTGATCTGGCGCCACCGCTCAACGCCCGGCAGGCGCATTTGGAAGCCTCGCGCTGCCTGTATTGCTACGACGCGCCATGCGTCAACGCGTGCCCAAGCGAAATCGACATTCCGTCGTTCATCCGCAATATCCATCAGGACAACGTCCCCGGTGCGGCGCAGAAAATTCTTTCGGCGAACATCCTCGGCGGCAGTTGTGCGCGGGTCTGTCCGACGGAAATCCTTTGTCAGCAAGCCTGTGTGCGCAACAACGCCCAGGAATGCGCGCCGGTACTCATCGGCCTGCTGCAACGCTACGCCGTGGACAATGCGAATTTCACCGAGCACCCGTTCCAGCGTGCGGCCAGCACCGGCAAGCGCATCGCCGTGGTCGGCGCGGGGCCAGCGGGTTTGTCCTGCGCCCACCGCAGTGCGATGCACGGGCATGACGTGGTGATTTTCGAAGCACGGGAGAAGGCTGGCGGCCTCAATGAATACGGGATCGCCAAGTACAAACTGGTCGACGACTACGCGCAGAAGGAGCTGGATTTCCTCCTGCAGATCGGCGGCATCGAAATCCGTCACGGGCAGAAACTCGGCGAGAATCTGACCCTCAGCGAGCTGCATCAGCAGTTCGACGCGGTGTTCCTCGGCCTCGGCCTCAACGCAAGCAAACAGCTCGGCCTGCCGCACGAAGACGCCCCCGGCCTGCTCGCCGCCACCGACTACATCCGTGAACTGCGCCAGGCCGATGACCTGACGCAACTGCCACTGGCGGAACGCTGCATCGTCCTTGGCGCCGGCAACACCGCGATCGACATGGCCGTGCAAATAGCCCGCCTCGGAGCGCGTGACGTGAATCTGGTATATCGCCGGGGCGCGGCGGACATGGGCGCCACCGGTCACGAACAAGACATCGCCAAAGCCAATCAGGTGCGCCTGCTGACCTGGGCGCAACCGGAGGAAGTGCTGCTCGACGCGCAAGGCAAGGTGCGCGGCATGCGTTTCGCCCGTACACAACTGGTCGACGGTCGCCTGCAAACCACTGGCGAGACCTTCGAACTGGCCGCCGACGCGATCTTCAAAGCCATCGGTCAGGCCTTCGACACCAGCGCCCTCGCCGACCCGCTGGCCCGTGAACTCAAGCGTCAGGGCGAACGGATTCAGGTCGATGACAACCTGCGCACCAGCATTCCCGGCGTGTATGCCGGTGGCGACTGCACCAGCCTCGATCAGGACCTCACCGTGCAAGCCGTACAGCACGGCAAACTCGCCGCCGAGGCGATCAACGCGCAACTGATGCTCAACGTGGAGGCTGCATAAATGGCCGATCTCTCGATAGTCTTCGCCGGCATCAAAGCGCCCAATCCGTTCTGGCTGGCCTCCGCGCCACCGACCGACAAGGCCTACAACGTGGTCCGCGCCT
Organism: Pseudomonas sp. IT-93MI4; assembly: GCF_949767635.1. Classification (NCBI taxonomy): domain Bacteria; kingdom Pseudomonadati; phylum Pseudomonadota; class Gammaproteobacteria; order Pseudomonadales; family Pseudomonadaceae; genus Pseudomonas; species Pseudomonas sp. IT-93MI4. The sequence goes on from NZ_CATKPP010000012.1 coordinate 23,448, forward strand.
TCGAGGCCGGTTGGGGCGGTGTGGTCTGGAAAACCCTCGGCGAGGACCCGGCAGCGGTCAACGTCTCGTCGCGCTACTCGGCGCACTACGGCAACAACCGCGAGGTGCTGGGCATCAACAACATCGAACTGATCACCGACCGCTCGCTGGAAATCAACCTGCGCGAGATCACACAGGTCAAGAAGGACTGGCCGGACCGTGCGCTGATCGTCTCGCTGATGGTGCCGTGCGTCGAGGAATCGTGGAAACACATCCTGCCGCTGGTGGAAGCCACCGGTGCTGACGGCATCGAGCTGAATTTCGGTTGCCCGCACGGCATGCCCGAACGCGGCATGGGCGCAGCGGTGGGTCAGGTGCCGGAGTACGTCGAGCAGGTGACGCGCTGGTGCAAGACCTATTGCTCGCTACCGGTGATCGTCAAACTGACACCGAACATCACCGACATCCGTGTCGCCGCCCGCGCTGCGCATCGCGGGGGCGCCGATGCGGTGTCGCTGATCAACACCATCAACTCGATCACCAGCGTCGACCTGGAACACATGGTCGCCCTGCCCACCGTCGGCAGCAAGAGCACCCACGGCGGTTACTGCGGCTCGGCCGTCAAACCGATCGCGCTGAACATGGTCGCCGAAATCGCCCGTGATCCGCAGACCCAAGGCCTGCCGATCTGCGGCATTGGCGGCATCGGCAGTTGGCGTGACGCGGCGGAGTTCATCGCGCTGGGCAGTGGCGCGGTGCAGGTGTGCACGGCGGCTATGCTGCATGGCTTCCGGATTGTCGAGGAGATGAAGGACGGGCTGTCGCGCTGGATGGACAGCCAAGGCTACGCCAACATCGCCGAGTTTTCCGGGCGCGCAGTGGGCAATACCACCGACTGGAAGTACCTCGACATCAACTATCAGGTGATCGCCAGGATCGACCAGGACGCGTGCATCGGTTGCGGGCGTTGCCACATTGCTTGCGAAGACACTTCACACCAGGCGATCAGCAGCCTGAAACAGGCTGACGGCACGCGCAAATATGAAGTGATCGATGAGGAGTGTGTGGGGTGCAACTTGTGCCAGATCACTTGTCCGGTGGCGGACTGTATCGAGATGGTGCCGATGGAAACCGGCAAGCCGTTTCTGGACTGGAATCATGATCCGAGGAATCCGTACCATGTCTCAGCTTAGGGCAGGTAGCGTCTGAACTGACGCCTTCGCGAGCAAGCCCGCTCCCACATTTGGAATGCATTTCAAAACGGTGGGAGCGGGCTTGCTCGCGAAGAGGCCAGCCGCTTCACTCATATATCAGGGCTCCAACCCGATCCCGCGCAAGATCACACTGGTCACCGTCTGCACCGCCCGCTCGAACTGCATGTCCGACAGCGGCTGATGCTCGTTCAAAATATTCACCTGATGATCGAAGTCGGCGTAATGCTGGGTCGAGGCCCAGATCATGTACAGCAGGCTCGACGGCTCCACCGGCAAAATCCGTTTGTCCTCGACCCACTGGCGGATCTTCGCCTCCTTCATTTTTGCCCAGTCGTACAGGCTCAGATCCAGCGCTTCACCCAAGGTCGGGGCACCGTGGATGATCTCGTTGGCCCAGACTTTCGAACCATAAGGCCGGCTGCGCGAGTGGTTCATCTTGGCGCGGATGTAGCTGCTGAGCACCACCCGTGGGTCATCGAACATCTCGAAGCACAGTGCATCCTGCTTCCACACTTCCAGCAGGTCGAACAGCACCGCGCTGTACAGTTCGCTCTTGGTGGAAAAGTAGTAATGCAGGTTGGAGCGCGGCAGTTGCACTTCGGCGGCGATGTCGGCCATGGCGGTGCCGCCGAAGCCTTTTTCGGCGAAGACTTTTTCCGCCGCCAGCAGGATTTTCTCGACGTTACTGCGACGGATCTCGATCTTGTGATTGCCCATGAGGGCTCCCTGACAACGACGTTGTTGAAGACTAGCATCCGCTCTGGCCTCGGGGCGACCGCTGCAAACAAAACTTCGTATGAAGGCCGGCGCATGGCTAAACTGGCGCTTCTTTGTCCTGCCTCAGAGGTATCCGCGATGCTGTTCAAGAACGTCCTGACCACCACTGCCCTGCTCGCTTCGCTGTTCGCCGCATCTTCGGTTTTCGCCCACGCCCACCTGAAAAGTGCCACCCCGGCCGCCGACAGCACCGTCGCCACGCCGGTAGATCTGCGCCTGACCTTTTCTGAAGGCGTCGAAGCCAGTTTCACCAAAGTCAGCCTGACCCACGATGGCGCCCCGGTCGCAATCAAACCGCTGACCACCGAAGGCGACAAGAAAACCCTGATCGTCACCCCGGCCGCACCACTCGCCGCCGGTGAATACAAAGTCGAATGGCACGCGGTGTCGGTCGACACACACAAGAGCGAAGGCGCCTACCAGTTCAAGGTTGGCCAGTAATTCATGAGTGAAGCGCTGGTGCTGTGCCGTTTTGTGCATTTCAGCGCGGTGTTGATGCTGTTCGGCGCCTGGTTGTTCCGGCCGTTGCTGCTCAAGGCACCAGTGCCGACATTGGATCGGCATCTGGCGCGACTGGCGCGTTGGCTGACCGCGATTGCGTTGGTCAGCGGTGTCACCTGGGCACTGTTGATCACCGCGAGCATGGCCGGTTCGGCGGCGGCAGCGTTCGATCCGGACACTGTTGGCGTGGTGCTCGGCAACACCTTTTTCGGCCAGGTCTGGCGCTGGCATCTGCTGATCAACGCGCTGTTGCTGGCATTGCTGTTCACGCCGTGGCGTTCGAATGTGCTGCTGCGCCTGGGCTTGAGCGCGCTGCTGTTGGCGACCCTGGCGCCGGTCGGTCACGGCGCGATGCTCGACGGCCTCAGCGGGCAACTGCTGATCCTCAACCAGATCGTTCACCTGACCTGCGTCGCTGCATGGCTCGGCGGTCTGTTGCTGCTGGTATTGATCCTGCGCCAACCCGGCGAAACGATGAGCCGGATCCTGCAACGCTTCAGCGGTGTCGGTTACGCCATTGTTGGCGGGCTGCTGATCACCGGCCTGATCAACGTGCGCGTGCTGACCGGGCAATGGTGGCCGACGCCGCTGTTCAGTGGCTTTGCCCTGATCCTGCTGATCAAGGCCTTGCTGGTGCTGGGCATGCTCGCGCTGGCGCTGTTCAATCGCTTGCGGATTGATGATTGCGAACAGCGGATGGGCGCGCTCAAGCGCAGTGTGGTGCTGGAGTGGTTGTTGGGGATGGGGGCTGTTGCTGCGGTCTCCCTGCTCGGTACCCTGCCGCCGATGATTGCTGGATAAACCCAATCAGACTGTGGGAGCGGGCTTGCTCGCGAAGGCGGTGTATCAGATACGAAAATATCGCCTGACACACCGCTTTCGCGAGCAAGCCCGCTCCCACATTTTTGATCTGCGCAGGTCAATGCGGTTGTGTGTCGCCCGCTGCGGTGTCGATGCTGACCACCACCGACATCCCCGGGCGCAAGCGTTCCTCTTCCTGCTGCCCCTCATCAATGGTGATCCGCACCGGCACGCGCTGGGCGATTTTCACGAAGTTGCCGGTGGCGTTGTCGGCCTGCAACAGGGCGAATTCCGAGCCGGTACCGGGTGAAATGTGCTGCACATGGCCGGTGAACTTGCGGTGGTTCAGCGCATCAACGGTGAAGCGCACCGGCTGCCCGACGCGCACATTGTTCATCTGGGTTTCCTTCATGTTGGCGATCACCCATTTCTGGTTCGGCACCAACGCCATCAGTTGCGCCCCGGAGTTGACGTAAGCGCCCAGGCGCACGCCAATCTGTCCGAGCTGGCCGTCACGCGGGGCGACGATGCGCGTATTCGACAAGTCGATCCGCGCCAGTTGCACCGCTGCTTCAGCGCTGGCCACCGAGGCTTCCAGCGAACCGCGATTGACGATCACCGTCTGCAGATCCTGCCGGGCTATTTCCAGATTGGCCTTGGCCTGCGCCACCGCCGCAATGCTCTGCGCATTGGCCGCGAGCGTCACGTCCATCTCGCGTTTCGACACCGAGCCGTCACTCACCAGCTCCTTGTTACGCCGCAGATCCGCCTCGCTTTTGCGCAACTGCGCCTCGCTGTCGGCCACCACCGCCTGACGCAGTTTGATCGTCGCTTCGGCGCTGTTGCGTTGCTGCACCACGTTGGCCAGCGCGGCTTTCTGCACCGCCAGTTGCGCCAGCGACTGGTCGAGGCGCTGCTGATAAATCCGGTCGTCCAGGCGCACCAGCAGATCACCGGCCTTCACGTACTGGAAGTCCTGCACCGGCACCTCGAACACGTAACCGCTGAGCTGCGGGCCGATGATCGTCACCTGGCCACGCACCAGGGCGTTTTCAGTGGTTTCGACCGCACTGCTGAACGGCGGCAACTGCCAGGCGTAGAGCACGATCAGCACACCGACGATGGCAATCGCGGCAAAGCCCAGCGACGAGATGATCCGCACCCGCAACGAGCGCGGCTCGGTGTTCGGCGAGGACGGCGGTGCCACGCCTTCCGGGGTGGCGGCGATGGCATTGGTGGTTGTGGTGGTGGGTTCGGTCATGAATTGGAAGCACCGTCAGGAGGTACGGAAGGCGCGGGGTCGACGGCTTTGGTGGTGCTCATCAGCCACAGCGCACGAATGGACAGCCAGATCATGGTCAACACCGCAATCACGGCGATCAGCATGAATACATCGTTATAGGCCAGCACGTTGGCTTCGCGAGTGGCCGCGTTGGACAGGCTGCGAATCCCGGCCAGATTGCGCAGGCTCGGGTCGGCCAGCAAGGAACCGTAAGCCGACCCGCCGCTCTGCACACGGGCAGCCACCAACGGATCGGACAACGTCAGATGCTCGACCAGGTGACTGGAATGGAATTTCTCGCGCACGATCTGGAACGTGCCCAACAACGCCGCGCCGAGCAGGCCGCCGAGGTTGTTGCAGATCCCGAACAACACCGAAAAACTCACCAGATTGCGCGGATTGGTCAGCACGTTGCGGGTGCCGAACACCATGGTCGGTCCCAGAAAAAACGTGCTGCCGAAGGCCAGCAGAAACTGGCTGAAATACAGGTTTTGCGGACGGGTCAGGTTGTTGGAAAAACTGTCCATCACCGAACCGGTCGCCATCAGCGCCAGCGAGATGATCAGCGGCATCAGCAGGTGCTTGGGGTCGATGGTCAGGGCGCTGGTCGCCAGCCCGGCGACGCTGCCGATCAGCATCACCACATACAGGCTGTGCAACTGCTCATAACCCATGTTGAGGTTCTGCATGAAACCGACGGCGCCGGTGGATTGCTCCGAAGTGACCATGCGAATCAGGGTCACCGCCAGCGCCAGACGGATCATCGTGCCGCTGCCGAGCCAGCGGGTCATCAGCATCGGGTTGCTGCGATTGTGTTCAATCGCCAGGCCCGCGAGGATCAGGGCAATCGAGGCCGCCAGCGCATAGCCGATCCAGTTGGCCTCCAGCCACCAGTCGATCCGCCCCAGCGAGAGCACCGCGCAAAGCAGTGCCACGCCGCTGGCGAGAATAGCGAAGGTCAGAAAGTCCAGCGGCTCGAAGGTTTTGAAGCGGTCACCGGGCGGCAACTTGAGCAGCAGCACGCAGCCCAGCGACAGCAAGGCCATGCCCAATTCGAACAGGTACAGGCCGCGCCATTCGGCAATCTGCAGCAAGTCTTCGGAGAACAGGCGCGCCAGCGGCAGCGCCAGTTGCGAGGCACCGAGACCCAGCACCAGCGCTTTCAACCGCCATTTGGCCGGAAACGCCTGAACCATGTAATACAGACCCAGCGAACTCAGCGCCGCACCGACCATGCCGTGCGCCGCCCGCACCGCGATGGCCGAGCTCAAGTCGTTGACGAACAGATGACCGAACGTCACTAGCGCATACAGCACCAGAAACACTTCGGTGAATGCACGCAGGCCAAACTGCTGGCGAAACTTCACCAGCAGCAGGTTCATCGACACGTTGGTCATCACGTACGCAGCTGGCAGCCAGGCCATCTCCGCCGTGGTCGCGCCCAGCGCGCCTTGCAGGTAAGGCAGGTTGGCGACCACCAGCGAGTTACCCAAACCACCGGTCACCGCCACCAGCAGCCCGACCAGCGCATAGGCCAGGCGCTTGGGGTTGGAGTGCAGCGGCGTCGAGGGGGAACCGGGCAGACTGGGCTTCTCGTGAGGCTGCCAGTTGCGCGGGGCGTATCGATCCATTGAAAGGCCTTGTGCTTGTGTTGCCGGGAGTTTGCCGCAAATCCTGCGGCAAACCCACAATCCTGTGGGAGCTGGCTTGCCGGCGATGACGGCAGTCGGCTCGGCAACAGGCTGACTGGCAGACCGTTATCGCGGGCACGCCCGCCCCCACAGGGTTCGTGGTGGATTCGTAAATTCTGTTTAAAGGTCCTCTCGCCCGCAACGGATTTTTCCCGCGCCGGGCAACTGCCACCCTTGCAGCCCTTCTCAACCTGCAAGGTGCCCGTTATGACCACGCCCCACTGGCAACGCTCCCCACGCCTGCTGAAAAACCTTTTGGCCGCCGCCCTGTTGCTGCCCGCCCTCGCCTTCGCCCAGGAACGCCCGTGGCCGGACGGTTCGCAACTGGTGATTTCAGTGTCGATGCAGTTCGAAACCGGCGGCCAGCCCGAGGGTGCGGAAAGTCCGTTCTCCGGCAGTCCATTGCCCAAGGGTTACCCTGATCTGCCGGCGCAGACCTGGTTTGATTATGGCTACAAGGAAGGCTTGTGGCGGATGCTCGACCTGTGGGATCGCACCGGGATCAAGGTCACCTCGCATGTGGTCGGCGATGCGGCACTCAAGCACCCGGAACTGGCGAAAGCGATTGCCGAGCGCGGCCACGAACTGGCAGCCCACGGCATGCGCTGGGCCGATTCCTACAACATGAGTTACGACCAGGAAAAACAGTTCATCGGCGACGGTGTCAGCGCGGTCGAGAGACTTACCGGCCAGCGCTCGGTGGGCTACAACGCCAACTGGTTGCGGCGCAGCCCCAACACGCTGAAGGTCCTGCAAGACCTCAACTTCACCTACCACATCGATGATGTCAGCCGCGACGAACCGTTCGTGACCATGGTCCGTGGGCGCAAATTCGCCGTGGTGCCGTATACCTTGCGCAACAACGACATCGTGTTGATCGAGGGTCGGCATTTCTCCGCCGAGCAGTTCTATCAGCAATTGGTGCTGGAATTTGATCGCCTGTACGCCGAAGGCGCGAGCAAGCGGCGGATGATGTCAGTGAGTCTGCACGATCGCATCGGCGGCACCCCGGCGATGGTCGAGGCGATGGAACGTTTTATCCGCTATGCGCAGTCCCATCCGAAAGTGACATTCATGCGCAAGGACCAGATCGCCCGGATCGTCCTGACCGAGAAAAACCCGCTGATCGACAACACAGAGGCGCTCTATAACCGGTAAACCCGCCGAAAACAGCCCTCTTCGCAGCATTTGGAGGGCTGCCACCTCGCGCAAAATAATCGTAAAAAGCCCTGTTGACTTTTACGGAAAACCTCGCAACTATCCGCAACCATGTTGTACGACGACGTATGACAAATAATAAAAACAACAACAGGGAGCGTCACAGTGAGCACACTCGTCTGCAATTCCGTTCGCACGTCCCGTATTTCCTTCCCCCGCCCGTGTTCCACCCTGAGTTTGATCGGCTGCAGCAGCCTCGCCCTGGTTTTGCCGATGAGCGCCGACGCCGAAGGCTTCCTCGAAGACAGCAAAGCCACGCTGAACCTGCGCAACGCCTACTTCAATCGCAACTTCGTCAACCCGAACTACCCGCAGGGCAAGGCTGAAGAGTGGACGCAGAACTTCATCCTCGATGCCAAATCCGGCTTCACCCAAGGAACGGTCGGCTTCGGTCTCGATGTGCTCGGGATGTATTCGCAAAAACTCGATGGCGGCAAGGGCACCGGCGGTACGCAACTGTTGCCGATCCACGATGACGGGCGCCCGGCGGACAACTTCGGTCGCCTCGGCGTGGCGCTGAAGGCCAAGGTGTCGAAGACCGAATTGAAGGTTGGCGAATGGATGCCGGTGCTGCCGATCCTGCGCTCGGACGATGGCCGCTCGTTGCCGCAGACCTTTCGCGGTGGCCAGATCACCTCCACCGAAATCAACGGCCTGACCCTCTACGGTGGGCAGTTCCGTGGCAACAGCCCGCGTAACGACGCCAGCATGGAAGACATGTCGATGAACGGCCGCGGCGCCTTCACCTCCGACCGTTTCAACTTCGGCGGCGGCGAGTACACCTTCAACGAAAAGCGCACCCTGGTCGGCGTGTGGTACGCCGAACTCAGCGACATCTACCAGCAGCAGTATTTCAACCTCAGCCACAGCCAGCCGCTGGGCGATTGGACGCTGGGCGCCAACCTCGGTTTCTTCACCGGCAAGGAAGACGGCAGCGCCCAGGCCGGCGACCTCGATAACAAGACCGCGTTCGCCATGCTGTCGGCCCGCTACGGCGGCAACACCTTCTATGTCGGCCTGCAAAAACTCAGCGGCGACGACGCGTGGATGCGGGTCAACGGCACCAGCGGCGGCACCCTGGCCAACGACAGCTACAACGCCAGTTATGACAACGCCAAAGAGCGCTCCTGGCAGTTGCGGCATGACTACAACTTCGTCGCCCTCGGCATTCCCGGCCTGACCCTGATGAACCGTTACATCAGCGGCGATAACGTGCACACCGGGACGATCACCGACGGCAAGGAATGGGGGCGCGAGTCGGAACTGGGATACACCGTGCAGAGCGGGCCGCTGAAAAACCTCAACGTGAGATGGCGCAACGCGACGATACGCCGGGACTTCAGCACCAATGAGTTCGACGAGAACCGGATCTTTGTCAGCTATCCGATTTCGTTGTTGTAAAGCCAGTCCTCACACCGGGTTTCCCTGTGGGAGCTAGCTTGCTCGCGAAGGCGTCGGGTCAGTCAATTCATCTTTCAATGACACACCGCTTTCGCGAGCAAGCCCGCTCCCACAAGGGGATTGCATTGCAACGAAGGCGTCGCGGTGATTGAAAAGTGAATGAGCCCCTTCCGTCATTTACCCCAAAAGTCGCGTTGACAAGTTCCGGAAACCCTACCGATACTTCAGCGCAGTCATACGACAACCTACAACAAACCTAATAACAACGTGTAAGGGATTGCCATGACGTCTACCTCTATTCCCCGCGCCCCGTTCGACCGTCTGCTGCTGACCGGCGCTGCCGGTGGCCTGGGCAAAGTCCTGCGCGAACGTATGCGCCCTTATGCCCATGTCCTGCGCCTGTCGGACATCGCCGCCCTCGCCCCAGCCATTGATGATCGCGAAGAAATCGTCCCCTGCGACCTTGCCGACAAACAGGCGGTGCACCAACTGGTCGAAGGCGTCGACGCGATCCTGCATTTCGGCGGTGTCTCCGTGGAGCGGCCCTTCGAAGAAATCCTCGGCGCCAACATCTGCGGCGTATTTCACATCTACGAAGCTGCACGCCGCCATGGTGTGAAGCGAGTGATCTTCGCCAGTTCCAACCACGTCATCGGCTTCTACAAACAGGACGAGCCGCTCGACGCCAGTTGCGCCCGCCGCCCCGACGGCTACTACGGATTGTCCAAGTCCTACGGCGAAGACATGGCCAGTTTCTACTTCGATCGCTACGGCATCGAGACCGTCAGCATCCGCATCGGCTCCTCATTTCCCGAGCCGCAGAACCGCCGAATGATGCACACCTGGCTGAGCTTCGACGACCTCACTCAATTGCTCGAACGCGCGCTGTACACGCCAAACGTTGGCCATACCGTGGTCTATGGAATGTCCGCCAACAAGGACGTCTGGTGGGACAACCGCTTCGCCAGTCACCTCGGTTTTGAAGCCAGAGACAGCTCCGAAGTGTTCCGCGAAAAAGTCGAAGCGCAGCCTATGCCCGCCGCCGATGACCCGGCGCGGGTCTATCAGGGCGGCGCATTCGTCGCGGCCGGCCCCTTCGGCGACTGAACACTCTGCCAACGACGCAAAGGAATGAGTATGCAAGCCGAATTGATCGTCGATGCGCGCAACGCCGTGGGCGAAAGCCCGGTCTGGGTGCCGCAGGAAAACGCGCTGTATTGGGTCGATATTCCCAACGGCGGACTGCAACGCTGGAGCGCTGACACCGGCCATGTGCATGCCTGGAAAACCCCGCAAATGCTCGCCTGCATCGCCCGTCACAGCAGTGGCGGCTGGGTTGCCGGCATGGAGAGCGGCTTTTTTCATCTGCACCCGCACAGCGATGGCAGCCTCGACAGCGAATGGCTCGCCACCGTCGAGCACAGCCGAGCAGACATGCGCATCAACGATGGTCGCTGCGACCGCCAGGGCCGTTTCTGGGCCGGCAGCATGGTGCTGAACATGGGCCTGAACGCGTCCGAAGGCCGCCTCTACCGCTACGGCGCCGGGCAGTCTGGTGTGATCGAAGCGCGACTCGACGGTTTCATCGTGCCCAACGGCCTCGGCTTCAGCCCTGACGGCAAGACGATGTACCTGTCCGATTCACATCCGCACGTGCAATTGATCTGGGCCTTCGATTACGACACCGAGACCGGCACACCATCGAATCGGCGGATCTTTGTTGACATGAACCACTTCCCCGGCCGACCGGATGGCGCTGCCGTGGATGCCGAAGGCTGCTACTGGATCTGCGCCAACGACGCCGGACTGATTCACCGTTTTGCCCCGGACGGCCGCCTCGATTTCTCGGTTGAAGTGCCGGTGAAGAAACCGACGATGTGTGCCTTCGGCGGCAGCCGCATGGACACCCTCTTCGTGACCTCGATTCGTCCCGGCGACGACCGCGATCCGCAATCCCTGGCCGGCGGCGTGTTCGCCCTCAATCCCGGAGTCAAAGGCCTGGAAGAACCGCTGTTCGACGATCCCCTGTAACACCCGCCTCTGCTGCACCGCTGCGCCTTGAACACAACAATAACAAGACTGGAGACTCACCCCCATGAACTTCAAACGCACCTTGCTGGCCGCTGCACTCCCGCTGATGTTCACCTTCACTGGCGCCGCCCAGGCCCTGCAACTCAAATTCGCTGACATCCATCCCGCCGGTTATCCCACCGTGGTGGCCGAAGAAAACATGGGCAAGACCCTGACCCGGGAAACCAACGGCGAGCTGACCTTCCAATACTTCCCCGGCGGCGTGCTGGGTTCTGAAAAGGAAGTCATCGAGCAGATGCAAGTCGGCGCGGTACAGCTGTCTCGCGTCAGCCTGGGTATCGTCGGCCCGGTAGTGCCGGACGTGAACGTGTTCAACATGCCGTTCATCTTCCGCGACCATCAACACATGCGTAACGTCATCGACGGCGCAGTGGGCGACGAGATCCTCGACAAAATCACCAACTCCGAATTCGGCCTCGTGGCCCTGGCCTGGATGGACGGAGGCACACGCAACGTCTACACCAAGAAACCGGTACGCAAGCTCGAAGACCTCAAAGGCATGAAGATTCGTGTCCAGGGCAACCCGATGTTCATCGACATGATGAACGCCATGGGCGGAAACGGTATCGCCATGGACACCGGGGAAATCTTCAGCGCCTTGCAGACCGGCGTGATCGACGGCGCGGAAAACAACCCGCCGACCCTGCTCGAACACAACCACTTCCAGAACGCCAAGTTCTACAGCCTGACCGGTCACCTGATCCTGCCAGAGCCGATTGTGATGTCGAAAATCACCTGGGAAAAACTCACCCCGGATCAACAGGCGCTGGTCAAGACCGCCGCCAAGGCTGCCCAGGCTGAAGAGCGCGTGCTGTGGGACAAGAAGTCCGCTGCCAGCGAAGAAAAACTCAAGGCCGCTGGCGTCGAGTTCATCGAGGTCGACAAGAAACCCTTCTACGACGCCACCGCACCGGTGCGGGAAAAGTACGGTGCGAAGTACGCCGACCTGATCAAGAAAATCGAAGCCGTTCAGTAACGCCTCCCGCTCCGTCCTCATTAACCAGGCCCGGCGCACCTGATCACTCAGGCGCGCCCGGTTACGGTGGAACCCGATGAAGAATCTACTGCTGCGTATCAACGACAAGATCTACATGACGTGCATTTGGGTCGCCGGCCTTTCCGTCCTGGCGATTTCCCTGATGATTCCCTGGGGCGTGTTCGCCCGCTACGTGCTGGGCACCGGTTCGAGCTGGCCAGAGCCTACGGCGATCCTGCTGATGATGGTGTTCACCTTCATCGGTGCCGCCGCCAGTTACCGCGCCGGTGCGCACATGGCCGTGGCCATGCTCACCGACCGTATGCCACCCCGGCTGAGATCTGCGGCGGCGATATTCTCGCAACTGCTCATGGCGTCGATCTGCATTTTCATGACCATCTGGGGCGCCAAGTTGTGCCTGTCCACCTGGAATCAGTTCATGGCAGCCCTGCCCGATCTGCGGGTTGGCGTGACCTATCTGCCGATTCCCGTGGGCGGCTTGCTGACGCTGGTTTTCGTCCTGGAAAAACTCTTGCTCGGTGACCAGAGCAAACGGCGGGTCGTGCAGTTCGATCTGGTTGAAGAAAGTGAAGGTGGCGCTTAATGGACGCTCTGATTCTGCTAGGCAGTTTTATCCTGTTGATCCTGATCGGCATGCCAGTCGCCTATGCGCTGGGCGCCGCCGCGCTGATCGGTGCATGGTGGATCGACATCCCGTTCCAGGCGGTGATGATCCAGGTCGCGTCGGGGGTGAACAAGTTCTCGCTGCTGGCCATTCCGTTCTTCGTCCTGGCCGGTGCGATCATGGCCGAGGGCGGCATGTCCCGGCGTTTGGTGGCGTGTGCCGGGGTGCTGGTGGGTTTCGTGCGCGGTGGCCTGTCGCTGGTCAACATTGTTGCTTCGACCTTCTTCGGCGCGATCTCCGGTTCCTCGGTGGCCGACACCGCGTCGGTGGGTTCGGTGCTGATTCCGGAAATGGAACGCAAGGGCTATCCTCGGGATTTCTCCACCGCGGTGACCGTCAGCGGCTCAGTGCAAGCCCTGCTCACGCCACCCAGCCATAACTCGGTGCTCTACTCCCTGGCCGCCGGTGGTACGGTTTCGATTGCCTCGCTGTTCATGGCGGGCATCGTGCCGGGGTTGCTGATGAGCGCCTGCCTGATGGTGCTGTGCCTGATTTTCGCGAAAAAACGCGACTACCCCAAGGGTGAAGTCATCCCGATGCGCCAGGCGTTGAAAATCGTCGGAGAAGCCCTCTGGGGCCTGATGGCGATGGTGATCATCCTCGGCGGCATCCTCTCGGGGATCTTCACCGCTACGGAATCGGCGGCCATCGCCGTGTTGTGGTCGTTCTTCGTGACCATGTTCATCTACCGCGACTACAAGTGGCGTGAACTGCCGAAGCTGATGCACCGCACGGTACGCACCATTTCCATCGTGATGATCCTGATCGGTTTCGCCGCGAGCTTCGGCTACATCATGACCCTGATGCAGATTCCGGCGAAAATCACCACGCTGTTCCTGACCCTGTCGGACAACCGCTACGTGATCCTGATGTGCATCAACGTCATGCTGCTGTTGCTCGGCACGGTGATGGACATGGCGCCGCTGATTCTGATTCTGACGCCGATCCTGATGCCGGTGATTCTCGGCATCGGTGTCGATCCAGTGCAGTTCGGCATGATCATGCTGGTCAACCTCGGGATCGGGCTGATAACACCGCCGGTGGGCGCGGTGCTGTTTGTCGGCTCGGCGGTGGGCAAGGTCAGTATCGAGAGCACCGTGAAGGCGCTGCTGCCGTTCTACGCGGTGCTGTTCCTGGTGTTGATGCTGGTCACTTACATCCCCGCCATTTCCCTGTGGCTACCGCATTTGGTGTTGTAACAACCTGAAAGATCGCAGCCTCGTTTCACTCGACAGCTCCTGCATGGGAATGCGATTCCTGTAGGAGCTGCCGAAGGCTGCGATCTTTTGATCTGCCAACATTCAGGCACGCAACAACATATACCCCGCCACCAGCAGACACACGCTGGCAAACCCCACCTGCAACGTCCGCGCCGGCACCCGGGCGCAGAGTTTGCGGCCGATGATCATGCCGACGATGCTGGCCACGATAAACGCCGCGCCCTGAGCGTCGATGCGCACTCCGGCATGGAAGGAGCCGATCACGCCAATCGCCGAAATCAGGCTGATCACCATCAGCGACGTCGCGACAATTCCGCGCATTTGCACATCGGTCAGTTGCTTGAACGCCGGCACGATCAGGAAACCACCGCCAACGCCGAGCAAGCCCGAAACCACACCGGTCACAGCACCCAAAGCAGCGAGGGTCGCGGTGCATTTGGCGGTCCAGTCGAAACGCCCGGTCTGCTCATTGAGCATGCAGTTTTTCTGCCCCCAGCTCGCGTGGCCGTGGTCGCTCGGCCCCGTTTGCGCACGCTCACGGCGCAGCATGCGCCAGGCCACCATGACCATCAGCAGGCTGAAGAGGATCATCAGGATCTTCTCCGGCAACTGGTGCGCAAAATAGATGCCCAGCGGCGAAAACACCGCGCCAAGCGCGGCTATCAGCAGCGCCGCGCGGTAACGCACCAGACCATGACGCAAACCGTCGATCGCCCCGACTGCCGCCGCACTACCGACGGCGAACAACGCCACGGGCGCGGCCTGGGTCATGCTCCAGCCGAGACCAAGCACCAATGCCGGCACCGCGAGAATCCCGCCGCCCGCCCCGGTCAGCCCGAGAATCAGCCCCATCAATACGCCAAACAGACTTGCCAGCAGCATAGGGAGTTCTCAGTCGACTTTGGACAAACCGGTCAGCCACTCGCGGCCCTTGAGCATGCCGTTCCAGTAGAACCACGGCAGCAGCGTCGCCTTGAGGAACCACGCCGAGCGGCGCGGCACGGTCGCATCGAGGGCGAAGGTCGGCAGCAACTTCCCGCCGTAACCAAACTCGGCGAGGATCACCTTGCCCTTCTCCACCGTCAGCGGGCACGAACCGTAGCCGTCGTACTTCAGTGGCAGCGGTTGTTGCTTGCGCACGGCCAGTAGATTTTCCGCGACCACCACAATCTGCTTGCGCACCGCCGCAGCGGTTTTCGCATTGCTGGTGCCGCAGATATCACCGAGGCCGAACACCTCGGGGTAACACGGATGTTGCAGGCTGTGCGGATTGACTTCGCACCAGCCAGCAGCGTCGGCCAGCGGGCTCTGGGCGATGAAATCCGGCGAGACTTGCGGCGGCACCACGTGCAGCAGATCGAAGGTTTTCGCCTGTGTGGTGAGGTTGCCGTCGGCGTCCTTGATCTCGAACCACGCGGTTTTCGCCGGGCCGTCGACCTTGACCAGGTTGGAGTTGAAGGCCAGTTGCGCGTTGTACTTTTCGATGTACTTCATCAGTGGCGGGACGAAGGTCGCGACACCGAACAACGCGGCGCCGGCCAGGTTGAATTCAACCTCGACCTTGTTCAGGACGCCGGTTTTACGCCAGTGATCGCACGACAGGTACAACGCCTTCTGCGGCGCGCCGGCGCATTTGATCGGCATCGCCGGCTGCGTGAACAACGCCTTGCCGCCGCGCAGTTTCTGCACCTGATCCCAGGTGTACTGCGAGTGCTGATAGCTGTAGTTGGACGTTACGCCGTGCTGACCGAGGCTTTCCTGCAGGCCTTCGATCTTCTCCCAGGCCAGCCGCAGGCCGGGGCAGACGATCAGGTTTTGGTAAGTGACGCGGCGTTGATCGTTGAGCGTGAGCTGACGTGCGTCGGGATCAACCGCAGTCACTGCCGCCTGAATCCAGGTGGCCTGACGCGGCATCACTTTGCTCATCGGCCGCACGGTGTCCTTGACGTCGTAGGCGCCACCGCCGACCAGCGTCCACGCCGGTTGGTAGTAGTGCTGGGCGCTTGGCTCGATCACGGTGACTTTTAGAGTGGGATCACGCTTGAGCAGACTGGCGACGAAGCCGATGCCGGCGGTGCCGCCGCCGATGACCACGATATCGGCACTGATGGATGGGCCCCAGTGTTGATCGTTCATTGCTTGTTCCTTATTGCTGCATGCAAGGATTTCTTGGCCTTCACATAAAACCAATGTGGGAGCGGGCTTGCTCGCGAAAACGGTAGATCATTCAACATTAAAGTCGACTGATACGACGCCTTCGCGAGCAAGCCCGCTCCCACAGGGGATGGAGGTGTTGGCTGACATTTATGGGTGACCCCAGCTCTTGAGCACCGCTCCGCAATACAACCCGGACAGGGTCTTCATCACCTGAATCACTTCAGGACTGGCCAGACCGTAAAAGATGTATTTGCCTTCGCGACGGGTCGCCACCAGGCCTTCATCACGCAGGATGCCCAGTTGCTGGGACAGGGTCGGCTGGCGCACGCCGGTCATTTTTTCCAGCTCGCCGACGTTGCGCTCGCCCTGGGTCAGCTGGCACAGGATCAACAGGCGATCCTCATTGGCCAGCGCCTTGAGCAGCGCGCAGGCCTTGGAGGCGGACGCCCGCAACTGGGCGACTTCACATTCGGTCAGACTGGATTGCATTTGCACGATGCCTTCAACGTCACTTAAGCTGCGAACATTATGTTTTTAGATAAAGTGTTGCAACCCATTTCCCTGGTTCAGGTTGGTGACCATGCCCGCGCAGATTGAAGCTTTCCTCGACCCCGCCTCCTCGACCTACAGCTACGTGGTCTATGAAGCCGATGGCGGGCAGTGTGCAATCGTCGATCCGGTCCTCGATTACGACGGCGCTGCCGGTCGCACCTGCACCGCGCAGGCCGACAAAATCATCACCTTCGTCCGAGAACACCACTTGCAGGTGCAATGGCTGCTGGAAACCCACGCCCACGCCGACCACCTGTCCGCCGCGCCGTACCTGCGCCGCGAGCTGGGCGGCAAAATTGCGATCGGCCAGTCCATCAGCAAGGTGCAGAACGTATTCAAGGCGCTATTCAATCTGGAACCGGAATTCTGCGTCGACGGCTCGCAGTTCGATCACCTGTTCGCGCCGAACGAGTCGTTCATGATCGGTAACCTCAAGGCCACCGCCCTGCACGTCCCCGGCCACACTCCGGCAGACATGGCCTACCTGATCGACGGCGAACAGATTCTGGTCGGCGACACGCTGTTCATGCCCGATGTCGGCACCGCCCGCTGCGACTTCCCCGGCGGCAACGCCCATCAACTGTTCAACTCGATCCACAAACTGCTGGCCTTCCCGGCCAGCGTCAAACTCTACGTCTGCCACGACTACCCGCCGGAAGGCCGCGAGTCACAGTGCCAGACCACCGTCGGTGAGCAGCGCCTGAGCAATATTCATGTGCATGACGGGATTGATGAGGCGGCGTTTGTCGAGATGCGCACCAAACGTGACGCCGGGTTGGGCATGCCGACGCTGTTGCTGCCGGCGATTCAGGTGAATGTGCGGGCGGGGAACATGCCGCCGGCCGAGGACAATGGTGTGGTTTACTTGAAAGTGCCGATCAACAAGCTTTAAAGCAAAAGATCGCAGCCTGCGGCAGCTCCTACACAGGGCACACATAAACGGTGTCCCTGTAGGAGCTGACGAAGGCTGCGATCTTTTGATTTTCAGGACCCGAGGGTCAACCCATTCGCCGGCAACGGCAACGCCGTCTTGTAGCGCACCTGCTTCAAGGCAAAACTCGACCGAATATTCGCCACCCCCGGTACCTTGGTCAGAAAGTCCATCATGAACCGCTCCAGCGCCTGAATCGTCGGCACCAGCACCCGGATCAGATAGTCCGGGTCGCCGGCCATCAGGTAGCACTCCATCACCTCGGGGCGGTCGGAGATCGCCTCTTCGAAATGCTGCAACGCCTCCTCCACCTGTTTCTCCAGGCTGACATGAATGAACACGTTCACGTGCAGGCCCAGCAGATCGGCATCCAGCAGCGTCACCTGCTCGCGAATCAGCCCTAATTCCTCCATCGCCTTGACCCGGTTGAAACACGGCGTCGGCGACAGGTTCACCGAGCGCGCGAGGTCGGCGTTGGTGATGCGCGCATTCTCCTGAAGGCTGTTGAGAATGCCGATGTCGGTACGGTCCAGTTTGCGCATGAGACAAAACAACCTGTTTTTTATGTTTATGCAGAATTTCTATCTGCAAATCGTCTCCAGCGCAACGAAACAGAGAGAAATATTCTTCTGGCCCGGGCCTATGATTGTTGTAGGACAAGATTTCTTTCACCCAAGAATGATTGCCAGCTCACTACAAGAAATTCACAAGATCGAGCGTAGAAGCCATGACCCAAGCGTATGAACCGCTGCGTCTGCACGTCCCTGAACCCTCGGGCCGCCCAGGCTGCAAAACCGACTTCTCCTACCTGCATCTGACCGATGCCGGCACGGTGCGCAAACCCTCCATTGACGTAGAACCCGCCGACACCGCCGACCTGGCGCGTGGGCTGATTCGGGTGCTCGACGATCAGGGCAACGCCCTCGGCCCCTGGGCTGAAAACGTGCCGGTCGAGATCCTGCGCAAGGGCATGCGCGCCATGCTCAAGACGCGAATCTACGACAACCGCATGGTGGTCGCCCAGCGCCAGAAAAAAATGTCGTTCTACATGCAAAGCCTTGGCGAAGAAGCCATCGGCAGCGCCCAGGCCCTGGCCTTGAACATCGACGACATGTGCTTCCCGACCTACCGCCAGCAAAGCATCCTGATGGCCCGCGAAGTGCCGCTGGTCGACCTGATCTGCCAGTTGCTGTCCAACGAGCGCGATCCGCTCAAGGGCCGACAGTTGCCGATCATGTACTCGGTCAAGGACGCCGGTTTCTTCACCATCTCCGGCAACCTTGCCACCCAATTCATTCAGGCCGTCGGCTGGGGCATGGCCTCGGCGATCAAGGGCGACACGAAAATCGCCTCGGCCTGGATCGGTGACGGCGCCACCGCCGAATCGGACTTCCACACCGCCCTCACCTTCGCCCACGTTTACCGTGCGCCAGTGATCCTCAACGTGGTCAACAACCAGTGGGCGATCTCGACCTTCCAGGCCATCGCCGGGGGTGAGGCCACCACTTTCGCCGGACGCGGCGTCGGTTGCGGCATCGCCTCGCTGCGGGTTGATGGCAACGATTTCTACGCGGTCTACGCCGCCTCCGCCTGGGCTGCCGAACGCGCCCGGCGCAACCTTGGCCCGACCATGATCGAATGGGTCACCTACCGCGCCGGCCCGCACTCGACCTCCGACGATCCGTCGAAATACCGTCCTGCCGATGACTGGAGCCACTTCCCGCTGGGCGACCCGATTGCCCGCCTGAAACAGCACCTGATCAAGGTCGGCCACTGGTCGGAAGAAGAGCACGCCGCGGTCAGCGCCGAGCTCGAAGCCGAAGTGATTGCCGCGCAGAAACAGGCCGAACAGTACGGCACCCTCGCCGGTGGGCAGATTCCAAGCGCCGCAACCATGTTCGAAGACGTCTACAAAGAGATGCCGGAGCACTTGAAGCGCCAGCGTCAGCAGTTGGGGATCTGACATGAACGATCACAACAACAATATTCAGTTGGAAACCGCCATGACCACGACCACCATGACCATGATCCAGGCCCTGCGCTCGGCCATGGATGTGATGCTTGAGCGTGACGACAATGTGGTGGTGTTCGGTCAGGACGTCGGCTACTTCGGCGGCGTGTTCCGTTGCACCGAAGGCCTGCAGACCAAGTACGGCACCTCGCGGGTATTCGACGCGCCGATCTCCGAAAGCGGCATTGTCGGTGTTGCGGTGGGCATGGGTGCTTACGGCCTGCGCCCGGTGGCCGAGATTCAGTTCGCCGACTACGTCTACCCGGCTTCCGACCAGATCATTTCCGAAGCGGCGCGCCTGCGTTATCGCTCGGCCGGCGAGTTCACCGCGCCGATGACCCTGCGCATGCCGTGCGGCGGCGGGATCTACGGCGGCCAGACCCACAGCCAGAGCATCGAGGCGATGTTCACTCAGGTCTGCGGCCTGCGCACCGTGATGCCCTCCAACCCGTACGACGCCAAGGGCCTGCTGATCGCCTCCATCGAAAACGATGACCCGGTGATCTTCCTAGAGCCGAAACGCCTGTACAACGGCCCGTTCGACGGCCACCACGACCGTCCGGTAACCCCGTGGTCGAAACACCCGCAGGCCCAGGTGCCGGACGGTTACTACACCGTGCCGCTGGACGTCGCCGCGATCACCCGTCCGGGCAAGGACGTGACCGTGCTGACCTACGGCACCACCGTTTACGTCTCGCAAGTTGCCGCTGAGGAAAGTGGCGTGGATGCCGAAGTCATCGACCTGCGCAGCCTGTGGCCGCTGGATCTGGAAACCATCGTCAAGTCGGTGAAGAAAACCGGCCGCTGCGTGGTGGTACACGAAGCCACCCGCACCTGCGGTTTTGGCGCCGAGCTGGTGTCGCTGGTGCAAGAGCATTGCTTCCATCACCTGGAAGCGCCGATCGAACGCGTCACCGGTTGGGACACCCCCTACCCGCACGCGCAAGAGTGGGCGTATTTCCCAGGGCCGTCCCGAGTGGGCGCGGCGTTGAAACGGGTCATGGAGGTCTGAATGGGCACGCACGTTATCAAGATGCCGGACATCGGCGAAGGCATCGCAGAAGTAGAGCTGTCGCAGTGGCACGTCAAGGTTGGCGATCTGGTGGTTGAAGACCAGGTGCTGGCGGACGTGATGACCGACAAGGCAATGGTCGATATTCCGTCGCCGGTTCACGGCAAGGTGATTGCCCTCGGCGGTCAGCCGGGTGAAGTGATGGCGGTCGGCAGTGTGCTGATCAGCATCGAAGTTGAAGGCGCCGGAAACCTGAAGGAATCCGCCGCACCAGCACCGGTTGCTGCGAAAGAAGCACCTGCTGCGCCGAAAGTTGAAACAGCTGTCGAGAGCAAACCTGCCGCCGCTGCCGCGCCGCGTCCGGCACCGGTTTGCCAGGGACCGATGGTTGCCCGTGAAGCTGATGAGCGTCCGCTGGCCTCCCCGGCCGTGCGCAAACATGCGCTGGATCTGGGCATTCAGCTGCGTCTGGTACGCGGTTCCGGCCCGGCCGGTCGCGTATTGCACGAAGACCTTGAGGCCTATCTGGCGCAAGGTCAGTCGAACGCTTCGGCACCGACAGCCGCCGCTTACGCCCAGCGTCACGATGAAGAACAGATTCAAGTAATCGGGATGCGCCGCAAGATCGCCCAGCGCATGCAGGACGCCACCCAGCGTGCCGCGCACTTCAGCTACGTCGAGGAAATCGACGTCACCGCCATCGAAGAACTGCGCGCGCATCTGAATGAAAAACACGGTGCCAGCCGGGGCAAGTTGACCTTGCTGCCATTCCTGGTCCGCGCACTGGTCGTCGCCCTGCGCGACTTCCCGCAGATGAACGCCCGTTACGACGACGAAGCCCAGGTCATCACCCGCCTCGGCGCAGTGCATGTCGGTGTCGCCACGCAAAGCGATGTGGGCCTGATGGTGCCGGTGGTGCGTCACGCCGAAGCACGCAGCCTGTGGGACAGCGCCGCGGAAATCTCGCGTCTGGCCAATGCCGCACGCAATGGCAAGGCCAGCCGCGACGAATTGTCCGGCTCGACCATCACCCTGACCAGCCTCGGTGCGCTGGGCGGCATCGTCAGCACGCCGGTGCTGAACCTGCCGGAAGTGGCCATCGTCGGCGTGAACAAAATCGTCGAACGGCCAATGGTCGTCAAAGGCCAAGTGGTGATCCGCAAGATGATGAACCTCTCCAGCTCCTTCGATCACCGCGTGGTCGACGGCATGGACGCGGCGCTCTTCATCCAGGCCATTCGTGGCTTGATCGAACAACCCGCGACCCTGTTTGTGGAGTGATGCAATGCAAACCTTGAACACCACGCTGCTGATCATCGGCGGCGGCCCCGGCGGTTACGTCACGGCGATTCGCGCCGGGCAACTGGGCATTTCGACGATTCTGGTCGAAGGCCAATCGCTGGGTGGCACTTGCCTGAACATCGGCTGCATTCCGTCCAAAGCGTTGATTCACGTGGCCGAGCAGTTTCACCAGACACGACATCACAGTCAGCATTCTGCGCTGGGTATCAGCGTCTCGGCGCCAACCCTCGACATCAGCAAGAGCGTCGAGTGGAAGGACGGCATCGTCGATCGCCTGACCACCGGCGTCGCCGCACTGCTGAAAAAGAACAAGGTCCAGGTCATCAATGGCTGGGCCAAAGTCATCGACGGCAAAACCGTGGAAGTCGGCGATACGCGGATCCAGTGCGAACATCTGGTGCTGGCCACCGGTTCGACCAGCGTCAACCTGCCGATCCTGCCAATTGGCGGGCCGATCATCTCCTCCACCGAAGCGCTGGCACCGAAGTCCGTGCCCAAGCGCCTGGTGGTGGTGGGCGGCGGTTACATCGGTCTGGAGCTGGGCATCGCTTACCGCAAGCTCGGCGCCGAAGTCAGCGTGGTCGAGGCGCAGGATCGTATCCTGCCAGCCTACGACGCCGAGTTGACCCAACCGGTGCACGAAGCGCTGAAGCAACTGGGCGTGAAGCTCTATCTCAAGCACAGCGTGCTGGGTTTCGACGGCACCTTGCAGGTGCGTGACCCGAACGGCGACACCCTCAATCTGGAAACCGATCAGGTGCTGGTGGCGGTCGGCCGCAAGCCGAACACCCAAGGCTGGAACCTCGAAGCGTTGAATCTGGACATGAACGGCTCGGCGATCAAGATCGACAGCCGCTGCCAGACCAGCATGCGCAACGTCTACGCCATCGGCGACCTGAGCGGCGAGCCGATGCTCGCCCATCGCGCCATGGCTCAGGGCGAAATGGTTGCCGAGCTGATCAGCGGCAAATCCCGCGAATTCAACCCGACCGCCATCGCCGCCGTGTGCTTTACCGACCCGGAACTGGTGGTGGTCGGCCAGACCCCGGACGAAGCCAAGGCTGCCGGGCTGGACTGCATCGTTTCCAGCTTCCCGTTCGCTGCCAATGGCCGGGCGATGACCCTGGAATCAAAAAGCGGCTTCGTGCGGGTGGTAGCGCGGCGCGACAATCATGTGATTGTCGGCTGGCAGGCGGTCGGGGTTGGCGTGTCGGAGTTGTCGACCGCATTCGCGCAAAGCCTGGAAATGGGTGCGCGCCTCGAAGACATCGGCGGCACCATTCATGCGCATCCGACCCTGGGTGAAGCGGTGCAGGAAGCGGCGTTGCGGGCGTTGGGGCATGCGTTGCACCTGTGATGGTGGGTGGCTGTAATGGCCCCTTCGCGAGCAGGCTCGCTCCCACAATGGGAATGCATTTCAAATGTGGGAGCGAGCCTGCTCGCGAATTCTCAGGCGCAACCGGAATTATCTGTCTGTCATCCGATAGTCCGGGCTGCGAAACCGCTCAAGAATGAAGTATTGTTGTGCCCATCCAAAAAAACGTCAGAAGCCTTGAACCGTTTCGACGGTTGTTCAGTGATAGAGGGTGTCATGGGTAACGAAAGCATCAATTGGGACAAGCTGGGTTTTGACTACATCAAGACCGACAAACGCTATCTGTCGTACTTTCGCAATGGCGAGTGGGACAAAGGCACCCTGACCGAAGACAACGTGCTGCACATCAGCGAAGGCTCGACTGCCCTTCACTATGGCCAGCAGTGCTTCGAAGGCCTGAAGGCTTATCGTTGCAAGGACGGCTCGATCAACCTGTTCCGTCCTGACCAGAACGCCGCGCGCATGCAGCGCAGCTGCGCCCGCCTGCTGATGCCGCACGTGTCGACCGAGCAGTTCATCGAAGCGTGCAAGGAAGTGGTTCGCGCCAACGAGCGCTTCATCCCGCCATACGGCACCGGCGGCGCGCTGTACCTGCGTCCGTTCGTGATCGGCGTGGGTGACAACATCGGCGTGCGTACCGCGCCGGAGTTCATCTTCTCGGTATTCGCGATCCCGGTCGGCGCCTACTTCAAGGGCGGCCTGACTCCGCACAACTTCCAGATCTCCAGCTTCGACCGCGCCGCCCCACAAGGCACCGGTGCGGCCAAGGTCGGTGGCAACTACGCCGCCAGCCTGATGCCGGGCTCGCAGGCCAAGAAAGCGCACTTCGCTGACGCCATCTACCTGGATCCGCTGACTCACAAGAAGATCGAGGAAGTCGGTTCGGCCAACTTCTTCGGGATCACCCACGACAACAAGTTCATCACCCCGAACTCGCCATCCGTGCTGCCAGGCATCACCCGTCTGTCGCTGATCGAACTGGCGAAAACCCGTCTGGGTCTGGAAGTGATTGAAGGCGACGTGCTGATCGACAAACTGTCGGACTTCAAGGAAGCCGGCGCCTGCGGTACCGCGGCGGTGATCACCCCGATCGGCGGGATCAGTTACAACGACCACCTGCACGTGTTCCACAGCGAAACCGAAGTCGGCCCGGTCACCCAGAAGCTCTACAAAGAGCTGACTGGCGTGCAGACCGGCGACATCGAAGCGCCAGCGGGCTGGATCGTCAAGGTTTGATCCTCTCGCGTTAATCGCTAGAAATGTGTGCCCCCTAAAGGGCACACATTTCTTCTGCACCCGTTTTACTCGCGATCAAGTAATGACTCGTGAAGTCCTCTTGCACGGAAGCCCCATCATGGAACGATACATCTTACCGAGTGTTGTAAATCGCGGCCTTCATCGTCTAGTTACGGGTTCATTGGGCTTTGGAAATCTTCTGCCACCTCAAGCAATTTGTTTGGGAACAGTACCTCAGAGCGAACAGATTCGTGAAGTTGCGGAGCTGCTCAGCCATGAACTAAAAATCCCACTCTCAGATGGCTTATTGAAAAAAATAGCGGGAATCCCGCCCTGCGCCTGCTACTTGCTGGGCGAATCCAGAGAGGCAAGCGAAGATTATTTATGGGGCCACAAAGCAACTAATAATGTTTTTATCAGAGGAATATTCTCTGCATTGGCATTTGCCGAGCTGGAATTTTGTGAGCGTGACTTACCTCAAAACTCACACGAGGAAAGGTTAACAGGGCATTTACTAAGCAAAATGTACTCCAGCGTACTTTTTTGCTCTGACTCGCTGACTTCATTTTCAAAAGAACTTTATGGCGAGGAGGTGCCCGTAAACGTCGCCTATCACGACCTTTCGGCAAACAATAGAGAAAAGGTAACAGGCAGTGACTTTGGCATCATTGTTCATACCAACCTACCTGGAGAGAGGGAGCGCGTACAGGCTGTGGCTTTTCAAGCAAAAAAACTTTATGACAAAAAGGCGTACTTGCCTATTGCACAAGCCTCCGCGCAGACCAACTACTTTGCCGACGGCGCTTATACCTGCCTGTATGATGTAAGTCAAAAAAAAGATCTTCTCAAACTCCCTCCTGCAATTCTCCAAACGAAACACGCTAGCCGAGCGCCTAAAACTCAACATAACTACGCGATAAATCGCAAAGACCTTCCGCCAGCGACAACCGCACTGTCGTTATTTTTGATAAAAATAATTCAAAACGAAAACATGAACATTGGGGCGAAAACCTTCAATTCTCTAGCGCAAGCAGCGGCATTTATGAGAGGAACGCCAGCCAGCAGAGAAACAAACGATATATCAAGAGTTCTTACCATCTCAATTGGACGGATGACAAACCAACAAGAGTTAAATAGCCTGACTGATCTTTTCCCGCCTACCCCTTCAGAAGAGCCACGCTTGAATGATCTCTGATCCTGACAGTTTTTTCAGGCTCTTAGTTTGTTCATGCTAATCGTGAGATTGACTGAGGCTAAACACTCATCCGGGACCTCGCTCCTCTAGCGACGAGCGAGTTTCAATGCTCTTTAGTACAACCCGCTTGCCTCCTCGCCCCGCAATACCGCTCGCCTGTCCGTTCTGCTGCTTGCCCGTGCGCGCCTGGGTAATCAGCCCGGGAATCAACTCCCCTTCCGGCAGATTCTTCCAGAACCGCACCGGCAAATGCCCTTGCATGACCTTCTCGTTCAACCGCGCCGGATTGAAGATGTGGCTGTAATAGGTCAGCCATAGCTCGCCATGCGGGTCATCGACGTTCTGCGCCAGTTGCTGCCATTCCACCGGGCACTGGCGCTGATGAATCAACTGTTCGCCATCGTAATAAACCCCGTCACGCGGCGTGGCGATCAACCAGCGATGCCGGCCCATGCGTCCGATGAAATGTTCGCTGGCACTGTGCAGGATGTCGTGGGCAGGTTCGTGCCACGCGACGTATTGCGGGCCTGGCTGATCCTGCGGGCGTTCGATGAAACGCACGAACGCATGCAAATGGTGGGCTTCGCGCTGCACCTGCTTGATCCGCCGCTGCAACTCGCTGCCAAGCTTGTCGCCGGCCATCATCGCCGTGCGGTCGCCATGGCTGACTCGCCACAGCACTTCATACAACAGACTCCAGCGCTGGTCGCCCCGGTAGCGCGCGGCTTGCTCCAGGGTATCGAGCAGTGCACGGGGGATACGTGCCTGAAACGGCCCCTGCCCCTCCGGTACCGAGACGTCACTGGCAAACAGATCGCTCACCCCTTCCGACGCCCAGCTCACCAGACTCGGGTCGACTTCATGGCTGAGCAGCCAGCGTGCCTGCTGGCGCCAGGTGTCGAACAGGTCGTCGCAATCGAGATTGATCATCCCCACAACCCCATCTGCTGCGGCTGCGGCCGGTCGCGCAGTTGCTGATAGAGCATGTGGCTGGTGACTTCGGCCTGTTGCGGGTGGTAGTCGCTGGTGATGATGAACGGCTTGGCCTTGGCCAGCACACAACGCATGCGCGCCACATCTTCGTAGCGGATGCGCCGTTGCTGGCGCAATTGCACCAGACGTTCGGTGGTACGCAGACCGATGCCGGGGATTCGTGCGATCAGCGACGGCTCGGCGCGATTCAGGTCCAGCGGAAACACCTCGCGATTCTGCAGCGCCCAAGCCAGTTTCGGGTCGATGTCCAGCGCTAGATTACCCGGGCCCTTGAGCAGCTCATCGGCGCTGTAGCCGTAACTGCGCAAGAGGAAATCGGCCTGATACAACCGGTGTTCGCGCATCAGCGGTGGCGCGGCCAGTGGCACGCTTTTCGGGCTGTCGGGAATCGGGCTGAAGGCCGAATAGTAGACGCGCCGCAAGCGGTAGTTGCCATACAGCGACTGAGCGCTGTGCAAAATCGTGCTGTCGTCGGTGTCATCCGCGCCGACGATCATTTGCGTACTTTGCCCGGCCGGGGCGAACTTCGCCGAACGCGGTTCGTTGAGCACCGTTTGTACGCCGGTGTAAATGGTGTTCATTGCCTGCTTGATCGAACCAATCTGCTTCTCCGGCGCCAGGGTTTGCAGACTGGCGTCGGTGGGCAGTTCGATATTGACGCTGAGGCGATCGGCGTAGCGCCCGGCCTCCTCGATCAATGCCGGATCGGCCTCGGGAATGGTCTTGAGGTGAATGTAGCCGCGAAACTCATGCTCTTCGCGTAACAGCTTCGCCACGCGCACCAGTTGTTCCATGGTGTAGTCCGCCGAGCGGATGATCCCCGAGCTGAGAAACAGCCCGCTGACGCAGTTGCGCCGGTAGAAATCCAGGGTCAGCGTCACCACTTCCTCGGGGGTGAAGCGTGCACGCGGCACATCGCTGGAGCGGCGGTTGACGCAATACTGGCAGTCGTAGAGACAGAAGTTGGTCAGGAGGATTTTCAGCAGCGACACGCAACGACCGTCCGGCGTGTAGCTGTGGCAGATGCCCATGCCATCGGTCGAGCCCAACCCACTCTTGCCTTCGGAGCTGCGCTTGGGCGCACCGCTGCTGGCGCAGGAGGCGTCGTACTTGGCGGCGTCGGCGAGAATGCTGAGCTTGTCGATGATTTGCATGGCGCGGGCTCTTTACTGTGTGGATATACAGTATAGGTCCGAGCACGGGGTTACAAGGTGCCAGAAGCGCACCTCGTCGGGCAGAAGCTCAAGATCAAAGGATCGCAGCCTTCGGCAGCTCCTACATTAATTCGCAACAGTCGACATTTTTCAAATGTGCACACTTCCTGTAGGAGCTGCCGCAGGCTGCGATCTTTTGATCTTCGCGTCTAAAGGCAACTCAAGACCAAACCGCATACCCATTTCCTTTCGCCCCGCCACGGTGAGCGCCAACGCCCGACTATCAAGATCCTGCGTCACCCACTTGCGTTTCAATGCCATCTGCAACAACGCCGCGCCCAACGAACCGCCCAGATGCGGCCGGCGCATGCTCCAGTCCAGGCACGGGCAAGCAAACTTGCGGCGCAAGGTACTCAAGTCCTGCACCTCAATTCCCAAGCTCGCAAACAACGCGTCGCCGGTGCCGCTCAAGCGATAAACCCGCTCGTCGGTTTCCACCAGCCACCCCGCCTCGAGCAAACGGTCGTGGAGCAACACCGCCAGCGTGCCGGCCATGTGGTCGTAGCAGGTGCGGGCGAATTGCAGGCGATCCGGGGTGTGCGGCTTGAAGCTAGGTGCGGCGTTCTGTCCGATCACCATCAACGCTTCCAGCGCCTGAGCCACGCGCTGATCGGCGAGGCTGTAATAACGATGGCGGCCCTGCACGTGCAGGCGCACCAGTGCCAGATCCTTGAGCTTGGCCAGATGTGCACTGGCGGTGGAGGCGCTGACTTCCGCCACGGCCGCTAATTCAGTGCTGGTGCGGGCGTGGCCGTCCATCAGCGAGCAGAGAATTTTCGTGCGTGCCGGTTCGGCGATGGCGGCCGCCACCTGCGAAACGCCGATGTCTTGATGTTCTGCGTGCATATTTCGCTCCCCGACGAATCGTCGTCGCTGCGGACTGAAGATACTCGCATCACTTTCCCGACGACAAGGCTGTGAACCATGGACCCGATCATCGCTGCGACGCATGCCGATCCCTACCCCTACTACGCCAAACTGCGCGCCGAGGGCGGACTGACCTTTGATCATGGATTGAAGCTGTGGGTCGCCAGCAGCGCCCGAGCGGTGCGTGCGGTGCTGACGCATGCCGATTGTCGGGTGCGACCGTTGCAGGAACCGGTGCCCAAGGCGATTGCCTCGGGGCTGGCCGGCAAGGTGTTCGGGCAGTTGATGCGGATGAACGATGGCGAACGTCAGCGCTGTCCGCGTGCGGCAATCGAGCCGTCACTGCAGTTGATAGATGAGGAGCAAGTACGCGCACTGGTGGCCGCGCGTTTGATTACAGCGGACGCCGACGGCTTATATAAGGCGATGTTTCGCGGCCCGGTGTGCGTGGTCGCGGCGCTGCTCGGCTTCTCCCCGGCGCAAGGCCGGGCAATCAGTGAGCTGACCGCGGATTTCGTCGCCTGCCTGTCGCCGCTGAGCAATGACCTGCAACTGGCGGCGGCGCATGCGGCGGCGGAGCAATTGCACGGCTATTTCATCGAGTTGCTGGCCGAAGCCGATAGCGAGTTGCTCAAGGCGATCGAGCAGCGATTTACAGGAGACGAAGAAACCCTGATCGCCAACCTGATCGGTCTCTGTTCGCAGACGTTCGAGGCCAGTGCGGGACTGATCGGCAATGCACTGATTGCGCTGCGACGTCAGCCCGAATTGCGCCATGCCTCAGTGGACGCACTGTTGGCCGAGGTTCAGCGCTTTGATCCGCCAGTGCAGAACACTCGGCGCTTTGTCGCGCAGACTTGCGAGATCGATGGCGTGCGGCTCGAGGCCGGAGAGGTGATTCTGGTACTGCTGGCCTCGGCCAACCGCGATCCATTGTTGAATGCAGAGCCCGAGCGGTTTCTGCTGGATCGTCCTGACCGGGGCAGTTTCAGCTTTGGCAGCGGCCGGCATCAGTGTCCGGGGCAGACGCTGGCGCTGAGCATTGCCGCTGCGACTGTCAGAGAAATCCTTGATCAGGGTGTGAATCTGCAACAACTGACGTGGCATTACCGCCCATCGCTCAATGGGCGGATTCCACTGTTCAGCGCGGCACAGCCTTAGGCACTGTGGCTCAGCGCTTGGGGTTGAGGCTCATGATACGCGTGCCCTGCTCTAATCCCCTGTAGAAGCAAACTGGCGATGTCGATACCGAATATCAGATAAAGAAAATCAAGCTTGATTTATATCGGTTTCGATATAGCCTGCTGATAGGTGACCTCTGCCACTCTTTGCAACACACCGCCGCAACGCATTTTCGTCGGAGCCATTACGCTTATCCTTTCAACAAAGGAGAAGTCGATGCCAAGACACAAGGATGTGGTGTTTGTCGCAAGTGCACTCAAGGATCTGAGAGCTTTTCCTTTGGATGCTCGCAGAGCTGCGGGATTTCAATTGGATCTGTTGCAACAGGGCGACGAGCCTTTTGATTGGCGCCCCATGAAAACCGTAGGACGGGGTGTCAATGAAATCAGAATCACCGAAGACTCAGGAGCGTTTCGAGTGTTTTATGTGGTCAATCGGCCTGACGCGATTTATGTGCTGCACGCCATGCAAAAGACCACTCGCAAAACTGAAACGCGAGATATAGAACTGGCACGCGCCAGATACCAGGAAATAGGTTAAGCCATGAAGGATCATCAACACCCTTCCCAGCATTTCTCAAGCATCTGGGACGCGCTGGAAGACACGCCGCAGGACGCGGCCAACATGCGCCTGCGGGCCAAACTCATGCGCACGCTTTGCGAGACGGTTCGTGCCTGGGAGCTTCCTCAGAAGGAAGCCGCCAAGCGCTTGGGGATTACTCAGCCACGCCTCAATGACGTACTCAACGGTAAAATCGACAAATTTTCTCTGGATGCGCTGGTCAATCTGTCGGCCGCAGCGAAACTGGAAGTAGACATCTGTTTCCCCCAGGCCGCACCGCTGCACTGGGCTTGAAGGCAGCTCGGATTCTTAGGCCAAGAGGCGATGTCGTTACTGCATCCGCCTCAATCCTCCCGCGTCAAAACCTCCAACAATTCAATCTCAAACACCAGATTCGAATTCGGCGGAATCTTGCCCATCGTCCGCTCGCCGTACCCCAAATGCGCCGGCACCAGCAGTCTGCGCTTGCCGCCCACTTGCATGCCCATCAGCCCCTGATCCCAACCCTTGATCACCCGGCCCGTGCCAATCACGCACTGGAAAGGTTTGCCACGGCTGTGAGAAGAATCGAACTCGCTGCCGTCTTCCAGCCAGCCGGTGTAATGGGTGGTAATCAGCGCGCCTTTGACGGCAGCCTTGCCCTCGCCCACCTGAAGATCGATTACCTGCAATTCATCATTCATGACATTCACTCAATTGCTTAACTGGCGGGCGTTTTCCCAGAAATGGCAGCTGTTCGCAACTCATTAACCAATGATTGGCGGTTTATCGAGTGGAAACACTCAATCAGGAGGCAAGCCAAACACAACGCCATTGAAAGTATGGGTGCAACACTGGCAATGGGGTTTCATCTCCTCGGCCTTCAAGTCCGGGTTGACGATTTGCAGACGCTTTTGCTCATCGACGTACAGGCCATTGAAGTAGCTCGACTCACCCAGTCGCACAATGTCCTCGCGATCATCTTCATGGATGGACACCATCCAGAACACTGGCTCCGGACGATCAAGGCGCGCCAGCGCCTCACTGTAAATCTCATCCCAGTTACCTCCGACGCGAGATAACAGAAAGCGAAATAATGGCGTGTAATCGTAGCCGTGATGCTTGATTCCATGCATCGAACCCCGCGTCGCCTCGCTACGCCTCTCGGCTTTGGTATTACGCTCATTCCGATAGTGACTGCCCTGATTGTTGCGCCAGACATTGTGAGCAGTGGTATTTACTTTGCGATAAAGCGGTTTCTTTTCCAACGATTGCTCCTGACATCCAGTCACTCGAAACGCCCTTCGCGTTTTACCCGAATAGCGCCCGAATGCAATCGACCGTCCATGGCCAATTGTTACCGAAGTGCTTAACGCTCGACAGGTTGCATCTCGACAATGGTGCCATTGGTGATCATGACCATCACGTACTTGTCATTGATCTGCACCCACTGCGCCTGATCGACCGGTGCTTTCAAGCCTTTCTGTTTCCAGTTTTTCAACGCTTTGTCGCTGCGCTGATAAATGTCTGGAGCCCGGTCGTTGACCTTCAATTCGCGGTCGCTGGTCGGCGACTGGACCGTGGGTTCGCTTGAGGTTTGCGCCGCTTGAACAAGTGGGCTGATCCCGACAATGCCGGCGACCAGGGCCAGGCTGGCGATTAGGGTTTTGCTGTTCATCGGTGAACCTCCTTCAGATGTGTGATACCTGAACTCCGACTGCGGAGGACTGGAATCATTCCTTGTTTTTGCGTGGACTGGCCAGGGATTGTAGTTGTCTGTGAGGCCGCTATCGCTGGCAAGTCAGCTCCCACAGGTTTGCTTGGTGTTGCAGGGACAACGGGTACACCGCAAAAACTGTCGGAGCTGGCTTGCCAGCGATGACATCGGTACATGCAGCATTTTCATTACCTGAACCACCGCTTTCGCGAGCAGGCTCGCTCCCACAGGAAGTGGTGTTTCAGGGAATTGATCCGTTTTGCACATCAATCCATGCCAACAATGCAATTAACATCCTGTTACAGCTGCGCGACCATCCGCCGCAATAACAACCGTGCGCCGCTTCCACGTCGCGCACGTCATAAAAGCGGTGGAGATTTTTCTATGACAGCCTCAATCCCACACGGCGGCTCGCGGGCCGGCGCCATTTTCCGGGTCACCTCGGGCAACTTCCTCGAACAGTTCGACTTCTTTCTGTTCGGCTTCTACGCCACGCAGATCGCGGCGGTGTTCTTCCCGGCGAGCAGTGAGTTCGCTTCCCTGATGATGACCTTTGCCGTATTCGGCGCAGGCTTTCTGATGCGTCCACTGGGCGCCATCGTGCTGGGTGCGTACATCGATGACGTCGGTCGGCGCAAAGGGTTGATCGTCACCCTGTCGATCATGGCCAGCGGCACGATCCTGATTGTGCTGGTGCCCGGATACGAGACCATCGGTCTGTTTGCGCCAGCGCTGGTGTTGATCGGACGGCTGTTGCAGGGCTTCTCCGCCGGTGCGGAACTGGGCGGTGTTTCGGTGTACTTGTCGGAAATCGCCACCCCTGGCCGCAAGGGCTTTTTCACCGCTTGGCAGTCCGCCAGTCAGCAAGTGGCGATCATCGTCGCGGCAGCCTTGGGCTATGCGCTGAACGCGTGGATGGCGCCGGATGTGGTTGCCGATTGGGGCTGGCGCATTCCGTTTTTCGTCGGTTGCATGATCGTGCCCTTCATCTTTTTCCTGCGGCGTAACCTGGCGGAAACTGAAGAGTTCGCCGCACGCAAACACCGCCCGAGCATGAAGGAAGTGTTCCGCACGCTTGGCCAGAACTGGGGCGTGGTGCTCGGTGGCATGTTGATGGTCGCGCTGACCACCACCGCGTTCTACCTGATCACCGTGTACGCGCCGACCTTCGGCAAGACCGTGCTGCACCTGAGCACTTCCGATGCGTTGCTGGTGACCTTGCTGGTTGGCGTGTCGAACTTCTTCTGGCTGCCGATTGGCGGCATGTTGTCCGACCGTGTCGGCCGGCGCCCGGTGCTGATCGCCATGGCGCTGCTGGCACTGGCCACCACCTATCCGGCCCTGTCGTACCTGGTGCAGGCGCCGAGCTTCAGTCACATGTTGCTGTCGCTGCTGTGGCTGTCGTTCATCTACGGCATGTACAACGGCGCGATGATTCCGGCGCTGACCGAGATCATGCCGGTGGAAGTGCGAGTAGCCGGTTTCTCCCTCGCCTACAGCCTGGCGACCGCGATTTTCGGCGGTTTCACCCCGGCGATGTCGACCTTCCTGATCCAGTACACCGGCGACAAAGCGGCGCCGGGTTACTGGATGAGCGTCGGCGCACTGTGTGCGTTGTGCGCCACGTTGTACCTCTATCGCCGCGCAGGCGGCCGTTTGCAACCGGTTGCCGCATAAGGAGCAATCACCTTGAAAAAACTGATCAATCTCAGCGCCATCGCCCTCTTCGCTTTCAGCGCCCTGGCCCATGCTGAACAGCTGAATGTGATGACGTCGGGCGGCTTCACCGCCGCCTACAAAATCCTCGGCCCGAAATTCGCGGCCGCCACCGGCAACACCCTCGACACCCAACTCGGCCCGTCGATGGGCAAGGCGCCGGAAGCCATCCCTAATCGCCTCGCTCGCGGTGAGCACGCCGACGTGGTGATCATGGTCGGCTACGCCCTCGATGACCTGATCAAACAGGGCAAGGTCGACCCGGCCTCGCGGGTCGAACTGGCGGATTCACGGATCGGTCTGGTGGTGCGTGAAGGCGCGCCGAAGCCGGACATCAGCAGCGTCGAAAGCCTGAAGAAAACCCTCCTCGACGCAAAATCGGTGGCCTACTCCGACAGCGCCAGCGGCGTGTACATCGAGAAGGAGTTGTTCAACAAACTCGGTGTCGAGGATCAACTGAAACCGAAAGCGAAAATGGTCCCGAAAGTCCCGGTCGGCTCGGTGGTTGCCACCGGCGATTACCAACTGGGCTTCCAGCAGGTCAGCGAATTGCTGCCGGTGCCGGGGGTGACGTTTGTCGGGAAGATTCCGGAGTCGGTGCAGTCGGTGACGCGCTTCGCCGCCGGCATCCCGGTCGGCGCACAGCATCCAAAAGAGGCCAAGGCCCTGCTCGACTATCTTGCCGCGCCTGCCGCCCAGGCTGACGTGCAAGCCACCGGGCTGGATTCGGTCAAGCGCTAAGCGTTGGTGGCTGGACTTTCATTTCCACTACCAGCCGCTCCAGTTCCAATGCCGCCGGGGTCAACGTGCGACCCCGGCGCTTGAGGATGCCGACACTGCGCATCACTTGCGGATCTGTCAGCGGCACCCGCGTCAGGATCGGATGATCCGGCCCGGGCATCGCCATCAGCGGCACCGCCGCCACCCCCAGCCCCGCCTCCACCAGACCAATCATGGTCGTCACATGCCGCGTCTCGCAGATGCTCGGGCGCTGCGGCACCACGCTGCTCAAGGCCTGATCGAGCAGAAAACGGTTGCCCGACGTCTTGTCCAGCGAGATGTAATCCTGCTGATAGAACTCGTCCCAGGTCACGCTGCTGCGTCCGGCCAACGGGTGATCGCGCCGGCAAGCGACGACATAGCACTCCTGCACAAGCGGTTCGAAATCGACCTTGGCATCCTGCGTGCCCAGAAAACTCAACCCGAAATCCGCCTCGCCGTTGACCACTGCGCTCAACACGTCGTGGGCGCTGGAGTCGAGGACTTTGACCTTGATTCGCGGAAACTGCTGGTGATAGCGAGCGACCACCCGCGGCATGAAGTAGTACGCCGCCGAGGGTACGCAAGCCACGGTGACATGACCGAGTCGGGTCGATGCGACTTCACTGATGCCCAGCAGCGCCACGTCCAGATCATCCAGCAAACGCTCGACGCTGGGCATGAAGCCACGCCCGGCCTGGGTCAGGCTGACTTTGCGCGTGGTGCGCTCGAACAGCTTTACGCCGAGGGCGTCTTCAAGCTTCTCGATGCGTCGGCTCAGGGCCGGTTGTGACAGGCGCACGATGTCGGCGGCCTTGCGGAAACTGCCCTGCTCGACCACGGCGCGAAAGGCTTGCAGGTCGTTGAGGTCGAAGTTGATGGCCATGGCGGACTCGAAAAGATTGATTCGTGAAGGCTATCAATGTAACCAAATGATGCAATTTATTACAGATTTGATGATATCGCCCTTGCGGGAGCGGGCTTGCTCGCGAATGCGGTGTCACAGTCGCCATCAACATGGACTGAACCAGCGCTTTCGCGAGCAAGCCCGCTCCCACTGGGTTTTGTGGTGGATTGACGAGCGGCGCAGCCCTTATCCTTGTCACCCCCCGCCGTACCGCTGTCAGGAGTCAACCCATGCCCCATGAAGGCAACCTGTTACAAGCCGCTGTCGTGTTTCTCTTCGCAGCCGTGCTCACCGTGCCACTGGCCAAGCGTCTGCAACTGGGTGCGGTGCTCGGTTATCTGTTGGCGGGGGTGATCATCGGCCCGTCGGTGCTCGGCCTGATCGGCAATCCGCAGAGCGTTGCGCATATTTCCGAACTGGGCGTGGTGTTGCTGTTGTTCATCATTGGCCTTGAGCTGTCACCCCGTCGCTTGTGGGTGATGCGCAAGTCGGTGTTCGGCGTAGGTCTGGCGCAGGTGCTGCTGACGGCGGCAGTGATCGGCGTGCTGGCGTTGTATGTGTTCGGTCAGCCGCTGAACAGTGCGATCGTGCTCGGTCTTGGCCTGGCGCTGTCGTCCACCGCATTCGGCCTGCAAAGCCTGGCCGAGCGCAAGGAACTGACCAGCCCCCACGGGCGACTGGCGTTTGCGATTCTGCTGTTTCAGGACATCGCCGCGATCCCGTTGATCGCGCTGGTGCCGATGCTCGCCGGCAGCGCCCACGCCAGCAGCAACGCGGAAAGCCTGAACCACGGTTTGCAAGTGCTCGGCGGGATCGCCGTGGTGGTAGTCGGTGGACGTTATCTGCTACGCCCGGTATTTCGCGTAGTGGCGAAAACCGGTCTGCCGGAGGTCTCCACCGCCACCGCCTTGCTGGTGGTGATCGGTACGGCGTGGCTGATGGATCTGGTCGGCGTGTCGATGGCCCTCGGGGCTTTCCTCGCCGGCCTGCTGCTGGCGGACTCGGAGTATCGCCATGAACTGGAAGCGCAGATCGAGCCGTTCAAAGGCCTGCTGCTCGGGCTGTTTTTCATCAGCGTCGGCATGGGCGCCAACCTGAGTCTGCTGCTGAGTGCGCCGATCACTGTGCTGGGCCTGACGCTGCTGCTGATCGGCTTGAAGTTGCCGCTGCTGTTTGTGGTCGGGCGTCTGGCCGGTGGGCTGACCAAAATCAGTGCGATTCGCTTGGGTATCGTGCTCGCCGCCGGCGGTGAATTTGCCTTTGTGGTGTTCAAGATCGGGCGCGATCAGGGCCTGTTCGAACCGCGCCTGTATGACCTGCTGGTACTGACCATCACTCTGTCGATGGCCTTGACGCCGTTGCTGCTGTTGATCTGTGCACGATTGGTCAGCCCGAAAGTGCAGCCAGTGGAGGTGCCGGAGAAATTCCGCGAAATCGACACCGAGGCACCGCGCGTGGTGATTGCCGGCATGGGGCGAATGGGCCAGATCGTGGCGCGGATTCTGCGTGCGCAGAACATCAAGTTCGTGGCGCTGGACACCTCGGTGGAAACCATCGAACTGTCGCGCAGTTTTGGCGGCGTGCCGGTGTTCTACGGCGACCCGATGCGCCCGGAAATCCTCAATGCGGCGAAGGTTGGCGAGGCGGAGTATTTCGTGATTGCCACGGATGATCCGGAGACCAACATCAAGACCGCCGAGATCGTGCGCAAGCTGTATCCGCACATGAAGATCATCGCTCGCGCACGTAACCGTCAGCACGTGCACCGCCTGGTCGATGTCGGCGCCGAAGCGATTCGCGAGACCTATTACTCCAGCCTGGAAATGAGCCGCCGTACCCTGGTCGGCCTCGGTCTGACCCAGGCCCAGGCCGATGCGCGGATCAAGCGTTTCAAACACCATGACGAACAGGTGCTGGAAGCCCAGCACGCGGTCTACGACGACGCCGCCAAAGTCCTGCAGACCGCCCAGGAAGCCCGAGCGGAACTGGCGCGGTTGTTCGAGTCGGATCAACTGGAAGAAGAAGCGCGCAAGGTCTGAATTCACCACAATTCCAATTGTAGGAGTGAGCCTGCTCGCGATTGCAATCTATCAGTAGCCATCTCTGTTACTGACACACCGCCATCGCGAGCAGGCTCACTCCTACAGGAATTGTGGATGGACTTAGGCCATTTCCAATTCACGTTCTTGCTTGACCGGCGCCACCTCAAACCGATCCGCCAGGAACGGTGTGATATCCAGCGGCAGCGCCTCCTGATTGACCAGTTTGTCCAGCAGCACGCCAGTGATCGCTGAGGTCAGAATACCGGTGCGGAAATGTCCGCAGGCATTCAGGTAACCCTCCACCCCACGCATCGGCCCGAGGATCGGCAGCTCATCCGGCGAGCCCGGACGCAATCCGGCCCAGGTGCGCTTTAGATTGACGTCCTTGAGTTCCGGCAGGCACCGCACCGCGCCCTGCACCAGTCCGGCGATTTCCGGGTAGGTGGTGGTGACGTCGAAGCCTTTGTCTTCGGTGGTGCTGCCGATCAGGATCTCGCCGTTGTCCTTCTGTGCCACATAGCAGTCGCTAGTGGTCAGGCA
Source organism: Pseudomonas sp. IT-93MI4 (assembly GCF_949767635.1). Classification (NCBI taxonomy): domain Bacteria; kingdom Pseudomonadati; phylum Pseudomonadota; class Gammaproteobacteria; order Pseudomonadales; family Pseudomonadaceae; genus Pseudomonas; species Pseudomonas sp. IT-93MI4. Next base: position 61,532 of record NZ_CATKPP010000012.1, read on the forward strand.
GCCGTTGAGGATCTTCGGCATGCGTTCGGTCAGCAGAATCTGGCCCTTGACCGGTTTTACCGGGATACGAATCCCCGTCGCCCACTCGCTCAAGTCCGCCGCCCAGGCACCAGCGGCGTTGATCAGCGTCTTGCAGTGGAACACGCCCTCCTCGGCCGTCTGCACGCCAGTCACGCGGCTGCCGTGGTGCAACACACCGGTGACGTTGGTGTTGACGAAGATGTCGACGCCATTCTGCCGCGCGCCTTCCATGTAGGCGTCGGCGAGACGGAACGGGCTGACCTGGTGATCGCAAAGAAACTCCAGCGCGCCACGGGCCTCATGGCTGACGCTCGGTTCCGCTTCACGCAGCGCCGCCTGATCGAGCCAGCGTACCTGATCGGCCAGATGCGGAATGCAACTGACGATGTGCTCGGCGTAGAGCCGGTCTTCGTCGTCATAGATGACGAACTTCAGCCCGGTCTTTTCGAACTTGAAATCCATCCCGTGCCTGTCCTTCAGCTCGCGATGCAGCGCCGGGTACAGCGCATTGGACTGCAAGGCGAAATCGAAGAAGGACTCCGGCAGGATGTGCGGCGTGCTGGCGTCCACCGCGACCGCCGCGCCCTGGGTTTCGCGCTTGCGGTTGGCCGACATCATGCGGAAGAAAATCACCCCGCAGCCCAGCCCCACCGACTCGCCGATGGCCCACAAGCCTCCGGCCGAAGCGCGGGTCGCGTTGCCCGGGCGCTTGGCGTCGATCACCGCCACCTTGAGGCCCTGGCGCTTGGACAATTGATAGGCGCAGGACGCCCCGATCACGCCGCCGCCGGCAATGATCACGTCATAGAACTTACTCATGGGATGCGGCCTCCGTGCCGACGGACTGGAACGCGGAAAAAGGGATCGGATCAATCGGGAAACGCGGACGCAGCCAGCCGACGTCCTTGCGCCCGGTGGCCTGACGCAGACGGTCGCTGCAGTAGCCGACACACATCCGCCCCTGACAATCGCCCATGCTGATGCGGGTGCGCATCTTCAGGCTGGCGATGTCTTGCACGCCCTGCTCCAGCGCCAGATCGATGTCCGCGCGGGTGGCGTGTTCGCAGCGGCAGATCACGGTGTCGGCGGCCGGCAAAGCGGTCTGGCCGACACCGCGTTCGGTGTAACGGTCGACGGCCGCACGGAAGCGCACGATGGATTTGAGTTTGCCCAGATAACGATCGCGGCGAACCCGCGCCAGCTCTTCTTCGATCACCCCGCGTTGCAGGAGGATCGAGGTCGCGGCGATCTTGCCGGCGAGCATCGCCGCTTCACCACCGCGAATCCCGCCCATGTCACCGGCCAGATGCACGTGCGGCTCGTTGCTTTGCTGCCAGTTGTTCGAATTGGCGCGCAGGTAACCGTCGTCGCTGAAACCGTGATCGAGGCCCATCTGCTGACTGAGCTGGGTGCGCGGAATGAAGCCGTAACCGACCGCCAGGGTCTGCGCTTCGAAGCGCTCGATGCGCGTCAGGTCCGGCTCCCAGGTGGCCGAGTAAGGTGCCACGGTGACGCTTTTCAGCTCGCCGTCGCCGTGGGCTTCGACCACGCCCCAGCCGTAGTTCATCGGGATGCCGTGCAGTTTCAGGTAAGCGAGCATGCTCAAACCGTCGAGGAACAGCTGCGGCTTGTTCAGCAACGCCAGGCTTTCGCGGGCGATCTTGCCGAAGGCGCAGGCTTCGTACACACCCGCGACCTTGACGCCGGACGCGTGCAGCTGCGTTGCCACCAATGGCAGCAACGGCCCGGTACCGGCGATGACCACCGGCCCCTGCGGCTTGACCACGCCACTTTTGATTTGCAGTTGCAGGCCGCCGAGCATGATCACCCCCGGCAGGGTCCAGCCGGGAAACGGCACGCTGCGTTCGTGGCAGCCGGCGGCCAGCAGCAATTGCGGATATTCGATCTCGTGCAGCTGCTCGTCGCCGTCGAGCACCACCAGCGCGCGGGTGCCTTCGGCGCCGACCACGCGATGATTGAGGCGCACGTCGATCAACCCGGACTGTTCCTGGAAATCACCGTGCAGTTTGCTCAGGGCTTCGGAATAGCGCGGCCCCAGATAATCCAGTTGCACGCCGTCGCGCAGTGGCCCGCGATAGACCACGCCACCAAGACGCGAGGCCTCTTCGAGCAAGGTGCAGCGCACCCCATGACGCGCCAGCTCGATGGCCGCCGCCATTCCCGCCGGACCACCGCCGACGATCACCGGTTGCAGGCTCATACGACCTCCTGCTCGTTGATGCGGTTGACCTGGGTTTCGATCTGCATGCCGTCGCGCACCACGGTCTGGCAGGCACGGCGCTTGTGGCGGCCGTTGATCTTCACCAGGCAGCACTGGCACACACCCATGCCGCAGTAGGCGCCGCTGATCTGGCCATGGTCGTTGCGTGCGACCTGGCGCACGCCAAGGGACTGGATAACGCTCAGGACGGTTTCGCCAATGGCCGCCGTCACCGGTTGACCATTGATGTGGACGGTCATATCCGCCTGGGTCAGGGGCTGGATATCGAAAGTGCGTTCTAGGCAGTGCATTACGAAGTTCATCCGTGAAAAGGTTCAGGGGGAAGGTATTGCGTCAGCTCCTTGCTGCTCTACACCGTGCGGCCCGTTTAATTGTTCGATTACAGGCGGGCTCGCGGGTACTTCGTCAGCGCAGCAAAGTGCGCGTGAAGCACTGTAGTTCAAACCTCAGCGAAGGCCTGGAACATTTACGTTAGGGGAAGTTACAAACGCGAATATTGATCCAGGCCAGTGAAAGCGGTCGGATTGTTCAACGATTCGGTTGAAGAAGACGAATGGTGCACGCCAGAAAGCAAAAAGCCGCTTTCACCGTGAAGTGAAAGCGGCCGAGGCATGGGCCTCAATGGAGCATTGGAATCAGTGTACGAACAGGGCGATCAGGATGATGATCGGGATTGGCACACCGAGGAAAAACAGTAATAGAGAGCGCATGGTGATTCTCCTTGTTAACGGACTGGAGGCAGAGTGGTCGTGGTGGCGTAGGTCTCGACTTCAACGTACTCGACCGCATCCCGGCGACGACCGCCGAAGGTGGCGGCGAGACTGGCGAAGAACGCACCGGCCAGCAACGCGATGAACATCCACAGCGAGGTCCAGGCAGCAACTTTCGCAGCGGTGTCGGCAGCCTGTTGGGCTTTGACTTTGGCGTCGGCGATGGCCTTCTGAGTGCGGGCATACACTTCATCGACACGCTTCTCGGCGTCGGCCTGACTCAGATTGGTTCGTTGTGCGACCAGTTGCGCGAGGTAGGTACGGTCTTCCGGACTGAGTTGGCCGTTGGCCAGGCTCTGGGCGAAGATCCGCGCTACGGCGCCATGGGCGGCATCATCACTGACCGATGCTGGACGGTCATCGCGGAACAGATTGTCGATGTAGTAACCGTACTGATTGCTGTCAGTGTTGGCCGCTGCGCTACCGGCAGCCTGAGTCGCGGCTGCCGCTGCGCCACCGGCGACACTGGCACCGGCCTGCACACCGCCACTGATCACACTGCTGACCGAGCCGACTACCAATACTGCGGTGACCAGCGTGGCCACACACCAGGCGAGGAAGCCATGGGCAGTATCACGAAAATACACTTCATCCCCGTGCATGTTGGCCCACTTCACCCGCAGCCGACCGGCGATGTAGCCACCCAGACCGGAGGCGATGATTTGCGTCGCCGCCAGCCAGACAATCGTCGAAATTCCCAGACCCTTGGCGCTGATGCCCTCCCCGGCCCAAGGTGAAACGGCAGAGAATCCCAAACCGAAGCCAAGCAGCACTAAAATCATCGACAGTGCTGCGGCCGCCGCTGCGCCCGCGAAAATCGCGCCCCAGGACACGCCTGACACGTTGCTCGACTCTCCTTCGAAGGCAGGATAAAACCCATCAGAGGATCTATTCATTGTTGTAGTGCTCCAGGCATGAAAAATGGTGTTACAACTCGTCACGAGATGAATTGCAGCGACCGTGCCAGTCGAGAGCACGAAATAAATCTTTCAATTTCAACGATTTAAAAAGACTGAACTTCTACATTCATTGCAATTTGCAACAATGGACGGAAAGCAGCGGGTTTTATGCATTGACGCCAACGCCGCGAAGCGCCCCGAATTGACGTTTGTGACAGGCTATACATGAAAGTTAATTTAAAGCGCGACGCAAAATACTTGGCAAAATGCAGCCATTCCGTTTGAACCGATCAAGGCCTGCCCTATGACGCGTATTTTGACCATCGAAGACGACGCCGTGACTGCCCGTGAAATCGTCGCCGAACTCAGCAGCCACGGCCTGCAAGTGGATTGGGTCGACAATGGCCGCGAAGGCCTCGACCGCGCCGTCAGCGGCAACTACGACCTGATCACCCTCGACCGCATGCTGCCGGAACTCGATGGCCTGGCGATCGTCACCACCCTGCGCACCATGGGCGTGGCCACGCCGATTCTGATGATCAGCGCCCTCTCCGATGTCGATGAGCGCGTGCGCGGCTTGCGCGCCGGCGGCGATGATTACCTGACCAAACCGTTCGCCACCGATGAGATGGCCGCACGTGTGGAAGTGCTGCTGCGCCGCCAGAACAGCGTTGCCACTCAGGCCACCACGTTGCAGGTCGCCGACCTCGAACTGGATTTGATCAGCCACGAAGCACGCCGCGCCGGGCAGGTCCTGACGCTGCTGCCCACCGAATACAAGCTGCTGGAATTTCTCATGCGCAACAGCGGGCAGATCCTGTCGCGGATGATGATTTTCGAAGAAGTCTGGGGCTATCATTTCGACCCGGGCACCAACCTGATCGACGTACACATCGGTCGTCTGCGCAAGAAGATCGACGCGGCGGGCAATGTTCCGCTGATTCGCACGGTACGGGGCTCGGGTTATGTCATTGCCGAACCCGTCTGACGGCTGGCGCTCCTCCAGCAGCCGCTTGCTGGCGCTGTACAGTTCGCTGTTCGTGGCCTGGAGCGCGATCCTCATGGGGGTCATGTATTTCGAGGTCTCCAGCTATCTCGATAACCTCGCCAAGCATTCGTTGATGCAACGTCAGCATCTGTTTTCGCACTTTCGCGGGGAACAGCTGGAAGAAGCACTCGCCGCCAGCATGACCTTTGACATCCGCGGCATCGACGCCTATGGCCTGTTCGACGCCCAGGGCGTTTACCTCGGCGGTGCCTTGCAGCAACTGCCCGAAGGCCTGCCGCTGGATGGCAAGATCCACACCCTGGATGACTGCGCCGATTCCGATGACCCGACCCTGCCCGCCGACAGCTGCGACGCGGTGGCGACTCAGACCCGCGACGGTCGCTGGCTGGTGTTGTTGCGCGATAACGGTTCGTTGTTCGCGGTCACGCGGATCATTCTGCACGCGTTGTTCTGGGGGGTATCACTGACGATTCTGCCGGGGATTGCCGGTTGGCATTTGCTGCGCCGCCGACCAATGCGCCGCATCCGCGCGATTCAAGACAGCGCCCAGGCGATTGTCGCCGGCGACCTGACCCACCGTTTGCCGCTGTCCAACCGCCGCGACGAACTGGACATGCTCGCCGCCATCGTCAACGCCATGCTCGATCGCATCGAACGGCTGATGCATGAAGTCAAAGGTGTGTGCGACAACATCGCCCACGATTTGCGCACGCCGCTGACGCGTTTGCGCGCGCAGTTGTATCGCATGCAACAGCAGGCTGGTGAGGGTTCGCAGGAAGCGGCGCAACTGGATCTGGTGCTGGCCGAGGCCGATACGCTGATGGCGCGGTTTCGCGGGTTGCTGCGGATTTCCGAGCTGGAAGACCGTCAGCGGCGCTCAGGTTTTGTCGAGCTCGATCCGGTGCAATTGCTCGAAGAACTGCATGAGTTTTACCTGCCGCTGGCCGAGGAAGGCGAGCTGCTGTTCGTGCTGAACATGCCGGAAACCCTGCCGCCGCTCAATGGCGACCGAGCGTTGCTGTTCGAGGCGCTGGCGAATCTGTTGAGCAACTCGATCAAGTTCACCCCGGCAGGCGGTACGGTGATTTTGCGCGGAGTGAATGACGGTGGGCATACGCGGATCGAAGTCCACGACTCCGGCCCCGGGATTCCCGAAGCCGAGCGTGAGGCGGTGTTCCAGCGTTTCTATCGTGCCGAGGGCGGGCAACCGCAGAGCGGCTTTGGCCTGGGCTTGTCGATTGTCGCGGCGATTGTCAGCCTGCATGGCTTCAATCTTGAGGTGGGCAGCAGTGAGCTGGGGGGCGCGAAGCTGGTGCTGGATTGTCGGCAGAGTTTGATCTCGCAGTCCTGAGAATCACCGCGCTGCATTGTAGGAGTGAGCCTGCTCGCGATATCGGTGGGTCAGCCAACATAATTGTTGAATGATCGACCGCTATCGCGAGCAGGCTCACTCCTACAAGGGTTTTTGTGGCGTTCAATCAGGCTGGATAGTTGGCCCGCAGCGCCTCAAGGCCACCCTGATAGATACCGTTGAACAGCGCCACCACTTCCCCATCGCTCACGCCCTTGGCGTTGAAGCGTCCCGACCACGTCACTCGAGCGCCCTGCCCCTGAGCTTCAACCTTGATCGTCGCCAGATAGTCAGTCGCCGGGAACGGTGCCTGTTCGATCGAGTAGCTGTAGGTCCTGGCAGCGTTGTCGAACGCTTGCAGACGCTCGATCACCACCGCGCCGTCGGCGGTTTGCAGGGTGCGCACGCGTCCGCCTTCGCTCAGTTCACTCTTGGGAATCAACGGCAGCCAGTCCGGCAGCGTGTTGAAGCCGCCGATCAATTGCCAGACCTGATCGGCCGAAGCCGGGATGTCGATGGTTGCTGATGCAGTTGCCATAAATAAACGTTTCTCCAGAGTCTTCGCGGTTCAGATCGCCATACTGTCGACTACACCGCCATCCACGCGCAAGGCCGCGCCAGTGGTGGCGGAGGAAAACGGCGAAGCGATGTACGTAACCAGATGCGCCACCTCGGCAACATCGGCCACCCGCTGGATGATCGACGTCGGCCGCGCTCTGCGCACAAACGCATCAGCCTCTTCACGCAGATTACGGCCGGACTCGGCCGCAGCATCCTTGAGCATGTGTTCCACGCCACCGGTAAACGTCGGCCCCGGCAGGATCGCATTGACCGTCACACCGGTGCCCGCCAGACGCTTGGCCAGGCCATGGGACACCGCAAGGTTAGCGCTTTTGGTCACGCCGTAATTAAGCATGTCGGCCGGGGTCGCCACACCGGATTCCGAGGACAGGAAAATCACCCGTCCCCAGCCCTGCTCGACCATCGCCGGCACGTAATGCCGCGACAGGCGCACGCCGGAAATCACGTTGACCTCGTAGAAACGCGTCCACTCGCTGTCCGGGGTGTCGAAGAAATCCACGGCGTCGAAAATGCCGAGGTTGTTCACCAGAATGTCTGCGCGCGGTTCAGCGGCGAACAGTTTTTCCGCACCTTCGGCAGTGCCCAGGTCGGCCGTCAGACCGCGAAGTTGCGCACCCGGCACCTGCTGGCGAATGCTCGCCAGCGCTTGCTCGACCTTGGCCGTTTCACGCCCGATCACCACAACCGTGGCTCCGGCCTCGGCCAGTGACTGACTGATGCCCAGACCAATGCCACCCGTGCTGCCGCTGACGATGGCCAGTTTTCCACTCAAGTCGATTTTCATGGGTTCACCTCTTTGATGGGCAATACACGGACAAATAGAAGGAATGGATCAGCGTAGACGCGATGTTGGCCGGATGAAGGCGTTGCCGACCAAAGACTGGTCACGACCGATCCGACGCCTACGCGAGCAAGCCCGCTCCCACTAGGGATTGTCGGTGGATGGAGGCTCTCGGGCTGGCCCGGATCAAGGATGGGAGTGGGCTTGCTCACGACGGGGCCGGGACATCCGGCTTCAAGGTGACTGATCCGGGACCTACGCGGGTTCAGCGGCGTCCTACACTGAAAGGATCAGCCGCTTTTCAAGAGATGATCATGAAAATGTCTGCGCAAATGACCGTGGTTGCGGTGCTCGCCACCCTCGCCTACCTGGGCCTGGCGGTGTGGGGCATTGGTGGGCCGGCGGTGTTCTTTTCGCATGGGGCGCTGGTGCTGGTGGCGCTGGCCACGGTGCTGATGGTGGTGGCGTCGCTGTTCACCGACGTGAACATGAGTTCGGGCGAGCGCGAGGACCGCGCCAATCGCTGGGTGATTCCGGCGTTCGGCGTGATCGGTCTGGTCAGCGGTTTTCTCCCGGCGTACTGCGATCGCATCGACTTCTGGACCTTCGGCGCTGAAGGCGTGCGCTGGCTCGGCGCCTTGCTGTTTATCGTCGGTGGCACGCTGCGGCTGTGGCCGGTGTTTGTGCTGGGCCGTCGGTTCAGCGGCCTGGTGGCGATTCAGCCGGGGCATCGGCTGGTCACCGACGGCATTTACACACGCCTGCGCAATCCGAGCTATCTGGGATTGGTGGTCAACGCCGTGGGCTGGGCGCTGGCGTTTCGTTCCAGTGTCGGGTTGATTCTGGCGGCGCTGACGCTGATTCCACTGATCGCACGTATTCACTCGGAAGAGGCGCTGCTGCGCGGGCAGTTTGGTGCTGAGTACGAGGCTTATTGCGCGCGCAGCTGGCGATTGTTGCCGGGGGTTTACTGACGCCATCACCAGCAGACTGAACCGGCTCCTGCAGTGTTGGATAGCGGGCAACATTTACGGCCCGACATTGATCGAA
>NZ_CATKPP010000013.1:0-45034 GCF_949767635.1 Pseudomonas sp. IT-93MI4
GTTACACGCCGCTGTCAACACCTCTTTTTCTCCGCTTTCGACCGAGAAGATCGAACCGTCAGAAGAGCCAAACATCACCGCTCTTTCAACTCCTTCCAGGCTTCGATGAACTGAAGCAAGCCGCTGTCGAAAACTGCGTAACTCGTTGAATCTCAAGGAGTTTTCCATTTCGACTGCGCCGGAAGTGGGGCGAATTATAGACCTCCTGAATCTGCCGTCAACCGTTAATTCCAGTTTTCTATCAATGCACCGAAAAAGCCTGCTTATATATAGACGCACCGTCAACAGATGCGCAGCATACGGTCCATCGCCTAAAACAACGCCTTCGGATGATGTCTCACAATGACAGCCCAACTTCCTGGATCCCGGCCCTTGCCCGGCTCCCGAATACGCCCTACCCCAGCGCCCCTGCTCAATCCAGGCGAGACCGTGGTGCTGTTCGACGGCGTCTGCAAGCTATGCAACGGCTGGGCGCGTTTTCTGATTCGCCACGACAACAAACAACGAGTGCGCCTGGCGGCAGTGCAATCGCCAGAAGGTCAGGCCTTGCTGGCATGGGCCGGTCTCCCGGTGGACGAATTCGACACTATGGCGGTGATCCGCGACGAGCATTACTGGGTGCGCTCCGATGCGTTCTTCGAAGTGATTGCACAACTGCCGGCTCGTTGGTCGCCGATCACGCTTCTGCGAGTTTTCCCACGAGCACTTAGAGACTGGACCTACGACCGCGTGGCACTGAATCGCTATCGGATCTTCGGCAAGTACGACACCTGCCTGTTACCCGACCCCGATCACGAACGACGCTTTCTCAAGTCGCCAATGTGAATGCTCAGCTACATCAACTGCAGCCACTGCCCCGGCGTCATCTTCGTCACCATCATCAAGACAATCACGAACATCCCGAGAAACCCGCAAACGCCCATCCAGAACCACTGCCGATAAACAGCCCGGTAATCAGCATCAAGCCTTGCGCCACATTGCACCGCGTCCGCCGCCATCCCCAGCAAACGTTTCTGCAGCAACAGCACCGGCAACCAAAGCGAGCCCACTATAAAGAACAGGATCAGCGACATCAGCACCCAGTCCGTGGTCAAGGGCAACCCGGAAAGCCTTGTCAGCCAATAACCCGTCGCGATCTGGATGAAGCCCGCCGGCGTGGTGATCCAGGCGTCATAGCGCACGACCATCTTCGCCACATGTGCGATCAATTGCGGATTGGCCGTGCGACTGGCGGCGATCAGGTACAGATAGGAACCCATGCCGAAGCCGAAGAGGAAAATCGCAGCGATGACATGCACGTACTTCACGCTCAGATAAAGCATGCTCAACGCATCCCGTCAGAGAACATCACGGACAGGCCAAGATTCTGCGGATCGTTGATCGCTGCCATGTATTCGTCCACGCTGATCTCACCAACACATGGACGAGCCCCCGGTTCGGGCAAGTAACCTCGGGCGATCTTCGCGGCCAGAGCTACGGCAGCACAACTAGGGATCTCCGGCCCCTTGTCATTCAGCGCAGTCAGTTGGGCCGTCATCGACAACGGTTGGTCGTTCAAACCGACACCTCGCACATCTATATACATTGCACTTTTGCCATCACCGAAACGCTCAAACCATGTCCCCCAGCGATGCAACCGGGCCGCCCACACCCTGTGGTCACGCACCAGCCCTTTCCTCATCGCCAGCGCAAACAGATAATTGGCTACGCCGCCGAGCTTGAGGCCAGCGCCTGCCTTGAAACTCAATGTGTGCGCACCAAACCGGCTGGCAAAGATGTCCATGTCCGGCACATCAACATTGGCCAGCGCACGAGTGCCCAGGTTCTGCAGCTTGCGCAGGGTCAGGTCTTCCCAGCCCATCACCTCATGCACTTGACCATTGCGCAGTTGGCGGATCGGTTTGCCCGCATACGCCAGTACACCCTCGATCGTCGACAACCCCGGCATTTTCGCTGACGAGGAAATGCCGTGTTCGATCGAGTCGATGCGTTTGAAGTGATGGCGCTGCTCATCGATGATCGCCGACGACAGCGTCGGCACCGAACTGCAACCACTGAGGATGACGACACCGGCCTCGCTCGCCCGTGCATCGAGTACGCCGATGCCATTGACGAACGTCCGGCAGTCCGCCAGATCGCAATAGTTGACGCCCGCCTCGATGCAGCTTTCGGCCACCGCATAGGATTGCCCCTGGAACGGGCCGCCCGTGTGAATCACCAGTTGAATATTCATTGCGCGCAGAGCAGCGGTGAAACCGGCGCCCATCGCATCACCACACCAGCGCTCGCAGCTCGCCCCCAACTCAGCAACCTTGCGCTCCAGCTTCTGCGGATCGCGCCCCGAGATCGCCAGTTCGACGCCCGGCATGTCGATCAGATGCCGACAAACGATCCTGCCAAAGTTTCCATACCCGCCAACCACCAACACCCTGAGTGCCATCAACGCTTCCCTGAACAATTCAACAACTGACCCGTAACCGGATTCGGCGCAGCTTCCCTGATATCACCGGGCCAGGCAAGACAGCGTGGGTAGAGGTAGCGCCGTATCGGCCAGATCGATTCCAGTCACCGGGATAACATGCAGCACTGGCGATGCCATATCAACTTGTACGATGTCTTATCACAGGGTATTACTACGTCTCCTCAACAAAAATAAAACCACGGAGATCGCTACATGGACTCATTCCTGTCCGCCAAGCCTGAAAGCCTTGATCAAGCGAAAGGCAATACCCGCCGCAGTTTCCTGAAAAAGTCGCTCGCTGTTTCCGCCACGCTCGCCACTGTCGGCAGCGCCGCACTGCCCCGCTTCTCCGATGCCGCCGAACCCTTGAGTCAGCGCTATCCTGATCCACTGATTCATATCCTCGACGACAGTTTCCTGGAACTACGCGTTTTCAACGCCAGTGTTGAAAAGCTCGCCACCGGCATGCGCTGGGCCGAAGGACCGGTGTGGGTCGGTGATGGCCGGTATCTGTTGGTCAGCGACATCCCCAATAATCGCATCATGCGCTGGGACGAAATCACCGACTCCTTCACGGTGTACCGCGAACACTCAAACTTCTCCAACGGCATGTGCCGGGATCGACAGGGGCGTCTGATCGTTTGCGAAGGCTCCACCACCACTAGCGAAGGGCGCCGCATCACGCGCACCGAACACAATGGCACGATCACCGTGCTGGCCGACAGTTTCGACGGCAAGCCCTTCAACTCGCCCAACGACATCGTCTGCAAAAGTGATGGCTCGATCTGGTTCACCGACCCGCCATTCCAGACCGGCAACAACTACGAAGGCCACAAAGTCACCCCGACCCAACCCCACGCCGTGTACCGCATCGACGGTGAGAGCCAAAAAGTCACTCGGGTAATCGACGACCTCAACGGCCCCAACGGCCTGTGCTTTTCTCCCGATGAAAAGACCCTGTATGTCGTCGAAGGTCGCGCCAAGCCCAATCGCTTGATCTGGGCGATTACGGTGAAAGACGACGGCACCCTGGGTGAACGCCGCAAGCACATCGAAGGCTTGGACTATGCCGCGATTGACGGCATCAAGTGCGACGAAGCGGGCAACCTGTGGTGCGGCTGGGGCGGTAATGGTGATCCCAAGGCCGACCTGGAAAAACTCGACGGCGTGCGTGTTTTCAACTCGCAGGGCAGGGCCATCGGGCACATTTCGCTGCCAGAGCGCTGCCCGAACCTGTGCTTCGGCGGGCGCGAAGGCAATCGACTGTTCATGGCCAGTAGTCACTCGATCTACTCATTGTTTGTGAATACTCGCGGGACTACGTTTGCGTTGTAAAACCGACGTTGGTCTAACGATAGTTCCGTGAGTAGCGAAACAAGATCCTGCCGCGCATCCGAGGCTGCGCGGTGACGATCCTTGTCGCTGAATTGTCGTTCGATAGCATGCCGCCCTGTATCGACGGCGCCGCCCAAGGGAGACGTCAGAGTGCCTGGCCCTTGGCTATGCAATACGCGTTGACGAACGTTGCCGTGTGCTGCAAAGCCTGACGTATATCCGGTTTGGCTATTCCATGCCTGTTGGCAAATTGCTCGACCGCCGCGGTGTTGAAACGAGTGGTCTGGATAAAGTCCAGGGCTTCGGGTTTTGTATTCAAAAACCACGCGACCGGAGGAATACTCAGTAGCCACTTCAGCAGTCGGAGTGAAATATGATGTTTGGGAGACTTCAAGCCCAAAGGTTTAGCCACCTGTGCCAGGAGTTCTCGCAAGTTTGGCGTTTGATCATCAAGCGCCAGCAGTTCCTCGCCCACCATGGCAGGATCAAAAGCACAAACAGCCACCAGTTCGACCAGATAATCCACGGTGACCAGTGGCAGCCAGTGCTCGGCGGTACCGGGCACCGCAGTCAGCTTGCCCTGCACCAGGTTGCGTATCAGCGCCACCAGCGGCTGACCGTCAACGATATGCCCGGTGCGGCTGTGGCCACAGACCGTCGCAGGGTGGACAACGGTCATCTCACCACCCTTGGCGGACATGACCTGCTGGGTCCCAAAATGCGCCTCCAGCTTGCTTGCCTCGTATCCACCGACACGTCGGTAGACGGCGGGCCAGTTCGTCAACTCCGGCTGACGAGGATCAATGCCGATGCGTTGCAGATGTTCATGATTGTTCAGCATGTAGCCGCCGATCATCACTAAACGGCTTTTTTGCTCAGCCGCCAACAGCGCCACACGCTTTGCCCCCTCCACATTCACCGCACGAGACTGCTCCATCGAAAGCCCCCATGCGAAGTGGGCGCCCAGGTGGAATATGACGCTGGCGCGCCTCAGCACCTCCTGATCAGCCAGGCTCAGCCCGAGATTGTCCTGTTCCAGATCGCCAGCCACGGCAAATACCCGTGTTGCGCACCCGCCCAAATTATCAACTTGCTCGCGCAACGCAGCCAGCCGCTCCGGGCGACGCATCAACACCCGGAGGGTGTGACCTTTTGCACTCAGGTTCGCCAGCAAATGTTGACCGATGAAGCCGGTTCCCCCCGTGACAAAGCACTCCACGCTCATTTCCCTGCTCCTTGTTGAAGGTGAGAAATCAAGCGTAAAGTATCGACCCAACTCTACAGTCAAGCGGTGTTTTCATGAAAATCGGCGAACTCGAGGCTCGCAGCGGCGCCAGCCGTCATACGTTGCGTTACTACGAGCAGATCGGCCTGATCTCACCGCTGCGGCAAACCAACAATTATCGTGTATATACCGAGCAAACCCTGCAGGATCTGGACTTTATCCAGCGCGCGCAAAGCATGGGATTTTCCTTGGGGGAAATAGGCGAGATTCTGGATGCGCAGCGCAACAAGCTGATCGACTGTGCTGACGGCGCGAAGCTGATTGAAAAGAAGATGGCCGAAATCAAACAGAAAATTGCCAACCTCCAAAGCATCCATCGGTATCTGGATGTTGAGCGTGCGGCCCTCGAAGCGAGTGCTGCCAGGCAACTTGAGCTTCAACAGTTGAGCGACGCTGCCAATCATTGAGCCTAAGGCAAATGTCGTGGGGAGGCTCCGGCGCAAAGTGTGCTGTGCCTACAACATCCTGCGCCACAACGGTGTGCCGCTGAGCAAGGCGGATTATGTGCAGCACATGTTTGCGTATCTAAGGAAGTAATTGCAGCGCGAGCTTCGGGTCAATCAGGATTGACCCGGAGTTTTTGCAGAAGAAACGCCAGTGACTCCACCGCCCCGTGATAACTCTGCGTTGAAAGCTGCGTATCCCATGACATGGCATCGTCCACACAGAAATCGCCAACGCATTCCATGCTCAGATCCTCATCGAGCAGTCCGAGCGGAATCCACACGTAAGGCGATTCGCGAAGCGGGTTGGGCACGGTCGAGCCGCACTGTGCGCAGAAGTCGTTTCTGTAGCCGCTGGGTTTGACCCAACTGTTGATCGCGTCCTGCCCTGCGTCCCAACGAAAGTCCCGAGCGCTTACCAGAGTGGCGAGGTTGAACCCGACACCGGTTTGTTTGCGGCACAGTGAGCAGTGGCAGCGATAGAAAAAGCGCGGTTCCACTGTGAGGGAGAAGCGTACTGCAGCGCAAAGACACTGCCCTGTTATCACGGATATCTCCTTTGGACGAGCGCTTGCGCATCCATGCTGAAGTTTCAAAACCGCATTCTAGCGATCTGCGACCGTATGACCTTGGCCCGAAATAAGAAAACTGCGCCCACAGTTTGCCATCGGTTGACTTGGCGGGCTCTTCTCAGAGCGTCCGCCAACGTCAAGATTGAAATGCCTTGCGACTCACGCCGAACGCTTTTCCATCCAGCGCCGATATTGCCGAGTGCGAAACGCCATGGCGATCTGCTGCAAAATCAGCGCGCGTAACGGTGACACCCCCGGATCAGGCTTTTTCGCCCGACTGAGTTTACCCAGCTGAAACTTCACCACCGCCATGTTCGCCAGCGCGGCGATGGCCTTGTTTTTCCAGGTGATCGGCGGCAATTGCGGGGCGTTGTCCTTGCCCTGCAGCCAGTCACGCGGCAGGTACGGATCGATGGCCAACGCGGTACCGATGCCGACCATGTCCACACCACTCTGCACGACGCTTTCGGCAACCGGACGACGGCGGATGCCGCCGGTGACCATCACTGGCATTTTGGCAACGGTCTGCAGGTCCCGGGCAAATTCGACAAAATAGGCCTCGCGAGCAAGGGTTCGACCATCGCGCGCCTCACCCTGCATGGCCGGGACTTCGTAGCTGCCGCCGGACAGTTCCACCAGATCCACGCCCAGATCGTTGAGCAACTCAACCACCTTTTTCGCGTCGTCAGCGGTGAATCCGCCGCGCTGGAAATCGGCGGAATTGAGTTTGACCGCTACGGCAAACTCTGCAGAAACCACCGCCCTGACTGCCTTGACGATCTCGACCAACAACCGCGCGCGGTTCTGCAAAGAGCCGCCCCACTCGTCCGTCCTTTGATTGGTCAGTGGCGAGAGAAACTGGCTCAACAGATAGCCGTGGGCGGCGTGGATTTCCACGCCGGTGAACCCCGCCTGTTCACCGAGGCGTGCGGTATTGGCAAAGCGCTGGATGACGTCCTCGATCACACTGGCGGTCATGGCGTGGGGCGTGGCGAAACGCTTGGACAGTTTGCCCAGCTCCAGCGGCACCGCTGACGGCGCCCAGGTTTTCTGCCCGAGGTTGGACTGCATCTGGCGCCCCGGATGATTGATCTGCAACCAGAACTGCGCACCGGCAGAACGGCCGATCCGCGCCCAGCGCTTGAACTTGTCGAGTTGCTGATCATCCTGCAGCACCACGCCACCCGGCCCGGTCATGGCGCGGCCGTCGACCATCACGTTGCCGGTGATAATCAGCCCGGCACCACCGTCGGCCCATGCCTGATACAGACGCATCAGTTCTGCAGAGGGCGCCTGGTCGGCGTCCGCCATGTTTTCTTCCATGGCGGCTTTGGCGATGCGGTTCTTGATGGTTGAACCGTTGGGTAAGGTCAGGGCGTCGAACACATTCATGGGGCAGTCCTCAACTGGAGATGAGGCCACCTTAAGATTGAAGTGAACTTGAAGGTCAACGACTTTTTTCAAGGTCATTCAATGTTGATTTCGCTCGACCCAGGCAAGTGCGTCACCAGATCCGCGCCCAGCAACCGCGCAGGTGTGTAGGCACCGCCGGGCGGACGTGCCTGCAACAGATAGCCGACCACCGCCAACGCAGCGTCGATCGTCAGGCTGTAAACGTTTGCGGTGTGCACGCGGGCGACTTTGCTTTCACCGCGCGCATTGCGGGCCTCGCCCCACACATAGGTGCCTTGGTCAGCACGCTTTGCCTGATCCGGGCCGGTCACTGTCTTGCCGATGCGCGCCTTGAGCAGCCGCTGCACAAACGACAGTCCCAGCAACGGACGAATCCAGTTGGCGAGCCTGGCGCCGCGAATCATCCCCGCCGAACCCGGTATGAACACCTCGATATTGGCGATGCCGGTGGTGTGCCAGGCGGTGGACACATCGCCCCAGGGGATGGTCATCGCCCGCTTCTCCCCGGCACCGAAATCGATACGCCGTACCCGATAGGCCAGCGGCACGGAAACGATCTTGCCGTCGCGTCGGACCTTGCCACCCTGCGCCAGGCCTTCGATTGAAGTCTTGGCAGTGCCGGGTGAAAAGCTCGAACGTGAATCGAAGCCCAGCGCCATATGCGTCGCATCCGGCAGCGCGTCTTTCAGGGCGGCGGCGACACAATCGGTCGGGACTACATCGAAGCCGACGCCGGGGCAAATGACTGACCCCGCTACCCGCGCCCGCTCATTTAGAGACTGCGCATGTTCGAATACGGCAATCTCGCCAGTGATGTCCAGATAGTGTGCGCCGGCTCGCAGGCAAGCCTCGATCATCGGCGCGGCGGTCGCGGAAAACGGCCCCGCGCAATGCAGAATCAAACCGTGGCCCTTGATCTGCGCCAGCAACCGCGCAGGGTCGTCCAGACCGAACACCCGGGCTTCGAGACCCAGTTCCCGGGCCAACGCTTCGACCTTGTCGCAGCTACGTCCGGCCAACACCGGCCTGAGTCCACGCCTGACGGCATCGCGAGCGATCAGCTCGCCGGTATAGCCGTTGGCGCCATAAATCATCCATTTCATCGGTGTATCCGGTTGGTCTTGCTGACTCATGCCTGGCTCCTGAGTGGATTGATGACCGGCGTTATTGCCTTGCCCAATCAGCTTCAGACGCTAGCGTTAAAGTCAGGTTGAGGGTCAAGCAAAAGTCCGGTGGCATCAGCACAAATTATTCGCAGCAGCGGGGTTGACCTTAAAGCGAGGTTTAAGGTGAGCATGCGCTGACCTGCTTGCTCGATGGAGCCCGGAAGATGCTCAAGACCCTTGTTTCCTCTGCCCTGTTATTGATAGGTGGTGCTTTCATGACGTTTGCAAATGCTGAGTCGGCGGCTACCAAGGATCGCCAGATCCTGGTGATCATGACCAATCACGCCAGCTATCCCTCTCGAACCGATACCACCGGGTTGTGGCTGACCGAACTGACCCACTTCACCGATGTGGTGGAAGCCGCCGGCTACACCACTGTGTTTGCCAGCCCCAAGGGTGGCGCGGTGCCTCTGGACGAACGCAGTCTGGGCTGGTTGTACATGGACAAGGCTGCGCGGGAGCATTTGCAGTCCCCTGCGTTCCGCGCGCGCCTGGCCAATACGCTGCCGATCGCCGAGGTCGATCCGTCCCGCTTCGGCGTCATCTACTTCACCGGGGGCCATGGCGTCATGTGGGACTTTCCCGACAACCCTGACCTGCGCCGTGTCGCCGAAACCATCTACAACCAGGGCGGCATCGTGTCGGCCGTGTGCCATGGCGTAGCGGGTCTGCTGGATCTGAAGGACAGCCAAGGCCAATTGATCATCAAGAACCGAAACATCACCGGTTTCTCTGACCGCGAAGAGCTGCTCTCGGGCATGAAAAATCAGGTGCCATTCTTTCTTGAGGACCGCTTGGTGAGCCAGGGCGCGCACTACCGCAAGGGCTGGCTGCCGTTCACTTCATTTGCCATTACCGATGGAAGACTGGTGACCGGCCAGAACCCTCAATCACCCAAAGCCGTAGCTGAAGCCGTGATGGCGGTGCTCAACGCCGACGAACGAACGCGCTAAATCTTTTTGTAGTGCCTACCCACCGGAGAAAGTCCGATTGAAACTCGCAAGCGCCGTTTTAACAGGATTGCTGATCACCACTTTTGCCAACGCTGCGTTGGCGGAGACACCTGAAATGCCCGACCTGACCGAGACCACCACCATCGACATTGCCGGCCATTCAGTACCCGTCGTCAAGGGTGGCCTCTATGACCGCTTTCGCTCCAATCCGCCGTTGTCGGTGATTGCCGCCGAAGTCCCGGGCGTTGATTTGAGCTGGTTCAAAGGACTGGAAAAGCACAAGGTCGACATTGGCTTCGAGTCCTATTCCCCAAACTTCTACTACCAGAACAGTCGTGTCACGGCGATCTACACGGCCGACCTCGAGCGACTCCGAGCGTTGATGCCGCCCGAAATACTGGCCACCGTGCAACCGCTGCAAGTCTGGCCAGGACGTGGCTTGATCGCATTCACTGCGTACACCTACGAGCATTGCGATAACGACGCCTATAACGAAGTTGCCGTGTCGATCATCACCAACAAACCCGGCAAAGCCAACCTGGGCCCGCTGACGTTGATTGGCCAATCGATGTCAGAAGACTTCTGGGGTTATGTGCTCAAGTTGCCGGTCAATACCGAGCTGGCACGGGTGCGCGGAGTCGTCGGTTACAACCTGCCGAAATGGCTGACCGGGATTGATCGCAAAGAAAACGGGCAATCGGTGATCTATGAGATCAGCGACAGCCAGACCGGCAAACCGGACGTGTCCTTCACCGCGAAGAAGCTCGACAAACTGTCGCGCGATGAGGATATCGTCACCAGCAGTTTCACCAACCTCGATCACCAGGGCCGACTGGCCTATGGCTACGCGGTGTCGCGCCAACTCAGCCACGGTTCCAGCCGGGACGCGGATGCCGCCACGCTGACACTGGGCGATGGCAGCCTGTCGAACTACTTGCGCGACTTGAAGCTGGGGAAAATGCTCAAGTACGAATATGTCCCTGAGTTCCAGAGTGCGCTCTATGCGCCAAAACCGCTTGCCACGCTGGTTGGCAATCGCTGAAAGCGGTAACGCCCGTCAGGCTCTGGATGTCTGACGGGCGTTTGCTTTTCTTGCCGCAGCTGCTGGCTGCTTGTCGGGCGCAGAAGCCACGCCTTCTTCGCACAGCCGTTGGATCAGCCTCTGCGCATTGTCCGCACACGCCATCCCCGCAGGTTTGCCCTCAATCCCCTTGATGACCAGCAGTAGTTGTTCCTTGTTCTGCGCCAGCCGTTGCTGCAGGACTTCGATTTCTTCGACCTTTTGCTTCAAGCCACTGAGCAACTGGTCATGCTGCCAGCCACTCGCGTTCATCGGCATCAACTGACGGATTTCCTCCAGGGAGAAACCTGCCGCCTGCGCGCCGGTGATGATATGC
Source organism: Pseudomonas sp. IT-93MI4 (assembly GCF_949767635.1). NCBI lineage: Bacteria > Pseudomonadati > Pseudomonadota > Gammaproteobacteria > Pseudomonadales > Pseudomonadaceae > Pseudomonas > Pseudomonas sp. IT-93MI4. Next base: position 11,026 of record NZ_CATKPP010000013.1, read on the forward strand.
AACACCCACTGTGTGTCGGGGGCGTAATCGCGATAGCCATTGGCTTTGCGCGCGACCGAAGTGATCAACCCGCTCGCCTCGTAAAAACGGATACGCGATGGCGCCAGTCCGCTGATTTTTGCCAGTTCACCAATTCTCATGTCCGACTCCGCAGCACGTTAACCTTGAAGCTGACTTTAAACCTGAAAGCCGCCAGCGCCAACATGCCAGATCACGCCAGCAGCTCGGTAATCCACTGAACCTGCCGCGCAATGTCTTGCAGCTTCTCCTCGGGCACAGCCTGGCGCGCCTGTTTGAAACTGTTCAGGGTTTTCTGTTTCTGCCTTAACAAGCGCTGCCATTTGGCGATGAATGCCGGGCTGCGCGTCTGCATCAGCAACGGGCCGAAGTACAACTGTTCGGCGCTGTAGCTCAGCGGTGCGCCGCGCTCGGCGACGATGATTTCGTAGAAGAAGCGGTTTTCCTGCAGCACTTCCTCATCGAGGATGCGGTAGCCGTTGTCCATCAGCCATTGGCGCAGGGGTTGCTCGCCGCCGTTGGGTTGCAGGATCAGTCGTTCGTGCCCGCGCAGGCGCGCCTTGCCGCTGTCGAGAATGTCGCGAATCGTCTCGCCGCCCATGCCGCAGAGGCTGATCGCGGTGATTCCGTCATCAGGCTCGATCGCCGCCAGACCACTGGCCAGACGCACGCTGATGTGCTGCTGCAGATCGTTGTCGCGCACCGTACGCACCGCGGCATGGAACGGCGTCAGCGCCACCTCGCCGGCCACCGCCGCAACGATGGCGCCACGGCGCATCAGGGCCACCGGCAGATAGCCGTGATCCGAGCCGATATCCGCCAAGCGCGCGCCGGCCGGTACATGCGCCGCCACCCGCTCCAGTCGCATGGACAATGTGTGTTCGTTCAACTGCCGCCCTCTTCCCCAGCCATCGCCGGCGCTGCTGGCCGGACAAGGGGCGCGACTCTAGCGGGCAATGATGGGTATTTCAAATCCGGGCAGTGTCTTACTGCGTCGGTGTGACCAGTGGCTGCAGAGGCAAGGCTGCAACGGCTCAACCACCTAGCCACTGCGTCGATTCACGCTTACCATACCCACAACTCGTATTACCGCGGCTGCTGAACCCGGCACTCACGAGGAAATGAAGCATGGAAAGAACCCGCGCCTGGCGACGTCATCAGGCCCGTAAACGCGGCAACGGCAAAGCGGCTAATCCGCTGAAGTTCAAACCGCCAAAGAACTGGAAGCTGATGTATACCCGTGCCGACAAACTCGCCAGGGCGCGCCAACTGGGCATGAGCTATCCCATCCGCACCACCCGCCAATTGCTGGATCAAGTGTGACCAATCTCCTGTTCGTGTGCAGCCGCAACCAATGGCGCAGTCCGACGGCGGAGGCGATCTGGCGCCGTCGGCCCGGTTTCGAAGCCCGCTCGGCAGGCACCAGCCCCAACGCACGCAAACCCATCGGCCCGGCGGATATCCGCTGGGCCGATGTCATCTTTGTCATGGAACGCAAGCACCTCAATCGCCTGCAAGCCGAATACACCCGATTACTTGAGCACAAGCCGATCCACACGCTGGATATTCCAGATGACTATCGCTTCATGGATCCCGAGCTGGTGGATATTCTTGAGGATGCCGTGAAGCCTTATCTCGAGCCTCGGGCTTAGTGCTCAGGCTGCCATCCTCATCACCGTACTTTCAAATTGAGTAGAAACATGAACCGCCAAAAGAAACTGCAGCAGTTGTTCAAGGAAAAGGCCAAAAAGGCCAGCGCCAAACTGGCGCCGAAAAAGCCCAAGTACATCAGCAAGGCCGACCGCGCGAAACTGGCTGCCGAAGCGGCGGCCGAACCGGTTGAAACCCGCGAGAGCTGATTCGCTGCTTCAGGCGTCGATTAAACGTGCTTTACAGATACGCCTCGATGTTCGCGATCGCCCGATCGATGTAGAGCTCTTTCTCGCCAACGGGCGTCACATAATGAAACGCGTTGCGGGTGGCCTCCACACCGGCCAGGCGGGCGATGAACCAGGCCGCCATATATTGTGAAGACAGGCATCCGCCAGCGGTGGCGACATTGCCCTTGGCCATGAACGGCTGATTGAGCACCGCCACACCGGCCTCCTCCACCCAGGGCTTGGTGATCAGATCGGTACAGGCTGGGACGTCATTGAGCAGGCCGAGCTTTGCCAGGATCAGCGTGCCCGAGCACTGGGCGCCCAAGAGCTGGCGCTGCGGATCGAGCCGTAGCCGCGCCATCAGCTCGGTATCCGCCACGATATCCCGGGTCAGACTTCCGCTGCCCACCAACACCGCGTCCGCGTCGCTCGCTTCCTCCAATGACACCTGAGCCTCGATTACCAGGCCATTCATCGAGCGCACTTTTTCCGTCGGGCTGGCGATCGACACGCGCCAATCGGGCTGTTTGACCCGGTTGAGAATGCTGAACGCGATAAGCGAATCCAGTTCGTTGAAGCCTTCAAAGGTCAGGATGGCGATGTGCATGGTGAGTCTCTAAATGGGCGATGACTCATCGTAAAATCTGCCGCTCATCACAATCAAAAAATTGTCATGGGTACATTGCAGGCGACATCGACGGGCATTTGATACACCGGCTACGCGCCACGGAAAGGACGGCTGAACAACCGCGTCGTCTCGCCCTATACCTTCTCAGGCGACCACGCCTGCATGCCTGCAAGGACAGATCGGGCTGTAGCTTTCAGCCAGTGGCTGTAGGAAAGTGGCGAACATCGAATGATGAAAAGGCCAACACCCCATGAAGCCGCTGGATCTGACGCGTTTCGACCTCAATCTTCTGGTGGTTCTAGAGGCGCTTTGGGCGGAAAGGCACGTCGGTCGTGCGGCGCAGCGCCTGCATTTGTCGCAGTCAGCCACCAGCCATGCCCTGTCGCGTTTGCGCACGGCGTTTGATGATCAGTTGTTCATTCGCAACCCTCGCGGCATGGCACCGACGCCGCTGGCCATCGAGCTGATGCCCAGAGTGGCGGCGGTGCTCGAATCGGTGCGGCTGGTCGCCAGCCCACGGGGGCCGTTCGATCCAGCGCGTCTGCAGGCGACACTGCGGATAGCGGCCACCGATCACGCCGTGCTGACCGTCATCGCCCCGGCGCTGGCGAAAATTCAGGTTGCGGCGCCGGAGGTGGTGCTGAAACTCGGGCCGGTGGATGGCGAGGCGGCGATGCGCCAACTGGACGCCGGCGAGATCGACCTGGTGTTGGGTTCGGGTTCGTTTGCGCAAGTGCCGCAACGCTTTGATTGCCAGCTCGCGCACAAGGAGCAATTCGTCGGCATCGCCCGCAAAGGGCACCCGGCATTGGTCAAGCGCGGCAAACATTTGCATATGGAACTGGATGACTTCACGCGTCTGCCGCACGTTCTGATTTCGCCCCGGGGCGACGCGCGGGGCGCTGTCGATGACGCGCTGGAACAGCTCGGTCGCAGCCGCAAGGTTAGCGTCACCTGCCCGAGTTTTCTCGCAGTGCCATTCATGGTTGGCGCATCGGAATCGATTGCCGTGGTCGCCGAACGTGTCGCCTTGCAGATGCAGGAAACCGCACAACTGAGCCTGTTCGAATTGCCTTTGCCGCTACCGACCTGGGAGGTCTTCGTCGTCCGCGCACGCGGGCGCGCCAACGAGCCGGCGGTTGAATGGATGACCAGAATGCTGATCGGCGACTGACGATCGATCTCGTGCATCGAGAGGCTGCACCAATGCCATTGGATCGCGCGCCTCGGTGCTCCTAGAGTGCGGACATCCGTTCAACATCCCTGGAATTCTCATGCAAACCGAGCCCACGCTGGTCATGGTCCCTTGCTTCGCCGGTGCGCCGTGGCAGCTCAACCAACTCAGCCACTTGCAGCACCACGCCATGCGTACGTTGCGCTTACCGGACGACGTCGCTGATCTGGAAACGCTCGCCAACTTCATCGTTGATCAAGTGAAAGATCTCGAATGCTACGTGCTGGTGGGCGACTCCTACGGCGCGGTCGCCTCGATCGCGGTTGCAACGCGCCAGCCAAAAGGCCTCAAGGGCCTGGTGCTGTCCGGCGGTTTCGCCAAAAACCCGATCACCTCGCCCCTGCTGAAAACGCTGGCCGCGCTGGCGCCGTTCTTCCCCGGGCCGTTTTATCGACAGACCACCCTGCGCTTCCACGCCGCACAACTGGCTTCGTCGTTCGACAAGGAAGGCGAAATCCCTTGGTCAGCCGCCAACAGCCGCGCCTTCTTCATCAAGCAAACCCCACACAAGGCCTACGTCAACCGCGTGCGCTCGATCGAGAAAGTCGACTACACCGCCCTGCTGGCAAAGATCGACGTGCCGACGCTGATCCTTACGCCCGAGGAAGACAAGCTGATCGGCAAAGAGGCTGCAGGGATTCTGCTGAAGGGGATAAAGACCGCGCAAGAAGTCGTCATGCCGAGAACCGGGCATATGTTCAGGTTCTCGCATCCGGGGGCGTATTCGCTGGAGGTCAGCAGGTTTCTGCAGCGGGTGGCGCTTTGAGTGATTTTGGGTCAGTCAGATGCTGCGGGCCATGATCTATCCGAATTGCCGTTTATTGTTGCAGCCGCTAGCCTCAGCAAAAGTCAAAAGCACAAATCAGAGACCCGCATGACGCTATGCCCCGCCACCGATAGCGACCAGCCAGCCCTCTTCGACTTGCATCGAGCAGTCTTCCGCGAACACATCGAGAAAATATGGGGCTGGGATGAGAGTTGGCAACGCGCAAATTTCGCAACGGAATTCGCCTGCGCAGCCACTTCGGTTATTGAACAAAACGGCCGGATTGTTGGCTATGTGCAGATTCTGGACAAGGAAGATCGAATCCATGTTCAGAACATCGCTATTTCGCCCGAGTACCAAGGCAAGGGTATTGGGTCGCGCATTCTGAAGAACCTCCAGCTGCAAGCCGCTGCCCGTCAAGTGCCCTTGCGATTAGGCGCTTTTCGCACGAACACTCTGGCGCAGAAGCTCTATGAACGGCTGGGCTTTCGCAGGACTGGGGCGACGGACACGCATATCGAAATGTCGTGGACAGGCCATGACAGACAGCAGCCGTGATCCGGATCCAACCGCGTAGCAGACCTTCCCCGATTCAACCTATCCGGGTTCGGGCACTCATGCCTGCCTGACATCAACTTCATGTTAGCCTGGCAACCGACCCTGTCGGCAATACCCCGTCCTTCTCAAGCGCAGTCAGTTTCGCGACAACTCGGGCACGCTCGCTTTCCGATGTTTCGCGGTCAGTAATCGAGTAAGTCTGGCCATAGACCCATGCACGCAACTGCTCAAGCACGGAAGGTTCAGCAGGTGTGCGAGACAGCTGCTGCAACAGATACCCGGCCTGTGTCCATTTGGGCATCAGTTCAAGCAGTGCCTGACGTCGAGAGGCGGACAGCGCTGGCCAGAGGGTCTCGAGCTGAGCGCTGAATGCTGACTCGATGACTTTCCATGGCTGCGGGCGCAGGCCGCGTACCCCGGCCTCGAACACCGGGCGTGACGGATCCGCGATCGCCGCGATTAGTAAATCAGGCCTGCCCTCTCCTTCGAGGCTCAGGACCAGTGCCCGAACCTCGCCACTGTTTTGGCTGAGGGCCGCGTTCATCCACCCTTGCGGGATCGCCATGCCAAGCGACTGCGCCAACCCGAGTACGCCAAGCCAACGGGCTTTGGTAGCGGGAATCTCGCCTGCCAGTTGCGCTTGAAGTACCTGCAACGGGTCGACGCCATACTTTCTGGCGGCCCAGAGTGCAGTCGATCTTGCTGCAGACGATGGGTCGGTCAGAAAGTCTTCGATCAGTCGTGTGCGATCCGTTTGCAGCTCAATGGCTTGCAGAAACGACAGGCGCCTGAGAATGCTGCTGTTGCTGGCGAGTCCATAGGCAATGGCCTTCTGCGCCGATTCCAGAGGCAGCGCCATTGCCCGCCGAGCGCAGCCCGCCGCACACTGAAATCTGCATGATGAAGGCTCGCGACAAGAAACGCCTCCAGCTCATCTGCGCGCTTTGTCTGAGCGAGTACCCTGAAAAACAACCGCGTACAGGCGCCACGGCTGGTTTCGAAGGCCGCCGTGGTTTGCGCGAGGCACTCAGGTGTTGCCAGCAGCGCTTCAAGCTTTTGGATGGTAACGCCATGGTCTTCGCGTCGGCGCTGCTCAAGGGCAAGGATGGCGGGAGTCTTGGCGATCAGCCAAGGGCCATACTCGGGTGTCAGATAGTCTGCGAAAGCGTCTCTGGCCGCCGCGCGTACCTGCGGCACCCAGTCGTTGAGCCGCACGATAATGGACGCCAGCCGCTCGATCGACTGCGACGAGCGGATTTGCCGTAGACCGGCCTCCCGGTCGAATCCATCCCAGGACGTGACCAGCCACTTCCAGTCACGCACTGGCAATACTTCTGGTGGATCCACTGGATCTACTGGATCTACTGAGCGTTCGGTTTTTGCAGTGGTGGATGTTTTTCCGGTGAGTCTTTGCAACAAAACTTTCCACATGGAGCTGACTATCCCTGACGTCCGAACATTGGCGTGAGCCATAGCATGCCTGTCACCGAGTTTTTTTGAAACGCATGCCCTGCTCCCCCCGAAATTTTCCGCCATGCCCGGTTCGATCACCTAACCTCATAGCTTGTGCGATCAACGAGAACCGGCCCCTCTCATGCGCAACACATTGAAGTCATTGTTTTTTGTCGCGCTGCTCCTGCTCGCTCCGGGCGGTTCGGCGTTGTGGGCGGCAGATTTGCCGGCGCCCTCGGCGACCGCTGCGGCGCCGCTGGTGGAGGTTTCGCAAAGTGATCTGCAAGCCTTGCAGTTGCGCCTCGACGGGCTGAAGCAGCAGATTTCCGCCGCGAACAATTACAACCAGCTCGAAGGCCCGCAGGACCGGGTGCAGACGTTCATTCTGGATGTCGATCGGTTGTCGGCGTCGTTGTTGCCGCAGCAGGCACAACTGGCGGTGCAACTGGGGGTGCTCGGCGCAGCACCGGATACGCAGATTGCCGCCGAACAGGCGGAAATCGCCGCGCAACGGGCGCAGCTCAGCGAGCAGAAAAACAAGGTCGATGCCACGCTCAAAAGCCTTGCCGCGCTCAAACAAAGCGCCGCCGAGCTGATCACGCAAATCGCCGGCATTCGCCGCACACTGCTCGAAAGCGAACTGACGCTGCGCACCGACAGCATTCTGAGTCCGGCCTTCTGGTCGCCGCTGGTGGTGCCGGAGCCGGATGACCGTCAGCGCCTGAAGTTTTTCATCGATCAGGTCAGCATCACCTGGGCCACAGTCTGGGCACCGGGGCAGCGCTTTTTCACCTGTGTGCTGGTGCTGCTGGCGCTGGCTTTCTGGACTGTCGGCCGCCGATTCGCCGAGCGCGGGCTGACCTGGTTGTGCATCCACCGCATGCCGGAGGGTCGCCTGCGCCGCAGCGCGCTGGCATTCGCCTCGGCACTGGCGACCCTGGGCACCACGGCCATCGCCCTGCATCTGCTGTTCTATGCCTGCACCCGCCACGAACCTTTGACGCCCATGCTGCAGACTTTTTCCGAGGAGTTCGAAAAAGCCGTTTACGCCTGTGTCCTGATCACCGCGCTGAGCCGCGCGCTGCTGTCGACTCAGCATCCTTCATGGCGGCTGCCGGCGATAGCCGACTCGGTGGCGCTGGCGTTGCGGCCCTATCCAAGGATTCTCGCTGCCACTCTGCTGGTGCTGGTAACGCTGGTGCAGGTCAGCAACGCCACCGGCATGAGCAGCCAGATCGTGATCGCCCAGCGTGGGGTGATTGCCATCGTGGTGATCGTGATTCTGGTGCCGCTGCTGTTGCGCGTCGGCAAAGTGCGCAAAGCGTTGCTCACCGCCAATGAACCGGAGGCCGGCAGCACGTTTGCCGGGGCGATCTACAGCATTGCCACGGTGTGCATGTGCATATCGGCGCTGGCCTTGCTCACCGGCTACGTGTCGCTGGCCCGCTTCGTCACCTATGAGTTGGTCTGGGCCTATATCGTGCTGGCCGGGTTCTATTTGCTGGTGCAGGTGGTCAAGGACGCCTGCGAATACCTGTTTTCGCCGCGCTACTCGGCCGGCAAGACCATCAAGCAGACCCTGGGCATGGGCGACCGGCGGCTGGAGCAGATTTCGATTGTGCTGTCCGGTGCCAGCCGCGCCGGGCTGCTGTTGCTGGCGGTGATCACCCTGTTCGTCGGTGGCATCGGCACCACGTTCGGGCAACTGACCAGCAATGTCATGGGCATTCTCGGCGGCGCCGGATTGCGCAAGCTGAACATCGTTCCGGCGCATCTGATCAATGCCGTGCTGGCGTTGCTGATCGGCATCTACCTGATCCGCGCTTTGCGCCGTTGGCTCGACAATGAATTCCTGCCCAAGACCGACATGGATCCGGGCATGTGCGCGTCGCTGAGCACGCTGTTTTCCAACATCGGTTATGCCACGGTCATCCTCCTGACGCTGTCGTCGCTGGGCGTGCGCTGGACCAATCTGGCGTGGATCGTCAGTGCGCTCTCGGTGGGGATCGGTTTCGGTTTGCAGGAGATCGTCAAGAACTTCGTCTCCGGGCTGATCCTGCTCACCGAACGCCCGGTGAAGGTCGGCGACCTGATCAGCATCAGCGGCGTCGAGGGCGACATCCGCCGGATCAACGTGCGCGCCACGGAAATCCAGCTCAGCGACCGCTCCATCGTGATCGTGCCCAACTCGCAACTGATCTCGCAGAACCTGCGCAACGTCACCCTCGGCGGCAGCGCCCAGGGGGTGGCGAGCCTGGAGCTGATGTTTCCGCTGGACATCGACCCCGAACAGGTCAAGGAACTGCTGCTGAACACCTACCGCGAAAACGAAAACATCCTCGACAAACCGGCGTCGTACGTGCGCTTCAGCAAGCTGTCGCCGGATGGCATCACCTTGACGGTGACCGGCTACGTCGGCAGCCCGCGGATTGTCGGCGGGACCAAGAGTGATCTGCTGTTCGAGATACTCAAGCGGTTGGGGGATGCGGGGATTGCTTTGGCGAAACCAGCCTCCGCCCCGTAACAGCCCGCTCCCACATGGGTTAGCGGTGGCCCATACAATGAATATCAGCCTGGCCATTGTGCTGGCTGACTTGGCCCCATCGCTGGCTGTCAGAAATCCACTGTGGGAGCGAGCCTGCTCGCGAAGAGGCCGGCACAGGGAAAATTTCCGGCGACTGATACCCCGCCTTCGCGAGCAGGCTCGCTCCCACAGGGGCTCTGCGCTGAACACGCAATGCATGCCTGTCATTGATCCATTGTGGGAGCGGGCTTGCTCGCGAAGAGGCCGGCACAGGCAAAATCTCCGGCGACTGACACTCCGCTTTCGCGAGCAAGCCCGCTCCCACAGGGGCTCTGCGCTGAACACGGAATGCATGCTTGCCATTGATCCGTTGTGGGGGCGGGCTTGCTCGCGAAGCGGCCGGCACAGGCAAAATCTCCGACAACTGACACACCACTTTCGCGAGCAGGCTCGCTCCCACAAGGGGTTCTGCGTTAAAAACAGAATGCATGCTTATCATTGATCCATTGTGGGAGCGAGCCTGCTCGCGAAGAGGCCGGCACAGGCAAAATCTCCGACAACTGACACACCACTTTCGCGAGCAGGCCCGCTCCCACAAGGGGTTCTGCGCTAGAAAACAGAATGCATGCTTGTCATTAATCCATTGTGGGAGCGAGCCTGCTCGCGAAGAGGCTCAGGCCGGCGCCCAGCGCCGATGCAGCCAGCGCGCCAACGCATCCAGCGCAAAGCCCAGCACACCGATCAGCAGCACCATCGCCATCAACTCCGAATACGCCAGTCGATCACGCGTATCGAGGATGAAGTAGCCCAACCCGGCACTGACGCCGAGCATCTCGCACGGCACCAGCACGATCCACAGAATGCCGATCGACAGCCGCACCCCGGTCAGCACATGGCCGAGCACGCCGGGCAGGATCACCTTGCGCAGGGTTTCCCAACGGGTGGCGCTAAGACTACGACTGAGTTGCAGCCAGCGCGGGTCGAGCTGGCGCACGCCGGCCACGGTGTTGAGCAGGATCGGCCACACCGCAGCGAAGGTCAGCAGGAAGTAGATCGGCTGATCGCCAACGCCCATCAGCATCACCACCACCGGCATCCACGACAGCGGCGAGATCATCCGCAGAAACTGAAACGCCGGCGTGGTCGCCGCTTCCAGATGTCGGTAACTGCCGATCATCAAGCCCAGCGGCACGCCGATAAGCAGCGCCAGCAGCAGACCGACCAAAATCCGCTTCAGGCTGACCAGCACATGCTCGTACAGCTCCGGGCGCAGCAGCAGTTCGCCAAGGCTGGCCAGGGTTGCCTCGGGTGAAAAGCGCAGCGCCAGGCTGTCGTTGCCGCCGAACACGTGTACGCCCAGCCACCACAGCAGCAACAGGCCCAACAGCCCCGCCACACCCAACAAACCATGAACGGTCGAAGAAGATCGCTGACGCATCAGAGGCTGAACTCCTCGCTGCGATCAAAGCTTTCCGGTAATCCGAATGCCTTCATCCCGCCGACTGTAGCAATGGCATTACGCACGAAGCGATCGTCTACCAGATCCCTGGCGGTTTGCTGCGGATCGAGGTTGGCAAGGAACCCCTTGTCGCCCTCGATCAGCGTGTCCTTCAGACGTTTGACCAGTTCTTCGGTGTAGCTGGGGAACGGGTACGGCTGAAAATCGATGCGCTGCTCGTCCCAATGGCTGTGCTGGATCGCGCCGCTGGCCAGATACTGCTCGCGGTCGCTAGTGGCCGGCGACAGCACCCGGTCGAGCACCGGTTGCGCGTGCGGCGTGTAGCGATTGGCGCCATCCTTGGACAGCAGTTTCGCCGCCTCGGCGCGGTTGTCGCGGGTCCAGACCTGCGCCTTGACGATGGCGTTGACCACTTTCTGCGACCACTCGGGGCGGTTGTTCAGATCCTGCTCGTGCATGAACACCACGCAGCAGGCGTGATTGCGCCAGACGTCGCCGGTAAAGCGCTGTACTCGGCCGACCTTGAGTTCCTCGGCCAGGGCGTTGAACGGCTCGGCGACGATGTAGCCGGCAATGCGTTTGCTCGCCAGGGCCGGCGGCATGTCCGACGGCGGCAGCACCAGCAGATTGACCTCGTTCGGCGCCAGCGCGGCGCTCGCCGACTTGCTCACCGGCACCAGCCCGTGATCGCGGAACAGCTGCTGCACCACCACGTTATGAATCGAATACCAGAACGGAATCGCCACCGATTGCCCGCCGAGTTGCTTGACCTCGGTGATGCCCGGCGCGACGGTCAGGCCCGAGCCGCCGACGTGGTTCCACGCCACGACCTTGGCCGGCACCTTGCTGCCGTAACGCGCCCACACGGTCATCGGCGACAGCAGGTGAATCACGTTGACCTGCCCGGAAATGAACGCCTCGATCACCTGTGCCCAACTGCGCAGCAGCACCGGGCGCTCGGCCTGAATGCCTTCGGCCTCGAACAGGCCGTTGTTGTGCGCGACCAGCAACGGCGTGGCGTCGGTGATCGGCAGATAACCGATGCGCACCGGCGCGTTCGGCTCGGACGCGGCGCGGGCGTTCAGGCTGTTGAGCAACGGCAACGCGCCGCCAGCGGTCAGCAGCGCGCTGAGTTTGAGGAAGTCACGACGTGTGTGAGTGAAGTCGTCCAGGCACATGATCAATCTCCGACGTAGCGGGCACAGGTTGAGTAAGGGGATTGCGGCTCGCCCGCCGAAGGGTTTTGAGGATGTCGATGCGCAGCGCGCCCAGTTCCTCGACCAGCTCGGCACGCGGCTGAGGCAGGTCGATGCGCCACTCGCCGAGGATGTGCGCCGGGCTGTTACCCAGTAGCAGAATCCGCTCGGAAAGCAGCAGGGCTTCGTCGATGTCGTGGGTGATCAACACGGCGGCGGTGTGGTGCTCGGCAATCAGTTGCAGGAGCAACTGCTGCATGTCGGCGCGGGTGATTTCATCCAGCGCGCCGAACGGTTCATCAAGCAACAGCACCTGCGGCTGCCGCGCCAGACACCGCGCCAACGCGGTGCGCTGGGCCATGCCGCCGGACAGCTGCGCCGGGTGCTGCTGACGCGCATGTTCGAGGCCGACCGCCGCGATGGCGTGGTCGATCCGCGCCTTGCGCTGCTCGGCCGTGAGGTGCGGCTGGCGAGCGAAATCGAGACCGAAGGCGACGTTCTTTTCCAAAGTCAGCCATGGCAACAGGCTCGGGTCCTGAAACGCCACCGCCACCCGTGGATGTGCGCCGGTCAGTGGCTCGCCAAGCAGGCTCACCCGACCCTGTTGTGGCGCCTGCAGACCCGCCAGCACTCGCAGCAGACTGGATTTGCCGACACCGCTGGGGCCGAGAATGGTCACCACTTCACCGGGCTGCAATTGCAGGTCGAAGTGTTCCAGCACGGTGTGCCAGCCCTGCTCCCGTGGGTAGCCGAGGCTGATGCCCTGCGCTTCCAGCACCGGCGCAATCATGCCGTCGCTTCCCGTTTCTGCCGCTGCAATTCAGCGCGCAATTGCACCAGGCTCGGGGTGACAATCGGCACGAACGCCGACTCGCGCCAGCGCCGGGCGAAACCGCTGCCGTGCTCGGTCAGATAAGCCTTGCCGCCGCTCGATTGCAGTTCCAGTTGCACGGCGTTGGCGGCGGATTCGGCCAGCGCGATGCGGATCTGGAACAAGGCGCCCGGCTGGGTCAGGAAACGCCCGTCGTGCAAACCTTGCTTGAGCGCATCGACGCTCTGCGCCAGTTGCTCGCGTTGTTCCTGCAACGGCTCCAGCAGAATCGAACGGCCGTCCTGCAAATGCCCTTCGACCTCGGCCAGCGCCCGTCGCGCCAGACCAATCGCCATGCCGCACTGCAAGCCAAGGAACGCCGGGCGCACCGCTGGCAGAAACTTGCGCGCATCGTCATGCAGCAGCCATTCGCGTCCGACCGCCACTTGCGCGAAATCGATCGCAGCCGTGTTGCTCGATTGCAGCCCCATCAGTTGCAGATCGGCGGAACGTTGTACGCCGGCAGCGTCATCGGCGATCGCCAGCACGAACGGCGAACCGCCCTCCTCGTGCTCTATTGCCGCCGCCACCACGAAGCCGCTTTGGCGCAGATTGGTCACCCAATGCAGGCGCCCGTTCAGGGTCCAGCCGTCTAAGGTGTTGGCGGCACGCACTTGCAGGGCCTCGATGCCCGACAGGTATTTCATCGCGTTGGACAAACCGGTGGCGCCGGCCAGTTCGCCGCTGAGTAACGCCGGCAGCAGTTTTTCCCTCAGCGCAGTGTTGGGGCTGTGCAGCAGGTATTCGATAAAGGCCCGTTGGCCCCAGAACACAAACGCCGCGGCCAATGAATGGCTGGCGACGGCAGCCAGGGTTTCCACGGCATCACTGACGTGACCATTGCTGCCGCCCAGCGCCGGGCTGATGCCGACCCGTAGCACGCCGGCCTGCGCCAGTTGCGTCAGCACCTGTTGTGGATCGCCGTCGCCCGCATCCAGTGCCTGGGCGTTGTGTTCCAGCCATTGCGTCAATGCCGGATTGAGCATCTCGTTTCTCTCCTTGTACGCAGCCGCATCAACCATAGACGATGCGGCATGAAGCGCTGGCCGATTACGCGCGATACGGCGCCAGCTCGGGGTTGAGCGGAGTGTCGGCGAACACGTTGGCGAAGTTGCACAGGGTCGCCAGGCTGATGCCGAGGATCACTTCCAGCGCATTGCCTTCGGTGTAGCCGGCAGCCTTGAATTGGTTGAAGGTCTGATCGCTGACCTTGCCCCGGGTGGCAATCACTTCGCGGGCAAACGCGGCCAGGGTTTCCAGTTTTTCCACGGGCACGGTGGCTTTCTCACGCAGCGCACTGACCACTTCCGGCGGCAGTTTGGCCTTATTCAGCGCCACGGCGGTATGACCTGCGACACAGAAATCGCAACCATGGTGGGTGGCCGCAATCAGTTGCACCACTTCGCGCTCGGCGAGGCTGAGTTCGGACTTGCCATTGAGCGCCGATACCGTAACGTAGGTTTCCAGCGCGGCCGGGGCATTGGCCAGCACGGCCAACAGGTTCGGAATGAATCCGGAGTTCTTCTGAGCGTTTTCCAGAAACGGTCTGGCGGCTTCGGGAGCGCTTTGCACGGTGTGAAGAGTGACGCGCGACATGGAGTAGACTCCTGCTGTTGAGTGTCCGGCCAGTCTGTTGGTTATAAAAATTTCGATCCATATTCTAAAGTAGCGATTACTTGCTCCTGAGTGTTTCCATTAGATGATTTCGTCCAGCCCCCTGGTTGATTGGTTATTAGAAAGCCTCGAACTCGATGCCAGCCTGTTTCACGTCGGGCGTTACTGCGGTGGCTGGCATGCGAGTACGCACGGGATGGCGCGCGCCAGTTTTCATCTGATCGTGCAGGGCCGCTGCTGGCTGCACATTGACGGGCAGGAGCAGTCGATAGCGTTGAACGCCGGAGATGCGGTATTTCTGCTGCGCGATCTGAATTACCGCCTCTCCAGCGCCGAAGAGCCGGCCCTCGCCCAAACGCTGCCGCGCAGGGCCATGACCGCGCTCGACAGTCAGGCACAGGATGGCGTCGGGCTGGTCTGCGGGTTCTTTCATTTCAAGTCCGGGCTGTCGTCGCTGATCATCGAAGGCCTGCCGGACTGGATCATCCTGCGCGCGGGCGATCCTTCTTCGAGCGCGGCGCGAGCCTTGTTCGAGTTGATCCTGCAAGAGTGCGAACGCCTGCCGGCGCCCTCCTCTGCGCTGCTCGAACGCTTGAGTCATCTGCTGTTCCTGTACGTGTTGCGCCAACAGATGGCCGACAACCAAAACCTCGGCGGCCTCGTGGCTTTGGCGCGCAATCCGCAGTTCGCGCCGTTGCTGGATCAGTTGATCGAACAGCCGCAATTGCCGTGGTCGCTGGAGAGCATGGCGGCGAGTATCGGCCTGTCGCGCTCGGCGTTTTTCAAACGCTTCAATGAGCTGGCCGGCCAATCGCCGGGGCAAGTGCTGCTGGCGTTGCGCATGCGGCATGCCTGTCAGTTGCTGCAGGCCAATCACACGGTGGAACAGGTGTGCGCGGCGGTGGGCTATCAGTCGATCGCCGCGTTTACCCGGGCGTTTGCCAAGTCGGTGGGGGTGCAACCGGGGGCTTATCGCAAGCAGCATGAGGGGCGCTGAGCGACGCCCTCGCCAAAGAACTTAAAAGCATTAATAAATACAAAATCATTATTTATCGTTATAAAAATTATTGCGTACTCTCTGAGTCAATCCCTCATTGATCACAGTGAAGTGCGCCATGAACCCGACTGCCAACCTGATCGACTTCGTCGCCTACCGCAAACGCCGCCAGGCCCAGCAAGCTGCTCGGGCCATGTGGGAAATGTATGCGCGCAACGCCGGTTACCAGGCCTTTCAGTGGGTGCAAGCCAGTCGTTCGACCGAGCCTCGCCAAGCGTGAACGCGCGTGATCCCTCGCGCTTTCTGGCGAGCGCCGACGAACCTGTGCTGGATCTGAACAGCCTCGAAGCACTGGAAGAAGACCCGATCTGCGAACGGGTCGCGCAGAATTTGCAACGCTTGCGCGCCAAACGGCATTTGTCGCTTGATGCACTGGCGCGTCAATGTGGTGTGAGTCGGGCAATGCTGGCGCAGATCGAGTCCGGGCGCAGCGTGCCGTCAATCAAGGTGCTGTGCAAAATCGCCAAGGGCTTGAAGGTGTCGGTGGCAGCGTTCCTCGAACATCGTGCCTTTGAGGGCGTGGCGGTGTTGTCGGCGAGCCAGAGCAAACGGCTGGTGAGTGCCAGCGGTGCTTTTGTCAGCCGTGCGCTGTTCCCGTTCGACGTGGCGCGGCAGTCGGAATTTTATGAACTGCGTTTGAGTCCATTGGGCGAGGATCTGTCCGAGGGCCATGGGCCGGGCGTACAGGAAAACCTGGTGGTGGCTCAAGGTGTGCTGGAAATCAGCGTCAATGACGAACGCTATTTGCTCTCCACCGGCGACTCGATTCTGTTTTACGCCGACCAACCCCACCGCTACCGCAACCCCGCGGACAGCGAGGCCGTGGCCTATCTGGTCGTGACCTACCCCGAACGCCTGGACTGACCGCCCCTTTGTGGGAGCGAGCCTGCTCGCGAAAAGGTCGGCACATTCAGCATTTGCGTTGCCTGACTCACCGCTATCGCCAGCAGGCTGGCTCCCACAGGGGTTTGTGGTGATGGCTGGATAAGTGTTGGTCAACAGAATGAAAAAGCCCCCGAGGCCTGAGGCCGTCGGGGGCATTTTTTGCGCTGCCGGGATCAGCAGGTGCAGCACATCATCGGCATGCCGTTACAGCTCATCATCATCGGCATGCTGCAGTCGTTCATCATTTTCATCATCAGAGCACAGCAGTTTTTCATCATGTCCATGCTCATGCCGGGCATCGGCATGATTTTGCACATCATGCAGTCAGCCATCATGGTGCATTCCATCACGCACTTCATCGATGGCATCGGCATGCCCATCATCGGCATCGGCATCATCATGTTCATCATCGGCATGGCCATGGCCGCCTGAGACATGCACATCATGCTCATGTTGCCGCAATGCATCATCATCGGCATGCCGCAGTCCATCATCATCTGCATCATTTCGCCGCTGTTCTTGAACATGGCCATGTCCATGCCGGCGGCAGGCATCATCTTGCACATCATGCCGTCGTCCATCATTTCGCAGCTCATGGTCGCCATCATCATCGGCATGCCGGTCATTGGCATCATCGGCATGTTGGCGTTCATTGGCATTTGCATCTGCATGGCGTTCATCATGGTGTAGCTCCCTGAGGATTTAAGAACTGGATGAAAAGTTGATGGCGCTGATTCTATGGACTGGAGCAACCGGAACAAGATGCCCATCGAACAGCAAAATCCGATGTTCAAACCGCTCAAGCGCAGCGTTCCGCGCGCGTTGAACTGTTGGAGCAGCAGAGTAGACGCCATGACAGAAAGAGCAAATGTACTGACAGCGAATCCGACATCATGGATATGTAAAACAACGCTATATAAATAACCGAAAGAAATTATCGGTCTAACACGGGCGATTATTTTTCTTATTCCATCAATCAATCAGAAAACCACTTTTTAATCTTTTATCGCTATTAACCTCGCCCCTTATAATTGCGCGTCTGCACTTAACTCATAAAAAGGGATGTTCCATGCAAAGACGCCTGTTACTGGCTGCAATATTTGTCGCTGTCGCCGGGTGCGCCAGTCCTCCTGCTATTTCGGTGCACACCAAAGACCCTGCCAGTTCGACCCTGCAAGGCGACGCCTCGCGCCCGGCGCAGGCGCAATGGATTCGCACCGAACTGTACTTCTCGGTGGGCACCGTGGATGGCAAGGACGGTGCAGTGAGCCCGACGCGCTGGCGCGAGTTTCTCGACAAGGAAGTGACGTCGCGGTTTCCCGACGGTTTCACCGTGTTCGATGCCTATGGGCAGTGGCGTGATCATGGGGCGAAGGAGCCGGAGAGGCTGAGCACCAAGGTGATTGTGATCCTGCACGAGAACAATCCGCAGAACGCCGGAAACATCGAGGCGATTCGTCTGGCGTACAAACGCATTACCGGGGACCTGTCGGTACTGCGTCTGTCGCAACCGGCCGACGTATCGTTCTAATCGCTGATCTGGCCGAGAGCTTGCCGAGGCGTCGACGCCAGGCGGCTCAATCCCGCCAGCAGCAGCGCGCCGACCAGCAACACGCCAATCCCCAGAAACGCGCCCCACCCCACCACCGTCACGCTCGAATAGAGCATGTACAGGCACAGTCCGAAAAACAGCAGCGGCACCAGAGGATACAATGGCACCCGGACCGGCCTCGGCACATCGGGAAAACGCCGGCGCAGGATGATCAGCGCCAGGCTGCTGAAGCTCAGAAACAACCAATACACTGGGGTCAGGTACTCGACCATGGTGTTGAAGCCGCTCTGGGTGAAACTGCCGAACAGCACCAGCAACAACGCCACCGCGCCCTCCGCCAGCAAGGCCTTGCGCGGCACGCCGTCGCGCTCGTGCCACTCACCGAAGCGACGCAACTGCGGCACATCGCGAGCCGCGGCATAGGTGGTGCGGGCGCCGACCAGCAAGGTCGAGTTGATAGTGGCGATGGCCGCGATGCCGACCATCAGTAGAATCAGCAGCACCCCCGGCGCGCCGAATGCATGGTTCAACAGTTCCACCGCCGGTGCATTGCTCGCCGCCAGTCCAGCGAATCCCAGGCCTCGCACAAACGCCCAGTTCAGCGCCAGATAAATCGCCATCAGCACCGTCAGCGCACCGAGCATGGCGATGAATATTCCGCGTCGGCCATCGCGCACTTCCGCCGACAAGGTCGCCGCATCGCTCCAGCCGCCGAACGCCAGAAACACAAAAATCATCGCCGCCGAAAACCCGGCCATACCGGTGTTTTCCGGCGTGACCGAAATGTTCGGTGGCGCTGCCTCAATCCCCTGCCACGCCAGCCACACACCGGCGCTGGCGATGCTCAGAAAGCCCAGCGCCAACAAGCCAACCAGCAAGGTCTGGGTGATGAAACCGATGTGCTTGCCAGTGAGATTGAGCAATACCAGCGCAGCGATGACTCCGCCAGCAAACAGGCCCGAGCCGTACCGACCGAGCGGCACCACGGCATTGACGTAATCGGCAAACATGAACGCCGACAAGGCGATCCAGCCGGTGTGCATCACCGAAAAGCGCGACCAGGCGAACAGGAAACCCATGCGCTCGCCATAGGCCGTGCGCAGAAAGTGATAGTCGCCGCCAGGATGTGGAAATGCCGTGGCCATTTCGGCAAAGCACAACGCCCCGGCCATCGACGCCAGGCCGCCGAGCACCCAGATCCAGTAGAACCAGGCAGGCCCGACGTTCAGCGCCACGGTCGGCGCGGTCTTGAGGATGTCGGTGGTGATCACCATGCCCAGCGTGATCAGCAACGCCTGCATTACCGGCAGGTGACGCTTGGGACCGTTGGAGTGATTCATGCAGAGTCCCGCAGAAGATCCGCCATCCATGGCGAATCGGCTCAGAAGCCGTAAGTGGCGCTGGCGTAGTAATAAGCGCCGTTGGTGCCGATCGGCGACAGCACGTCATACGGCAGGTTGCCGCCGTAATTGATCGCCGAGCCGGAGCGCTCCGGGTAGTTGTCGGTGAGGTTGTTGCCGCCCAGGGCGACGCTGAATTTCGGGGTGAATTTGTAGGTCACCTCGGCATCCAGTTGCCACACCGCGCCATAGGTCTGCTCCGGTTGCGAGTCGCCAAAGTCGAACACGCGAGTGGTCTCGCCCTGACGGGTCAGACGCCCGAGCAGGCCCCAGTGTTCGCTGGCCCAGTTGGCGCTGAACACGAAGCGATCCTTGGGCGCGGCGTCGGTCAGGGTGTTGGTTTCTTCAACGCCGACCAGTGCATCGTTGCCGATGCCCAACGCCGTCAGTTGCGATGGAGTGCCTTTGGTGCTGGTGACTTTGGTGTGGTTGTAGGTGTACGCGGTGGTCAGGCCCAGTTGCCCTTCGTATAGCGGCTGATGGTAGTTGAGCACCAGTTCGGCACCGTGGGTGCTGGTGTCGGCGGCGTTGGTGAAAAAGTTGACGTCATGGACCCCGGCCACGCCGAAGTTGTCGTTGATGTATTGCTCCATGGCGTCGCTGCCAATGCGCTGCGACAGGGTGATGCGGTCCTTGACGTCGATGCGGAACACATCGAGCGAAGCGTCGAAGCGTTCGTTGAGCTGGAAGGTCACGCCGAGGCTGAAGTTCTTCGAAGTCTCCGGATCGAGCTTCTCGGCCCCCAGCGCGCGGGCGATCGGATCGTTGACCGAAAGCACACGGATGTCGGTGAGTGTGCCGCCTTCACCAAAGTTGCTGGTGGTGTTCTGGAACCCGCTCTGCGCCAGCGACGGCGCGCGGAAGTTGTTCGACACCGCACCGCGCAGCGCCCACTGCTCGGTCAGTTTGTAGCGACCGCTGAGCTTGCCGGTGAGTTTGCTGCCGGCATCATCGTAATGTTCCCAGCGGGTGGCGGCGTCGACGAAAAAGCGGTCAGTCAGATCGCCCGACAACTCGGCGTAGGTAGCAAACACGTTGCGGTCCAGGTCCGACTCTTCGCTGGGGCGCAGGCCGTTGGCGCCGTCAGCGCCGGAACCAATGTACGAGGCCGCGTCACCGGCGTAGGTCAGGTAGTTTTCGTAGCGATATTCACCGCCCAGCGCCAGCACGAACGAGCGTCCGCCCAAGCGCAGCTCGCGACTGAAATCGAGGTTGGTGGTGGTCTGGCGCAGCTCGTAATCGCCGGTGTCGAATTTCGTCGGCGAGTCCTCGCCGAGGCTGACGTTAAGGGTGCGGCGGGTGGATCCGTCGAAGCGGTTACGGCCATGGGTGACGCTGCTGTCGAAGTCCCAGTTTTCGCCGATCATGCCCTTGAAGCCGGCGGTGGCGGAAATGTCCTTGTTGTCGCCCAGCGACTGCGGCAGGTAGCCGTTGGGATAGAACTGCGGCTGCTCGTAGGGGTAGCGATAGAATTCGGCGCCGGTGGTGTGGCGCTGGTTGTAAGTGCCGAAGCTGTAGGCTTTGCCGCCGGCCAGCGGCAGTTCGCTGTTGAACCACAGGTTGACGTCCCGCGCCAGGCCGTCGCCCATCACGTAGTTGCGCTGCTCGGGGGTATCGGCAAAACCGTCGAAACCGGCGCGGTTGGTCGGGTTGCGATTTTTGTACTCGGTGCCGCCGCGAATGAACCCGCCCTCTTCTCCCAGGCGCGTGCCGATCTTCGCGGTGGTCACGCTGTTCTGGCCGTCGGTGGTGGTTCTGCCGATGGCGTCCTGATGGGTGTGAAACGCGCCGTAACTGGTGGACACTTCCCCGCCCTCGGGCGCGTCGTCGAGGATGATGTTGATCACCCCGGCAATCGCGTCGGAACCGTACTGCGCCCCGGCGCCGTCGCGCAGCACTTCGATGCGTTTGATCGAGCTGATGGGGATCGAGTTGAAGTCCACTGGTGCCGTGCCGCGACCGATTTTCGACGAGTCGTTGACCACCGCCGAAGTGTGACGGCGCTTGCCGTTGACCAGCACCAGCACCTGATCCGGGCTCATGCCGCGCAGCTGTGCGGCGCGCACATGGTCGGCGCCACCGGAGTTGGACTGACGCGGCATGCTGAACGATGGCAGCAACGTTTGCAGCGCCTGGCCCAGTTCACCGTCGGCCGCGCCGGTGGACTTGAGGTCGGCGGCAGTCAATATGTCAACCGGCACCGGAGAATCGAGAACCGTGCGAGCAGTGCCACGGGTGCCAGTGACCAGCACGGTACCCAGCCGTGTGTCATCGTCAACGCGGGTGGAAGTGTCTTCGGCTTGCGCCGGAACTTGCCAGATCGCACCGACCACCGCGATGGCCAGTAATGAACGGGAACGCTGATACATGGGACAGCTCCTTTATCGCAGCTAATACCCGGCCGTTGCCGACAATAAAGGGTCGGCAATCAATGCGCGGCAATGTCTGCTGTAGTTGTAGAAATCAGGAAGGCGGTGAAGACTGGTTAAACGTATTGAGTTGGTTAAGCGCAGAATCCCCAAAGTTAGTTATTTCCCCTTGAACACCGATGCTAGATGGGCGGAGGCCCGCCGTAAAAGAACCAATAACACTTAGGTTAGATCGGGCCGACTATTTGTTTTTTGAGCAACACAAGTGTTGCTGGGCAAACACTTAAACCCTAACTAACACCAACTAACTCGAGATCAGACAAAGATCTTTTGTAGGAGTGAGCCTGCTCGCGATAGCTATCGTTCAGTCACCGAAAATATCGACTGGGCTGGCCCCTTCGCGAGCAAGCCCGCTCCCACAGGTTTGACTGGGTGAACACTGACTTCTCATCCACCACAGATCCAATGTAGGAGTGAGTCTGCTCGCGATAGCGGTGTATCAGCCACCAAATTAGTTGAATGTCCGGGCCCCATCGCGAGCAGGCTCACTCCTACAGGTTGATCGGGGTAAACGCATAGTTATCATCCATCACAGATCCAATGTAGGAGTGAGCCTGCTCGCGATAGCGGTATATCAGCCACCGAAGCAGTTGAATGTCCGGGCCCCATCGCGAGCAGGCTCACTCCTACAGGTTGATCGGGGTGAATACATTGCTTTCATCCACCGCAGATCCAATGTGGGAGCGGGCTTGCTCGCGAAGGGGCCAGTCCAGTCACCCGAGATGTTGACTGCAAACATGCGCAAACCTTTAGTCGAATTCCTTTTCCAGCCAGGCATCCGCGGCGATGTCCAGGGCCTGCGCACTGAAGCGTTGTTCCGCAAACGGATCGGCGTGCAGGTGAAAGCCGTTGCGCTCCCAGAAACCGGGTTGTTCTTCGTCGACAAACTCCAGACCGCGCAACCATTTGGCGCTCTTCCAGAAGTAGCGCCCGGCGACCACCAGCCGCAGCGGCCAGCCGTGCCGAGCGGTCAAGGGTTGGCCGGCGTAATGGGTGGCGAGCAGGCTGTCCGGGTGCAGCAGGTCGTCCAGCAACAGGTTGGTCTGGTAATCGTGATCGGCGTGGGCCATGACAAAACGTGAAGCGGGCTGGATATCGAGCTCGCTCAGCAAATCCTGCAGATGCACCCCGCTCCACTGCGTGTCGAACTTCGACCAGCGTGTGACGCAATGAATGTCACATTGCAACTGGCGTTGCGGCAAACCCTGCAG
The DNA here is from genome assembly GCF_949767635.1 of Pseudomonas sp. IT-93MI4. Classification (NCBI taxonomy): domain Bacteria; kingdom Pseudomonadati; phylum Pseudomonadota; class Gammaproteobacteria; order Pseudomonadales; family Pseudomonadaceae; genus Pseudomonas; species Pseudomonas sp. IT-93MI4. Next base: position 33,760 of record NZ_CATKPP010000013.1, read on the forward strand.
GTCGGCAAAACTCAACTCGACGCCACGCCCGACCTTGCCGAACAGGCGCAGTGACCAGGTTGCCAACTCATACTCCGGCACCGTGCCTTCGTGGAGGATCGGGAACCGCTCCGTCAACACCTGCCCCGGCGGCAAGCGTTGACCGAGCGCCGGATCAGCCTTGGGTGCGCGGCTGTTGCGCAAGCGCATGGCTTTGTTGTGCATATTCACTCCCAAGCGCGCCAGAATGCCTGCCGCGCATACAGCGCATCACCCGCTGATAACGGCGGCATTCAGTTCGCCACAGGAATCCACTCGGCCCGCGCCACGTTGGCGGTATCACCGAACGCCGGGAGTTTCTGCGCCAGGTCGCGGACGTTTTTCACGTCCAGATCGAGCAACTGCTGACGGGTGATCAGGGTCGGTGGCACCAACACCTGATGTCCCGGATTTTCGCCGGCAATCAACATCGCCAGACTGCGCACGCTGATCGCCCCCGCCACTTGCGGATTGACCGCGGCGGTCGCCGCCCAGGCACTGTCCGGTTCTTTCATGATCTGAATGTCGGCGGTGGAGATGTCGGCGCTGTAGATCTTCACCTTGCGCCCCAGCCCGGCCTCGTCGACGGCGATCTTCGCGCCTTTGGCAAACTCGTCGAACGGCGCGAAGATCACGCTGATATCCGGATTGGCGCGCAACACCGCGCTGGCCTGATCCGCCACCGAGTTGGCAATCGGCGGGTTGAGCGTGCCGAAACGCGCCTTCTCGATGATGCCCGGATTGGCCTTTTTCACCTGACTCCAGATCTCGTCGCGGCGCTCCATCGGCGTGAAGCCGCTGATGTACACGTAACCGGCATCGAACCGCGTGCCGTTGTCCTTCACCGCCTGATCCAGCGCCAGTCGCGCCAGTGCATGGTGATCCTGCTCGACCTGAGTCACTTGCGGGCTGTTCAGATCGACGTCGAACGCCACCACCTTGATGCCTTTGGCGATCGCCCGGTCAATCGGTCCCTTGAGGGTTTCCGCCAGGCCCAGTTGCACGATGATCCCGTCGACGCCGAGGTCGATCGCCTGATCGATCATCTCGCCCTGACTCGCCGCCTGCTGCCGCGCATCGAACACCCGCAGATTGGCCCCCAGCGCCTCGGTCTGTTTCTCCACGCCGCGCAGATACGCCTCGGGAAAGTCCCCGGAAAACAGATAGCCGACCAGCGCGATTTGCACCTGACCTTTATCGAACGGCGCCGGAGCACCCGGCAATGCCTTGGCCTGAGCGCTCAAAGCCAACGCCGAGAGCACCGCGCCGGCGAGGCAATGGCGTGCGAACTGCTTGATTGAACCGTGCATACATCTTCCTTGCAGCGACAAATGAACCGGCTCAGCGCGCCCGATGCGCGAGGCCGAAGGTGAACATCAGGGCCAGCACCAGCACCAGTCCCTTGACGAAATCCTGCGCGTAGTACGGCGCGTTGAGCATGGTCAGACCGTTGAGCAGCGACGCCACCAACAGTGCGCCGACCAACGTGCCGAACGCATTGGGCTTCTTCGCTCCGAGCACGGCAAAACCGATTAGCGCCGCGCCGAGGGCGTCGAGCACCAGACCGTTGCCGGAGCTGACATCACCCCGACCCAGGCGCGCCGCCAACAGCAACCCGCCGAGCGAGGCGAGCAACGCCGAGAGCACGTACGCGAGCAACTTGAAGCGCTGCACTGGCGCGCCTGCCAATCGCGCTGCCTGCTCGTTGCCGCCAATCGCATAAAACAACCGGCCGATGCGCGTGCGCTCAAGAAACAGCCACACCGCCAGCGCCACCAGCGCGGTGATCAACACCGGCACCGGCACCACTTCCCACAAGCGTCCGCGGCCGAGGGCGAGAAACGCCGTACTGAACGTGCCCTCGGTTTCCACGCCACTGGGCAAGGTCATGCCCACCGCAATCGAGCGTCCGCCCGTGGGAATCAGTTGCACGCCGATCACCAGAAACATGCTGCCCAGCGTCGCGAGAATGTCCGGCACCCGCAGCTTGACGATCAGCCAGCCATTGAGCAGCCCGACCAGTGCGCCACCGGCCAGACTGATCAGCACCGCCGGCACCGCGCCCCAACCGAGCACCACCATCACGTAACTGGCGATCATCAGGCTCATCGCCGCCACCGCCCCAATCGACAGATCAAGTCCGCCGACCGCCATGGTCAGGGTCACACCGAGGGCCAGCAGTGCGACGATCGACACCGACTGCAAGATGCTGAACAGATTGCCGACGCGCAAAAACGCCGGCTCCGCGACACTGAAAAACACCACGATCAGCGCCAGCAGCCACAACAGGCCGTAGCGGATCAGCGCGTGCAACAGGCGCTCGGCGGGTGCCGTAGCGGACGACAACAATGAACTCGAATCAGGCACTCGCTCTGCTCCTTGGCGTGGCATGAAAGGGATTTTCGCTAGCGTCGCTGCCGGCCAGCGCAGCGACCAGGGTCGCGCGTTCAAGACCGGCGCGCGGGTATTCGGCGACCACCGCGTGATCGCGCACCAACAGAATGCGGTCGGCGATTTCCAGAGCTTCATCGACATCGGCGCAAATCACCAGGGTCGCGCGGCCGCCGGCACTGTCGCGCAACAGTTGGCCGATCTCGCGGCGAGCGCGCACGTCGACGCCCTGAAACGGCTCGTCGAGAATCAACACCCGCCCGTCCCCGAGCAGCCAGCGGCCAAGCACGACCTTCTGTTGATTGCCGCCGGACAGCGCGCTCATCGGCACCTCGATGCCGGCGGTCTTGATCCCCAGCGCCGCGACTTGCGCCTCGACCGCTGCAGCTTCGGCGCGGTTGCGAATGAACCCGGCACGGGTGAAGCGCTGCAGAAACGGCAGCGTCAGGGTCCGGCGAAGAGAGAAATCCGGCACCAGCGACTGACTGGCGCGATCCTCCGCCGCGAGAAACACACCGCTGCGAATCGCCGCCCTTGGCGAACCCGGCAGCCAGTCCATGCCGTCCAGTTGCAGGCTGCCAGCCACGGCTTTGCGCAAGCCGAACAGCACTTCGGCGATCTCGCTTTTGCCAGCGCCGAGCAGCCCGGTCAGTACCACCACTTCGCCTTGGTGCAGGTCGAAATCGAAACGCCTGGAGCGCGGCAAAATCTGCAAACCGCGCACACCAAGGACTTTTCGGCCCACGCTGCCGGGCGTGTAGACATGCCCGTCCAGCGCCTGCCCGAGCATCGCCTGCACCGCCTCGGGTAACCGCCGTGCGCTGAATTCTCCGGCCAGTCGCCCATCGCGCAGGACAATGGCGCGGTCCGCTACCCGTTGCAGGTCGGACAGGCGATGAGAGATGTAGATAATCGCCACCCCACGACCGCGCAAAGTGTCGATCAGACCAAACAGGCGCTGCGCCTCGGCATCCGACAACGCTGCGGTCGGTTCATCGAGAATCAGCAGGCGCGGCTGTAAGGCAAAGGCCCGCGCCAGCACCACCAACTGCCGTTCGGCCTGGCCCAGGTGTTCAATCGGCTGCTCCAGCGGCAACACCAGACCCAGCCCGGCGGCGATACTCGCGGCGCGTTCCAGCAAGCGTTGGCGATTGAGCCAGAAGTCTGCGTCGGGCTTGCACAACTCATCGAGCAGCAGGTTTTCCGCCACGCTCAAACCGGGCGCAATGCCCTCGTTGATCTGCTGATGCACCGCGACAATCCCGACCCGGCGTGCCGACAGCGGCGAACTGAATTGCCGGGGCTGGCCGTCGATGTAAATCTCGCCGCCATCGGCGCGCTGGCTGCCGGCGAGAATTTTCACCAGCGTCGATTTTCCGGCACCGTTGGCACCGAGCAACGCCACCACTTCGGCGGGATGAATCTGCAGGCTGACGCGATCCAGTGCGCGGTTCGAGCCAAAAGTTTTGCTCAGTTCACGCACCTGAATCAGCGGCGCGCGGGCCACGACGACACTCATAAAATTCCTTAACGTCGATGGGCCAGCGAACGCACCAGCCGGTCGCCCAGGCTCTGCACGCCCTGCACCAGAATGACCAGCACCACCACGGTGGCGACCATCACTTCATTGTTGAAACGCTGATAGCCATAACGGATCGCCAGATCACCGAGGCCGCCACCGCCAATCACCCCGGCCATGGATGAAAAACCGATCAGCATCACCAGCGTCAGAGTGATCCCCGCCAGCAACGCGGGCAGCGCTTCGGGCAGCAGCACTTTGAAAATCACATGACGGATGTCGCCGCCCATGGCGAGGATCGCTTCGATTCGGCCCTTGTCGACTTCATCCAGCGCGTTCTCGACGATCCGCGCAAAAAACGGAAACGCGCCGATGGTGATCGGCACTACCGCAGCGGTGCTGCCGAGGGTGGTGCCGACCACCAGTCGGGTCAGCGGAATCAGTGCAATCAACATCACCACAAACGGCAGCGAGCGCCCCAGATTGACCAGCGAACCCAGCGCGGCATTGAGCCGTGGCAGCGGCCACAGGCCGTCGCGGCGACTGACAAACAGCAACACCCCGAGCGGCAAACCGATCAGTAGCGTGAACAGCCCCGCGAGCAAGACCATGTACAGAGTTTCGCCGGTGGCGTTGAACACCAGTTGCAGGATTTCATCCCAGTTGATCGTGCGGTTCATGACTGGGCCGCCCGCACGCCGTATTGCTTGAGGAAGCTGAGCCCGGGAATGTCGTGGCCCAGCGGCAGGCCGCAGGTCGGACGCAACGAAATGCCGAGACTCGATTGCGCATCGGCGAGCAAACGCGGCACCGGGCCGGACTCGACCAGGCGCCCGTCCGCCATCAACGCCGCGTGATCGCAGATCGACTTGACCACCTCCAGCTCATGGGTGATCAGCACTATGGTCACGCCCAGTTGCCGATTGATGTCGCGCAGCAGCTCAAGAATCGACGCCGTGGTTTGCGGATCCAGCGCACTGGTGGCTTCGTCCGACAGCAGATACGCAGGCTCGGCAGCCAGCGCGCGGGCGATCCCCACCCGTTGTTTTTGCCCACCGGACAACTGCGAGGGAAAGGCTTGCGCCTTGTCCGTCAAACCGACCAGTTCCAGCAGTTCGCGCACCCGCACATGGCGCCACGGTTTGCCGACGTTGGCGATTTCCAGCGGCACGGCGATGTTGTCGAAGACGGTACGCGAGTGCAGCAGATTGAAGCCCTGGAAAATCATGCCGATGCGCTGCCGCTGGCGGCGCAGGTCGCTGGGCGACAAGGTCAGCAGGTCCACGCCGTCGATGAGAATTTGCCCGCTGTCCGGGCGTTCGAGCAGATTGAGACAACGCAACAGGGTCGACTTGCCCGCCCCGCTGCGCCCGAGAATGCCGTAGATCGCGCCGTCGGGAATACTCAGCGACACCTGATCCAGTGCTGGTGCCGGCGCCGACGGGTAGGTCTTGCTCAACTGCTCGACGACGATCATGGCTTGCCATCCTCCACCGGAATCACCGAACCCTTGAAGTTATCGGTGATGTATTTCGCCACTTGCGGCGAGGTCAGGTCTTTGGCCAGTTGCGCAATGCGCGGATCGTTCTGCAGTGTCGGCGTGGTCACCAGAATGTTGGCGTACGGATTGTGCTCGGCCTTTTCCAGCCCCAGCGCATCCTGGGCCGGCACCAGTCCGGCTCCCAGCGCGTAGTTGCCGTTGATCACCGCAAGGTCGACGTCGTCCAGGGCCCGAGGAATTTGCGGCGATTCGATTTCAAGGATCTTCAGCTGTTTCGGGTTCTCGGCGATGTCCTTGGGCGTGGCCTGATCGGCTGCCGGATCCTTGAAGCCGGGCTTGAGTTTGATCAGGCCGTTGTCCTGCAACAGGTACAGCGCACGGCTCAGGTTGGTGACGTTGTTGGGCACGGCGACGGTGCCTTTTTCCGGCACCTCGGCGAAGCTTTTGTGCCGGCGCGAATAGATGCCCAACGGCTCGATATGCACCGTGGCGGCCACCGCGAGTTTCTGCCCCAGCGCTTGTTCCTGGGATTTCAGGTACGGCAGATGCTGGAAGTAATTGGCATCGACATCGCCATGCACCAACAGCTCGTTGGAGTTCACGCCGTTGGGAATCTCGATGACCTTGAGCTTGAGTTGCGGATCGATTGTCTGGATGTACGCGAGAATCTGCGCGTGGGGCACCGGGTCGGCGGCCACGCGCAACGGCTCCAGTGCGTGCGCGCCGAACGAAGTCACCAGCGCGCCGAGCACGGCCAGGGTCAAACCTGCTTTTTTCAACATGAGCGGAGTCCTTGAGCGAGTGATGAATCAGGCGTTGGCGGTTTTACGAGCCGGTGCGGCGGGCATCAGCGCGTCGGCATAGAAGCGCCGGGCGACGTCGGGGTGCGAACGCAACCGACCCTTGAGGTAGTTCCAGCCGACATCGCGAAACAACGGATTGAGCGGATCACTCGCCGGGCCACGCGCTTCGCGCAGCAGCGCGGTGGGCAACGGATACAGCGGCACCACAGCATCGAGTTGCGCGCCGAGGAAGAAGGCGATGGACAAGCGTTCGCTGCCTGCGGGCGGCGACACCACCCGATGCACCGTGGCGCGCAGATAGCCGTTGGTGGCCAGTTCCAGCAGTTCGCCGATGTTCACCACCAGCGTGTTGTCGCGGGGCAGCGCATCGATCCAGCGCCCCTCCTCGACCTCCACTTGCAACCCGGCCTGCTGGTCTTGCAGGAGAAAGCTGAGGAACCCGGAATCCTTGTGCGCGCCGACGCCCTGCTGGCTCGCGCTGGCGGCCTGGCCTGGATAGCGCATCAATTTGATGTGTTCGTTGGGCTTGTCGCCGTACAACTGATCGAACGCGTCCGCCCGCAGCGACAGCGCCTGGGCGAAGGCACGCAGCAGGCGCAACGCCATGCGCGTCATCGCCTGTTGCCATTCGAGCAGCAGCGGTTTGAGCTCTGGCAGCGCCGCCGGCCATTGGTTGGGCCCCTGCAAGCGCGCCCACAACGGACTGTCCGCGTCCAGCGGCAACGCTTCGCGCTCGGCGCCGAGATCGAACTGCTCACGCCAGTCGGGTTGACCACGGGTGATCTCGGAAGCGGCACGGTTGTAACCGCGAAAATGCGGCGAATTGATCATGCCGACGGCGGTCTTTTCGTGCTCGGACAAGGCGAAGAACTGCCGGGCGTGATCCTGCACCTGCTTGAGCAGGTGGCTGTCGATGCCATGGCCGGTGAGATAGAAAAAGCCGACGTCACGCGCGGCGTGACGCAGGTTTTCAAGAAATTCATAACGCTGTTGCGCGGTGCCTTCGAACAACGAAAGGTCCAGCGTCGGCAGCGTGGTGATATCGAGGGTATGCGGCATGATTCACTCCCGTGTGAACCAAACCTGAAGAGCCTTTGATCGATTCAGCGTGTGCCGTCATGGCAATCGGGGGTCTATCGGTTTGATGCGTTTGATTCGTCGTGAGACAAAACTAAACGATCTTAAAAACCACGAACAAATACCCTTTTTGCATTAGCTTAGGCCTGACGCTCAGGTTCGCGGTCATCACGCGACAGCTCTCCCGCTTCAACTGATCAACGTGCCGGGTCATAAAACGGTTCGACTGCCACCCGGCTGCCGACAAAGAAACTGTCAGCCACCAGCCGCAGAGGCTGCAGATCGACGTCGCTGGCCCGATCGCCAATCAGTTGCTGAAAGTGCCGATACACCGCGGTGTACTCGCCCTCTTCCGACACCACTTGGCGCACGCCGTCGATGCTCAGCAGCGCCCCGCCGTTATCCAAGCGCAGCACTCCTTCGGCGCAGCGCATCTCGATGCTCCAGAGTTCGTCGTGACCGTGGTCGAAATCGAACTCGGCCTGCACGTCGAGTCGGTTCGCGTCGGACATCTTGATCGACGCGGCAATCGGCGACTGGCAGTTTTCCGGTACGCGCAGTTCGGCGGCTTCGACAAACAATGGCTGCGCCAGCAAACGGGTGACTATCGATAAGGCATTGATGCCCGGATCGAAAACGCCCAGACCACCGGGTTGCCAGATCCACGTCTGCCCGGGATGCCACTTGCGCACGTCTTCCTTCCAGTCGATCTGCACGCTTTGCAATGTGCGGCTGGCGAGCCAGTCGCGGGCGGCTTCAATGCCGGGGGCGTAGCGCGAATGCCAGGCGAACAACGCACTGACACCCTGTTGCTGCGCTTGACTGACCAGGGCCAGCGCCTCGCCCAGCGTGGCGCACGGCGGTTTTTCCACCAACACATGCTTGCCGGCGGCCAGCGCCTGCTGCACCAGTGCGAACCGACCTTGCGGCGGCGTACAAAACGCAATCGCATCCACCTCGGGGCCGTTCTCCAGCAACTCGCTCAACGAGTGAAAGTTCTCCACCCCGGCACAGGGTTTACCTTGCGTGGCGACCGCCACCAGACGAAATCCGGGATTGGCGTTGATCGCCGGAACATGTTGATCCTGGGCAATCTTGCCGTAGCCCACCAGACCGAGACGGATCGGTTGCATCAGTGACTCCTGTTTTTGTCTTGTTGTCGTCAGCGAGTGCGCAGATTAGCCGTAAACGTCAGGGAAAACCCAGCTGAGTCTGATCAAAAAAACCGCAGAAGCCAGCGCTCGGTTCATCGCGCCGGGTAGTAACGTTGATGCCGCGGCGCAAACAAAGAAAGCCTGCTTTTCAGGGCAGGCTTTCACGTTCACAACGCTGCAGTCACTTTCGCTGCGCGGTCAACGCCGAGTAACTGTTCATCAGGTTCCGGTAGTTCGGAATCCGCTGCGACAGCAGATTGCCCAGCCCTTCGATGTCGTTGCGCCAGTCGCGGTGCAGCTCACAGGCGACCGAGAACCAGTTCATCATTTGTGCACCGGCCTGGGTCATGCGACTCCACGCGGCTTGCTGGACGGTGGTGTTGAAGGTGCCGGAGGCGTCGGTGACGACGAACACATCGAAGCCTTCGGCCAGTGCCGACAGAGTCGGGAATGCGACGCAGACGTCGGTCACGACACCGGCGATGATGATCTGCTTGCGGCCGGTGGCCTTGATCGCCTTGACGAAGTCTTCGTTGTCCCAGGCGTTGATCTGGCCTGGGCGGGCGATGTACGGCGCATCGGGGAACATTTCTTTCAGTTCCGGAACCAGTGGGCCGTTGGGGCCTTGTTCGAAACTGGTGGTGAGGATGGTCGGCAGGTTGAAGAATTTTGCCAGGTCGGCCAGCGCCAGGACGTTGTTCTTGAACTCGTTCGGCGAGAAGTCCTGAACCAGAGAAATCAGACCGGTCTGGTGGTCGACCAGCAGGACTACGGCGTCGTCTTTGTTCAGGCGGTTGTAGGTTGCAGTGCTCATGTTTGAATCCCTTTTCTTGGTTGAGGTAGTTGGCGTTGCGTTGAACATGGGCACAGATTACTGACACGACCGGAACCGATAAATCGGTTGAAAAGCGTTTCACTGTCAACTTGAAGCGGACAATCAAGTGACGCGTAAACTTGATTGCAAGCAAAGTCGATGGCGACGGGTTATGAGCTAATAACACCTTCATTAAACCGTCTTTCAAACGTTGTACTAGGATAGGATCCACATCCTGACATTTGCGCCGACCAGGGAACATGCTCGACGCAGGTCAGGAATGGGACTGTTTCACCTGCAACTCATGGATGATGTTTATGAATTCACACCTGTTTCCCCACATCGGTAAAGTCATTGCGAGCACCGGCAGCCGGCACTTTCCGCGGATGCTGCATGACCTGATCCAGACACAACTGGCGGTGGACGCCACACACATTCGCCAGATGCGCGTCGAGCCGGTGGGCCGCCCCGTCCATCGCAACTCGCCGGAAACCTGCCAAGACTCGGCCCAGCAGGCTGAAACGGTATTCTGCGAACAGATTGCCGCACGCTCGAGCGAGCCGATAGACACGCCAGACGCGGCCAGCGCCGACGCCTCGCAGCTACACCTGACCCGGCGCAAGGACGGCTACCGCTACGTGATTTCGGTGTATCGCAACGACCAGTCGCAACGATTCTCGGCTCAGGAGCAGAGTTTGTTGCAGGACATATCTCCGGTGCTGTTGCCGATGGTGGAAAAACACATTCACGCCCTGCAACCCCAGCAGACCAACACCGAAGACCCGTCGCCCAGCGCTGATGGCGCGCACCAGGGCCTGGAAAACCTGCGGCTGCGTTTCAACGAGCGTTTACAGCAACTGGGCCTGAGCCTGTCCAATCGCGAAACCGAGGTGTGCATCGGCCTGCTCGCCGGGCGTACCGCACCGGAGCTGGCCGAGCAGTTGCAGTTGAAGGTCAACACGGTGGAAAGTTACCTCAAGCGCGCCGCAATCAAACTGGGGATCAGCGGCCGGCATTCGTTGATGCGCTGGATGTATTCGCCTGAACATACCGCCACCCTGCCCGGCTCACCCCACGCCGCTTGATAGTGCCTGATCGGCAGGAACTGCCGCTGCGAGCAAGCCCGCGCCCACATCGAAATGCGCTGAGCCGATGGTTACAGCAACACCCGGCTAAAACTGTGGGAGCGGGCTTGCTCGCGAAGAGGCCGGTACGGCTGGCAACCCTCTCATTCAAGCCCTGCAGGCACTGCCCGCGACTGACACAGAAGGCGCCAAGGGAGGCCGGGAAGCGTCTTTTTATCCGTCGGGCCATGCCTTACCGCTCATCCGAAAAGGCCTCGTACCTGTAATTTCTGACAGTAGCCAGAGCCGTCATCTTCAGCGCTGAATAACTCCACGCCCTTTGTCTCCCGACAGTTCGCTTGGAGTTCCGACCATGCTCGTTCAGCCCAAGATGAAAATCTCTGCCCCCCATTCATTGCTGGACCCGCTAGTGCTCGGGCGCCTCCTGCCTTCCGGCCAGTGGGGGATCAACCGGGCGGCGGTGTTCACTTTTCCCGACCTCGGCCTGCTTGTTGTCATCCCCGTCTGGGCCAGCAAGGCCGTTGGAGATACCGTCAAGCTGCTGCTCAATGACCGTGAGGTCGACGGGCGTCCCATCATTGACGAAGCCGAGCTCAAGCAACCGACCCTCTTGTGGGTGGCTCCCCGTCATCTGCAGTCAGGTTCTTACGAACTCACCTACGAAATCAAACAGCCCAATCAAAAAGAAGAGCGTCCGGACAAGCCCCTCAACCTCTTCGTCAAACTGGAACTCCCCGGTGGCCAGGACATCGACCCGGGCCTTGGTCACTCCAACCTGTACATGTACATTCCCCCGGAAATCGTCAACGGCGGGGTGGACAAAGACGTTGCCGAAGCGGGAGTGCCGATTGTCATCAGGTCCGCGTCCGGCAGCGGCTCGCCTTACCCGGACATCGCGGTGGGCGATGTCATC
>NZ_CATKPP010000014.1:0-44728 GCF_949767635.1 Pseudomonas sp. IT-93MI4
GGGAGAGGGCTGGGGTGAGGGTGCTGTTGATCCTGACCTCAGGTTACCTGAGCCTTCAACGCCCGGCGCAACGCCACGAGCAATTTCACGATGTCCTGCGGATCCAGTCGCTGCGGCACTTTTACGTCCATGTTGTCTTCCTTGTAATGGTTTGGCCGGGGGAGTCTGGCCAAAAGCTGTTCGTCCTTGGAGGGCTTTCATGCAAAAAAGATCCTTCCTACAGCGCAAGGGAAAATAGCCTTCTTATTCCTTCCCGGCAAACCCACAGGATAGTTTTTTGCGTGATATCAATATGCTTTAACGGTATTTAAATTCTTGTTTTTATACCTATAAAGTCAGCGCCTGCCGGACAGTTACCCGCTGTCCATGGACTGCATGACCGTCGCTTACCGAGCGACGTCCAGGATGCTTCATGACTTTCGATTACGCATTTATCCTCAGTACCCTGCCGGCCTTTCTCAAGGCTGTGGGCGTGACGCTGCAAGTCGGGTTCATCGCCATCGGCACGTCGCTGCTGGTGGCGCTGCTCAACGCGACGATCCTGGTGTTCCGCACACCGTACCTGCAAAAACTGGTGGGCCTTTATGTGGAACTGGCGCGCAACACGCCGCTGCTGATTCAACTGTTCTTCGTCTACTTCGCCTTGCCGGCCATCGGCATCCAGGTTTCCGGATTCACCGCGGCAATCATCACCATGACTTTCCTTGGCGGCGCCTATCTCACCGAAGTGCTGCGCGCCGGCGTCGATGCGGTACCGCAGGCGCAACTCGAATCGGGGCGTTCCATCGGCCTGTCCCACGGCCAGTTGCTGCGCTACGTGATCCTGCCGCAAGCGGGGATTCTCAGCCTGCCGTCGCTGTTCGCCAATTTCATTTTCCTGCTCAAGGAAACCACCGTGGTCTCGGCGGTGGCCGTGCCGGAAATCCTCTACACCACCAAGAGCTACATCGCGCTCTACTACAAAACCTACGAAATGCTCGCCGTGCTGACGCAGATCTGCGTGCTGTTGTTCTTGCCGCTGTCGCTGTTGCTCAGCCGTCTGGAAAGGAGGCTCCAGCATGGCCAGTTCGGGTCTTGAACTGCTCTGGGTGTCGTTGCCGCAATTGGCAGCAGGCGCCGGACAAACACTTTCGATCTCGTTTCTGAGCATTGCCATCAGCACCATTGGCGGGGTGCTCTACGGCGTACTGCGCACGCTCAGCGTGACGTGGCTGAACGCGATCCTGCGGATCTATCTGGAACTGTTCCGGGCGATTCCGGTGCTGGTCTGGCTGTACCTGCTGTTTTTCGGCTTGCCGATTTTCTTCGGACTGAGTCTGCCGAGCTTCTGGTGCGCGGTGCTGGTGCTATCGCTGTGGGGCGCCAGCGAGGTCGGCGAAGTGGCGCGCGGTGCGTTGCATTCTTTGCCGCGCGGGCAGCGTGAAGCAGGGCTGTCGATCGGCCTGAACGCGGCGCAACTGTACGGCTACGTGCTGCTGCCGCAGGCGCTGAAACGCATGACGCCGCCGACCATCAACGTCTACACGCGAATCATCAAGACCAGCTCGCTGGCGGTGCTGATTGGCGTGGTCGATGTGATCAAGGTCGGCCAGCAGATCATCGAGCGCACTTACGAATCGGTGCTGATCTACGGCGCGCTGTTTCTGTTTTTCTTTTTCATCTGCTACCCGCTGTCGGCCGCTTCGCGCGTGCTGGAGCGGCGCTGGACGCAAGCATGAGCGCATTGATCGAGTTTCACGGTTTCAACAAATTCTACGGCGAACAGCAGGTGCTCAACGGCATTGATCTGCAAGTGCGCAGCGGCGAAGTGATCGTCATCCTCGGCCCCAGCGGTTGTGGCAAAAGCACGTTGCTGCGTTGCCTCAACGGCCTGGAAAGCGCCCATAGCGGCAGCCTGAAATTTGCCGGGCGCGAGCTGCTGGACAAGGCCACCGACTGGCGTGAAGTGCGTCAGCAGATCGGTATGGTGTTCCAGAGTTATCACCTGTTTCCGCACATGAGCGTGCTCGACAATTTGCTGCTCGGCCCGCTCAAGGTGCAAAAGCGCCAGCGCCGTGAAGCGCAGCAGCAAGCCGAAGCCTTGCTCGAACGGGTGGGCCTGGCGGACAAGCGCGACGCCTTCCCGCGCCAGCTCTCCGGCGGCCAGCAGCAACGCATCGCCATCGTCCGCTCGTTGTGCATGAACCCGCGGGTCATGCTCTTCGATGAAGTCACCGCCGCCCTCGATCCGGAGATGGTCAAGGAAGTGCTGCAAGTGATTCAGGGCCTGGCCCGCGAGGGCATGACCCTGCTGATCGTCACCCACGAAATGGCCTTCGCCCGCGCGGTGGCCGACCGCATCGTGTTCATGGATGCCGGACGCATCCTTGAACAGAACCCGCCCGAGATTTTCTTTACGAACCCGCAAACCGCACGCGCGCAGCAGTTTCTGGAGAAGTTCTCCTTCGTTGCAACACTGCCTGAAACGAATCCGACAAAGGAACTGGAACCGCTATGAAAACTGCCAAGTCATCCCTGTTTTTACTGCCGCTGCTGGGGCTCGCGCTGCTCGCTGGCTGCAACAAATCCGAAGAACCGGCCAAGCCGAAAGTCGCCAGCGAAAGCACCGCGCCGGCCAGCTATCTGGACAAGATCAAGGCCCGCGACAAACTGATCGTCGGCGTATTCACCGACAAGCCACCGTTCGGTTTCGTCGATGAGGCCGGGCGCTACGTCGGCTTCGACACCGACATCGGCCGGCGCTTCGCCAAGGATCTGCTGGGCGACGAGAACAAGGTCGAGTTCGTGGCCGTGGAACCGGCGAGCCGCATTCCGTTCCTGCAGAGCGACAAGGTCGACCTGATCCTCGCCAACATGACCGTGACCCCGGAGCGCAAGGAAGCGGTGGAATTCACCAACCCGAACCTTAAGGTCGCGGTGCAGGCACTGGTACCGCAAGGCAGCTCGGTGAAAAAACTCGATGACCTGGCGACCCGCACCACCATCGTCACCACCGGCACGACTGCAGACATCTGGCTGACCAAGAATCATCCGGACTGGAAACTGCTGAAGTTCGAGAAAAATTCCGAGTCGTTGCAAGCACTGGCCAACGGGCGCGGCGATGCCTACGCGCAGGACAATCTGGTGCTGTTCAGCTGGGCCAAGCAGAACCCGGGCTACCGCGTGCTGGACGAAAAACTCGGCGCAGAAGCACCGATTGCGCCGGCAGTGAAGAAGGGCAACGTCGAGCTGCGTGACTGGGTGAATACCGAGCTGGCCAAGTTGGGTGAAGAGAAATACCTGCTCAAGCTGTATGACCAATATGTGCGTAAAGAGCTGAGCGATGACACTAAGCCTGAGAGTGTGATTGTCGAGGGTGGCAAGTGGCAGGGGTGATTGGCCGTTAAATCTGCGCTGACCTGAAGGCCCTCTTCGCGAGCAAGCCCGCTCCCACAGGGGTACGCATTCCAACTGTGGGAGCGAGCTTGCTCGCGAAAGGGCTCGCTCAGGTGCCGCTCAATCCGGCCAGTTCCACGCCGGCTCATCCAGCACCCGCTGGCCAACAATTCCGGTCTGCCCCAGTGTCTTCTCCAGCACGATGCAGTTGCATTCGGGATCTTCCTGCAACGCCGAAATCAACCGTCGCGCATGGGACACCACCCACACCTGACAAGCCTGCGATGCGCGAATGATCAAGCGCGCCAGCGCCGGCAACAGATCCGGATGCAGACTGGTTTCCGGTTCGTTGAGCACCATCAATGACGGCGGGCGTGGCGTCAACAGCGCGGCGATCAGCAGCAGATAACGCAGCGTGCCGTCCGACAACTCTGCCGCCGACAATGGCCGCAGCAACCCCTCCTGAAAGAACTCGATGGCAAAGCGTCCGCCGGCCAGCGGTGCGATGTTCAGCCGTGCGCCGGGAAACGCGTCGCTGATCGCCGCCTGCAACGCCTCGGGGTCGCCGATTTCATTGATGGTCTGCAGGGCTGCGGCGAGGTCGCGACCGTCGTGGTGCAGCACCGGCGTGCGCGTACCCAGTTGCGGTTGGCGCACCGGGGCGTCGGCGTCGCTGCGAAAGTGATCGTAGAAGCGCCAGCGGCGAATGAACTCGCGCATCTGGAACACTTCCGGCGAACTGCGCAGGCTGCCGATCTGATCGAACAGACTGTCGAAATTCGGCGTGTGCTGTGCCAGCACGTCCCAGCTGCGGCCTTCGCGGGCGCGAATCATCGGGCCGTTGCGATCCACCAGCAGGCTGGCCGGGCGATAGAGCGGCCCGGCCCAGATGCATTCGCGCTTGATCTGCGGATCGAGACTGAAGCGCGAGGGGCTGGGATGAGTATCCCCCGGCAGCATGAAATGTCCGTTGGAGTCGGGCAATCCGAGGCTGATGGAGTAGCTGAAATCCTCGCCGGCAAACCCCAGGCGCAGACGTTTGACGCCCTGACGCACCGTCGGCTCGATCGCCACTTCGCCGTTGCGCATTCGCCGACTGATGGTTTCCGGCCCGGCCCAGAACGTCGAATCCAGCCCGCCCTCGCGGGCCAGCGCATTGACCACGCCGCCCTGGGCGGTCTCCGCCAGCAGGCGCAAGGCCCGATAGAGATTGGACTTGCCGCTGCCGTTGGGGCCGGTGATCAGGTTCAGCCGGCCCAGCGGAATCACCAGTTTGTTGATCGAGCGGTAATTGGCCACCGCGAGGGTCTTGAGCATGAAAATCCTTCTCTTGAGGCGACCATTGTAGGAGCTGCCGAAGGCTGCGATCTTTTGATCTTGCTTTTGTAAAGTCAAAAGATCGCAGCCTGCGGCAGCTCCTACAGGGGAAATATGGAGATCACGCAGGCGAACGTTGAACCCTGTTCTAAGCTCACAGTCGTATCGTCACTTGCACGTTCGTACACAGGAAGGAGTCTGCATGGCGAGTCCCGGATTGAAAACAGTTGTCGTGCTGAGCCTGCTCACGTTGCTGACCGCTTGCGGCAAGAAAGAAGCCCCGGCGGAGTACCTGCCACGGGTCTTTGTGCAAGAGGTCAAACCGGCGGACTATGCCGCTGCCGTGACTCTCACCGGTGACGTGCAGGCGCGGGTGCAGACCGAACTGTCGTTCCGGGTCGGTGGCAAGATCATTCAGCGCATGGTCGATGTCGGCGACCGGGTCAGCGCCAAGCAGGTACTGGCCAAACTCGATCCCAAGGATTTGCAGACCAACGTCGATTCCGCGCAAGCCCAGGTCATCGCCGAACAGGCGCGGGTCAAGCAGAGCGCGGCGGCGTTCGTGCGTCAGCAGAAGCTGCTGCCCAAAGGCTACACCAGCCAGAGCGAATTCGATTCCGCACAAGCCGCCTTGCGCAGCAGCCAGAGCGCCCTGAGCGCGGCGCAGGCGCAACTGGCCAATGCCAAGGATCAACTCAGTTACACCTCGCTGGTCGCTGACGCCCCCGGCATCATTACCGAGCGCCAAGCCGAAGTCGGCCAAGTGGTCCAGGCCACCGCGCCGATTTTCAAACTGGCCCGCGATGGCGATCGTGACGCGGTGTTCAACGTTTATGAATCGTTGCTGGCTGAGCGCCCGGCGGAGCGTTCGATTGTCGTCAGCCTGCTCGACAACCCCAACATCAAGACCACCGGTACCGTGCGCGAAATCACCCCGGCGGTGTCGGCGCAGTCCGGCACGGTGCAAGTCAAGGTCACCCTCGACAGCCTGCCACAGGGCATGCAGCTCGGCTCGGTGGTCAGCGCCACGGCCAAGGGCAGCGGCAAGTCGGCGGTGGAATTGCCGTGGTCGGCGCTGACCAAAAACATCAGCGATCCGGCGGTGTGGATGGTTGACGACAAGGGCGAAGCGCAGCTGCACAACGTCACCGTCAGCCGCTACCTGATCGGCAAGGTCATCATCAGCGACGGCCTCAAGGGCGGTGAGAAAGTGATTGTCGCGGGTGGGCAACTGCTGCACCCGGGCATGAAAGTCGAAATCGCCGAAAACACCTACGAAGGTCTGCAACCGGGAGCGCAGCCATGAAGCGTCTGGGGCTGTTGTCCATTGGTGTGCTGCTGGCCGCCTGCTCGAAAAGCGAGCCACCGCCGGAGCCGGTTCGGCCGGTATTGTCGATCAAGGTACAGGCGCTGAACGAGGAAACCCTCGGGCGTTTCGCCGGCAGCATTCAGGCGCGTTACGAGAGCAACACCGGGTTCCGCGTCGGCGGGCGCATTGCCAGTCGCAACGTCGATGTCGGCGCCGAGGTGCAAAAGGGTACGCTGCTGGCGACCCTCGACCCGTCCGATCAGCAGAACCAGTTGCGTTCGGCCCAAGGCGACCTGGCCAAGGTCCAGGCGCAACTGATCAACGCCCAGGCCAATGCCCGTCGGCAGCAGGCGCTGTTCGATCGCGGGGTTGGCGCGCAGGCGCAACTGGACATCGCCACCACCGACCTGAAAACCACTCAGGCCTCGCTCGATCAGGCGCGGGCGGCGGTCAACCAGAGCCAGGATCAACTCGCTTACACCGAATTGCGCGCCGACCACAAAGCTGTGGTCACCGCGTGGAATGCCGAGGCCGGTCAAGTGGTGACAGCAGGTCAGCAAGTGGTGACCCTGGCGCAACCGGACATCAAGGAAGCGGTGATCGATCTGCCGGACACGCTGGTCGATGAAATTCCTTCCGACGTGGTGTTTCTGGTGGCCGGGCAACTCGACCCGAGCATCAACACCACCGCAATTATTCGCGAAATCGAACCGCAGGCCCAAAGCGCCACGCGCACCCGCCGCGCGCGGCTGACCCTGGCCAACACGCCGGACGGTTTCCGCCTCGGCACGGCGATCAGCGTGACCCTCAGTTCAGCGATCAAGCCGCGCATCGAATTACCTGCCACCGCCCTGCAGGAAGCCGACGGCAAGACCCGCATCTGGGTGATCGACACCCAAAGCAAAACCGTCGCGCCCCGTGACGTCAGCGTGATCAGCCGCACCGACGGCACGGTGGTGCTGGCCGGCGGGGTCAAGTCCGGCGAGCAGGTGGTCACCGCAGGCGTTAACAGTCTCAAACCCGGACAAGCCGTGAAACTCGACGAGGACAGTCAATGAAAGGCTCTTTCAATCTCTCCGAATGGGCCCTCAAGCATCAGTCGTTTGTCTGGTACCTGATGTTCGTCGCGCTGCTGATGGGGGTGTTTTCGTATTTCAATCTGGGCCGCGAAGAAGACCCCTCGTTTACCATCAAGACCATGGTCATCCAGACCAAATGGCCGGGTGCGACCCAGGAGGAAACCCTCAAACAGGTTACCGACCGCATCGAGAAAAAACTCGAGGAGCTCGACTCCCTCGACTACGTGAAAAGCTACACGCGCCCCGGCGAATCAACGGTTTACGTGTACCTGCGCGACACCACCAGCGCCAAGGACATTCCAGAGATCTGGTACCAGGTGCGCAAGAAGATCGATGACATTCGCGGCCAGTTTCCCCAGGGCATTCAAGGCCCCGGGTTCAACGACGAGTTTGGCGATGTGTACGGTTCGGTCTACGCGTTTACCGCCGACGGCCTGACCATGCGCCAGTTGCGCGATTACGTGGAGCAGGCCCGCGCCGAGATCCGCAACGTCCCGGGGCTGGGCAAGATCGAAATGATCGGCCAGCAGGACGAAGTGATTTACCTGAACTTCTCCACCCGCAAACTCGCCGCGCTGGGCATCGACCAGCGTCAGGTGGTGCAGAGCCTGCAATCGCAGAACGCCGTGACCCCGGCGGGGGTGATCGAGGCCGGCCCGGAGCGCATTTCGGTGCGCACCTCGGGGCAGTTCGCTTCGGAGAAGGATCTGGCCGAGGTCAATCTCAAGCTCAATGACCGCTTCTATCGTCTGGCCGATGTCGCCGACATCAGTCGCGGTTACGTCGACCCGGCCACGCCGGAATTCCGTTTCGACGGCAAGCCGGCAATCGGTCTGGCGATTGCCATGCAGAAGGGCGGTAACGTCCAGGAATTCGGCAAGGCGCTGCACCAGCGGATCGACCAGATCACCGCTGATTTGCCGGTTGGCGTCGGCGTCCATACGGTGTCCGATCAGGCCGTGGTGGTGGAAGAGGCGGTCGGCGGTTTCACCAGTGCGCTGTTCGAAGCGGTGGTGATCGTGCTGGTGGTCAGCTTCATCAGCCTCGGCGTGCGCGCCGGGCTGGTGGTGGCGTGCTCGATTCCGCTGGTGCTGGCGATGGTCTTCGTGTTCATGGAATACAGCGGCATCACCATGCAGCGGATTTCCCTCGGGGCGCTGATCATCGCCCTTGGCCTGCTGGTGGACGACGCGATGATCACCGTGGAGATGATGGTCACGCGCCTGGAAATGGGTGAGACCAAGGAGCAGGCGGCGACGTTCGCCTACACCTCGACCGCATTCCCGATGCTCACCGGTACGCTGGTGACCGTCGCCGGTTTCGTGCCCATCGGCCTCAACGCCAGCTCCGCCGGCGAGTACACCTTCACCCTGTTTGCGGTGATCGCGGTGGCGATGCTGGTGTCGTGGGTGGTGGCGGTGTTCTTTGCGCCGGTGATCGGCGTGCACATCCTCAGCACCAACGTGAAACCCCATGAAGCCGAGCCGGGCCGCATCGGTCGGGCGTTCAACGGTGGTTTGCTGTGGTGCATGCGCAACCGCTGGTGGGCGATCGGCATCACCGTGCTGCTGTTTGTGCTGGCGGTGTTCTGCATGCGCTTTGTGCAGAACCAATTCTTCCCGTCCTCCGACCGCCCGGAAATCCTCGTCGATCTGAACCTGCCGCAAAACGCCTCGATCGACGAAACCCGCAAGGCTGTCGACAAGCTCGAAGCCACGCTCAAGGGCGACCCGGACATCGTGCGCTGGAGCACTTACATCGGTCAGGGTGCGATCCGTTTCTACCTGCCACTCGACCAGCAATTGCAGAACCCGTACTACGCGCAACTGGTGATCGTCAGCAAGGATTTCGAGGCCCGTGAGGCGCTGAGCCAACGCCTGCGCGAGCGTTTGCACAAAGACTTCGTCGGCATCGGCAGTTACGTGCAGGCGCTGGAAATGGGCCCGCCAGTGGGACGTCCGATTCAGTATCGGGTCAGCGGCAAGGACATCGATCAGGTGCGCAAGCACGCCATTGATCTGGCGACCGAGCTGGACAAGAACGAGCACATCGGCGAGATCATTTACGACTGGAACGAGCCGGGCAAAGTCCTGCGCATCGACATCGCCCAGGACAAGGCGCGTCAGCTCGGGCTGTCCTCGGAAGATGTGGCGAAGTTGATGAACAGCATCGTCAGCGGCTCGCCGTTGACCCAGGTCAACGACGACATTTACCTGATCAACGTGGTCGGCCGGGCGGTGAACTCGGAACGCGGCACGCCGGAAACCCTGCAGAACCTGCAGATCGTCACACCCAACGGCACGTCGATCCCGCTGCTGGCCTTTGCCACCGTGCGTTATGAGCTTGAGCAGCCGCTGGTGTGGCGTCGCGACCGTTTGCCGACCATCACCATCAAAGCTTCGGTGCGTGACGAGATCCAGCCGACCGACCTGGTGAAATTGCTCAAACCGAGTATCGATGCGTTCGCCGCCAAGCTGCCGGTCGGCTACAAAGTGGCCACCGGCGGTACGGTCGAGGAAAGCGGCAAGGCCCAGGGGCCGATTGCCAAGGTCTTGCCGTTGATGCTGTTCCTGATGGCGACCTTCCTCATGATTCAGTTGCACAGCGTGCAGAAGATGTTCCTGGTGGCGAGTGTCGCGCCGCTGGGGCTGATCGGCGTGGTGCTGGCGCTGGTGCCGACCGGGACGCCGATGGGCTTTGTGGCGATCCTCGGGATTCTGGCGCTGATCGGTATCATCATCCGCAACTCGGTGATCCTCGTGACGCAGATCGATGAATTCGAGCGCAACGGCTCTGCGCCATGGGATGCGGTGGTGGAAGCGACCGAGCACCGCCGCCGACCAATCCTGCTGACCGCGGCGGCGGCGAGCATGGGCATGATTCCGATTGCCCGGGAAGTGTTCTGGGGGCCGATGGCCTACGCGATGATTGGCGGGATCGTGGTGGCGACGTTGCTGACCCTGCTGTTTTTGCCGGCGCTGTATGTGGCCTGGTACAAGATTCGCGAGCCGCAGAAAGAGACCCGCTAAAAGCGAGTGCTGCGCACTCTATTCGCGAGCAAGCCCGCTCCCACAGGGGGTACGCATTCCAACTGTGGGAGCAGGCTTGCTCGCGAAGGCGTCAGAACTGACTACGCAGATTTACGCCAGACGCTGGCCAGCCAAGGCTGTTGCTCGCGCGGCAATCCCGCCGGCCGGTAGTAATGCTCAAGCTCGACAAACCCCGCTGCCGTGAGCAACCCGCGCCACGCGTCCAGGTCGTGATATGAGCCGTAGCGTGGCCCATTCCAGCCCTCACGGTTATCCCCGCGCGGATTGGAACTGAACAACACCCCGCCCGGTTTCAGCGTGCCATGCAACTGCTTGAGCACTCGCGGCAATTCCTGCAACGGCACATGAAACAGCACCGCATTGGCGAAGATCCCGTCGAAGCGTTCGGCCGGCAGATCGAGCTTCAGAAAGTCCTGACACCACACCTCGCAGCCACTGTCTTCGCGGGCCATCTGCGCAAATTTTTCCGCGCCGTCGAGGCCGACCGCGACATGGCCCAGGCGGGTGAACGTCTGCAAGTCGCGTCCCGGGCCGCAGCCAAAATCGAGAAGGGTGAACGGCGCAGTGCCGTGGATATGCCGTAGCAGCGCGTCGATGTTCTGGCTGACATCGTGGTCGCGGGTGCCTTCGCGGAAGTCTTCGGCCACCGCGTTGTAGTGGCCGAGGGTGGTGGCGGTGATCTGTTCCAGATCGGAGGGCGTTTGCTTCATGGTCGAGGGCTGCGCGGGCAATGAGGATTTGCCGAATATACGCCATCAGGTCTGGGGCTGCTGCGCAGCCATTCGCGAGCAGGCTCGCTCCCACAGGGGAACGCATTCCAATTGTGGGAGCGAGCCTGCTCGCGAAAGCGGTTTCAAAAGCGTCGAATGAGCCCTGCTGAAATCAGCGCTTGTTCAGGCCCCGTGCCAGACGATCTCCACCCAACTGAATCACCGCCACCAACGCCACCAGCAACACAATCACCGTCAGCATGATCTGGCTGTCAAAGCGCTGATAACCGTAGCGGTAAGCGATGTCGCCGAGGCCGCCGGCACCAATCGCCCCGGCCATGGCTGACGAGTTGATCATCGTCACCAGCGTAATCGTGAACCCGCCGACGATCCCCGGCAGCGCTTCAGGCAACAGCACATGCCAGACGATGTGCCAGCGTCGGCAGCCCATGGCCTGCGCCGCCTCGATCAAGCCGTGATCGACCTCACGCAGACTCACTTCGGCAATCCGCGCAAAGAACGGCGTCGCGGCGATGGTCAGCGGCACCACCGCCGCCCACACACCGTACGTGGTGCCGACAATCAGCCGGGTGAATGGAATCAGCGCGACCATCAGAATCAGAAACGGGATCGAGCGGAACAGATTCACGAACGCGCCCAGCGCCCGGTTGAGCAGCGGCGCCTGATAGATCCCGCCCTTGTCGCTGGTGACCAGAATCACCGCCATCGGGATCCCCACCAGCAACGCGATCAGCGACGACACGCCGACCATCAGGAAGGTGTCGATAAAGCCCTGCAGCAAACGATCAAACCACATAACCCGATACCTCCACTCGTTGCGCCCACTGCCCGGCGCGCTCGCGCAATTGTTCGGCGCTCAGGGCCGAGCCGCTGACCGCCAGTAACAGTTGTCCCAGCGCGTGGCCCTGAATCCGCTCAACGCCGCCCTGCAGCAACTTCACGCGTCCACCGAGGGCGGCGAACAGCGCCGCCAGATCCGGCTCGTCGGCGGCACTGCCAGTGAACTGCAAACGCAGCACCACCGCCGCGCCCGGGGAGGGTGGCTGAGCATGCAGACGGCTTTGCAATTCTTCCGGCAGTGCGTGTTGCAGCGGCGCGAGCAAGGTCTGGCTGACCTCGTGCTGCGGATTGCCGAACACTTCCCAGACCGGGCCTTGCTCGACGATCCGCCCGTGTTCCAGGACCACCACGCGGTCGCAGATTTCGCGGATCACCGCCATTTCGTGAGTGATCAGCACAATGGTCAGGCCCAGGCGCTGATTGATCTCGCGCAGCAGGCCGAGGATCGACTGAGTGGTCTCGGGATCGAGCGCCGAAGTGGCTTCGTCGCACAGCAGAATGTCCGGGTCATGCACCAATGCGCGGGCGATGCCGACACGCTGTTTCTGCCCACCGGAGAGCTGCGCCGGATAGGCCTTGTGCTTGGCTTGCAGGCCGACCAGTTCGAGCAGTTCACGCACCTTCTGTTCGCGTTGCGCCTTCGGTACGCCCGCGACTTTCAGCGGCAGTTCGACGTTCTGCCACACGGTCTTGGCCGACATCAGGTTGAAGTGCTGGAAGATCATCCCGATGCGCCGGCGCAGGGCGACCAGACGGTCTTCGTCGAACTCGCCGATGTCGATCTGATCAATCAACACCCGCCCCGCAGTCGGTTGTTCCAGACGATTGATCGTGCGGATCAGCGACGACTTGCCGGCGCCGCTGCGCCCGATGATGCCGAACACCTCGCCGCGCTGGATCGCCAGATCGATGCCTTGCAGGGCCGCCACCGGGCCTTGTCGACCTTCGTAGGTTTTACCCAGGCCGATGAAGCGCACATGGGCGCGATTCAGCTCGGGATGCAGTTCGGTTTTTTCAGCACTTTTTGGCTCTGGAATCTCCAGTCGCCGTTGGATCGCGGCCGTCATGCTCAGCTTTCCCAACCGGCCTGATACAGCTTGCCGTGAGCCTTATCCAGCGCAGCGCGAACGGCCGGCGAGTGCTGGTAGATGTCGACGAATTTGATCAGGCGCGGGTCGTCTTTGCTCTTCGGCTGGATGACGAACTGGATCACGTATTCCTTGTGGTCGAGACCGTCGAACAGCAGCGCCGAGCCGGCATCGAAGGTTTTCGCCAGACGGATGTAGGCCGGGTAGCCCTGGACCAGATCGGCGTCATCGTAGGCGCGCACCAGTTGCACGGCTTCGACTTGCAGGATCTTGATCTTCTTCGGGTTGGCGACGATGTCGTCTTCGGTGGCCTTGTAGCCGACCCCCGGTTTCAGGGTGATCAGACCAGCCTTGGCCAGCAGTTGCAGACCGCGACCGCTGTTGATCGGGTCGTTGGCGATGGCGACGCTGGCGCCTTCCGGCAACTCGTCGAAGCTTTTGTATTTTTTCGAATAGAGGCCGACGTTGTTGATGATCCCCGGGGCGAACGGCACCAGGTCAAAACCGGAGGCGGCCTTGGCGTTTTCGAGGAACGGGATGTGCTGGAAGTAATTCACATCGATGTCGCCGGCAGCGAGGCTGACGTTTGGTGCGATCCAGTCGGTGAACTCCACCAGCTCGACTTTCAGGCCTTGTTTAGAGGCCTCTTCGACGGCGGCTTCCAGTGGAATGGCGAAGGCGGCGGTGGTGCCGATTTTAAGGGGTGCATCGGCGGCGAACACCGCCGAGCTGAACAGGCCGAAGGCCAGGGCCAGTGCTTTGACTGGGTGGGACAGGAATTTCTGGGTCATGGTGTGGTTTCCAGTCAGTGCTGAATTTTGTGGTGTCTGGTCGGGCCTCTTCGCGAGCAGGCTCACTCCTACATTTGGAATGCATTCCCCTGTAGGAGTGAGCCTGCTCGCGATGCTTTTAGCGGCGGTATGAAGAGCCGGTGTGTTGCTCAGGCAAATGCGCCTCACCGTGAAACAGCTTTTCGCGCAAACTGCCGCTGTCATACGCAGTCTTGTACGACCCACGCCGTTGCAGCTCCGGAATCACCAGCTCAATGAAATCGACATAGCTTTCCGGGGTAACGATGCGCGTGAGGTTGAAGCCGTCCAGCCCGGTTTCGGCGATCCACGATTCCAGTTCATCCGCCACCTGCTCAGGCGAGCCGACCACGGTGATGTAGCGGCCACCGAGGGCGTGCTGCTCGAGCAATTTGCGTCGGGTCCAGTCGTTGTTCTGCAGGTTTTTGGTCGCGGACTGGATGGCATTGCTCTTGACGTACTGGATCGGTTCGTCGATTTCGTACTGGGAAAAGTCGATGCCGGTGGAGGCCGAGAAATGCGCGACGCCGGCCTCGGCGCTGGCATAACTCAGGTACTCGGCGTGCTTGGCCCACGCGGCCTCTTCGGTCGCGCCGACGATCACGTTGAGGCCCATGAACACCTTGATGTCCTCGGGATTGCGTCCGGCTTCGACGGCGCTGGCGCGGACCTTGTCCACCTGCACTTTGGTCGACGGTTTGTTCTGCCCGCTGATGAACACGCACTCGGCGTGACGTCCGGCGAACAGCAAACCGCGATCGGAACTGCCGGCCTGGAACAGCACCGGCGTACGCTGCGGCGACGGTTCGCAGAGGTGATAACCCTCGACTTGATAGAACTCGCCGTGGTGCTCGACCTTGTGCACCTTCTCCGGCTGCGCGTAGATGCGCTGCTCACGGTCATTGAGCACCGCGCCGTTTTCCCAACTGCCCTCCCAGAGTTTGTAGAGCACTTCGAGGTACTCGTCGGCCTGATCGTAGCGACGGTCATGCTCGACCTGTTCGCGCAGGCCCATGGCCTTGGCGGCGCTGTCGAGGTAACCGGTGACGATGTTCCAGCCGACCCGACCCCGGCTCAGATGATCGAGCGACGACATGCGCCGGGCGAACAGATACGGCGGCTCGTAAGTGAGGTTGGCGGTCAGGCCGAAGCCGAGGTTTTTCGTCACGGCGGCCATCGCCGACACCAACAGCAGCGGGTCGTTGACCGGCAACTGGATCGACTCTTTGAGCGTGACGTCCACCGAGTTCTGGTAGACGTCGTACACGCCGACGATGTCGGCGATGAACAGCCCGTCAAACAGCCCGCGCTCCAGCAACTGCGCCAGTTCGGTCCAGTATTCGATTGTGTTGTAGCGGGTCGAGGTGTCGCGCGGATGCGTCCACAGGCCATGGTTGATGTGGCCGATGCAGTTCATGTTGAACGCGTTGAGCAGGATCTTCTTTTTTGCGGCGCTCATCAGATCGTCCCTCGCAGCGGAGGGTTTTCATCGTTGAGGTAGTAGTTGCCCACCGCGTGATACTTCCAGCGTACCGGGTCGTGCAGGGTGTGCACCCGGGCGTTGCGCCAGTGACGGTCGAGGCCGTGCTCGATCAGGGTCGCCTGACTGCCGGCCAGTTCAAACAGGGTGCTGCCGGCCGCCAGGGAAATTTCAGTGCTGATCGCCCGTGCTTCGGCGACGGCAATCGACGCGGCAGCGACGGTTTCGGCATTGGTCTCGGCCTGGGCCTTGTCGAGGAATTCGCCAGAGCGCTCAAGCAGCGCTTCGGTGGCGTGCAGGCGAATACTCAAGTGGCCGAAGCTCTTCAGGGTCAGCGGGTCTTCGGTGGCCTTGTCGTTACCGGAGTCGATCCATGGCCGGGTCTTGCTGCGCACGAAGTGCAGCGCATCTTCATAAGCGGCGCGAGCGATGCCGGTGTCGATGGCGGCGTGAAGGATCTGCGCCAGCGGGCCGACCGTGGTCGGACGCTCGAAAGCGCTCTGAAACGGTATTACGTCCTCGGCGGCAACGTAGACGTCTTCGAACACCACGGATCCGCTGCCGGTGGTGCGCTGACCGAAACCACTCCAGTCGTCGATGACCGTCAGGCCTTGGCTGTCACGCGGGACGAAGGCCAGTTGCTGCACGCCATTTTCATCGACCACGGAGGTCGGGATACGCTGCGCGTAGATCGCGCCGGTCGCGTAAAACTTGCGCCCGTTGATGCGATAGCCGTCGCCGTCACGCTTGAGGCTGGTGACGCGGTCGTGGGCGGTTTTGGTACCCAGTTCCGCCAGGGCATTGCCGAAACGTTGACCGGCCAGCACCTCGGCGTACAGCCGCTGTTTCTGCTCGTGGCTGCCGTTAACGCGCAGCACTTCGAGGGCGTAGAAATGGTTCTGCGGAATCTGTCCGAGGGAGCCGTCGGCCTGAGCGATCAGGGCGATGACTTTGGCCAGGGTCACGTTGGACACGCCGGCGCCGCCGTATTCCTTGGGCACGCTGATGCCCCACAGGCCAGAGCGGGAAAACACGTCGAGCTCCGGCAGTGGCAGGCGGCGTTCACGGTCGCGCACGGCACTGTCGCGTTTGAAATCTTCGGCCAGGTCGCTGGCGACGATCAGGGCTTGCTCATCGCTGGTGATGACCGCGACGGGGTGAGAATAAGTCATATGCTTCTCCAGATGTCTGGTCGTTAAATCCAGGAATGGCGAGCCGGTAGAGTGCCGTTGAGGCGATAGGCGCCGACCGCGTGATATTTCCAGCGCACCGGGTCGTGCAGGGTGTGCACCCGGGCGTTGCGCCAGTGGCGGTCGAGGTTGAATTCGGCGAGGGTCGCGCGGCTGCCGGCCAGTTCGAAGAGTTTTTCGCTGGCCTGCAGCGAGATCTCGGTGGTCAGCACTTTGGCCTCGGCCACCGCAATTGAAGCGCGGGCGGCGGACTCGGCGGTCAGCGGCGCGGCATGGACTTGGTCGAGCACTTTGCCGGCCTTGCGCAACAGTGCTTCAGCCGCGTGCAGTTCGATTTTCAGTTTGCCGATGTCGGCGATCACGTAGAGGTCATCGCTGGCGCGTTCGACCTTGGCGTCGATCCAGGGCCGCGCGCGGGTTTTGACGAATTCAATGGCATCGTCGATGGCGCCACGGGCAATGCCGGCGTCGATGGCCGCCTGAATCAGCTGCGACACGGCGCCTTGAGTGTTTGGCTTCTCGTTGATTTTCCAGTTATCGACGACCAGGCTCGACTCTACGCGCACGTTGTTCAGCAGAATCGTGCCGCTGGCGGTGGTGCGCTGACCGAAGCCCGACCAGTCATCAACGATGCGCAGGCCCGGGGTGCCACGGCGGACGAAGGCCAGCACTTGTTTGCCGTCGTCATTGAGCGCCTTGACCGCCACCCAGTGCGCGAACAGCGCGCCGGTGGAATAAAACTTCTGGCCGTTGATCACGTAGTCATCGCCGTCGGCGGTGATGCGGGCTTTCAATTCCAGGGTATTTTTGGTTCCGCGCTCAGGACCCGCATTGCCGATGCGCCAACCTTCCAGAACACTCTGGAACAGCTGTTTTTTCTGCGCTTCGGTGGCGCTGCCGAGTACCAGGTTGATGATGCCGAACTGGTTCTGCGGGATCTGTCCCAGCGCCGGATCGGCCGCGGAAATGATTGCGAACACTTCGGCCAATGTGACGAATGAAACTTGTGGGCCACCGTATTCGCGCGGGATGGCAATGCTGCCGAGGCCGCTGCGGGTGAACTGTTCGATTTCCGACCACGGCAGCTTGCGCTGACGATCACGTTTGGCGGCCTGCGCGCGGGCGACTTGCGCCAGTTCGTGGGCAGCCTTGATGGCTTGGGCGTCGTTGCGCAAGACCTGCGCGGGCAACAACAACGGGGCGATGTCCAGATCAGACTGGAGATTTGCGTCTGCCAGACTGGACATCAGTGCCGCTCCTTGGCTGCACGCAATGCCCTGGCGATCTGCACTGGGGTGATTGTGTTCCGGACCATACTACCTACCTCACATCTCATGAAAAACGCCGCAAAAGTGCGGCGAACGAAAGAATGTCCGGTGGTCCGGTTCATATACCCTAAGCGTGTATAAATATTAAATAAACTAACTTTTAGGAATATGTATAGAAGGGTGAGTGGCCCGGCTGGTTAACAGGCTTTAAGCCATCGCATACAACCTGTGGTGAGGGGATTTATCCCCGACAGGCCGCGCAGCAGCCTTTTCTGAGTCCTGAAAAGTTGGACTGCTGCGCAGTCCATCGGGGGCGGTGCGACTTTTCACTGGATTCCCTCGCTACAGAGCCCCATGAGGACAGGGATGCGGTTTCAATCCTTGGTCGATTCAGCAGCCTTCAGCGCTTGGCGCAGCGGCACCTTCAGATAAGGATTCACGCAACCGATCTTCAGCGTCCGGGGCGGCGCCCAGCGTGAGTTGTTGCCCACCCAGTCGATGACGCAGTAGGTCACGTCCAGACGCAGATCCTCACCCCCCTCGACGATCACTGCCGGTGGCACCCAGACCTGAATCGGCAGGCCAACATCGGCAGCGGTGATCCGGGCCAGGTCCATACGCACGTCGCCCCAGCGCAAGGTGATGGCGTCGTCCTCGGCCATGTTCAGGTAGGGTTCGATGGTCAGTGGCACACCGCGTTTGATCTGATTGGGATTCACGCCCTGGCGGCGAATGGTGTCGGGCAGCGAGACGGGTGCCAGTTGCTGATTCTCGTCACCGCAGAGTGGCGAAGGCTGGCCGCCAGGGCAGTCGAGCTTGACCTGCACCCGCGTGGCCGCCGACAACGCCGGCCCCTGACCGACTTGCATCACTCGATAGTGAATCCGTGCGGTGCCACTGGCGATAAAGCTTTCCGGCACCCGCAGGCTGATCGAGGCGCCGACGTCTTCGCTGGTCAAGACTCGCGAGGCGACGTAGCAGTTGTTCCAGAACAGTTCGATCAGATCACCGGCGTCCATGCCGGAGTAGGGCAGGACATCGATCAGCAAATGCGCGGCAGCGGCCAGATTGATGGCGTTTTTGGATGCGGACGCCAGATTCGGCGCTGCCAGTTCGGGGGCGTGCGAAGTGCGGGTCATCGGGTTCTCTCCTTGAAGTCTTGCGGCGAAGTCCGTTTCTTGAAACAACAAAAGGCGTGATGAATCTGTAATACAACCGTGAACTTTGTTCGGGCTGAGCAAGCGTTGATTCAACTAATGGGTGCCGGTTGTCGACTAGATAAGAGCGTGCCGGAAAGAGTGTCAATAGAGTGCCTTAGTTAATCTGTGAATTACCGATTAATCAGAAGCGTCCTACGCTGGCGAGGCATCCTGCCTAGCGGTAATGGCGAATGGAACTACGGTTTTTCGCGAGTTTTGCGATTTTTGTGCCGGTCGATTTAGATCATTTCACAGGCACGAAAGCGCGCCGCAGATTACTTGTATCTGTTGCAGAACATATATGTATTGTTTTGACAGGTTTAAGCTGGAGGAATTTAGAAGTTTTCAGGCGCGGTAAGTAAAACTTCCGTCCATGGAAGTTGATGACTCAAGACAATAAGTATCTCAGGCGTGATTCAGGAACTTGCTGAGAAACTGTCTGGTGCGTTCTTCTTTCGGGTTGGCAAACAACGCCTTGGCTTCGCCTTGCTCGACGATCACGCCCTTGTCGAAAAACACCACACGGTTGGCCACGTCGCGGGCGAAACCCATTTCGTGGGTGACGATGACCATGGTGCGTTTTTCTTCAGCGAGACCGCGAATGGTCGCCAGTACTTCGCCCACCAGTTCCGGGTCGAGGGCCGAAGTCGGCTCGTCGAACAGGATCACTTCCGGCTCCATCGCCAGCGCCCGGGCAATCGCCACGCGCTGTTGCTGACCACCGGACAGACGACGCGGATACGCATCTTCCTTGCCGGCCAGACCGACCTTGGCCAGCAGCTTCATGCCCAGGGCAACGGCTTGCTCGCGCGGCATCTTCTTGACCACGATCGGCCCTTCGATGACGTTTTCCAGTGCGGTGCGGTGGGGGAACAGGTTGAAGTTCTGGAACACGAAACCCACGTGCTGGCGCAGGTTGCGCACCAGACTCTGCTGCTGACTCAGCGGGCGGCGGGTATCAATCTCGATATCGCCGACCTTGATCCGGCCGCTGGTGGGCTCCTCAAGGAAGTTCAGGCAGCGCAGGAACGTGGTTTTACCCGAACCGCTGGGGCCGATGATGGCCACGACCTCGCCTTCCTTCACCTCAAGATCGATGCCTTTGAGCACCTCTTGACCCTTGAACTGCTTTGTCAGTTTTTCCACGACAATCATGGGTCAGGACTCCTGGTCGTGCCGATTGGCCCGCTCTTCCAACTTGTTCTGCAGGTGCGACAGCACCGTGGCCAGAATCCAGTAGATCAGCGCGGCGGCAAGATACATGGTGAAGACTTCGAAAGTCCGGGCGGTAATCAGTTGCGCCTGGCGGAACAGTTCCGGCACCTGAATGGTGGCGGCCAGTGCCGTGTCCTTGACCAGCGAAATGAAGCTGTTGCCCAGCGGCGGCAGCGCTGTGCGCATCGCTTGCGGCAGGATGGCCCGGCGCAGGGTCTGCGCACGGGTCATGCCGATGCTCGCAGCGGCTTCCCACTGTCCACGCTCGATCGAACCGATCGCGGCACGCAGGATTTCACAGGCATAAGCGGCCATGTTCAGCGAGAAGCCGATCAGCGCCGCCGGCAGCGGATCCAGTTCCAGACCCAATTGCGGCAAGCCGTAATAGATCACGAACAGTTGCACCAGCAACGGCGTGCCGCGAAAGAACGACACGTAGATGCGGGCAATCCAGCTCACCAGTTTGAAGCGCGACAGGCGCATCAAGGCCAGGCCGAAGCCCAGCAGCAAGCCGAAGAACATGCCACCCAGACTGAGGATGACCGTGTAGTACGCGCCCTTGAGCAGAAAGGGCGCGGAATCCAGTGCGAGTTGGAAAGCTTCTTCCATTATTGGGTGACGTCAGCGTTGAAGTATTTCTTCGACAGCTTCTCAAGGGTACCGTCGGCACGCAGCTCGTCGAGAGCCTTGTTCACCGCAGCCAGCAGCTCAGGCTCGCCTTTGCGCAGGGCGATACCGGATTCCTGACGGGAGAACGCTTCACCGGCAGCCACGGTTTTCGGGGCTTTCTTGGCGTATTCAAGGGCAGCCAGACGGTCGATCAGGATGGCGTCGGTGCGGCCGTTGTTCAGGTCGGCGAACTTGGTCGGATCATCGTCGTAGGTACGCACGTCAGCGCCCGGCACGTTGGCGCGGACCCACTGTTCGTAGTTGGTGCCCAGGCCGACACCGACTTTCTTGCCGGACAGATCGGCGGCAGTCTTGATGTTCAACTTGGCTTCCTTGTCCTTCAGCACCAGCGCCTGAATCCCGGAAACGGTGTACGGCTCGGAGAAGTCATACTTCTTCTTGCGCTCGTCGGAGATGGTCACTTGATTGACCACGACGTCCAGACGTTTGGATTCCAGCGCAGCGAGGATACCGTCCCACTTGGTTGGCTGAATCTTGGCTTTGACGCCGAGTTTCTGCGCCAGGGCTTCGGAGAGTTCGACTTCGAAGCCGGACAGCTTGCCGTTCTCGTCAACAAAGCTGAACGGTGGGTAAGTGCCTTCCAGGCCGACGTTGATAACGCCTTTGTCCTTGATCTGTTGCAGCTGCTCACCGGCGGTTGCCTGGCCGATCAGGCCGGCGCTCAGTGCAAGGCCCAGCGAACCTACCAGCAGAGTGCGACGTAGTGCGGAAAAATTCATGACAAGCCCCTGTGTTTTCTTATGGAAGACGCTTAAGGAAGGTTGGCGAATCCGGGAATTGAACGACTGCGTTATCGTGCCCTAAAGCAGCTTATGCGTCTTGCCCGAAATTCGCCTGCGGCGAGACTATAAGATGTCTGCTTTAGACTTGAAAATACTTAATGATCTTTCTGTTATTCCAATTTCGAATATATATGATCAATAGTGGCGAGGGGATTTATCCCCGATGGGGCGCGAAGCGGCCCTCTCTTCTGACTTGAAGAGCAGGGGACTGCTGCGCAGTCCAACGGGGATAAATCCCCTCACCACAGAAATTCTTGCAGCTGGGAGGATCAGTTTGTCAGCGAATCCTTGTAGGCAAACAGCGCCGGCGCCCCACCGGTATGCAGGAAGATGATCGGGCCCTCGTCGAAACGCTGGCGGCCGATCCCGTCGAGCAACCCGGCCATGGCCTTGCCGGTGTATACCGGGTCGAGCAGCACCGCGTCCTGACTGGCCAACAGTTTCACCGCCGCCAGTGTCCCGGCATTCGGTTCGCCGTAACGCGGGCCGAAGTATTCGTCCCACAACTCGACCTTGAAGTTCACTGGTAATTTCACACCCAGCAGCTCCGCCGTGCGTTCGGCCAGACCCTGCACTTTCGGGCGCTGATCTTCTTCGCTGCGCGAGACGGTCACGCCGATCACCGGCAACTGCGGCAGCGCTTCGCTCAAGGCCAGCGCCAGACCGCTGTGGGTCCCGGCGCTGCCCGAGGCCAGCACCACGGCGGCGAAATTCAGGCCGGTGTCCTTGATCTGTTCCGCCAGTTCCAGACCGGCACGTACGTAGCCCAATGCACCGAGGGCATTCGAGCCACCGATCGGCACCAGATACGGTTTTTTGCCATTGCTGCGCAGGCGCACAGCGAGTGCGGCGAGTTGTTCGTCGGCGTTATCGAGGTTGTCCACCAACTCGACCTTGGTGTCGAACAGATCAAGTAGCAGGCGGTTGCCGTTGCCGGTGTAGTTGCTGTCGTCGGTGCCCAGCGGATTCTCCAGCAACGCCACGCAACCCAAGCCGAGTTTGGCCGCCAATGCGGCGGTCTGGCGTACGTGATTCGATTGCAAGGCGCCGGCGGTGATCAGCGTGTCGGCGCCTTGAGCGAGGGCGTCGGCGGCGAGGTATTCGAGTTTGCGCAGCTTGTTGCCGCCCATGGCCAGCGGCGTCAGGTCATCGCGTTTGATGTACACATCGCGACCCAGCCAGGCGGACAGACGTTCAAGTTTTTCCAGCGGCGTGGGTTGGCCGAGCAGGTCGAGACGGTTAAAGCGATCCAGCTGTTGTTTGATCATGAGTCCGTACTGGCGGAGAAAGATGACAGGACTATAGGCACGCCGTTTTAGCGGGGCAACCGTGAATCGCTTATAGCCAAATGTGCTTAGTCCAGCACTATCGGTTCTTAATTCGCCCTCACGGGCATGCCGTAAAGTAGTCGCCGTTGACGCGGCCAGACCGTCCGGCCGCCCGTGAGGAGTCTTTACCGTGAGCGAGCGTTCCAGCCATTGGCAATTGCAGACCATCGTCAGCCAACTGCGTACCGCGCGGGATCAGTGGCGTACCCAGAATGGCCGGGCCAGCGGCGAGCAGGGTGGCCGCGAGTTACCGTCCCGCGCGGCGATGGCCGAGATTCTCGAAGCGCTGTGTGGTGCGTTGTTCCCAATGCGGCTGGGGCCGGTGGATCTGCGTGAGGAGAGTGAGGACTTCTATGTCGGTCACACCCTCGATACCTCATTGAATGCCTTGCTGGCGCAGGCGCGGCTGGAGTTGCGTTACGTCGCACGGCACAGCGCTCAAGGTGATGCTGATGTCGAAGCTCAGGCGATCCGTATCATTCAGGATTTCGCCCTGGCCTTGCCGGGCCTGCGCAGCCTGCTCGATACCGACGTGCTGGCCGCCTATCACGGCGATCCGGCGGCGCGCAGCGTCGATGAAGTGTTGCTGTGCTATCCGGGAATTCTGGCGGTGATTCACCATCGTCTGGCGCACCATCTGTATCGCGCCGGGTTGCCGTTACTCGCGCGAATCAGCGCGGAGATTGCGCATTCGGCCACCGGCATCGATATCCATCCAGGCGCGCAGATCGGCCGCAGTTTCTTCATCGACCACGGTACGGGTGTGGTGATCGGCGAGACCGCGATCATCGGCGAGCGTGTGCGGATCTATCAGGCCGTGACTTTGGGCGCCAAGCGCTTCCCGGCGGATGAAGACGGGCAGTTGCAGAAGGGCCATCCACGCCATCCAATTGTCGAGGACGACGTGGTGATTTATGCCGGCGCGACGATTCTGGGACGGATCACTATCGGCCAGGGGTCGACCATCGGCGGTAATGTGTGGCTGACGCGCAGCGTGCCGGCAGGGAGCAACCTGACTCAGGCCAATCTGCAGCATGATGACGGGACGCAGAAGTAAGTTCCTGAATCTGCGTTGCCGCGTCAGGCCTCTTCGCGAGCAGGCTCGCTCCCACACTGGAATGCGTTTCAAATGTGGGAGCGAGCCTGCTCGCGAATGGTTTTTTGGGTCAGATCGAGATAATGGCATTCAGCCAATTCTCCATTGAACGAATCCCCTCAAACCCGCGTCATACCCCTCCTTGGGCTACTGTAGGAAAACTACCGCCTGGCCCTGCGATTAGTCCTTACCACCCTATCCATGTTTAACTTGAACGTTCATTCAAGTTAAACCGGTGGTTCGCTGCCCGCTCACAACAGGAGGCTTGCCTTTGCTGAGTCCGATCATTTCAGCCACGTTTCAACCCCTCGAGGTGCACGTTTCATGAGTGCATCGTCTACCCCCGCCAGCGGTCTGGTGCGCATGAATCCGCCGGTGTTCTACTTCGCCGCGACGGTGATTCTGCTGTTTGGTCTGGTTGTCATCGCCATGCCGGAGCAGGCCGGCGCCTGGTTGCTGGCTGCGCAAAACTGGGCGGCCAACACGGTCGGCTGGTACTACATGCTCGCGATGACCCTGTATCTGGTCTTCGTGGTGGTCACCGCGTTATCGGGCTACGGCAAGATCAAACTCGGTGCCGACCACGACGAACCCGAGTTCAGTTACCTGTCCTGGGCCGGCATGCTGTTTGCCGCCGGGATCAGCATCACGCTGTTTTTCTTTTGCGTATCCGAGCCACTGACGCACCTGGCCCAACCGCCGCAAGGCGAGGCCGGCACCGCCGATGCGGCGCGCCAGGCGATGCAGATTCTGTTTCTGCACTGGGGCCTGCACGGCTGGGGCGTGTTCGCCTTCGTCGGCATGGCGCTGGCCTATTTCGCCTACCGGCATAACCTGCCGCTGGCCTTGCGTTCGGCCCTGTACCCGCTGATCGGCAAGCGCATCAACGGCCCCATCGGCTACGCGGTGGACGGCTTCGGCATCATCGCCACGGTGTTCGGTCTGGGCGCCGACATGGGCTTCGGCGTATTGCACCTCAATTCCGGTCTGGACTACCTGTTCGGCATCGCTCACACCCAGTGGATTCAGGTCGGCCTGATCACGTTGATGATGGGTGCGGCGATCATCGTCGCCGTGTCGGGTGTGGACAAGGGTGTGCGGGTGATGTCCGACATCAACATGCTGCTGGCCTGTGCGCTGCTGCTGTTCGTGTTGTTCGCAGGTCCCACCCAGCACCTGCTCAACACCTTGATCCAGAACCTCGGCGATTACCTCGGCGCCTT
The DNA here is from genome assembly GCF_949767635.1 of Pseudomonas sp. IT-93MI4. Taxonomy (NCBI): domain Bacteria; kingdom Pseudomonadati; phylum Pseudomonadota; class Gammaproteobacteria; order Pseudomonadales; family Pseudomonadaceae; genus Pseudomonas; species Pseudomonas sp. IT-93MI4. The sequence goes on from NZ_CATKPP010000014.1 coordinate 25,070, forward strand.
GCCGATGAAGAGTTTCGACCTCTACGCCTACGACAAGCCAAGCGACTGGCTCGGCGGCTGGACCGTGTTCTACTGGGCCTGGTGGATCGCATGGTCGCCGTTCGTGGGCCTGTTCATCGCGCGGATTTCCCGTGGCCGCACCATCCGCGAATTCGTCTTCGGCGTGCTGCTGATTCCGCTCGGTTTCACCCTGGCGTGGATGTCGATCTTCGGCAACAGCGCGATCGATCAGGTCCTCAACCACGGCATGTCGGCACTGGGCATGTCGGCCCTCGACAATCCGTCGATGAGCCTTTACCTGCTGCTGGAAACCTACCCGTGGAGCAAGACTGTCATCGCGGTGACGGTGTTCATCAGCTTCGTGTTTTTCGTCACTTCCGCCGACTCCGGCACCGTGGTGCTCTCGACCCTGTCGGCCAAGGGCGGCAACCCGGACGAGGACGGGCCGAAATGGCTGCGAGTGTTCTGGGGCGCGATGACCGCGTTGATCACCAGTGCGCTGCTGTTCTCCGGCAGCATCGATGCGCTGAAATCGGCGGTGGTGCTGACCTCGCTGCCGTTCTCGATGATTTTGCTGCTGATGATGTGGGGCCTGCACAAGGCGTTCTATCTGGAGTCGCAGAAGCAGATCGCGCAGTTGCATTCGCTGGCACCGGTCTCCGGTTCGCGGCGTGGCACGGGCGGCTGGCGCCAGCGCCTGAGTCAGGCGGTGCACTTCCCGTCACGCGACGAGGTGTACCGCTTCATGGACACCACGGTGCGCCCGGCGATTGAAGAAGTGACGGCGGTATTTGTCGAGAAGGGTCTGAACGTGGTCACCCAGCCGGACCCGGCGCACGACAACATCAGCCTGGAAATAGGCCACGGTGAGCAGCATCCGTTCATCTACCAGGTGCAGATGCGCGGCTACTTCACGCCGTCGTTCGCCCGTGGCGGCATGGGTTCCAAGCAACTCAACAACCGCCGCTACTACCGCGCTGAAGTGCACTTGAGCGAGGGCAGTCAGGACTACGATCTGGTCGGCTACACCAAGGAACAGATCATCAACGACATCCTCGACCAGTACGAACGCCACATGCAGTTCCTGCATCTGGTGCGTTGATCGGCAACTGAGCGCCGGGACGTTTCACGACTCGGCGCTCAGCACCATAAACAACACCATCGCCGCCATCGGCACCCCGAACACCGCACTGCCCACCGCGATCTCCGAACCCAGCGGCTGCCCGGCATGCACCACCCCCACCGCACCATTGATCACCGTCAACGCCAGCCACAGCGCGGCGAAGCTGTAGGCCAGAGTCTGCCGGCTGAAGCCAATGCGCTCGCCGATGTAGAGCATCAGGGCGAGCAGGACCAGGCCGAAGAAGATGATGATGGCGGTGTGCATAGGCGTGCCTGCGGGTCATGCGGTGCCTGATCGGACGCCTTCGCGGGTAAGCCCGCTCCCACAGTGATCTCGGTCATTCACAGATTCTGCGTACAACCAAGATCCTGTGGGAGCGGGCTTGCCCGCGAAAGGGCCCCCTCGGTGTCATTTAGAGCATAGACAAGTCAGCCCACAACCATACGAGCCAACCCTTCTCGATCGACATATTTCGCGACTCATTCAAATGTATCTGGACGAGAAGGCCCTTTCTCGCTGGCCCGCGTCTGCCGTTGGTCGAACCAATAATCGGGTGTTTGTTCACTCAGCTAATATTTATCCGAGTGTGTATTGTGTGTATCAATCGGTTGTCCACGCCCTAGAGTGACCAGCTCTTGCTGTCGAAAAGGGCGAAGGAAATGCGTAGTCGGGAAATGATCAGGATGATCGAGGAGGATGGTTGGTATCTGGTTGCAGTGAAGGGTAGTCACCATCAGTACAAGCATCCGCGCAAGCCGGGTCGGGTGACGATCAAGCATCCGGATTCAGACCTTCCCAAAGGGACGATCAACAGCATTTTGAAACAGGCGGGGTTGAAATGAAGCCCGTTATTGGAAGTGAAAGTCCTGTTATGGACACGTCAGAGGAAGGATTCACGTTTATGAAATTCCCGGTCGTTTTGCACAAGGATGCCGACTCGGACTACGGAGTGATTGTCCCGGATGTACCGGGGTGCTTCTCCGCAGGGAGCACGGTAGCCGAAGCTTTTGAAAACACTCAGGAGGCTCTGGCCCTGCACTATGAGGGGCTGGTGGCTGATGGTGCACCGTTGCCTCGAGTTCAGGATATTGATGCACATCTCGACAACCCGGATTACGCGGGTGGAATCTGGGGTGTTGTCGACTTTGATATCACGCCCTATTTCGGCAAGTCGGTACGCTTCAACGCCACGCTGCCCGAGCAACTGCTGGAGCGTATTGATCAAACAGTCCGGCGTGATCAACGCTACAGTTCCCGCTCCGGATTTCTGGCCGCAGCTGCGTTACGCGAATTGTCGGCATGACGAACAACCTGTAGGGGCTGCCGCAGGCATGTATGTCAGGTGCTCTCGCGCTCGATCACGTTGCACTGCAACAGATTCAGGCGCTGCACATCATCGCTCGGCAACACCCCAAGGCTTTCCAATACCCGCGTTGCCGCCAGTACGCCGATCTCCAGTGCCGGTGGCTTGATCGTGCTCAGGCTGGGCAACAGCATCTCGGCGAACGGGTAATCGCCGAAGCCGAGCACGGCGCAGTCTTCGGGGATCTTGATGCCTGCGCGTTGCCCGGCGAGCAAGCCGCCGGCGGCGAGGTTGTCGTTGGCGAAGATGATCGCGTCGGGGCGCGGGGAGGCGTTCATCAGCGCTTCCATCGCTTGCTTGCCGGCTTCGAACGGCGCGCGGTCGGCGTCCGGGGCGAATACCCACGGTTGCAGTCCGAACTCGCGAACGGTGCCAGCGTAACCGTCGCGACGTTCGAGGGCACTGAGGTCACCGGGGGCGCTGTTCTGTACGAAGGCGATGCGGCGATAGCCTTTGTCGTGCAGATAACGCGCAGCGGTCACGCCGACCTCATAGTGCGAAAAGCCGATCTGCATCGGCTCGCGGTCCGGCTGGTAATCCCAGGTTTCGATCACCGGAATATCCGCTTCGGCAATCATCTTTTCCGTGCCCGCACTATGGAAATGGCTGGTCAGCACCAACGCTGCCGGCGACCAGCCGAGAAACGCGCGCACGGCGTTTTCTTCCTGTTCGGTACTGAAGTAACTCGATGCCAGCAGCAGTTGGTAACCGTGGCGGCTGAGGGTGTCGCTGAAGCCCTGAATGGTGTTGGCAAAGATCGGCCCCGAGATGTTCGGAATCACCATGCCGACGATTTTCCCTCGCGCCGAGGCCAGGCCGCCGGCCACCAGATTCGGCACATAACCCATCTCGGCCACTACCGCTGCAATGCGCTCGCGACGTTCCGGCGAGACGGTTTCCGGCTGATTGAAATAGCGCGACACGGTGATTGCCGAAACTCCCGCTTCGCGCGCCACCGCATTCAGGGTCACGCGTCCGGCGCCACGGCGTTTGCGTGTTTTTTCCTGGCTCAAGGCTCGATCCTTCTTAAAAACCAAAATGCATATAAAAGTAATTTTTCAGTATTGGACGCTCTATGCCAAGCTTGCCAATACTGGCGATGTTAGCGCTAACAAAGCGCATTGTCTGCTACTCGCTCGAGCGAATGTCCAAGACACCGATTCAGGCGCTGTCGTCGCAGAACGGCAGCGGTTCAGGGCCAATTTCGAGCGGGCAACCATGCACAATATTCCTGGGGCGACACACAAACTGGCGCAGTCGATTCGCGCCGCTGGCTGGATTTTCACCGGGCTGGCGGTGTTGCCGCTGCCCGATGCTTTTGCCGCCGACAGCAGCGATCAAGAGCCGACCCTCAAGTCCGTCACGGTCACCGCCACCCGCCGTGAAGAGTCGCTGCAGAAGGTGCCGGTGGCAGTCTCGGTGATCGACGGCGAACAACTGGAACGCGACAACCGCAACGGCGTGGCGAGCATCGTCCAGCAAGTGCCGTCGCTGAATTTCCGTACCGGTGCGTCGAACAAGGACACCTCGTTGTTTGTGCGAGGCGTCGGCACGATTTCCACCTCGCCCGGCGTCGAGCCAACAGTGGCCACGGTGATCGATGGCGTGGTCTATGCGCGTCCCGGTCAATCGACCCTAGACCTGCTGGATCTGGAGCGCGTCGAAGTGCTGCGCGGCCCGCAGGGCACGTTGTTCGGCAAGAATGCCTCGGCCGGTGTGCTCAACATCACCAGCAAGGCGCCGACCAACGAGACCCACGGTTACATCGACCAGTCGTACTACAGCGGCAATGAAAGCCGCACCCGCTTCGGCATTGGCGGTAGCCTGATTCCGGATACGTTGAAGGGCTCGATCAGCACCCTGGTCAGCAGCTACGACGGCAACGTCGACAACAAATACAACGGCCAGGAGGTCAACGGCTACAACCATCGCGGGGTGCGCGGCAAGCTTGAATTCACCCCGAATGACGACGTCACCTTCACCCTGATCGCCGACTACATGCAGTCCCACGACGACGGTCCCAACGGCGTCGTCAGCAAGTCGTTGACCCCGGCCTTCGCCAACGCGCTGAGCCCGGTCTATGCGAGCAACCACAACCGCGACATCAACACCGATACCCGCAGCCATGTCGAGGACACCAACAAGGGCCTGTCCGGCCAGCTCGACTGGCAACTGGGCGATTACACACTGACCTCGATCACCGCGTGGCGCGGCTGGGACAACACCCAATATCAGGATGGCGATCGGCTGAGCACGATCACTGCAGCGTTCCCCGGCACCGCCGACAAGGGCGAGCTGGTCTTCGACCAGTACTCGCAAGAGCTGCGCCTGGCCTCGCCGAAAGGTGAGTTCCTTGAATACGTTGGCGGCCTGTTCTACATGCACGGCAAGGATGACGAGACCTATCAGCGCACCTTGACCACCACCACACGCACCGACCGTGGCGTCGCCGATTACAGCACCACCAGCGACAGCTACGCCGCGTTCGGCGAAGCCACGCTGAACTTCACCTCGGACTTGCGTGGCATCGCCGGCCTGCGCTACACCCACGATGATCTTGAATACGATCACCGTCGCGTCTCGACCTCGGCGACCACGGTCAGTGGTATTCAACCTGCAACCAGCAGTTCCGGTTCGGTAGACGAGGACGGCTGGTCCGGTCGGCTAGGTGTGCAGTACGACCTCAGCGATGCGGTCACCACGTATCTGACCTATTCGCGTGGCTACAAAGGCCCGGCGTACAACGTGTTCTTCAACATGCAGCCGCGTGACACCGAAGCGCTGAAACCGGAGACCTCGAACACCTGGGAGGCGGGCATCAAAGCGACGAGCTGGAACAATCGGCTGACCACCAACCTTGCGGTGTTCCACAGCGATTACGACAACTACCAGGCGAACTTTTTCGACACCGTCGCCGGGCAAGTGGTGACGCGTCTGATCAACGCCGGCAGCGTCAGCACCGAAGGCGTCGAACTCGATTACGCCTTGCAGGCGACCCAGCAACTGAAGTTCTCCGGGGCGCTGGCCTACACCCGCGCGCGCATCGACCAATTCAGCTGCCCGGCGGGCGCTGCAGCCTCGTGCAACGTCAATGGCAAGCCACTGCCGTTCAGCCCGGACTGGAAAAGCTACGTGCGTGCCGACTACAGCATCCCGCTGGACAACGGCCTCGATATCGAACTCGGCACCGACTACAGCTGGCAGAGCGAAGTGCAGTACGACATCAGCCAGAATGCCGACACCAAACAAGGCGCCTACGGCATCTGGAACGCCAGCGTCGCGCTCGCCGACTACAGCAACGGCTGGCGCGTGGCGCTGCTGGGCAAGAACCTCACCGACAAGTCCTACTCACCGTTGCTGGCCAGCGGCGGCAACTACATCTACCGCGCCGTGCCACGGGATGATGAACGCTACTTCGGCGTGCAACTGCGCAAGGATTTCTGAGATGAGCAGACAGCTGAAACTCGGCGCCTTTCTCATGGCCACCGGGCACCACGTCGCCGCGTGGCGTCACCCGCAGGTACCGGCGAATGCCGGTCTGGATTTCGCCCACTACAAGCGTCTGGCGCAGATTGCCGAGGCGGCGAAGTTCGACACGCTGTTCGTCGCCGACAGTGTGGCCGCGCCGACGCAGGACATCGCCAGCCGCATGGCGCGCTCCGATCACTTCGAACCGCTGACCTTGCTCTCGGCTCTGAGCGCGGTGACCGAGCGCATCGGCCTGATCGCCACGGCGACCACCAGCTACAACGAGCCGTACCACGTGGCGCGTAAATTCGCTTCGCTCGATCATCTGTCGGGCGGCCGTGCCGGGTGGAATCTGGTGACCTCGGACAACGCTGCCGAGGCACTGAATTTTGGTCGCGACGAACACATCGGCCACGCCGAACGCTACAGCCGTGCCCGCGAGTTTCATCAGGTGGTCACCGGGCTGTGGGACAGTTGGGAAGACGATGCCTTTGTCCGCGACAAGGCCAGCGGCGCCTATTACGCCCCGTCGAAGTTGCACGTGCTGGATCACGTCGGTGAGCATTTTCGGGTAAAAGGCCCGCTGAATGTGGCGCGCTCGCCGCAGGGGCAACCGGTGATTGTGCAGGCCGGTTCATCCGAAACCGGGCGTGAGCTGGCGGCACAGACCGCTGAGGTGGTGTTCACCGCGCAGACTTCGCTGGCCGGCGCACAGGCGTTCTACGCCGACCTCAAGGGCCGCCTGGCCAAGTACGGACGCAGTGCCGATTCGCTGAAAATCATGCCCGGGGTGTTTGTCGTCGTCGGCCAGACAGAAGCCGAAGCGCAGGAAAAATGTGAAACGTTTCAGCAATTGGTCGAACCGGAGGTTGGCGTCGCCTTGCTTGGGCGTATGCTGGGCAACTTCGACTTGTCGAAGTACCCGCTGGACGGCCCGTTACCGGAGTTGCCGCTGACCGACAGCGGCCAGCGGAGCCGGCAGAGATTGCTGACTGAACTGGCGGGCCGGGAAAATCTGACCCTCGCCGAATTGGGCCGCAAGATTGCCGGCGGACGAGGGCATTACAGTCTGGTCGGCACACCGGCGCAGATCGCCGATCGCTTGCAGGAGTGGTTCGAACAGGGCGCGGCGGATGGCTTCAACGTGCTGGTGCCGCACCTGCCGGGCGGGCTCGAAGATTTCGCTAATGGCGTGGTCCCGGAACTGCAGCGCCGTGGGCTGTTCAGAACCGAGTATGAGGGCCGGACCTTGCGCGAAAACCTGGGCCTTGCCCGACCGCAAAACAGATTTGTGTAAACACCCTGTGGTGAGGGGATTTATCCCCGATGGGTGGCGAAAGCCACCCCCAAATCTGTATTCAAATTCGCGATTTTTTTTGGGACGGCTACGCCGTCCATCGGGGATAAATCCCCTCACCACAAAGTTGAAATTCACCCTCAATTTGCTGTTAATCAAACAAGAGAGGATTCGATGACTTACACCGCTGCCGAAAATCGCTACGACTCCATCCCTTACCGCCGCGTCGGCCGCAGCGGTCTGGTGCTGCCGGCGCTGTCGCTGGGCCTGTGGCACAACTTCGGCGACAGCACGCCGATCGACACCCAACGTGCCCTGCTGCGCACCGCGTTCGACCTGGGCATCAACCACTTCGACCTGGCCAACAATTACGGCCCGCCGTACGGCAGCGCCGAGATCAATTTCGGTCGCCTGCTGCGTGAAGACTTCAAGCAGTACCGCGATGAACTGATCATCTCCAGCAAGGCCGGCTGGGACATGTGGCCCGGCCCTTACGGTCAGGGCGGCGGCTCGCGCAAATACGTGCTGGCCAGCCTCGACCAGAGCCTGCAGCGTCTCGGTCTGGACTATGTGGATATCTTCTACTCGCACCGCTTCGACCCGGACACCCCGCTGGAAGAAACCGCCAGCGCCCTCGCCACCGCCGTGCAACAGGGCAAGGCGCTGTACATCGGCATCTCGTCGTACTCCGGGGTGAAAACCCGCGAGATCGCTGCGCTGCTCAAGGAATGGAAAGTGCCGCTGCTGATTCATCAGCCGGCGTACAACCTGCTCAATCGCTGGGTGGAGAAAGACCTGCTCGACACCACCGACGAGCTCGGCACTGGCGTGATCGCCTTCACCCCGCTGGCGCAAGGTCTGCTGACCGACAAGTACCTCAACGGCGTGCCGGCGGATGCGCGGGTCAATCGCCCAGGTGGCGGTTCGCTGCAGGCTTCGCACTTGTCCGAGGCCAACATTGCCCACGTGCGCGCGTTGAACGAGATCGCCAAACGTCGCGGCCAGAGCCTGGCGCAACTGGCACTGGCCTGGACCCTGCGTGATCCGCGAGTGACCTCAGCGCTGATCGGCGCGAGCCGGCCGGAGCAGATCATCGAGAACGTCGGGGCGTTGAACAACCTGAGTTTCAGTGCCGAGGAACTGGCGGAGATCGACCGGTTTGCCCTGGAGGGCGGGATCAATCTGTGGGAGAAGCCGTCGACCGCTGAATAAGCGTTCCGCGCCGGATCACCCGGCGCCGGTACTGACGCCTTCGCGAGCAAGCCCGCTCCCACATTGGATCGATGGTGAACACTGGTTTCGTGTGCACCACAATCCCACAGTGGGAGCGGGCTTGCTCGCGAAGGGGCCTTTGAAAACAACACAGCAATCAGGCCTTATTTGAAAAACGGCACATCCCCCAACACCGTTGCTCGCTGCATCACCCGCCGCGCCGGACGGTAATCATCCACCGCATAATGCTGGGTCACACGGTTGTCCCAAAACGCAATGTCGTCCTGCTGCCAGCGCCAGCGAATGGTGAATTCCGGCCGCGTTGCGTGGGTGAACAGGAACTTCAGAATCGCCTCGCTCTCGGTATCCGACAGCTCGTTGATCTTCGAGGTGAAGCCTTCGTTGACGAACAACGAACGGCGTCCGCTCACAGGATGGGTGCGGATCACCGGGTGCGACAGCGGCGGATTCTTGCGTCGTGCCTCTTCCCACTGTGCCAGCGCTTCCGGCGTGTTGCCGTAACGCTCCAGCGGAAACGAACGGGTGAAATCGTGAGTCGCGGTCAGTCCTTCGAGCAGCTTTTTCATCGGTGCCGACAGTGCTTCATACGCGGCAATCCCGCTGGCCCACAGGGTGTCGCCGCCGAACTCTGGCAGCAGCTTGGCGCTGAGCACCGCCCCCATCGCCGGGGTCGGCAGGAAGGTCACGTCGGTGTGCCAGATCGCGTTGTCGCGCACGTCGGTGACGGCGGTGTCGAGGATCAGCACTTCGGGCTGCTCGGGCACGTTCGGGTAGATCGGGTGAATGTGCAGGTCGCCGAAGTACGCGGCGAAACGTGCCTGTTGCGAAGGCTCGATCGGCTGGTTGCGGAAGAACAGCACCTGATACTTGAGCAACGCCTGCTCGATGGCGTCGCGCTGTTCCAGGTTCAACGGCTGGCTGACGTCGACGCCGCTGATCTGCGCGCCGAGAGCCGAACTTAATGGGGTGATGGTCAGGCTGCTCATGGTCTTTCTCTTCGAATTCGGGGTGTCATGCTTTTGTGGGAGCGAGCCTGCTCGCGAATGCTGAGTGTCAGGCGACAGTGCGGTGACTGATCCGACGCTTTCGCGAGCAGGCTCGCTCCCACAGGGGGCACATGAAATTTGTCAGTGGGTTTGGCCGTGCCACGGCACCAGTTTGCGCTGCAGGGCGCGCAGACCCATTTCCATGGCGAAGGCGATCAGGGCGATCACCAGAATCCCCAGCACCACCACATCGGTGACCAGAAATTGCGCAGCCGACTGCACCATGAACCCCAAACCGCTGGTGGCGGCGATCAGTTCGGCGGCGACCAGGGTCGACCAGCCAACGCCCAGACCAATGCGCACACCGGTGAGAATGTCCGGCAGGGCGCTCGGCAAAATCACATGGCGGATCAGTTGTGCGCGAGTGGCTCCGAGCGACTGCGCAGCGCGCAATTTCGCCGGGTCTACAGTGCGCACACCGGTGGCTGTCGCGATGGCGATCGGCGCAAAAATCGCCAGGTAGATCAGCAGCACTTTCGACAGCTCGCCGATACCGCACCAGATCACGATCAGCGGCAGATAAGCCAATGGCGGAATCGGCCGGTAGAACTCGATCAACGGATCAAGCACACCACGGGCAATACGGTTGGCGCCGATGGCAATGCCCACCGGCACCGCGGTCAGAATCGCGAAACCGAGACCCAGACCGATGCGGCTCAGGCTCGCGCCCAGGTGCTGCCACAGAGTTGAATCCATATAGCCCGTGGTCGCCAGCAACCAGCCTTTTTGCAGCACGGCGGAGGGTGGTGGCAGGAACAGCGGTTCGATCAAACCAGTGGCGGTCACGGCCCACCAGATCACCAGCAAGGCGAACAGGGTCAGCAGGCTGATCCACCGCGTGCTGAGGCTGCGCCGCACGGGAGTCGCCACCGATGGGGTTTTCACTGCCGGGGCGGAAACGTCGTAACTGCTCATGCGCGCTCCTGCCGTTGTACGGCGCTGCGTTGCGAGAACACTTTGCTCAGCACGTGCTCGCGGGTTTGGATAAAACGCGGGTCGGATTTGATCGCCCGCGCCGACTCACCGGCGGCGTAGCGTTGACCGAAATCCAGCTGCAGACGCTCGACGATCTGCCCCGGATTCGGCGCCAGCAGAATCAGGTCAGTGGCGAGGAATACCGCTTCTTCGATGTCGTGGGTAATCAGGAATACCGGTTTGGCGGTGCGCTGCCAGACTTGCAGCAACAGCTCCTGCATCTGCTCGCGGGTGAATGCGTCGAGGGCGCCGAAAGGTTCGTCCATCAGCAGCACGCGCGGGTCGGCGGCGAGGGCGCGGGCCAGGCCGACGCGCTGTTTCTGGCCGCCGGAGAGTTGCCAGATTCGGCGGTTTTCAAAACCTGTGAGGTCGACCAGCGCGAGCATTTCCCGGGCGATCTTTTCGCGTTTGTCCTTGGCGACACCGGCCAGTTCCAGACCGAACGCGACGTTGGCCAACACATCCTGCCAAGGCAACAGCGCGTCATCCTGGAACACCACGCCACGTTCGGCGCTCGGGCCTTTAACCGGCACGCCGTCGAGGGTGATGCGCCCGGCGCTGGGTTCGACAAAGCCGGCAATCAGGTTCAACAGCGAAGTCTTGCCACTGCCGGACGGGCCGAGGGCGACCAGCAATTGCTGCGGCCCGAGGGTCAGGGAAATGTCCGCCAGCACCGGTTCCGGGCTGCCGGGATACTGTGCGCTGATGCGCTCCAGCTGTAGCAAGGCCATCGCAGTGAACTCCCGATCAGTTGGTGATGTATTTGGCGCTGACGTACGGCGCGTAGTCCTGCAGTACGGCTTCGACCTTGCCTTGCTCCTTGAGGAACGCGGCGGTGTCGGTAATGGCTTTGGTGGTCGGCGCGCCGAGGCTGATCACTTGATCAGCTGCCAACGGGTAGACGTTGCCCTGCAGCAGCAATGGAATGTCGCTGGCCTTGGCGCCGGAAAGCTTCACCAGCTTGTCGACGTGGGACTGGTCGGCGAGCCAGGCTTGTGGATCCTTGCGGTAATCGGCGTAGGCGTCGAGGGTGACCTTGGCGAACGCGGTGACGATTTCCGGGTGCTTCTCGGCGAAGTCCTTGCGCACGATCCACGCATCGAAGGTCGGCGCACCGAACTTGGCCAGTTCACCGGAAGTGATCAGCACTTTGCCGTTTTCCTTGGCCACACCGAGCGCCGGATCCCACACGTAAGTGGCGTCGATATCACCGCGTTTCCACGCGGCGATGATCGCTGGCGGGGCGAGGTTGAGCACGGTGACTTTCGACGGATCGATGTTCCAGTGCTTCAGCGCGGCGAGCAGGCTGTAGTGACCGGTGGACACGAACGGCACGGCGATTTTCTTGCCGACCAGATCCTGCGGGGTCTTGATTCCGGAACCGTCGCGGGCGACCAGTGCTTCAGCAGCGCCGATCTGGGTGGCGATGAGGAAGGTTTCCACCGGCACCTTGCGAGTGATCGCAGCGGTCAACGGGCTGGAACCGAGGTAGCCGATCTGCACGTCACCGGAAGCGATGGCAGCGATGATGTCGGCACCGTTGTCAAATTTGCGCCAGCTGATGTCGGCCTTGGTGGCTTTTTCATAAGCGCCGTCGGCCTGGGCGACTTTCGCCGGGTCGACGGTGGTCTGGTAGGCGACGGTGAGGTCGGCGGCCTGCGCCAGAAAGCTCGCAGCAGCCAACGAGGCTACGGCCAGCAGACGAAGCGGGAAGTTCAGTTTCATGGGGGAGTGCTCCAAATCAGGCGACCGACGATCGGCGTGAAAGGAGACTAATTGATCTAAGAATCTAAAAATAAATAACTTTTTAGACTTAGCTTATGAGCGGAAAAATCTAAGCCCGGCCGCTGCGCGGTCATTCGCGAGCAAGCTCGCTCCCACAGGAGATTGCAATCTAATGTGGGAGCGAGCCTGCTCGCGAAAAGGTTCGAAGAGCCTTCTGATGTCAGTTGCTGATCGCCAGAATGCTCGCCTGATACGACCCGACAAACACATCGAAATCACCGACCTCGTTCTGCTCCAGCTCCGCCTGTTGCGCCAGCGAAGAACGCGCCAGCTCCTCAAACTTCGCCTGTTCATCCGCCGCCAATGGCTCGCTGCGGAAGAACTCGGCATGCGCCTGACTCTGGCGCAGGGAGAATTGCGCGAAGCTTTCCTTGTGCTCGGCCATGGTCGCCAGCACTTGGGCCGATGGGGTCAGGGACGAATCCTTGACCTTGGCCAGTTGCGCGTCGAGCGCCTTGCTGTGTGCGTCGCCGCCATGGCTCTGATCGAGCAATGCCGCCAGCGGTGCGATTTTTTCCAGCAGATCGGCTGCCCAAACCTTCAATTCGACCGCTTCACCGTCGCGCTGCAATTGCAGGCCCGGACGGCGACCTTCCTTGACCACGCTGAGGAAGTTCGAAGTGGCATTGCCGCACGAAGTGTTGGTCAGCAGCGGACTGTCGTTCAGCGCGCAATACAGCAGGAACGCGTCGAGGAAGCGCGATTCGGTGACGTCGATGCCCATCGGCAGGAACGGGTTGATATCCAGGCAACGCACTTCGACGTACTGAATGCCCCGGGCCATCAGCGCCTGGATCGGCCGCTCGCCGGTGTAGGTCACGCGTTTCGGGCGGATGTTGGAGTAGTACTCGTTTTCGATCTGCAGGATGTTGGTGTTGAGCTGTACCCACTCGCCATCCTGGTGCGTGCCGACTTCCACGTACGGCGGGTATGGCGTGGCCACGGCCTTGCGCAGGCTGTCGGTGTAGCTCGCCAGATCGTTGTAGCACGGCGTCAGGCCGGCCTGGGCGTTGCTCTGGTAACCGAGGTCGCTCATGCGCAGGCTGGTGGCGTACGGCAGATACAAAGTATCCGGATCGAGCTGTTCCAGTTGATGCGAGCGCCCACGGAGGAAACCGGCATCCAGCGCCGGCGAAGCACCGAACAGGTACATCAGCAGCCAGCTGTAGCGGCGGAAGTTGCGGATCAGCGCGATGTAGGACGACGACTGAAAATCGCGGTCGGTGCCGACGAAACCTTCGGCTTCGCGCAGCAGCGGCCAGAGCTTTTCCGGCAGGGAAAAGTTGTAGTGAATCCCGGCGATGCACTGCATGGTCTTGCCGTACCGCAGGGCCAGGCCCTTGCGGTAGACGTACTTGAGCTGACCGATGTTGGAGGTGCCGTAATAGGCGATCGGGATGTCTTCCTCGGCCGGCAACGGGCACGGCATCGATGGACTCCACAGGTACTCGTTGCCGAGCTTGCTGTAGGCAAAGCGATGAATCTTGTCCAGGCTCGCCAGCGTATCGGCCGGATCGGGCAGGGCGGGGGTGATGAATTCCAGCAGCGACTCGGAATAGTCGGTGGTGATCTGTTCATTGGTCAGCGCGGAACCCAAGGCTTCCGGGTGCGGCGTTTGCGCCAGACGACCTTCACTGGTCACGCGCAGGCATTCACGTTCGATACCGTGGAGGCACTGTTCGAGCAGAGAGAGGTTGGCGCGCTCGCCGAGCAGAGCCAGGCGGCGGTTGAGAAGTTCGCTCAATTTGGATTCCTTCACGCGTCAGTCGCCCCAATATGGGGGTGGGCAGGACGGTCTACAAGGGTGAAGTTGAAACTGGCGTTTTCGCCTGGTTTTTCGGGCTCACGAAGCCCCTTTCGAACCGCCGACTTCAATCCCTGAATCTGGCAGATGCACGCGAAGATTATGCGATCCCTGTGGGAGCGGGCTTGCTCGCGAAGAGGGCGTGTCAGTCAACATCAATTTGCCTGACACACCGCCTTCGCGAGCAAGCCCGCTCCCACAGAAAAGCTCGACGCTGCGATCACAGCGCCGAAATTAACTCAAAATGATGAACAACATCTACAGGACAGCGAACGTGCCTTGCGCTTTTGCGACCAGTTTGTCGCCCTGCATCACGTCGGCCTCGACCACCAGCGTGCGGCGGCCCGGGTGGATCACCCGCGCCGTGCACAGCACCTCGCCGTCGGATACGGCGCGGATGTAGTTGATCTTGCACTCGATGGTCGCGCTCTGCTGATCGAAGCCGTGGGTGCTGGAACAGGCCAGCCCCATGGCGATATCGACCAGACTGAACAGCGCGCCACCGTGCAATTTGCCGCCGCGATTGCGCAGTTGCGGTTCCAGCACCAGGGCGACTTGCGCCACCCCGGTTTCCAGGCTGTGCAGGCGGCAGCCCAACAGCTTGAAAAACGCGCTCTCGACGAGCCCGGCCGGAATCTCCATCAGCGTTTCTTCAACTGCTTGGCGTTGGCGAACAGTGAAGCCATGGCGTTGTTCACCGGCGCCGCTGCGGGCGTTTCCTTGCGCGGCGTGTTGCCCGAAGACTGGCGCGGTGCCGAGCCCGGACGCGAACCACGGGCACCGTCGATCTTCTCGCCCGGGGTGTCGCTCATGCGCATCGACAGACCGACGCGTTTGCGCGGGATATCGACTTCCATGACCTTCACTTTCACCACGTCACCGGCCTTCACTGCTTCGCGTGGGTCCTTGATGAACTTCTCCGACAGCGCCGAGATGTGCACCAGGCCGTCCTGATGCACGCCGATGTCGACGAATGCGCCAAACGCGGTCACGTTGGTGACGACGCCTTCGAGGATCATCCCCAGTTGCAGGTCTTTCAGGTCTTCGACGCCTTCCTGGAACTCTGCGGTCTTGAACTCCGGACGCGGGTCGCGACCGGGTTTTTCCAGTTCTTGCAGAATGTCGGTGACGGTGGGCAGACCGAAGGTCTCGTCGGTGAACTTCTTCGGGTCCAGACGCTTGAGGAACGCGGCGTCGCCGATCAGCGAGCGAATGTCGCGGTCGGTTTCAGCGGCGATGCGCTGTACCAGTGGATAGGCTTCCGGGTGAACAGCCGAGGAATCGAGCGGGTTGTCGCCGTTCATCACGCGCAGGAAACCTGCGGCCTGTTCAAAGGTTTTCTCGCCCAGACGCGCGACTTTCTTCAGCGCCGCACGGGTCTTGAATGCGCCGTGCTCGTCACGGTGAGCGACGATGTTCTGCGCCAGGGTCGCGTTGAGACCGGAAATCCGCGCCAGCAAGGCCACCGAGGCGGTGTTTACATCGACGCCGACGGCGTTTACGCAGTCCTCGACCACCGCATCCAGACCACGCGCCAGTTTCAGCTGCGACACGTCGTGCTGGTACTGGCCGACACCGATGGATTTCGGATCGATCTTCACCAGTTCGGCCAGTGGATCCTGCAGACGACGGGCGATGGAAACGGCGCCACGGATCGACACGTCCAGATCCGGGAATTCCTTGGCAGCCAGTTCCGACGCCGAGTACACCGATGCACCGGCCTCGGAGACCATGACCTTGGTCATCTTCATCGCTGGATACTTTTTGATCAGCTCGATCGCCAGTTTGTCGGTTTCGCGGCTGGCGGTGCCGTTGCCGATGGCGATCAGGTCAACCGAGTGCTTGGCGCACAGGGCGGCCAGAATCGCGATGGTCTGATCCCATTTGTTGTGCGGCACGTGCGGGTAAACCGTGGCGTGATCGAGCAGCTTGCCGGTGGAGTCGACCACCGCGACTTTGCAGCCGGTACGCAGGCCCGGGTCGAGGCCCAGAGTTGCACGCGGGCCGGCCGGCGCGGCCAGCAGCAGGTCGTGCAGGTTGTGGGCGAAGACGTTGATCGCCTCGGTTTCGGCGCCGTCGCGCAGCTCGCCGAGCAGGTCGGTTTCCAGGTGCGTGTAGAGCTTGACCTTCCAGGTCCAGCGCACCACTTCACCGAGCCATTTGTCGGCCGGGCGGTTCTGATTCTGGATGCCGAATTGCTGGCCGATCATGCCTTCGCACGGGTGCATGGTGCCCGGCAGTTCGTCGCCGACTTTTAGCGCGGAGCTGAGGATGCCTTCGTTGCGGCCCCGGAAAATCGCGAGTGCGCGGTGCGACGGCATGCTTTTCAGCGGCTCGTCGTGTTCAAAGTAATCGCGGAACTTCGCGCCTTCTTCTTCCTTGCCGGCGATCACGCGGGCGCTGATGGTCGCTTCCTGCTTGAGGAAGTTGCGCAGCTTTTCCAGCAGGCTGGCGTCTTCGGCGAAACGCTCCATCAGGATGTACTTGGCGCCTTCCAGCGCAGCTTTCACGTCGGCTACGCCTTTCTCGGCGTCGACGAAGCGTGCGGCTTCGGTTTCTGGCGTCAGGCTCGGGTCGTTGAACAGGCCATCGGCCAACTCGCCGAGGCCGGCTTCCAGGGCAATCTGGCCCTTGGTGCGGCGCTTCTGCTTGTACGGCAGGTACAAGTCTTCGAGGCGGGTCTTGGTGTCGGCGAGCTTGATGTCGCGCTCAAGGGCAGGGGTGAGTTTGCCCTGCTCCTGGATGCTGGCGAGGATGCTGATGCGCCGTTCGTCGAGTTCTCGCAGGTAGCGCAGACGCTCTTCCAGATGACGCAACTGGGTGTCATCGAGGCTGCCGGTGACTTCTTTCCGGTAACGGGCGATGAAGGGAACGGTAGAGCCTTCATCGAGTAGCGCGACGGCCGCTTCGACCTGTTGCGGGCGTACGCCGAGTTCCTCGGCGATGCGGCTGTTGATGCTGTCCATAAAACCACCTGACATATTGTGAAAGCAGGCTCGCAGGCACGGAAATAAAGGCCCGGAGTCTGGTTGAGCGGCTAGAAAATTGCCGCTGCCTGGGTCAAAAGGCACCCCATTGACCCGTGAAATCGAATAATTACTGCGCAGGCCCGGAAAATATCGCGGCCACCTGCGGTAACGATTCAGACGTTGCCTGGCACAAAACGCCGCGCATTATAACCAGCGTTCTGTCATTCGGGGGTGTAGCAGTCTGTAGGTAGAAACCCCGGTTTTCTGGCAGTGAAGGAAAAATCTGCTAACAATGCACACGGTGCGTATAACGGCAGCTACGCCATAATGCGCGCCGAGCTAAAAGGAGCATCCAATGAGCAGCACTGCAAACAATGCTGAAGGCGAAAAAATTCTAATTGTTGACGACGATCCGGGGCTGAGCAGCCTGCTGGAACGCTTTTTCGTCAGCAAGGGCTACCGTGCCCGTGCCGTACCGAACACCGAGCAAATGGACCGTCTGCTGTCGCGTGAAGTGTTCAATCTGGTCGTCCTCGACCTGATGCTGCCGGGCGAAGACGGCCTGACCGCCTGCCGTCGCCTGCGGGCGGCGAACAATCAGATTCCGATCATCATGCTCACCGCCAAGGGCGATGAGATGAGCCGCATCAAGGGCCTGGAACTGGGCGCCGATGACTATCTGGCCAAGCCGTTCAACCCGGACGAGCTGATGGCACGGGTCAAAGCCGTTCTGCGGCGTCAGGCCGCACCGGTGCCGGGCGCGCCGGGCAGCGAAGACGAAAACGTCACCTTCGGTGATTACGTGCTGTCGCTGGCCACCCGCGAGCTGAAGCGTGGCGAAGAAGTGCATATGCTCACCACCGGTGAGTTTGCGGTACTCAAGGCGCTGGTAATGAACGCGCGTCAGCCGCTGACCCGCGACAAACTGATGAACCTGGCCCGTGGCCGCGAGTGGGATGCCCTGGAGCGTTCCATCGACGTGCAGATTTCCCGCCTGCGCCGGATGATCGAGCCGGATCCGTCGAAACCACGCTATATCCAGACGGTCTGGGGTGTGGGCTACGTGTTCGTACCGGACGGCGCCGCCACCAAGTGATCGGCGATTTGTAGGAGCGGGTCTGCGCATCGGGTTGATCGACCCTCTACGCAGACTCGCAATCCGCAATATGCGAGCATGGCTCGCTCCTGCAAGTGTGTAACGGTTATCGATGAAAACCCCCGTCTGGTTCCCCCAAAGTTTTTTCTCCCGCACCCTGTGGCTGGTGCTCATCGTCGTGCTGTTTTCCAAGGCGCTGACCCTGGTTTATCTGTTGATGAACGAGGACGTGCTGGTGGATCGCCAATACAGCCACGGCGTCGCCCTGACGCTGCGCGCCTATTGGGCGGCCGATGAAGAAAATCGCGCGAAGATCGCCGATGCCGCGACCCTGATCCGGGTGGTCGGTGCTGGTGTGCCAGAGGGCGAGCAGCACTGGCCGTACAGTGAAATCTATCAGCGGCAGATGCAGGCGGAACTGGGCGCCGACACCGAAGTGCGCTTGCGCATGCACTCGCCGCCGGCGCTGTGGGTGCGTGCGCCAAGCCTCGGTGACGGCTGGCTGAAAGTGCCGTTGTACCCGCATCCATTGCGCGGCCAGAAAATCTGGAACGTACTCGGCTGGTTCCTCGCCATCGGTTTGCTGTCCACGGCCTCGGCGTGGATTTTCGTCAGCCAGCTCAACCAGCCCTTGAAGCGCCTGGTGTACGCCGCCCGACAACTCGGTCAGGGCCGCAGCGTGCGTTTGCCGATCAGCGACACACCGAGTGAGATGACCGAGGTGTATCGCGCCTTCAACCAGATGGCCGAAGACGTCGAACAGGCCGGTCGCGAGCGCGAGCTGATGCTGGCGGGGGTCTCTCATGATTTGCGCACGCCGCTGACCCGCTTGCGTCTGTCGCTGGAGTTGATGGGTGATCGAAACGATCTGACCGACGACATGGTGCGCGATATCGAAGACATGGACGCGATTCTCGACCAGTTCCTCGCGTTCATTCGCGACGGTCGTGACGAGTCGGTGGAGGAAGTCGATCTGAGCGATCTGGTGCGTGAAGTGGCCGCGCCGTACAACCAGAGCGAAGAGAAAGTGCGTCTGCGTCTGGAACCGATCCAGCCGTTTCCACTGCGCCGGGTATCAATGAAGCGGCTGCTGAACAACCTGATCGGCAACGCCCTGAACCATGCCGGCAGTGGCGTCGAGGTCGCGGCTTATGTGTCCGGTGACACGAGCGCGCCGTACGTGGTGCTGAGCGTGATGGACCGAGGGGCGGGGATTGATCCGTCGGAGCTTGAGGCGATCTTCAACCCGTTCACCCGTGGCGACCGTGCCCGGGGCGGGAAAGGTACGGGGCTGGGGTTGGCGATCGTGAAGCGGATTGCTTCGATGCATGGCGGCAATGTCGAGCTGCGCAACCGCTCCGGAGGCGGACTGGAAGCGCGGGTGCGGTTGCCATTGGGGTTGATGTTGCCGCGCGATGCGGTCTGACGATCGGGATATTCAGCGGGGCTGATGGCCCCTTCGCGAGCAAGCCCGCTCCCACAGGGGAACGCATTCCAAAA
>NZ_CATKPP010000015.1:0-24082 GCF_949767635.1 Pseudomonas sp. IT-93MI4
GTCGACCGGTTGAATCCACAGCCGATAGCTGCCGCTCACTAACGGAGGCCTTCGGCCAATAACAGCCGCTCTTGGCCAGAGACAGCAGCTTGAAGGAGTCTACGAATCTATGGTCGACTCAGGCTACGATGCTGAGTACTTACGCCAATTATCGGACGCATCCTGTGATCCCGTTGCGAACCCTGAAGCGCAAATCCAATGCTAGGCCAAGCTGCTCCAGAGCAATTAAATACTATCCACCCACAGTGTCGCTGCGACCGTGCGCGGCGATGAACATAGCGACGGCCGACCGGCAATAGGATTCAATTTCGCCCTCTGCTCTCGCCAAATCGAAGCGGGCGATCATCAGTAGATCGGACCCTTTGAATAACGCGGCAAACAAACGGGCGGCTTGGTGGGGATCAGGTACGTTGAGAAGCGCCTTCGCGTGAAGCTGGCGCAATAGGACCTCGATGTCGGCGATGACGCGGGCGGCGCCGGCTTCGTAGTGGCGCCTGCTCAAGTCGTTTTGGCTAGTTTTATCGGCCATAACCATGGCTTCGATACTGCTGACGTCTGGTCTCAACAGCGTGCGCAGTAGAGATGTTCCCACTGCCATAAGTTGGTCTTCCACCGAACCTTCAGCACCTTCAAGCAGGGCCTGTGGCGCAAACGACTGCTGGCAGCCGGCCGCGATGGCTGCGCTGAACAGCGCCTCCTTGTTCTCGAAGCGCCTATAGATGCTGAGCTTGGATATCTTCGCCCGCTGGGCGACCTTGTCCAACGTCGTCGCTTGAAAACCCAATTCCACAAAAAGCTCGCTCGCGGCGTCGAGTATCGTTTGGGCAAGCGCCTCGTTGGTGGGTCGGCCGCGCCGGCCCTGAATGGTTTCAGTCATAATATTAGTACTTTACAGTATCTTAAATTAAGGTCTACGATACCATTCAGTATCTTAAAATTGCAATCCAACGGCTAGGTTACAACCGGCCCTTCAGCGGAGCCCATCACAATGAATGACGTCATCATCATCGGCGGAAGTTTTGCAGGTCTCGCCGCCGCTTTGCAGCTCGGCCGTGCCCGTCGCAAGGTTATCGTTCTCGATACCAGCCGGCCGCGTAACCGCTTTGCCGGCCATTCGCATGGTCTGCTCGGTCACGATCACACGCCGCCGCTGGACATACTGGCTGCGGCGAGACAGCAGTTGGCGCGCTATCCAACGGTCAAGCTGGTCATTGCCCGGGCGGAGAAAATTTCTGGCGTAATCGACGATTTCTGCGTTGTCACTGACGATCACGAAAGCCTACGGGCCCGCCGCGTGATCCTGAGCTATGGCGTCACCGACCAGATGCCTGATGTTCCAGGCTATGCCGAGAGTTGGGGCACGTCCATCGTTACCTGCCCCTATTGCGACGGCTTTGAAGCCGCCGGCCAGCATTGGGGCCTCGTGTGGTCCGGCCCGCAATCGCACAACCAGGTCAGACTGTTCCTCGATTGGACCGACAGGTTGACTGTCTTTGCCAATGGTCACGAAATTGCGCCTGATATCCAGGCCGATCTGACGCACCGCAACATACCTGTTGTCGATGGGCGGATCGTTGAGATCGCCCATCATAAGGGGCATATCGCCACGGTCAATCTCGGCACCGGCTCCACTGTTGCGGTCGACATCCTGTTTGCTCATCCGCGCAACAAGCCGTCCGCAAACCTGCATGAGTCGCTGGGCCTTGCCACGATGGATACGCCCACCGGCGTCGTGCTCAAGGTCGACGAGCGTCGCCAAACCAGCACGCCCGGTATCTACGCCGCCGGCGATCTCACCACTCCCATGTTGCCCTCGGTCACCCAGGCATCATCGCAGGGCGCGATGGCGGGTATTTTCGCCCAGCAGTCGATGCTGGCTTGAGCGCATAGAGAGGAGATGAACATGGCCGTCGAACCAGACAGCGCGGGGGTGCGCTTCCCTCCGCCCTTCATCTATCTGGGAGCGCTGCTGTTGGGGCTGGCGGCGGAGCGGTTCGTCGCCCCGCGCTCCTTCGGCATCGACCGGTGGTGGCTGGTCGCGATGGGCGCGCTGCTGTTCGCTGCCGGCGCGGCGACGATGCTTGCGGCGGTGGGGCTCTTCCGACGCCTGGGCACCCACGTTCCGCCGTCGCGACCAACGACCTTCATCGCATCGACCGGTCCTTATCGGTGGACCCGCAATCCGATGTATCTCGGCATGGCGCTTGTCTATGCCGGCATTGCTGTCGGCTTCGACGGAGCGATCGCCTTGGCTTTGCTTCCGTTGGTGCTGATCGTGATCCAGAGGCACGTAATCGCTCGCGAGGAGCGCTATCTCGAAGCGAAGTTCGGCGACGAGTACCGACGCTACAAGGCTGAGGTTCGCCGCTGGCTCTGATTATTCAGGAGCTGCCGCCTGCGGGATTTTGACAACCGAAACCGACCTTCCAATGGGCCCTGATTTAGTAAGTAACCAAGGGCCGCTTTTGGCCCTGTGTGTTCTGAATGAGGAACACCATCAGGAAGGTGATGATCGTTGTGGAAGTGTTGATGATCAGTTGCCAAGTGTCGTTGTAATGGAAGTACGGCACTGCCTAGGCAGCGAATGTCAACGTAATAGTTAGAGGGCTAGGTAATTATTTGACCAGTGAGCTGAATTTTATTGCGTGGGCGCCTGCCTTCGCGAGCAGGCTCGCTCCTATAGAGAACGTGTTCATGCAGGGAAAAACGCAGTCAAAGCGGGAGCGAGCCTTGCCCGCGAACGCGGTAATACGGTGCAAGGGGACGATTGCTTTCTAGGAATTGCCTGATGTCCAGCGTTGTGTGTCGCGGCTAACGTACGCCGCTCATTGGCCGATACGTAAAGCCCTTTTCATGAAGCGTTTCCAGCCCCAGCGCCCTACCCCGATCACGAAATTGATTCACACGCTGTGCCTGACGCTGCTCTTCGCGTCCAGCTACGCTGGCGCGGCTAATTGCTCGTTCTACCCAAAACATCATCAAACAATTCTCACTATGCAAGTACCCGCTACACTTTCCATTCCTCGTGACACACCTAACGGCACCTTAATATATGAAAGTCCGCCAATCACACTCGGCCCTACGCCCAGCTCATACAAATGCACTAACGAGTTTTCATATGGTGTTTTGAACAACGTCGGCGTGTCTAAATCGGGCGACCTTGTTTACGCGATAGGAAACACTGGACTTGCATGGCAGTGGTCTTTCAAAGACAACATAACCATACCCATTTATCCAGGCATTCAGCGGGAAGCGGGCGGATACGGATGGGACACCACAAGACATGTGCTACGACTATTCAAAATAGCGGATGTAATCGATGTACAGAAAATCCCGGCAGGAACACTTGGGACTTTTCATGCAGATGGAGTGTCACCACTCGCAATGGCGACCAATGGCACAACGATTGTGCCTCAATCCTGTGAAACGCCTGACATCAAAGTAGACATGGGGGCGCATGACATGAGTAGCTTTGGCCAAAACGGCGCCTATTCTGAGCCGATCAAATTTGACATCAACCTTAACAACTGTCCGTCAGGCATAAATAAAGTAACTTATATG
The DNA here is from genome assembly GCF_949767635.1 of Pseudomonas sp. IT-93MI4. NCBI lineage: Bacteria > Pseudomonadati > Pseudomonadota > Gammaproteobacteria > Pseudomonadales > Pseudomonadaceae > Pseudomonas > Pseudomonas sp. IT-93MI4. The sequence continues at coordinate 3,562 of NZ_CATKPP010000015.1, forward strand.
CTCAAGCCTACCCTGACGTCTCCTTCGCAAAACTCCACGAGCGGCATCGTAAAGTTGAGTGCAGATTCAACTGCCCAGGGTGTGGCTTTGCAAATACTCAATAGTGATGGGACCCCGCTCGTTTTACATCAAAGCTATGTGTTCACGGACTATCCCGCTGCGGGAGGTAACTTGAAGATCCCCCTCAGCGCTCGATACTTTCGCATTGCTGAAACAGCTGGCAATGGCGGGTTTGACAAGGGCATGCGCGCCGGAACAGCCAACGCAACAATTGCCTTTGTCATGAGTTACTTGTGAATCCATTAACGCGTTGCCACAGCCGATTGTTCGCGCCCCATCTTTAGGAATCGTCTGATTTTCGTCGTGCCCGGCCCGCCCTACTGTGCCGGGATGCGCTTGAAGAACTACCTCCACCAGATCAGCCCTGTCCTGTCCACGCCTCACGCGGCGCGACGCTTGTTGCGCATTTTTGCGTTGGTATTGCTGGCAGGCATCCTCGGCGGCGTGTACAGCTTTCTGCTGTTTACCTTCAACAATGAAATTTCCCAGCGGCGCAGCTACATGAGCAGCGCCATCGCCGAGGCGCACACGTTTTTCACCGGCCGTGAAGCGCTGCTCGAAAGCCTGAGTCTGTCGGCGACCCGACAGACCGCGCTGAGCGCGCCGCTGTCCGAAGAGGAGATCCGTCTGCTGCTCGGACACCCCCCCGGCAAGCAATGGAGCATCTGGCTGACCCAGCGCATGCGCGACTTCCTGCAAGCGCGCAAATTGAATCTGCTGTACGTCAGCAGCGGCGCCGATGCCCAGGTCTGGCGCTTGTACAACACGACTCCCATGGCCGACGACTTTCCGCATGAGATGCTTGATCGTCTGGAAACCCTCAAGTGCGACAACAACGGTGCCCTGAAAGAGATCTGGCTGACCCACAACTGGCAAGGGCACTCGCAGCTGTACATCTTCATTCGTCTGGATGAGCGCGACCTCGATTCTGGCTGGCTCGGTCTGGAGATGGATGACCGCGAAGTCTCCAATGCGCTGAGCGACCACAGCGCCGGCGAGTTCACCATGTTCAATTCTCAGGGCATGCCGTTATTCAGCAACAGCCACAAGCCGCCGCCCGGGCAGAATCTGCCGCTGCTGCGTCAGCAGGATTTCTTCGGTTTCGTCGGCGACGGCTGGCTGCCCGAGCAACTGGTATTGCGCAAACAGCTCAAGTCGTCGGACTGGCAACTGACCTACTCCATCGACTTACTCGCCGTGCTGTGGGCCTTGTGGCCGCAGTTGCTCGGTGCGCTGGCGTTCTGTCTGGCGAGCATCAGCCTGGTGTGGCTGCTGATCCGTCGTCTGGAACATCGTTTCATCACGCCGACCCTGCAGCGGATTCAGGCCCTGGTCGAAAGCGAGCTGTTCAGCCGCGACGTGATACAGACCGCGCCCGTGGCGCTCTGCGTATTGCGGCGCAGCGATGCTCGAGTGGTGCTGGAAAACACCCTCGCCCGGCACTGGCTGGGCGAATGCGGCCAGCAACTCGGGCCTGGCTGGATCCGCGCTGCGTTTGCGGATAAATCGCCGTGCCTCACCGATTATTTCGAAACCGCCGACGGTCGCCACCTGTACCTGAGCTGCGCGCCGACCCGCTACAAGGGCGAAGACGTGTTACTTTGCGCCTTCAGCGACATCAGCGCGCGCCGGCAGATCGAAGCAGCGCTGGAACGGGCGCGCCAGTCGGCCGATGCCGCCAACGAAGCGAAGACCCTGTTTCTGGCGACCATGAGCCACGAAATCCGCACACCGCTGTATGGCGTGCTCGGCACTCTCGAACTGCTCGCTCGCACTCAGCTCGATACTCAGCAGAAAAGCTACTTGCGGGCGATCGAAGGCTCGTCCGCGACCCTGCTGCAATTGATCTGCGACGTGCTCGACGTGTCGAAAATCGAGGCCGGGCAACTGGCGCTGGAACTCAGTGACTTTTCCATCGTCGCCCTGGCCCAAGAGGTTGTGCAGGGCTACGCGGCAGCGGCGCAGAGCAAAGGTTTGCAGCTGTATGCCTGCTTCGATCCGCAACTGCCCGACAGCCTGATTGGCGACATCAGTCGTGTCCGGCAGATTCTCAACAATCTGCTGAGCAATGCGGTCAAGTTCACCGATTCCGGACGCGTGGTGCTGCGGGTCAACGTGCTGTCTCGCGAAGGCGAGCGCGTCTGCGTGCAATGGCAGGTATCGGACACCGGGCGCGGCATTGCCCACGATGATCAGGCGTTTATTTTCGAGCCGTTCTACCAGACCCAAGGCAACAGCCACGTCATTGCGGGTACCGGGCTGGGCCTGCCGATCTGTCTGCGGCTGACGAATTTGATGAACGGCACCCTGCGGATGGTCAGCGAACCGGGGCTGGGCAGCAGTTTTTCCCTGACCTTGCCGCTTGAGCAGCGCTCGGGCAACACGCCGCCTGACACACAACCGAAACTGGCGGGGGACATCATTTACGTGGTGTCGCCAGTACGCGAACTGGCCGACAGCCTCGCTGGCTGGCTGCGCCGCTGGGGCGCCCGCCCGCACGTCGGCGCGCCGGCCAGTCAAGTACCTGCCGACGGCGGCGTATTGCTTGAGCTATACCCGGCGCCGATGGACCAGCGCAGCGAACTGCGCTGGTCAGGGCCACGTGTGCTGGCCAGCGGCGCGGGTGCCTGTGAGCCGCAATCCACAGTCGACGGCTGGATAGCGAATCTGAACGATCTGGCCGCAATCCGCCAGGCCGTGCGCCAGGCTCAGGGCGGCGCCGTTATCGAGCATCAGCAGACACAGACCCAGGCGTTGGCGCCGCTGCACCTGCACATCCTCGTCGCCGAAGACAACGCGATCAACCAGTTGATTCTGCGCGACCAGCTGCAAGAACTCGGCTGCACGGTGGCGCTGGCCAGCGATGGCGAAGAGGCCTTGTCGCTATGGCAGGCCAACACCTTTGATGTCGTGCTCAGCGACGTCAACATGCCGCGCCTCAACGGTTATGAACTGGCCAAGGCCCTGCGCAGACTGGGCTGCACCACGCCGATCATCGGCGCCACCGCCAACGCCCTGCGCGGCGAAGAGGCGCTGTGTCTGGCCGCCGGCATGAATCACTGCCTGATCAAACCTTTTACGCTAAGAGCCTTGTCGATCGTCCTGGCTCCCTACCAACGAGTCGCCCATGAAGTCCCCTAGCCTGCTGATTGTCGAAGATCACCCGTTCCAGCATCTGTACTTGCAGAACCTGTTCAACGAGCTGGGTGTCTTCGATCTGGAGTTTGCCAGGGACGGCGAAGAAGCCTTGCGGCGCCTGAAAAACCGCGAGTTCGACCTGGTGCTCACCGACCTGCTGATGCCAGGCATGGACGGCGTGCAGTTCATTCAGGGCCTGGCCGCGCAGTCCTCCCGCCCGGCACTGGCGATCATGAGTGCCGCCTCACGGCGCATGCTGATGGGCGCGAGCCTGGTGGCGAGCAATCTGCAGGTCAAAGTTATCGGGCTGATTTCCAAACCGGTCAACAGCGCCGCCCTGCGTTGCCTGATCGACCAGTTGCAGGCGCTGCGTCAGGACGTGCCGATCGCCGCGCAGGCTGGCATCGACCGCCAGAGCCTTGAACGGGCGTTGGATAACGGTGAGCTGCAGGCCTGGTTTCAACCAAAGAAGGCGCTGGATAATGGTCGCATCGTCGCCGCCGAAGCACTGGTGCGCTGGGCTCACCCGGAACACGGCACATTGTTGCCCGGCGCATTTCTACCGGCGCTGATCGCCTGCGATCTCGAAGAGCACCTGCTCTGGCGGGTACTGGAACAGGCTATGGCCGCCCAAGCGGTATGGCGCCAGCAGGGCTATGACATTCCGGTGTCGATCAACCTGCCGACGCACCTGCTCAACAGTCACGACCTGCCGGATCGCATTCTCGCTTTTGTCCTGCAACACAACGGGCTGCCGGCGCGGATCTGTTTCGAGTTGATGGAGTGCTCGGTGCCCGATGACATCAGCAATTTCTACGCCGGTGCCTGCCGCTTGCGAATCAAGGGTTTCGGCCTGTCACAGGATGATTTCGGCAAGGGCTACAGTTCCTACATGAACCTGGTCTCAGCCCCTTTCACCGAACTGAAAATCGATCGCGCGCTGGTGCAGGGTTGCAACCGCAACGCCGAACTGGCGCAGGCGCTGACCAGCATTGTCACCCTTGGCCGGCAACTGGGTCTGACGGTGGTCGCCGAAGGCGTAGAAACCGCGCAGGAACTTGCTCTGTTGCGTAAAATCGACTGCACTCAGGTCCAGGGTTTCCTGATCTCCCACGCCGTGTCTTCGGAGCAGTTCCAGCAGTTGCTCTGTCATGACGGACCGGCGAATGTCTGGTGATCCGCAGCACGCGGTGGACGACCGCCACTTGCCATCGAGGTCAGCCGTGTTCAAACGCTTATCCACTTTTATCGACCGAGCGTATTGATGCCGCACGCCAATGCCCTGCTGGAAAAACTTGCCAACAGCTCGCAGCGCCTGAACAAGGGCTTGCTGATCCTCGGCGCGCTTGCGCTGCTGTTGCTGGGTATCAGTTATCTGGGCGTGCAGCGCATGGTGGAAGAACAGCGCGATACTCTGCAGTTTCACTTCGCCCGCCTGATGGAAAACATTCGTGAGCAGGAGGCCTTTCTCGGTGACATCTCACGGGCCGGCGCCAGCGGTGATTACTTGCCGGTTACCGTGGCGTCGCCGGTGGTGCAAAAACTGTTGCCCGAGGAAGGCCCGAACATTTATCAAGGCCGCGGGTTGCCGTTTTCGTTACCGTTCAGCGTGAAGATTGATCCGCAGCGAATTGCCCCCGACCAATATCCCAAGGTGTTTGCGCTGGGCAGCTATCTGGCGGCGTATTACAGCGCCTTCTGGGCGGCATCGCATTACCAGTCGCCGCAGGTGATCCTGCTCAACGGCCCCGATAATTTCGACATCGCCGTGCCTGCCACCGGCCGTTTGCGCGGCGCCGGGCCAACGCAGGTAGGCCGGTTCGTCGAGCTCATGACCCAAATGAACATGCAGCGCCACTCACAGACTTCAGAGCAAGTGCACTGGGCGCCCTACCCGTTCGAGCAGGACAACGATGGCACCCCGAGCCTGCTGGCCTACGTGCGGATGAACCTGAGCAAACCGACGCTGAGGATTGAGGGGGCGAACACCTGGGTGGTGCTCGGCTCGCTGTTAAAACTGTCGCAGGTCAACAATATCGAGCGTTTGATGGAGTGGTCGATCTACGACAATTTCACCCTGATCACGCCCAACGGCACGGTGTTGATCGGTGCGCTCAAGCCAAATCAAATGCTCGATGACGGCGCGAATCTGACCCGCGACGGCCTGGTGTTCAAGCTGACCAGCGCCGGCGACCAACGATGGACGGCGATCTATGTAATCAGCGTGCGGAGTTTTCTCGATTACGCGCTGTGGCCACTGCTGTGCCTGCTGGCTCTGGTGCTGGCCCTGCTTGGCAGTGGCCGCGCGCTCAATCGCTGGTACACCGACCGCGTTATCCTCCCCGCGCAAAGTGCCCACGCTAGCATCGCCGAAAGCGAAGCCTTCAGCCGTGCGGTCATCGACACCGCGCCGACCGGCCTGTGCGTGATTAGCCGCCGCAATCATCAGGTGTTGCTGGAAAACCAGCTCGCCCAGCAATGGCACGACACTGGCGAACTGATCAGCCTGCTTGACCAGCAGGCGGCGACTGGCCATGGCCATGCCGAACTGGAGATAGACAGCCGGCATTTGCATGTTGCCTTCGTCGCCACCCGTTATCAGGGCCAGGACGCCTGGCTGTGTGCGCTGCACGACGTCACCCGCCATGTTGAAGACTCGGCGGCGCTGGAAGTCGCGCGTCAGGCCGCCGACTCGGCGAATCAGGCCAAGAGCCGTTTTCTGGCGACCATGAGTCATGAAATCCGCACGCCGCTGTATGGCGTGCTCGGCACTCTGGAGCTGCTTGGCCTGACCGCGCTCGCCCCGCGCCAACAGGATTATCTGGAAACCATTCAGCGCTCGTCGGCCAGTCTGTTCAAGCTGATCAGCGATGTGCTGGATGTGTCGAAGATCGAGGCCGGGCAGATGAACCTCGAGCTTCAGCCATTCTGCCCGCTAGAGCTGACCGAAGACGTAGTGCGCAGCTACGGCGCGTTTGCCCGCGGCAAAGGGTTGCAATTGTATGCCTGCATCGATGCAGCACTGCCGGATCACCTGCTCGGTGATGCGCAGCGCATACGCCAGATCCTCAACAACCTGCTGAGCAACGCGATCAAGTTCACCGACAACGGCCGTGTGGTCGTGCGTGTTCGCGTGCTGCAAAACTCAGGCGGTCACGCCCGGGTGCAGTGGCAGGTCAGCGACTCGGGCGTGGGCATTTCCCAGGCGCAGCAACAGCAATTGTTCGACCCTTTCTATCAAGTCAACGAGGCCGACAGTCATGCCGGCGCGGGTCTCGGTCTGGCCATTTGCAAATGGCTGTGCGAGTTGATGCACGGCCAGTTGAACGTGGTCAGTGAACCGGGACTGGGCAGCTGCTTCAACTTGCAACTGATGCTCGAATGCGCCTCGGGCAGCCTCGCCGATTGCCCGGCGTTCGGCGCCGACAGCCCCGCTGTCTACGTGCGTGCGCCAGTCGCTGAACTGGCGCAACATCTGATGGCGTGGCTCAACCGCTTTGGCCTCGACTGTCGACTGGTGACCAACGAGCTGCCGCCTCCTTCGGCGCTGCTGATCGATCTTGCACCACTGGCCAGCGCTACAGCTTTCGCTGGCCAGCGAATCGTCGCAATTGCCGCTGGCCCCAACCCGGCGCAGGTGAGCGGCAATGGTTGGCAGGTCGATGCCGACGACGTGCGCGCGATCGGCTGGGCGATTGCCCTCGCCGTGCACGGCGCCGGTCAGCAGCGCCCGCCGTCACGGCAGGCAAGCACCCGAGCGCTGAACCTACGTGTGCTGGTGGCCGAGGACAATGCGATCAACGCAGCAATCATCAAGGAACAACTGGAGGCGCTGGGCTGCTCGGTAGTCGTCGCGGCCGATGGCGAACAGGCTTTGGCGCACTGGGCACCGGGGCGCTTCGATTTGCTGCTGACCGACGTCAACATGCCGGTCATGAACGGCTATCAACTGGCCGCAGCACTGCGAGAGCAGGATGCGACGCTGCCGATCATCGGCGTCACCGCCAATGCCCTGCGCGAAGAAGGCGAGCGCTGCGCCGCCGTCGGCATGAACGCGTGGATGGTCAAACCGTTGAACCTGGCGACGCTGCGTGCGCAACTGCAAAGCCATTGCCAGACTACCATCGCACCGATTGCCGATGCTCCCCCGACGCTATCGCCGAAAATGCGCGAGCTGTTTGTCGTGACCCTGCGCCGCGACATTCAGAGCACCCTCAGCGCGCTGGACGCGGCCAACGCCGACAGCGTCGCGCAGCAACTGCACAGCATGGCCGGGGCACTGGGCGTGGTGCAAGTCGCGACACTGGCCAGCGCATTTGTCGAACTGGAATGTCGCCTGACCGGCATGGCCATCACCCCGGCGCTGGCCGTGGAGGTGCGTCAACAACTGGCGCACCTGAGCGACCTGCTCGACGCCCTTGAATAATTTCACTCTGGATAAAGCACCCATGGAAACCTTCAACGTTGTCATCGCCGATGATCACCCTATCGTCCTGCTGGGGGTGCGGGAACTTGTCGAGCGTGACCGCCGCTTCAGCGTAGTGGGCGAAGCCGTTTGCCCCGATGAGCTGATCGACTTGCTGACGACCCGGCCGGTAGACCTGTTGATCACCGATTTCAACATGCCCGGTGACTCGCGCTACGGTGACGGGCTGAAACTGGTGGAATACGTGACCCGGCATTTCCCTCAGGTGCGGGTGCTGGTTCTGACCATGATTTCCAACCCGTTGATCCTGACCCGTCTGCAGGAACTCGGTGTACTGTCGGTGATTCAGAAAAACCAGTTGCACGTTGAAATAGAAGTGGCGCTCAAAGCCATTGCCAAAGGCAATACGGTTCGCAGCAAACAACCCGCACCCACTTCGGTGCTGGAAAATAGCGCTGACCTCGATGAACGTTTTGCTCGTCTGTCGCCCAAGGAACATGAAATCCTGCGCTTGTTTGTGCAAGGACAAGGCGTCAATGAAATAGCCCGGGGACTTAACCGAAGTGCCAAGACAATCAGTACGCAGAAAGTTTCCGCCATGCGCAAACTTGAAGTAAGCAGCGATCAGGAGTTACTGGCTTATTGTATCGAGCGCAACTTGTTCAACTAGACAATTGCGCACTTCAGCATGACTTTCCGCGCATCTAGGAATCGTCTGATGTTCCAGCGCAAGTACGCGATTTATTGTGTTGCTTTAACCCCACCAATGGAAAAGCAACATGAAAAAGCTGTCTCGCACGCTTCTCGCCCTGTCGATCTTCGCTGCCGGTAATGTTCTGGCGGCCGATCCTGTTTCGCCAACCAAGGCTGGCAGCGGCACCATCAATTTCACCGGCACCATCAACAACGATGCCTGCTCGGTCGAAGGCGCCGGCAAGGACAAGACCATCTCGGTCAACATGGGCGAAGTGTCGATCAAGGACATGGGCACCGCCACCGCGCCGAAAGGCAACGGCACCCTGAGCGTCGAAAACTTCGACATGAAGATCAACTGCAATGCCGGGACCAAGGTGGCCATGATCTTCGAACCGACCAAGGGCGCAGGTTCGGGAATCGAAACCGGAACCAAGGTCCTGAAACTGATCGATGGCCTGGGCTCGGCGAAAGGCATCGGTATTGCCCTGCTTGATTCCAACGGCGCCGTGATCGACCTGACTTCGCCAACCACTGCGCGGATTGAAAACACTCTGCAGGACAGCAACACCACGCTGAAATTTTCGGCCGCCTACGTGACCACCGTCGATCCTAAACTGGCGGTTGCCGGTCGCGGCGATGCGACCCTGCCGTTCACCCTGCAATACGAATAATCGCGCGATTCATCGAGCCAGTGCAGGGCGCAACGGCCCTGCACTTCCCTTCACTTTGCGCGGTAATTGTTCATGTTCTTACGGCATTTCTTATCCCTGTGCGTCGGCCTCCTGGGCCTGTTCGCCGTTAATCAGGCCATGGCCGGTATTTCGTTGAGCAGCACCCGGCTGATTTTCGATGGCAAGCATAAAGAAGCCAGCATCACCGTGCGCAATAGCGGTGCAGACGTATTGGTTCAGTCCTGGATCGACACAGACAGCGACGAAGCAGGTTCAGCGCCCTTCGCCGTCACCCCGCCTCTGGTGCGGGTCAGCGGCGATCAACAGCAGATTCTGCGGGTTATCTACGAAGGCACCGGTATGCCGAGCGACCGCGAGTCGGTGGTGTGGCTGAATGTGCAGGAAATCCCCAAATCGGCGAAAACCGCGAACACCCTGCAACTGGCGGTACGTCAGCGGATCAAGGTGTTCTTTCGCCCCGCCGGTTTGCCAAACAATGCCTATCAAGCGCCAACCGAGCTGCGCTGGCGACTGATCGAGCGCGCCGGCAAGAGCATGCTGGTGGTGAACAATCCAGGCCTCTATCACGTATCGATTGCCGACATAACGATGCAAGCGGGCGCCAGCAGGGAGAAGCCATTCGATTCGATGATGATTGCGCCCGGCGAACACAAAGAATTCGTGCTCAAACAAACTCACGCGGCCAGTTCTGCGCGACTGTCATTCAGCAGCATCAACGACTACGGCGCCCGAGACCGTTATGTCGCGCAACTTTCCGGCAGCACCGAAGTTAGCGCCAGCCTGGATAAAGAATCGCCATAACTCGCGTGCCGCTTTATCAGCCGCACTTTCACTGTATTTCTCTTCGCTCCGTTAGTTCGTATCGGAGGTGATATAGGGTTCCTGCATGTTTTTTTTAAAGCGCGATGGATTGGCGCCGTTATCGGTTGCACTGGTCGTCAGCACAACTTGCCTGGCCGATGGCGAAGAACAATTCAATACATCGTTTCTGCAAGGCGCGACGTCTGCCGTCGATCTGCAGACCCTGCTCGCCGGAAGCCAGGTTCTCCCCGGCACTTATCGGGTCGACCTGTATGGCAATGACACCTTGGTCGGCCGTCGCGATATCGATTTTCGCCGCCAGCCCGACAGCCACAAGGTCGAAGCCTGCCTGACGCTGGACATGCTCAAGCAACTGGGTGTGGATCTTGGCAAGCTGCAGGCCAGCGGCAAGCTCGACGACGCCGCCGACACCTGCCTTGATCTGCCCGCGCTGATCGATCAGGCCACCGTGCGCTATGACGTGCCGCGCCTGCGGTTGCTGGTCAGCGTGCCGCAAAGCGCCATGGAGCGTGGCCGCCGTGGTTATGTCGATCCAGCGCTGTGGGACGAAGGCGTACCCGCAGCGTTCATCAACTATCAGGTGAGCAGCAACCGCAACAGCACCGACGCTGATACCACGTTTGCCAATAACGTCGGCCTGCGCAACGGCATTAACCTCGGCGGCTGGCGCTTGCGCAACGAGTCCAATTTCAACAGCAGCACTGGACGGCCAAGCACGTTCAAGAGCAATCGCAGCTATCTGCAGCACGACGTCACAGCGCTGAAGGGCCAGTTCAGTGCCGGCGATATCTTCTCCGACGCCGACCTGTTCGACAGCGTGCGCTATCGCGGCCTGAAACTGGCCTCCGACGATGGCATGCGTGCCGATAGCGAGCGCGGCTATGCGCCGGTGATTCGCGGTATCGCGCAATCAAGCGCTACCGTGGAGATTCGCCAGAACAATTACATTCTGTACACCGCCAACGTGCCGCCGGGGCCGTTCGAAATCAGCGACATCTATCCCAGCGGCTCCAACGGCGATCTGGAAATCACTGTAATCGAAGCCGACGGTCGGCGCCGGGTGACGGTGCAGGCGTTTTCCAGCCTGCCGATCATGGTTCGCGAAGGGCAACTCAAGTACAGCATCTCGGCGGGCCGCTACAACAGCAATAGCGATGATCAGCAATCGCCGGAGTTCGTCAGCAGCACGGTGGCCTACGGGGTCAGCAGCAACTTGTCGGCGATCGTGGGCACCCAGGCCAGCGAAGATTTCCAGGCGTTTTCCGTTGGCGCCGGGCGCAACACCGCGATCGGTGCGATCTCGCTGGACCTGACCCACTCCAGCAGCCGCACCTTTGGCCAGACCGTCAAGGGCAACAGCCTGCGCGCGTTGTATGCCAAGACGTTCACCGGCACCGACACCAACTTCACCCTCGCCGCTTACCGCTATTCGACCGAGGGCTATCGAACCTTCAGCGAACATGTCGAGGAACTGAGCAGCGAGGGCCAGAGGCGCACCGGTAATTCGAAAACCCGCACCGACCTGACCGTCAACCAGAGCCTGGGGCGCAACCAGCAGTTCGGTAGCATCTACCTTAACGCCAGCGACCAGCGTTATTGGGGGCGCGGCGGTTCGCAGAGCCTGTCTGCCGGCTACAGCAATTATTGGGGAGAGGTCAGCTACAACCTTAGCGCGACTTACACCAAGGATGTCGGCAACTATGGGCCGGCCAACAACGACACTTTGTTCAACCTCTCAGTGTCGTTTCCGCTGGGCTCGAAACCCCGGGCGCCGAGGGCATTCGTTTCTGCCAGTTCGCAGAAGGGCAACAGCAGCACGCAGGTCGGTATCAATGGCTATCTGTCCGAAGACAGCGACACCTATTACTCGGTACAGGGCAGCAACAGTCGCACTGGCGGCAGTACGGGTTCGGCCAACCTCAGCACGCGAACCTCAATGATGGACATCAGTGCCGGTTACAGCCAGGGCCATGGCTACAACTCGCAGAATCTCAACGTCGCCGGTTCGATTGTCGGGCACGCGGGCGGCATCAACCTCGGGCAGACCGTCGGTGAGACGTTCGCGCTGGCACAGGTCGAGGGCGTTGAAGGCGTGAAGATCGCCAGCTTCTCCGGGGCGAAAACCGCTGGCAACGGTTATGCGGTGGTGTCCAACGCGCAGCCGTATCGGGTCAACTGGATCAGCCTCGACACCCGAGATCTGGGCGGTGATTTCGAAATTGAAAACGCCACCCAGCAAGTGGTACCGCGCCGTGGTGCCGTGGTGCTGGCGCGCTATGCCAGCAAGACCGGGCGTCGGGTGCAATTCGCCCTCTTCGATGCGCAGCACCAGCCAATCCCGTTTGGGGCGACGCTGGAAGACGCCGCCGGCAAGCAACTGGCGATCTCCGACCCAAGCGGCAAGGCACTGGCGCTGGTCGCGGATGATGCCGGCACCCTGACCATCAACTGGCAAGGCCAGCGCTGCGAGGCATCGTATGCACTGCCCGAGCGAAACAAGGCGCTGAATTACGAGCGCGCATCCTTGGTATGTCGCCCGCATCAAAACTAGGAGCGAGATTGCTCGCGAAGTGCTGTCAGCCGCACCCTCTCTGCTGGCTGCAAAGCCTGTAAGCGCTTCGTATATCATTTAACGATACCGAAACGCCATCATGCGCAAGAAGTTGCGCAGTAGTGCGAAGAATGCGAAAAATGCAAGGCAGGTGCCTGTGCCATCTGATCGACTGACATCCAGGACTGGCTGACACAACAGCCGTTGCAGACTGGAGAGCGCCTGTACCTGATCGTCAGCGCAGCAAGCGATGCCGACGCGCTGAAAACCCTGTACCTGACCGAACCCACCACCCAGCTCCTGCCGATCTGGGGCGGCACGCCCTACTCCAGCTGGCAACCGGTGATGCCCTACGTCACCGAACTCAAACCGAACTCTGCATTCCTGCCGTGGATCGCTGAAACCGCCGCCCTCGACTGGGGCTGGCTGGCCATATCACGCGCCGAACCGAACGACGTGTTCGGGCACCTGCGCAGCCTTACACAGGTGAAGATGCCGGACGGGACCGAGGTGTTTTTCCGCTTCTGGGATGGGCGGCATATCTACCCGATTCTGAAGGGGCTTGGGAAGAAGGCTGGGGAAGTAATGCCGGTGTTTGAGCGGTATCTGATTAATGGGCAGACGCTGGAGGTTGGGACGCAGGTGTTGCCGAAGGTGAAGGATTGGCCGTGGTGGGAGGTGCCGAAGGACTTGCTGGATGGCTTAGCCAAGGAGAGCCCGACGACACTAATCAGCAACCTGATGCAGTGGCTGGAAGAAGATCGCCCGGATATTTACAACGCTTGGCTGAGAACAACCTGAAGCTGAAAGTCAGCCGTTTCGTGTGCCGCCCGGATGCGCCGAAAAACCTTAAAGAAGCACTGTTAAACCACCTGATTCTGGAGCAAGGCTGATGGATCGCCTTGCCACTATCGAAACTAAATTGGACTCCTTCAAAAACAACCTCAAGCTGTACCGCGAGGAAACCAAGAGCTGGTACGCACAGCTTGCTGACAAAGCTAGCCGAGCAGCTGACATGCCCGCCCTGCTTGATATGGAGCGCGTGATCAAGGCCGGTGACTCCAGCAAGTCTGTCAGCATGAATGATGGAGATTTTTCATACGTCGCCAAGTGCCCGCTTGTAGGGCCGCTGCTGATTGAGAGCAAATTCGAAACGGTTTTCGACATTCCCATCGGCGATATCAAGGTCGATATCATTGCCGTGGATGGAGGCGCCACGTCGACGATTACCTTGGATAAACAGGGTAAAGGCAGTTTTCAGGGACTGCCTGGAAAATCCTACAAGATCCACGTCCACGATCAGGTGCCGCCTGCGCAGATCGACACTCTGTTCAAATCCTAGCGCCCTGATGACGCCTCGAAACAATCGAAGAATCCTGACGACAAAAGTGCGGCGCCGGCCCAAGACACTTGCACCAACGGCTGTCCGGTCTCGATGGTTACGGGCGAAGAATTGCTGACTCTTACCGATGGTCAACTCGATGGTCTGCTGCCGTTTGTGTGGACGCGCCTCTATCGCACCAGTGCGGTCGAGATCGACAGCCGCCTTGGGTTTGGTTGGAGTCACGCTCTTTCGCATCGACTGGATCAGGATGATGAAGGCGTCCTGTGGACAGATAACGAAAACCTAACCACTCGTTTTCCCATGCCGACGCAACAACGCCCCACCATTATCAACAGCCTGTCGAAAGCGGCCATCTACCTGGGATCGCCACCAGGCGAACTCATCCTGACGCAGGCCGGGCAAAATGCGCGCTTTTATCAATTCCGTGCGGGCCGCTTGATCACCATCAGTGACGCGTACGACAACCAGTTACAGCTGAGTTACGACTTCGCTGCCCGCATCCAGCGCATCGACAACAATGCCGGACGCTCCCTTTTAGTCCGCCACGAAGACCGTCATATCGTTGCCGTGGATTATCAGCAGCGTCGTGCTGAGTACACGGATCAGGGTCAACGACAGGATAGCTGCCACTAATGACGGGCAGCTACCGGCCAAAAGCGGACATCGGCAAGCTATCGCTGTCGCTCAAATGCAGCCATCGTCGTAGTCAGTTTCTACGCCACAAAACCAACACAGGCGACAGCTCTTCTTGGGGTGGGGCGGTACTTCCCGGTACTCTGCCGGTGCACTTGCTCGCCTGCCAGAGTCCCCAATTAATTAAAGGTGCCACTCCTCAAATTCTTGCGCTTTCTATTACCCGGTTAAGATCAAGGCATCAGACCTCAACAGTGAGCACTTCAATGATCGAACAAGCGTCAGAGATACCATCAGCAGTATCCTTTCGAGCTGTTTGCCAACAAGGGGCGCCAGCGGCGCCATGGGAGCTCCAATGATCGACGAAGAATCCAGCGAGATGCTGGAAGGCCTGTTTAAATTGGTCAAAGAGATCCGGTCGGCGCCCGCAACCAGAACTCGGCTTTCACCCTACGAAACGAAAATGCTTCGGGACAACGGCGTGACGATCACTGATCTTGGCGACTATGCACTGTTGACTGAAGGCCGCGATTACGGACGGATCGAGCATTACATCGAGTGGCTGGCCGAACAGGCGGATATCCCTGCCCGCAATCTGCTGTACAGGCCGCAGCACATCGGAGATGACACGTGCGGCTTCTTCGGTTTCCAAGTGACTGACGCAGTTGGCCTACTCGTTTACATGGAACAGCTCGGAATCATGGTCTCCGCCGCGTTGTTGGTGGATGAACTTCTTCCGGGGCTTGAGATGCGAACGCTGCTCACAGAAGCCGAGCATTCGATTCTGACCTACAAGCTGTGGACTGGCAGGCGGCTTATGGTCATCAGGTCAACCGCCAAGCGCGTTCCGGGCACTGAGTCGGTGGAGACCTTCCGGAGCCCTACGGGTTACCGCTACAAGATGGTTAGACAGAATGGTCAAGCCATATCCTTGGAAGTGAGGGGCCCCAAACACCGCCAGCTCAAACAGGAAAGCATTGAGTGCGACTACTGCGGCTTGTCATATCTGTCCAATACGCCAGCGGACACTAGGATACATCGGCAAGTCCATCGCCGAGCCGCACAATTGCTGGATCCAGTTCCAAACACCAGATTCGCCAAACGCCTGGCGGAGACAAATCAGCCCATAATTATCGACTCAAAGGCTCCTATGTGGATGCAAAAGGAGGTGTACCGGCGTGCCGTCAAATTCAAGCGCGAATTCCGATACGACTTCGTTCAATGGGCTGGGGACGATGTAAATCCGGTGAAATTTGGCTGGCACGGACACCTGTTCCCGGCCGGACCAGACGGCACCATCGCTGGTGCATGTGCATTCTCAAATGAGCATCCGGGGCCGGGCGGCTTAGAGTGGACACTTGCGTGGGTATGGATCGCCCCTAAATACCGGGGTCAAGGGCTGCTTAAAGCGCATTGGTCTGGACTCGTAGAGCGGTATGGGAATTTTTTCATCGAACCCCCACTGTCCGAAGCCATGCAGGGATTTGTTCGCTCGCACGGTACTGAGAGCCAAATAGCACTTCTAGCCTGAGGATTCACTGACTTCGCCGGACGGGCAAGCGCTTCCATAGGTCAAAATGTGCTTCGGGACCGTTACGGTTAATGCCAATGGCTCATAGCGGCCATTAGCCGACGCTCAGTGCGGTCTACTTCCGATAGATTCGAGCACCAGCGCATATCCTCTGCTCTGTTTCGAATGGAATTTGTCACATGGAGGCGTGCTATACAGCAGGCATCACCAAGAACGGAGAATCAACGAAATGAAACCGCCAGCATTCACAGTCAATGCTTTGGGCGTAATGGTGGCCATCTCCGAACTTGGGGTGTCGGTTATCGCTCAGCAGAAAATTGGAACATTCGCAGTCGCATTCGGACTTTTCGAGGCCCACCTAGAGCCAGCGGTTTGGGCACTAAAACGCGAAAGCGTGAAGGGAGTTAGGCCTTCCACTGATGGGCCACCTGCTTCTCAGTTAGTCACGATTGTAGGAAATGGCAGGGAGGATTTGAGCCCAGGTGCGAACGAAGTCCTGGCACGCGCTGCCGAAGCAGCTCACAAGTTGATGCACTATCGCCACTCCCTGCTCCACGGCTACTTAGTGCCTCTCGGGGAAACAGCATTTTTTATGCGGAATCCTCGGTGGAACGGTGAGGAGAGGAAGCGACCGTTCGGTGATGCTTCAATCGAGGATTACATTCTTGATATGGCAGCAGATGTCGCATGGGTACTGGTACGGATCATCGCCGTACTGCGAAAGATAAACGACGATGCAGAGACAGAGACGAAACTCGAGTCCTTTGCTTCAGACCTCACTAGGATCAAACCATACCTGGGAGAGGTTGCACGGACTTATCGCACTACTTGAGCGCTACAGTTCCTGCGGTGTCATATGAAAAGGCGGCACTTACGTAGATTCCTCCGACTGACCGATTTTGGCCGATTGCTGCCTGTTGTGAGGGGCTGCAATCGATCCAAAGGAGAGGTCAATCTCTGTGTCAGGTTTATTCCAAGAACGGACATTTACCTTTCACCAACATCAAATCAAAAACGGCTTGAAAAGGCTCGCGGCTATTTGCGCTGTAATTGCCAAATCAAATCCCTGTTATCACCCGAGAGATGGGTAATACACTTCCTTGGAAACATTTGTGCTCGTGAAGTAAGTCATTTTTTATCGCGCGTTGACACACTCCACACCCTAAGCGTAGCCAGATCCAGTTTTCCCTGGCACCCCTTCCAAGCAAAACCCTACTGACTTTATCGGCTCTTGGAGTGGACAACGTGCTAGCGTAATACTAGCTTGTTAGGGATAGGTGCCCCGTCAAAGCCAACCATCGAGTCGAACAAATGGAATCCGGGTGCAAAGAGGGAATTTCTTGATGGAACAAAATCACGGCTTAAGCTGCGTACGTTGTTATAAAACGTCTTCAGGTGACGATGTTTCTTTTCTGGTTTTAGGCGCACTCAGTGGGCAATCGGTTAAGCGCTGCCGAAATCGTCATACTGACGACCCTTCATACATGCGAAGACCGAAAGCCAGCCCCCCCTAGAACTGAGATTCTTGGCCGGAAACATTGCCATATATGCAAGTTAAACCAACGGAGCCATTATGTTCGAATCCATTGACCCATTGGATGCATATAACAAAAATGTGAATATTCTAATCGGCTCAGGGGCGTCGGCGGATTTATTTCCAACTTTGGCACTAGAAATTAAAGACGCCACCGGCGGGTGGGAAACAATTGAGACGCTAGCTACAAAGTTCGAGCATTATCCAGAGAAGCGTACAGCCCTATTCATGCATTATTACAACACCTGTATCTTTCCCGTTCAGACATTTTCCCCTTCGGCAGTTCACACTACCAAAGGCAAGGAGAATCTTTTGAATTATCAGGCGCTCATGAAAACCCTGCTAGGCTTTCTTGATCGTCGGAAGGAACTAAATCGTAAAATCAATATTTTTACTACCAACTATGATGGGTGCCTCGCTCATAGTGCGGACCAAATTCAAGCGCAAGGGACGTATGATTTTGTAATCAATGATGGCACGTCCGGCTTCCATAAGAAATATCTACATGCGAAAAACTTCAATACATTTCAATGTCAAACAGGAGTTTTTGAACGAGCCAACTATGGAGTTCCTCAACTAAATATCATCCATCTGCACGGATCTGTTTACTGGTCGAAATACGCAGATAAAATTGAGGTTAGCTATACTAATCAATTTAACCATCTGCTCACTGCAAGGACAATTAGCAAGATCAGTCCATTCTCCAGCTACTTAGGCACCCCGGGCGGGTCTACCGCATGCGTACCAAATGTAAAATTCACTAGTGAGCAAATCTCTAAGTTTTGGCAGGCGTACAATAAGTTACCTATCGTCAACCCAACAAAATGGAAATTCCACGAAACCGTATTTGAAGAGCATTATTACCAGATGCTTCGATTGCTGAGCTATGAGCTTGAAAAGCCGAACTCGATCCTTATTACTTTTGGCTTCTCATTTGCTGATGAGCACATCCTTAAGTTGGTCCAGCGCTCGCTGGTAAACCCTCAACTCCAGACGTTCATTTGCTGCTATAGCTCAGGTAGCGCAGCCTCGATGCGGAAAGAATTTCAGCAATGGAGGAATGTAACTGTAATCGGTCCGCCAGAGGGCGTCAAAATGGATTTTTCCAACTTCAACAAGTACGTGTTGTCGCTCAAACCACAAACTTATATCCCGCCAGAGGATGATCTCGTATGAGTATTGTCGTTGGTGAGGTTATTGCCGTGTCAGGTGTTAGAATTTCTCTTCGTATTTTCGAGGACTCCAGCCACGAGACCATTTTTTACGACGGAATTAAATATCGGGGGGTGTCATTAAGAGAACACCTCCTTATTCAGCGAGGGTTCATTGATATTGTTTGTTTAGTTGAAGGCGAATACCTAGATGAAAAAAAGCTCGATGTAGAAGCCGAAAAAACCATATACGTTCGCAAGGTCGATGTTAGACCCATAGGATATGTTGTTGATGACACGTTCTATGAGGGCGTGAAATACATGCCCATGATCAGAGACCAGGCATTCCTACTAAGCGTATCCATGGTCAGCAAAATTTATGGGACCGAAGGAGATGGCAATTTTTCCATAGGTGCCATGCTAAAGGAGGATGTATCAATAAATCTGCCATGGGCCAAGATATTCAATGGCCATCTTGGCATTTTTGGCAATACAGGGAGCGGCAAATCCAACACTCTCGCCCAACTGTACACCACCTTGTTTAGAGAAAAGTTAGATGGACTGAAGAACAAAAGCCAATTTGTTATCATAGATTTCAATGGTGAATACACTGAAGGACAAATTCTTCCTGCCAAAGATAAAAAAATTACATTATTAGATACCAAGCGAGGTGGGGAAAAATTCATGATCGAAAGCATCCATTTTTGGGATGCGCAGACACTTAGCCTACTATTCCAAGCTACGACCAATACTCAACAGCCTTTTCTTAGGCGGGTAGTAAGTGGCAGAGAGAGATTTAAAGATATACCTCTAGCCAACTACTTTATGAGAACTTTTCAAAAAGTTTTCAGTGCAAGCGAGCCCAAATCTGACGCGCTTGAACTGACTAGAGAAATTGCTAGGTTGGTGTGCTGTGAGGAACTGGAGAAGCATCTTGCAAAAATAAAGTATAACGCCGTAAAGAAGTATTTTTTTCTAGATGGCCATTATTATGACTCTGACGGCAAAAGCTATGCTGCTTTTTTAAAGCCGTTATTGGAAGCACACCTGGACTTGAGCGATCTTGATCAATTTGATGAGCTTATTGTGCGCTGCTATCTTCAGCTCTGCTTGGATGTGCTCTTGGGTTATGCACAATACGAGCATATCCAACCAGTCCTGTCACGGGCCAAATCTTCTATTGATTCCCTTCGGAAAGTAATAAAAATCGTTGATGCGCCAACACCACGTCATCTACTCCATGTGATTTCACTGAAAAAATGCAACAATGAAATCAAGAAACTCCTTCCCATTCTTGTCGCCAAGAATTTCTACATTAATCACAAGGAGTCGGATACTCTAAGAAGCCCGCCAGCGCAAACATTGCATTTAATTATTGATGAAGCCCACAATATACTGTCGGAACAGTCCACGCGAGAACACGAGATATGGAAAGACTATCGCTTGGAACTATTCGAGGAAATAATTAAAGAGGGGCGAAAGTACGGTGTATATCTAACACTTTCGAGTCAGCGACCAGCCGATATTTCTCCCACTATCGTTTCACAAATTCACAATTTTTTCATTCACCGCTTGGTCAATGAACGTGACCTCATGCTTTTGGACAATACCATCAGTACGTTAGATTCATCCTCGAAGGCATTGATACCCACTCTTGCCAAAGGCTGTTGTGTGGTTACTGGTACAGCATTTGACATCCCCATGATTCTTAAAGTTGATCCGTTGGTCAAGGCGCATCGGCCTGCCAGCGATGATGTCAATCTTGAGGAGTTATGGGCCAACCCGAAATCTTCACCGGATATCCTTATTGTTCCTTTACCTGACTGATAGCACTCTTACTAAAAACTAAGGACAGTCGAATCGACGCCAGTTTTGTAGATGTATTGAATGTCTGCTTTTGGCTGTGGATTCAACCGGTCGATGCAACAGATTGGCTAAATCT
>NZ_CATKPP010000016.1:0-14017 GCF_949767635.1 Pseudomonas sp. IT-93MI4
TCCCACATTTGAAGTACGGTGAGCTTGAGAATGTCAGCGCACCAGACACGGCCGCTTGTTATCGAACGTCCACCCCGGTATCAAAAACTGCATCGCCACGCTGTCATCCCGCGCGCCGAGACCCATGCCTTTGTACAGTTCGTGGGCCTTGGCCAGCTGATCCATGTCCAGCTCCACCCCCAGCCCCGGTTTCTGCGGCACTTGCACGCAACCGTCGACAATTTGCAGCGGAGCCTTGGTCAGACGCTGGCCGTCCTGCCAGATCCAGTGCGTGTCGATGGCGGTGATGTCGCCCGGTGCCGCCGCCGCGACATGGGTGAACATCGCCAGCGAGATATCGAAGTGATTGTTGGAGTGTGAGCCCCAGGTCAGGCCCCACTCATGGCACAACTGCGCGACACGTACCGAGCCTTGCATGGTCCAGAAGTGCGGGTCGGCCAACGGAATGTCCACCGACTGCAACTGAATGGCGTGGCCCATCTCGCGCCAGTCGGTGGCGATCATGTTGGTCGCCGTCTTCAGTCCGGTTGCGCGGCGGAACTCGGCCATGACTTCGCGCCCCGAGTAACCGTTTTCTGCACCGCACGGGTCTTCGGCGTAAGCCAGCACCTTATGTTGATCGCGGCACAGGCGGATCGCTTCTTTCAGTGACCAGGCGCCGTTCGGATCGAGGGTGATGCGTGCCTCGGGAAAGCGTTCGGCCAGAGCCGTCACGGCTTCGATTTCCGCGTCGCCACTGAGCACACCGCCCTTGAGTTTGAAGTCCTGGAAACCGTATTTCGCCTGCGCCGCTTCGGCCAGACGCACCACCGCCTCGGCGCTCATGGCCTTCTCGTGACGCACGCGGAACCAGTCGTTATCGGCGTCCGGTTCGCTGCGGTAGGCGAGGTTGGTCTCGCGTTGATCGCCGACATAAAACAGATAACCGAGCATCTTCACTTGATCGCGTTGCTGGCCTTCGCCGAGCAGCGCCGCGACCGGTACGTCGAGGTGTTGCCCGAGCAGGTCGAGCAGGGCGGCTTCGAGTCCGGTGACCGCGTGGATGGTGATGCGCAGGTCGAACGTCTGCAGACCACGGCCGCCGGCATCACGTTCGGCGAAGGTCTGGCGCACCTGATTGAGAATCTTCTGATAGTTGCCGATTGTGCTGCCGAGCACCAGGCTGCGGGCGTCCTCCAGTGTCTGGCGGATGCGCTCGCCACCGGGCACTTCACCGACGCCAGTGTGGCCGGCGTTGTCCTTGAGAATGACGATATTGCGGGTGAAAAACGGCCCGTGGGCGCCGCTCAGGTTGAGCAGCATGCCGTCGTGGCCGGCCACGGGAATCACCTGCATTTCAGTGATGATTGGCGCTTTGGCAGTGTCGTGTGCGGTCATGTTTTTATCCTTGTCAGCATCTTTAAAAAGGAAGTCATGCGTGCTTTGGCGCGGCCTCGGCCACGGCGAGGTCAGCAGCGGGTTTCGGGGTGGTGCGTGCAGCGAAGACGATGATCGCGGCGATGATCGAGGTCGCGGCCAGGCCGTAGAGGCCGCCCTGAATCGAGCCGGTGTGTTCTTCGAGCAGGCCGAAGGTGGTCGGCGCGACGAAGCCGCCGAGGTTGCCTACCGAGTTGATCAGTGCGATCACTGCCGCGGCGATCCGTGCATCCAGATAGGCCTGCGGAATCGGCCAGAACAACGATGAGGCGGACTTGAAGCCCAGCGCGGCAAAACAGATCGCGACAAAGGCGAAGATCGGCCCGCCGGTGGTGGACATGAACATCCCTGCTGCGGCGATCAACAACGCGGTGGCGACCCAGGCTTGCTGGTGCTTCCACTTGGCCGAGAAAGCGGCGAAGGCGTACATGCCGACGATCGACAGCAGCCACGGGATCGAGTTGAACAGCCCGACCTGGAAGTCACTCATCTCACCCATTTTCTTGATGATGCTCGGCAGCCAGAACGTCGCGGCGTAGATCGTCAGCTGAATGAAAAAGTAGATCAGGCAGAACAGGATGATTTGCCGGTCCTTGAGCAGTTTGCCCATCGATGGGCGGATCGGCGTCGCGGCTTCGCGGGCCTTCTGTTCATCGTCGATGGCGTTGACCAGTGCGTCCTGTTCGGCGCGGGTCAGCCATTTCGCGTCGTGGGGTTTGGCGTCGAGCCAGAACCAGACGAACACGCACAGCCCGACGGAAAACATCCCCTCGATGAAGTACATCCATTGCCAGCCGTGCATGCCGAGGCCGTTGATCTGCAAGAGCAGGCCGGACAACGGGCCGGAGATCAGCGAGGCGACTGCCGAACCACTGAGGAAAATTGCAATCGCCTTGCCGCGTTCGGCGCCGGGTAGCCAGCGCGTGAAGTAGTAGATCACCCCGGGAAAGAACCCGGCCTCGGCCACGCCGAGCAGAAAGCGCAGGATGTAAAAGTGCGTTTCGTTCTGGATGAACGCCATGCCGGCGGCGACCAGGCCCCAGGTGAGCATGATGCGGGTCAGCCAGATACGCGCGCCGACTTTTTGCAAAAGCATGTTGGACGGCACTTCGAACAGCGCGTAACCGATGAAGAACAGACCGGCGCCGAAGCCGTAGGCGGCAGCCCCGATGCCCAGATCATGTTCCATGTGAGTGCGGACGAAACCGATGTTCACCCGGTCAATGTAATTGACGATGAACATGATCACGAAGAGCGGCAGGACGTGGCGTTTCACTTTCGAGATGGCGGACGCGAGTGTCGAATCGACGCCCTCGTTCATCCCGGAGACGGAGGTTTTCACTTGGTTTTCTCCCACTGATTATTTTTATGCGGGGTAGGGCTGGATGGTGCGTTGTTGATAGACATCATACAACTGAGATTTTTTGTCCTACAAGTGGGGTGGAGCGATTAAATTTGTCTGGTGAACGAATTCTTTATTTCTTTTTGGTGTTTTTCCCCGTTTTTATTGGTTTTAATCGCGGCCGTCAGACGCGCCCCTTGGGTTCACGATCCAAATGTTCAAACAGGGCGTAGCGTTTGGTTGTTGCGTTTTTTTCGTTTTATTGAGTGTTGTCATACAAGTTGAAAGTGGTTTCGGCGCTAAAATCGACTCGTCAGCCATCACGCAGTGCTACGATCGGCAAGCCCCGAAGACCGGAACCGAACATGCAAGAAGACCTCGACGCCCCCGCGCCCAAACGTGCGCACAACCTCGCACACGATCTGGTGGAAAAACTCACCCAGAGCATCCTGCTCGGCCGGCTGTCGCCCGGCGACAAGCTGCCGTCGGAGAACGCCATCGTTCAGGAACACCGCGTCAGTCGCACGGTCGTGCGCGAGGCGATTTCCAAGTTGCAGGCGTCGGGGCTGGTGGAGACGCGGCACGGCATCGGCACGTTCGTCATCGAGCGCGTCGCGGAGCAGGGCTTGCGCCTGAATGTCGACACCGCGCTCGGCGTGCGCAGCATTCTTGAATTGCGCATGGGCCTGGAGACGCAGGCTGCGGCGTTGGCCGCGTCACGTCGCAGCGAGCAGCAATTGCTGCAAATGCGTCAGGCGCTGGATGACTATCAGCGTCTGCTGGACAGCAACGATAGTTGCGTCGAGGCCGACCGACGCTTTCATTTGCTTATTGCCGAAGCCACCGGCAACGTCTGCTTCAGCGAAATCATGCAGCACTTGGGCAGCGCGATGATTCCACGTCAGCGGCTCAATGCCGCCGAGCGTGGCGCGGCGGATCTGAGCAAGCTGGGGCAGTTGGCCCATCTGGAGCACGAAGCGATCTTGAATGCGATCAAACGGCAGGATTCGGACGCGGCGCGCGCGGCCATGTGGCTGCACCTGACCAACAGCCGCGACCGCTTCAGTGCGCAGGGCTGATTGCCGTTGGTCTGCTCGATAGCACCGCCTGCGCAGGCGCGCTTCCAAGATGTATGGCCCGGGTTCTCCGGACCTCCTTGGTGAGGTGTGTCATGGCTAATGATTTGCTGTTTCAGGGTGGTGTGTTGCCGACCGATCCAACCCGTCCGGTGCCCGGCACGGATGAGCCGACACTGGCCGATCACGATGCGCCGCCGGGCATGAGTCCGGGGCGCGATCCGTTGAGTGATGCCGATCGGCCGGAAGACTGGAAGGACCCGGCGGCGGACGATGATGATGTGCCACCGGCGGATGAGCCGACGCCGTTGTCGGATGACAGGCGCTGAGGCTGACCCGGCACGAGATATTTATAGTCTGCGCCGGCCCTTTCGCGAGCAAGCTCGCTCCCACAGACAGAACGCATCCCGTGTAGGAGTGAGCCTGCTCGCGATAGGGTCGTCAGCCTCAGTAAAAAACCTCGATCAGACCTCAACCGGTCGACCCTCCACCCGCCGCTCCAGATTCAACGCCAGCACACTGATCAACACCACCGCCGACCCCGCCAGCACCATCAGCGTCGGTCGCTCGCCCAATCCCAGCGAAGCAATCCCCATCGCCGTCGGTGGTATCAGGTACAACGTCATCGTCGCCCGGCTCAAGTCCACATGCTTGAGCACAAAGCCCCAGGCCACATAGGCCAGTGCACTGGGAAATACCCCCAGTGCAAGCACTGCCCACTGCACTCGCAGCGGCGCTTTCACCGCCGCCGCACCCAGCCCCGGCAGATAAATCAGCAACAGCAGCGTCCCCGACCACACCGCATAACAGGCCAGACTGAAGCCGTCATAACGCCGGGCGTGATGTTTTTGCAGGGCGAAGTAAATGCTCCATGACAGCGCTGCCAGCAGGATCAGCAAGCCATGCGCGTCGATCTGCCCCAGGCCCCGATCGGCGCTGACCACGATCACCACCCCGACCAGTCCCAGCAACACGCAGCCCCATCGCCAGACACTGACCTGATCCTTGAACACGTAGCGCGCCAGCAGCGTACTGAACAGCGGGCTCGACTGCGCCAGTACGCTGGAGGCGCCGGCACTGACGCTTTGCTGGCCGATGTTCAGCGCCACGTGATGCAGGCTGACGGCAAAAAATCCCAGGGCGAACAACAGCGGCACATCGCGCGGTTGCGGCAGGCGAATGCTCTTGAACGCCGCGATCACGGCCATGAACAACGACGCCAGCAGAAACCGCAGCAACGCCAGATGCCCGGGGTCGTAGGCTTGCAGGCCGATGTGAATGCCGGTGGGTGAATAGGCCCAGCAGCCGACCACGAAGGCCATGGCCAGAATGATTTTCAAGGGAGAAGGAGACGGCATGATCGGCGCACCGCAAGGGTTGATGCGCCGAGTATCCGGGCGGCGAACAAGTCTCCACAACTGACTTATACTGCGCTGAATGTTCACTTTGAGTGATGGGTATGGAGCTGGCGCAGATCCGCATGTTCAAGACCGTGGCTGACGAGGGCAGCATTGCCCGCGCCGCTGAAAAATTGTTTTGTGTGCCGTCGAACATCACCGCACGGATCAAGGCGCTTGAGGCGGAACTCGGCGTCGCACTGTTTCTGCGCGAGGGACGCGGGCTGCGGATCAGTCCGGCGGGACAGACGTTTCTCGCGTATGCGGAGCGGATTCTGGCGCTGACCGTCGAAGCCAAGCGCGCGGTGGATCCTGCCGCCGAACCGTCCGGCCCGCTGCGTATCGGCGCGATCGAGTCCTCGGCCACCGGGCGTTTGCCGCGGCTGTTGGCCAAGTTTCACCAGCGCTATCCGCAGGTGGCGCTGGAATTGACCACTGGCACCTGGGGCCAATTACTCGACGACACCGTCAGCCATCGCCTCGACGGCGCCATCGTCGCGGTGGACGTCGAGCGTTCGCAACTGAAACGCACGCCGATGTACCGCGAAGAATTGCTGCTGATTGCCTCGACGTCATTCGGCCCCGTGCGCGACATCCACGATCTGCAGGACAAAACCGTGTTCATGTGGCCGCAGGGTTGCCCGTATCGGGCGGCGCTGGAGCACTGGTTGTTGCGTCAGGGGCAGGCGCTGCCGATTGTCAGCCTGGCGAGTTATGGGGCGATTGTCGGTTGCGTGAGTGCTGGCGCCGGCGTGGCCTTGGTGCCTAAAGGCGTGTTCGAGCAATACGCCAAGGGCGCTGGATGCGTGGGGTATGAGTTTCCCGAACTGACGGCGATCGACAACCTGTTTTACTGGCACGAAAACGCCGGGGTACACCCGGCGCGTGAAGCGTTTGTGGCGATGTTGCGTGAAGAATTCCTCTGATTCCGCTACGCCCGCATTCCCTGTGTAGGAGCTGCCGAAGGCTGCGATCTTTTGACTTTGTTATTGAAGAACAAGATCAAAAGATCGCAGCCTGCGACAGCTCCTACAGGGGAGGGGGTCAAGGAGTCAGGTCGCGCATCAGCAGGCCAAAGCGCAAATCCACCGCATCCGGAATTGGCAGGTAAACCGTGTGCCCGTCGCCGGGGGCGACTTCAATGGTTTCATCCTTGGCACTCTGCAACTGGTGCAGATCGAAGTGGAAATTGCCCTTCGGAGTCATCAATTCCAGATGATCGCCCAAGGCAAAACGGTTCTTCACTTTGACCTCGGCCAACCGGTCGCGGCGCTCGCCGGTCAGTTCGCCAACGAACTGCTGGCGCTCGGACACCGAGCTGCCGTTCTGATAGTTCTGGTATTCGTCATGCACATGGCGACGCAGGAAACCTTCGGTGTAGCCGCGCTGGGCCAGTGATTCCAGATCGGTCATAAGGCTGCGATCGAACTCACGTCCGGCCACTGCATCGTCGATTGCCCGGCGATAGACTTGGGTGGTGCGCGCGCAATAGAAGTGCGATTTGGTCCGGCCCTCGATCTTCAGCGAATGCACGCCCATGCGCGTCAGGCGTTCGACGTGTTGCACCGCGCGCAGATCCTTGGCGTTCATGATGTAGGTGCCGTGCTCGTCTTCAAATGCGGGCATCAACTCATCGGGGCGATTGGCTTCCTGCAGCAGGAACACCTGATCGGTCGGCGCGCCGATGCCCAGGGTCGGCTCCGGCTGGAAGGTCTGCACGATCTCGCCGAGCTGGTTTTCCGTGGCTTGCTGCGCCGAATACTTCCAACGGCAGGCGTTGGTGCAGGTGCCCTGATTCGCGTCGCGCTTGTTCATGTAGCCCGACAGCAGGCAGCGCCCGGAGTAGGCCATGCACAGCGCACCGTGGACGAACACCTCCAGCTCCATGCCCGGTACCTGTTCACGGATTTCACCGATTTCTTCCAGCGACAGCTCCCGCGACAGAATGATCCGGCTCAGCCCCTGTTGCTGCCAGAACTCGACACTCGCCCAGTTCACCGTGTTGGCCTGCACCGAAAGGTGGATCGGCATCTGCGGGAAATGCCGGCGCACCAGCATGATCAGGCCCGGGTCGGACATGATCAGCGCGTCCGGCGCCATCTCGATCACTGGCGCCAGATCCTTGAGGAAGGTCTTCAGTTTGGCGTTGTGCGGGGCGATGTTGACCACCACGTAGAAGCGCTTGCCCTGTGCCTGCGCTTCGCGAATGCCGAGGGCGAGGTTGGCGTGGTCGAACTCGTTGTTGCGCACCCGCAGGCTGTAACGCGGCTGGCCGGCGTAGACCGCATCGGCACCGTAGGCGAAGGCATAGCGCATGTTCTTCAGGGTGCCGGCAGGGGCGAGCAATTCCGGGGCGGCAAGGGGGAGGTCTGGCTTCATGGCGGCATCGGTCGCAAAAGCGCGGCAGGGTAGTGCAGTGGCAAGTGCGGTTTATTGATCTGGATCTACGTTTGAGTGCGTGGACTTTATCTGTGCAGAAAGGGCACAGATCATGTGCCGGTTTCACTGTGTTCGGTGCGGCGGTGGCTGCTTAAGATTCGCTTGTCAAATCAACCGAGGCAGGACTTTCCCATGCAGAACTTTACTCGCCGCTTTCTCACCGCTTGTGCATTTTCCGGTGTAATGGCCAGCAGCGCAGCGATGGCCGACAACCACCCGACCATTCGGGCATTATCCGGCGCGACACCGGTCGATCATCTGCCAGCGGGCAAGTCTGCGCTGGTGGTGATCGACTTCCAGAATGAATATTTCAGCGGCAAGATGCCGATCCCGGAAGGTGCCGCTGCCCTGGCGAAAACCCGTGAGCTGATCACCTTTGCCGACAGTCACAAGATCCCGGTGTATCACGTGCAGCACGTTGCCCCGGCCGGCTCGCCAGTGTTTGCCATCGATGGCCAGACCGTCAAATTTCACCCGGACATGCAGCCGCGTCCGCAAGACGTGGTGCTGCAAAAGAGCACCGTCAGCGTGTTCGCCAGCACCGACCTTGACCAGCAATTGAAAAACGCCGGCATCCAGACCCTGATCATTTCCGGCCTGATGACCCACGCCTGTGTGGCGGGTGCCGCGCGGGACGCAGCGCCTTTGGGCTACAACGTGATTGTCGCGTCCGATGCCTCGGCGACCCGCGCCATCACCCGCGCCAACGGCGTGTCAATCGACAAGGATTCGCTGCACAAGGCCGCGCTGGCGGAAGTCGAAGACACCTTCGGCGATGTGTTGAGCACTGCGCAGATCGTCAAACTGCCGGTGCGCTGATTAGCCGGGCTGCATCGTCCAGGCAATCTATGCTCCATGAACAAAGATGGCACTCGCGCGCGCCCCGGCTGACTAAGGTTCGGGGCGTGCGAGACGCCTGACTGACATGGATCGGACATGAACGAAAAAAACCTGCAATTCAAATCCCTCACCGTGCTGTTGCTATTGGTGACGGTCGCCTTCATCTGGATTCTGCTGCCGTTCTACGGCGCGGTGTTCTGGGCGGTGATTCTCGGCATTCTGTTTGCGCCGATGCAGCGCAAGTTACAGCTCAAATTCGGCTGGAGGCGCAACCTGACAGCGCTCTGCACGCTGGGCATCTGCCTGGTGATCGCGATTCTGCCGGTGATCATCCTCAGCATCCTGTTGGTCCAGGAAGGCGCGACGGTTTACAACAACATCGAAAGCGGCCAACTGGACATCGGTGCCTATCTGGCACAGTTCAAACACAGCCTGCCCCCGTATTTTCAGCATTTGCTCGATCGCTTCGGCATGGGCGAACTCAACGGTCTGCGCGAGAAAATCGTCAAGGCGTCGATGCAGGGCAGCCAGGTGCTGGCCAGTCAGGCGTTCAGTTTCGGTCAAGGCACATTCGAGTTCGTGGTCAGCTTCGGCATCATGCTGTACCTGCTGTTTTTCTTTCTGCGCGATGGCGCCGAGCTGGTGCGCAAGGTACGCACTGCGGTGCCGTTGGAAGAGAGCCACAAACGCCGTTTGCAGTTGAAGTTCAATCGGGTGGTACGCGCGACGGTCAAGGGCAACCTGGTGGTGGCGGTTACTCAGGGCGCATTGGGTGGGGCGATTTTCTGGTTTCTCGACATCCCCAGCGCGTTGCTGTGGGCGGTGCTGATGGGCTTTCTGTCGCTGTTGCCGGCGGTGGGTGCGGGAATCGTCTGGGCGCCGGTGGCGGTGTACTTCCTGCTCAGCGGGATGATCTGGCAGGGCGTGGTGCTGGGGCTGTTCGGGGTGTTTGTGATCGGTCTGGTGGACAACGTGCTGCGCCCGATTCTGGTCGGCAAGGACACGCGCATGCCGGATTACATGATCCTCATCTCGACCCTCGGCGGCCTCGCGGTGTTTGGCCTCAACGGTTTCGTGATCGGGCCGCTGATCGCAGCGCTGTTCATGTCCAGTTGGGCGTTGTTCATCGAGACCAAACCGAAAGTCCAGTTGCCTTAAGCGTGGAATCGGCCGCTGACGATTTTCTGCGACAGGGCCTGCGCCGCGGGCAGCGAAGTGAGCGGGCCGCTGATCGGCTCGCCATCGCGCACCAGATACCAGCAGGCGAGCAATCCCGACGCTCTGAGCGATGCGGGAACAGCGCTGCCGATTACCGACATGATTTGAACCTGAGCCATGACAAGTACCTCCATCAATCTGTGGAGCTACCTTAGGGATTCGCTGCGCTCAGGGACAATCAACGCTTTCGATAGTGGTCATTGATCACAGTGAGGACTGCATCAGTCGACAACCTGGTCGAGCATGTGCACCACTTCGTGCTCATTGAGCAGGCCCTTGTGCACGAGATTCTCCGCCAGCAGCGAAAGAAACTTGGCGCAGCGGTGGCCTTCCAGGTGTTTCAGTTCAGTCAACGCGCTGTACACCTTGCTTGAAGTGCACAGGCCGACGATGCGGTGCGGATTTTGTGTAGGCATGGGTCGTCCTTGTTTTTATCAACCTGTTGTTTACGGACGGATTCAGATTGCGGTTCCGTCATGACAAATACATGACCGTTCTGTGTTTTGCCCCCAACGGTCAAGTCCATCATGCCGACTTTAGCTGCTGGAACTGTCCTCACAGCGACCTTGGCGAGATTTTTTCAGACTCTGCCCGACCGACGGTCATAAAAAAGCCCCGCTATAAAGCGGGGCTTGTTGGTTGCGATTACCAGCGCGGACCACCGTAGTAGCCGTGTGGCCGGCCGTAGTAGCCGCGTGGTGGGCCGTAGTAGACCGGGCCAGGCACGTAGACCGGTTGTTGCACATAGACCGGCGCCGGCTGGTAGTAGACCGGTGGCGGCGGTTGTTGCACATAAACCGGTGCCGGTTGAGCGTAAACAGGCTGTTGCACGTAGACCGGCCGGTCCTGGTTGATCAACGCGGAGCCGATGATGGCCGAGCCGACGATCGCACCAAACACTGCCGGACCCTGCCAGCCACCGCCGTGGGCTTCTGCCTGACCTGTGATAGCGAATGCACCAATCAACAAGGCCACGATGGGGAGTTTACGAATCATGATAATTCCTCGGTTCTTCGACCCGGCGTCCGGGCCTGCACCAGGCCCAAAGTTGTCGCGGGGATACTTCTATGACAGCGAAATTCTGAAAATCAGCACAGCCGCTGGGTAAATTTTGTGTAAGGTCTGTACCGGCTTCTTTACCGGCAGGTCAAAGGGGCTCGCAGCCCGTTGCAGACAGGCGCTTATGATCGTCCAGAACCCGATGGAATGGCTAACTCCGTCCATCCGAAAGTCCGTTTTGAAGGAGAAGTTTCATGCAGATGAATCCCAACAAAGACACCCAGCTGTGCATGTCCCTGTCAGGGCGCCCCGGGAACTTCGGTCTGCGGTTTCATAACCATTTGTATGAGCAGTTGGGCCTGAACTTCTATTACAAGGCGTTCAGCAGTCAGGACCTGCCGGGGGCCGTCGGCGGCATTCGTGCGCTGGGGATTCGCGGTTGCGGTGTGTCGATGCCGTTCAAGGAAGCGTGCATTGCGCTGGTCGATGAACTGGATGCGTCGGCGGCGGCGATCCAGTCGATCAACACCATCGTCAACACCAACGGCCATCTCAAGGCCTACAACACCGACTACATCGCCATCGCGCAATTGCTGGAAACCCACGCGGTACCGCAAGACACGACGTTTGCCCTGCGCGGCAGCGGCGGCATGGCCAAAGCGGTGGCCAGTGCCTTGCGCGATGGTGGCTACAAGAATGGCTTGATCGTTGCGCGTAACGAGCGCGCCGGACGGGCACTGGCGGACTCGCTGGGCTATCGCTGGCAGGCGGAGCTCGGCGAAGAGCGGCCGCAGATGCTGATCAACGTCACCCCGGTGGGCATGGACGGCGGGCCGGAGGCCGGGCAACTGGCGTTCGAGCCTGAAGTGATCCAGGCCGCCGACACGGTATTCGATGTGGTAGCGATTCCGTCGGAAACGCCGCTGATCGTGCGCGGGCGGGCCGAGGGTAAGAAGGTGATTACCGGGCTGGAGGTGATTGCGATCCAGGCGCTGGAGCAGTTTGTGCTGTACACCGGGGTGCGGCCAAATGAAGAACAGTTTGCGGCGGCGGTGGCGTTTGCCCGGAGCTGATGAGTTGTGCTGGCTGGGCGGGCCTCTTCGCGAGCAGGCTCGCTCCCACAGTTGAATTTTTGTCATGCACAGATTGTGTGTTCGCTGTAGATCCTCTGTGGGAGCGAGCCTGCTCGCGAAGGATGCACCACGGTCTCAAGCCAGACATCCATGCCTATACTGCCTCCCCAGCCAGCCCAGACTTGCCACCCACAAAAACCGTGACCGAGGCCCGCCATGCACCCACCCATTCTCAACCTGCATCAGGTCGAACTCGAACCCTTGCCCGAAGCCCTTGCCCCGGAAGGTGAAACCGCTGGCCGCTATCAACAACGCATGGCGCGCATCGGCCAGCAGCTTGGTGCGCAGAAACTCGGCTATCGGTTGTACGCCTTGCCGCCAGGCATGCGCGGTAGTCCGTTTCACAGCCATCGGGTCAATGAAGAGATGTTCTATGTGGTGGCCGGGGAGGGCGAAGTGCGGTTAGGGGCCGAACGCTTTCCGATTCGCGCGGGCGACGTGATCGCCTGCCCGCCGGGCGGACCGGAAACGGCGCATCAGATCATCAACACCAGCGACGGGGAGCTGCGTTACCTGGCGGTCAGCACCCAGCAGCAACCGGATATCTGTGAATACCCGGACTCCAACAAATACGCGGTGATGGACAACTTCAAAGTCGATGACCAGGGCAATGCGTCAGGCTTCGTTGCCGTGGCGCGGCAGGCGGATGGTGTGGACTACTGGGATGGTGAATAAATAGAGATCTTCGGCTTGGTGCAGACCCTGTGGGAGCGGGCTTGCTCGCGAATGCAATGTGTCATTCACATCATTGCTAAATGACACACCGCATTCGCGAGCAAGCCCGCTCCCACCATAGGATTGGGGGTGATTATTCGAGACGCGCCAGGCGTTCTTCCAGTGCGGCAATTCGTGCTTCCAGCTCTTCAATGCGTTCAACTGACACACCGCTGGTCGAGCGTTCCCCAGGATTCTGCCGCGCCGCCAGGATCGCCTCGATATCTGCCGGATCGCCCAGCGCATGGGTGTAGCGGTCTTCGCGCTGACCGGCCTGACGTGGAATCAACACCGCCAGTCCGCGCGCGATCAGGCGCTCAAGCTGATGCACCACCTGCTCGGCATCTTCGAAATCGTGCATCCGGCCGCTACGGGTCAGCAGCTCATTCACTGTCTGCGGGCCACGCAGGAACATCAGGCCGCTGAGAATCACTTGGGCCGGCACCAGCTCCAGCGCCTTGTCGAGCTTGTGCTCCCAGCGGTCGGCGCGACTGCCCATGACCAGTTTGGCGTAACCGTGGCTTTCCAGCGCACGCAGGCTCTGGCCGACCTGACCTTGAGTCAGGTTCATCACCGGCTCGCGGCTGGTTTTCTGATTGCAGGCCAGCACCAGCGCATTGAGGGTCAGCGGATAGGTTTCCGGGCTGGTGGCCTGTTTTTCGATCAACGCACCCAGGATGCGGATTTCCGTGGCATTGAGCCGTGGTTCGTCGGTGGTGGTTGCAAGTTCGGTGGTCATCGCGCGTTCCCTCAGCAGTCGAAGGCGCCTAGCCTAATCCTTGGCTAACAAAAGGCAAGCCGTGTGGTCATCAAGCATGGCTATAATCGCCTCCACGTTCCACCCAGCCACTACACGAGACTGCCATGACCATTTCCCTGTACGCTGCATCCGTCCCGGTTTTTCAACAAATGCTCAACGCCCTGAGCGATGTCCTGAAAAAGGCTGAAGCCCACGCCACCGAGAAAAACATCGACCCGAACGCCTTCCTGCAAGCGCGCCTGTACCCGGACATGTTCCCGCTGGTGCGTCAGGTGCAGATCGCCGTCGACTTCGCCAAGGGCGTTTCCTCGCGTCTGGCCGAAGTTGAAATCCCGAAATATGACGACACCGAAACCACCTTCGCCGAACTGCAGGCGCTGATCGCCAAGGTTCTGGCCTACATCGGCGAGATCAAGCCGGAGCAGATCAACGGCAAGGAAGGCATCGAGATCGTGACCCGTCCGGGCACGCCGAAGGAGAAGCGCTTCAGCGGCCAGGCTTACCTGCTGAGCTACGGTCTGCCGCAGTTCTTCTTCCACGTCACCACCACCTATGCGCTGCTGCGTCACAACGGTGTTGAAGTGGGTAAACGCGATTACATGGGCGCGTACTAAAACACCCAGCTACAAAAAAGCCCGCCAAGGTTTGCGCCTTGGCGGGCTTTTGTTTTTTGTAGGAGTGAG
>NZ_CATKPP010000017.1:0-12931 GCF_949767635.1 Pseudomonas sp. IT-93MI4
GTTTTCCTGCCAATACAAGCCCTAACTGCTTGTTTTTGCCCTGATCTGACGCGAAATCCAAGCCCGACTGTAGGCCAAAACACGACTAGCCATGGTGGTCGGAAAATGGATAAAGCCATGGGCGGACGAGGGCAGTAGATGGATTTCAACCGGTGCTGATCGTTGCCAGCGCTCAGCCAGTTCCAGCGTGTCATCGCGCAGCGGATCCAGTTCACCGGTGAACATCAACGCCGGTGGCAATCCGCTCAAGTCGCCGTACAGCGGAGACAGTGGCGCCTGCCGGCGTTCATCATCGCTCAATCCTGGAGTCAACAAGCGTAGCGCCTCGACCATTCCCGGGCCGTCGAGTACCAGCGTTTCAGCAGGTGCTGCGTGCACGCTTGGGGTGCCGGCGAGATCGTAAACGCCGTAATAGAGCAGGGCGCCGCTGACCCGCTGCAGCAGATCGGATGATGCTTTGAGCGCTAACAGGGTGGCAGCTGCCAGATGCGCGCCTGCCGATTCGCCGACAACGATTACCGGCAGGCCGACGAACTCCGTGCAATCATCGCTCAACAGCCAGCGTGCGGCGCACAGACAATCCTGCATGAGATCCTCAACTGGCGTATTGACTGCCAACCGATAGTCGACCGATACCACCGCCACGTTGCATGTCTTGACCATGGCGACATTAAGGTCGTCGTTCATCCGTGCATTGCCGATCACCCAACCGCCACCGTGGTAATCCAGCACCACACCTTGAGCCTTTCCTTGCGGGCGGATGATTCGGACAGGCACTGACACACCTTGCGAATACACCACAGTGTTTTGCGCATGCAGGTCATGCTTGAGCGGTTTGTCCGCGCTGACAATCTGACTGGCACGCAGCAGTGCCTGGATCAAACGCGGCGTCAGCCGATTGCGGATGCGAAAACGCGGCAGCCAGGCGAGCTTGCGATTGAAGCGTTGCATCTGCGCCAGATCACTATCGCTGAACTCAAGCACATTCTTAGCCAAATCCTTCCTCCTCAGGTTGCAGCGCCGGCTCAATATTCCCCACCTGCGGCAATGTCTCAGGCACCGCCAGCCACAACAGCACAAACGCCACTCCGGCAATCACCGCCAGGGTCAGAAATGCCGCGTTGTAACCGGCCTCCTGCAGCACAATGCCCGCCACGCTGGCACTCAATGCTGCGCCCAGACCAAACACCGTGGAGAGAGCGCCGAGGCTGATGTTGAAGTGTCCAGTGCCCAGCGTCAGGTCTTTCACTACCACCGGGAACAGCGCACCGAAGATCCCCGCGCCGACGCCGTCGAGCATCTGCACCGCTACCAACCAGTAAGGGTCGGCGGATAACGTATAAAGCACGCCACGCAGCGGCAGAATCAGGAAGCCTGCGAGTAGTAGCGGCTTGCGTCCCCAAACATCGGCTTTGGCCCCGACCAGCAAGGCGACCGGCACCATGACCAGTTGTGCGGCAACGATACAGGCCGAGGTCAGTGGCGTCGCCATCTGCAAGTTGACCTGCGCCAGTTTCTGGCTCACCAGTGGCAGCATCGCTGCGTTGGCCAGGTGAAAGAGGGCGCAGCAGATGGCGAACATCAGCAGCGCCTTGTTGGTCAGCAACACCGCCAATCCCGAGGGCGCTTTACTGTGTGTAGCGTCGCTGGGGTCAAGGCCCCGGGCCAGATCATGGTTGATCGCATTGGCATCGACGAAGCTCACGGCGATTACACTGCACAGCGCCATGATCGCCATCAGATAGAACACCGCCACCGGCCCGAACAGGTATGCGAATCCACCGGCCAGCAGCGCCGCGCAGGCGTTGCCGGCATGGTTGAAGGTCTCGTTGCGTCCGGTGCGTCGGGTGAACGCGCGCGGCCCGGTGATGCCCAGGGTGATCGCCGAAATGGCCGGAGCGAACACCGATGCCGCGGCGGCGCTCAGCGCTTGGGTGATCGCTACCAGACTGAAGGACGTCACGAAGGGCAATACCACGCAACTGCCGGTCACCAATAACGCGGCAATCGCGATCACTGCTCGTTTACTGCGTGTGTTGTCGACCAGGGCACCGGCGGGCGTCTGGGTGACAAGGGCGGCAATGCCAGCGAGGGTCATCACCAGCCCGATGCTGGCCGGCTCCCAGTGATGAACCGCCAGCAGGTAAATGGCCAGATACGGCCCGAGACCATCGCGCACATCGGCGAGGAAGAAATTCAGGCTGTCCAGCGAGAGGTTGTTGCGACGATCGGTATGAGTGACCACGCTGGCATCTTCAATAAACGAGGTTCGGCGAAATGCCTCAACCTCCGCTAAGTCAGTGACTTGTCGCCAGCGGATTTAGTTTCCTGGCGAATGCCGACGGCACATACTTTTTCGCTCGGCGCTCGCCCCAGCAATGGCAACCCGATCAGGGTCAGACCGATACCGAGTAGCGCGCTGGCACTCAGCGGATCGCCGAACTGCATCCACGCCCACAACAGTGTCACCGGTGGCGTCAGAAACAGCGCGCCACTGATGCGCTGCATGCTGAAACGCTGAAGGCACAGCCAATAAAATCCGTAGCCGCCAAAAGTCGAGAAGATCACCAGCCACAGCACGCCACTGACGAAGTCTGCACTGATCGGCGGGCGCAATTCACCCTCAAGACCTGCCAGCAGCGCGAACACAGGAATCACCGCACACACCTGAATAAACAGCGCCGTGGTGGCCGGCATCGCGACGCCCGGCCGGGCTTTCTCAAACAAGGTGGCCGCCGCCAGCGACAATACCGCCAGTAACGGCAAGCAGTAGGCCCACAACCCCGCACTGGCCCACTCGACACTCGCAGCGCTGGCCAGCAGCATACCGATCACGCACAGCGCCAAACCCAACCATTGCCAGCCACGTGTGCGCTGCCCCGGAACGCTGCCGGCCAGCAGCACAATTGTCAGTGGCAACAGATTGGCAAACAGCGACGCAGTGCCCGGCGTGACGCCAAGTTGAATCGAGGCGGCAATCGGTCCGATGTAGCCACCCATCGCGAACAGCCCAAGCAGTGCCTGATGCCACATGTCTTTTCCGTGCAAACCACGCAAGCCTGCCCAGGCGAACGGCAGCAACAGCAATGCCGCCAATACAAAACGCCACAACGAGGCCAGGTATACGCTGCCCTGATCGGCGACGTAGCGATAGCCAATGAACCCGGAACTCCAGCTGACCACCATTGCCATCAGCAGTAAAAAACGAACAGGCATGACGTTCATCGCATGGCACCTGACAGAGGAATGAGTTCGATGATATGAATCAAGCACTGATGCATTCAAACGATACGATCCGCACCACTGATGCAGGAATTCTCAAGCATGGCCGAAGCCCTTGATATCGAACTGTTGCGCACCTTTCAGGCAATCGTGCGCTTCGGGCAATTTCTCGCCGCCGCGAGTTTCCTCAACAAGAGCCCGTCAGCGGTCAGCCTGCATGTGCGGCGTCTGGAAGCGCTGGCGGGCGGGCGCTTGCTGGAGCGCGACAACCAGACGGTCAACCTCACGCCACTGGGTCGACGCTTCGCCCTGCAGAGCGCCGATTTGCTACGCCACCACGATCAATTGCTGGCGAGTTTCAGCACGCCGCTGGCCAGCGGGCGAGTTCGCCTGGGGATTTCCGAGGAATACGCCGGCGCGGTCCTGGGCTGTACGTTGCCGCACCTGTCGGCAGATTTTCCGCACATCGAGTTGGAAGTCGAAACAGGTGCCAGCGGTCGGTTGAGTGCGCGTCTGGAACGCGGGCAACTGGATCTGGCGTTGCTGGTGGTCGTCGCAGACGCGCCGCCATCGACGCGTTGCGTAAGGATGCTGGGCCTGACCCAGCCCGTGTGGGTCGCCGCGCACAATTACACGCAGGATCTCACCCGGCCGGTACCGCTGGCCTTGCACGGCAAGGGTTGTCCCTATCGCAGCGTTGCCGTGGATGCATTGAGCGAGCAGGGACGCCGGTGGCGCGCAGTGATTGTCAGCGCCGGTGCCAGCGCGCTGGAAACAGCCATCGAGGCCGGACTGGCGGTGGGCATTGTTGATCGTGCGCAAGTGCGCCCCAGCATGCGCGTGTTGAGCGGTGAGGAGGGATTACCCGAGTTGCCGCTGCACGAGTTGCGCCTGATGCAGGCACCGGGTGAATTGAGTGAGGCGGGGGAGGTTCTGGTGCGCTTGATCGGTGACGGCTTCGTGTTGTGACGCGTTGAGCGACGGCGGCCTCCGGGCAGGGCCGCCGTCAGTCATTACATCAGTTGATCCGCGGATGCTGCTGCACCAACTCCTTGCGCTTGGCTTCCAGCTCGGCGATTTCGGCGTCGATGTCTTCGATTTTCTGCTCGATGTTGTCGTGATGTTCCTTGAGCAGTTCCTTGGCTTCCTCAAGATCCGACGCCGCCGGCGCGGCACCGCGCAGCGGTTTGTTGGCGGTCTCTTTCATGGTCACGCCGGTGATCAGGCCGACCACGGCAATCACCATCAGGTAGTAGGCCGGCATGTACAGGTTGTTGGTGCTTTCCACCAGCCAGGCCACGGCAGTCGGGGTCAGGCCGGCGATCAGCACCGAGACGTTGAACGCGGCGGCCAGTGCGCTGTAGCGGATGTGCGTGGGGAACATCGCCGGCAGGGTCGAAGCCATGACGCCGATGAAGAAGTTGAGCAATACCGCAAGGATCAGCAGGCCGGAGAAGATCAGGCCGATCTTGCCGCTGTTGATCAGCATGAACGCCGGAATCGCCAGCAGAAACAGACCGATGCTGCCGACCACAATGAAGGGCTTGCGGCCGATCTTGTCGCTGATAAAACCAATCGCCGGTTGCACAAACAGCATGCCGACCATGATCGCGATGATGATCAGCACGCCACGGTTTTCGCTGTAGTGCAGGTTGTGCGACAGATAGCTCGGCATGTAGGTCAGCAGCATGTAATAAGTGACGTTGGTCACCGCCACCACACCGATACAGGTCATCAGACTGCGCCAGTGTTTGGTCGCGACTTCCTTGAACGAGACCTTCGGCCCGCCCGCCAGACCTTCACGGTCGCCTTCTTCGAGTTTCTCGACGTGCTGTTGAAACGCCGGCGTCTCTTCCAGCGCATGCCGCAGATAGAGGCCGATCATGCCCAGCGGCAGGGCGAGGAAGAACGGCAGACGCCAGCCCCATTCGAGGAATTTCTCTTCGCCGATGATCGTCGAAATCAGCACCACCACACCGGCGCCGAGGACGAAGCCGGCAATCGAGCCGAAGTCCAGCCAACTGCCGAGGAAACCGCGCTTGCGGTCGGGCGCATATTCGGCGACGAAGATCGAGGCGCCGGTGTACTCACCGCCGACCGAGAAGCCCTGAGCCATTTTCGCCAGCAACAGCAGTATCGGCGCCCAGATGCCGATCGACTCATACGACGGTATCAGGCCGATGGCGAAGGTACTCAGCGACATGATCACGATGGTCGCGGCCAGCACTTTCTGCCGCCCGTACTTGTCACCCAGCGCACCGAAGAACAGGCCGCCCAACGGACGGATCAGGAACGGCACCGAGAAGGTCGCCAGCGCTGCAATCATCTGCACGCCAGGATCGGCGCCGGGGAAGAAGATCTTGCCCAGTGCATAGGCGACGAAGCCGTACACCCCGAAGTCGAACCATTCCATGGCGTTGCCCAGTGCGGCGGCGGTGATCGCCTTGCGCATCTTGGCGTCGTCGACAATCGTGATGTCTTTCAATCCGATGGGATTGACCTTGTTTTTCCTTGATTTCATGCGGGTCACTCATAGCTGAACGGATTCGATGCCATTGTTTTGCTGGCATGGGTTCTTTCCGTCAGATACAAGAAGACACGAAAAAATTCACTGCTCAGGGCATTTTTGTCGTGCGCACCCGCCAAGACGCAGCAGAGCCCACCCGGCGGCGATTACGCAAAAGCACAAGACGTCAGGCTGAAAACCCGGATAATGGCCGCCAATTCGTTTTTGCTCTCTGGTAAACCCGCATGGAAATCAAGGTCAACTTTCTCGACAACCTTCGACTTGAAGCCAAGTTCGACGACTTCACGGTGATCGCCGATCAGCCCATTCGCTACAAGGGCGATGGCTCGGCACCGGGGCCGTTTGACTACTTCCTGGCGTCGTCGGCCTTGTGCGCGGCTTATTTCGTGAAGCTGTACTGCGAAACCCGCAACATCCCGACCGAGAATATTCGCCTGTCGCAGAACAACATCGTCGACCCGGAAAACCGCTACAACCAGATCTTCAAGATCCAGGTCGAATTGCCGGCAGACATTTCCGAGAAGGATCGTCTGGGCATCCTGCGTTCGATTGATCGCTGCACGGTGAAGAAAGTCGTGCAGACCGGCCCCGAGTTTGTGATCGAGGAAGTCGAGAACCTCGACGCCGATGCGCAGGCCTTGTTGATGCCGCATTCGACTTCCGAAGCCGGCACCTACATTGCCGGTAAAGATCTGCCGCTGGAGCAGACCATCGCCAACATGTCGGGGATTCTCGCCGATCTGGGGATGAAGATCGAAATCGCCTCGTGGCGCAACATCGTGCCTAACGTCTGGTCGCTGCACATTCGCGATGCGCACTCGCCAATGTGCTTCACCAACGGCAAAGGCGCGACCAAAGAGGGCGCGCTGGCCTCGGCACTGGGCGAGTTCATCGAGCGCCTGAACTGCAACTTCTTCTACAACGACCAGTTCTGGGGCGAGGACATCGCCACCGCCGAGTTCGTGCATTACCCGACCGAGCGCTGGTTCAAGCCGGGCCCGAAAGACGAGCTGCCGGCAGAGATTCTCGACCCATACTGCCTGGACATTTACAACCGCGACGGCGAGCTCAAAGGCTCGCACCTGTACGACACCAACTCCGGCAACACCCAGCGCGGCATCTGCTCGCTGCCGTTCGTGCGCCAGTCGGATGGCGAGGTGGTGTACTTCCCGTCGAACCTGATCGAAAACCTGTTCCTGAGCAACGGCATGAGCGCCGGCAATACTCTGGCTGAAGCGCAGGTGCAATGTCTGTCGGAGATCTTCGAGCGCGCGGTCAAACGCGAAATTCTCGAAGGCGAGATGGCTTTGCCCGACGTGCCGCAGGAAGTGCTGGAGAAGTACCCAAGCATTCTCGCCGGGATCAAAGGCCTGGAAGAGCAGGGCTTCCCGGTGCTGGTCAAGGACGCGTCGCTGGGCGGTGAATTCCCGGTGATGTGCGTGACCCTGATGAACCCGCGCACTGGCGGCGTGTTCGCCTCGTTCGGCGCGCACCCAAGCCTGGAAGTGGCGCTGGAACGCAGCCTGACCGAACTGCTGCAGGGCCGCAGTTTCGAAGGCTTGAACGATCTGCCGCAGCCGACTTTCTCGGGCCAGGCCGTGACCGAACCGAACAACTTCGTCGAGCACTTTATCGACTCCAGCGGGGTGGTGTCGTGGCGCTTCTTCAGCGCCAAGTCTGACTTCGAATTCGTCGAATGGGACTTCTCAGGTCAAGGCGAAAACTCCAACGCCGAAGAAGCCGCAACCCTGTTCGGCATCCTTGAAGACATGGGCAAAGAAGCCTACATGGCGGTCTACGACGACCTCGGCGCCAATGCCTGCCGGATCCTGGTGCCGGACTACTCGGAAATCTATCCGGTGGACGACCTGATCTGGGACAACACCAACAAGGCCCTGCAATTCCGCGCCGACATCCTCAATCTGCACAGCCTGAGCAAGGTCGGTCTGCGCAACCTGGCCCAGGGCCTGGAAAACAGCGAGCTGGATGATTACACCGACATCACCACGCTGATCGGCATCGAGTTCGACGACAACACGCCGTGGGGCAAGCTGACCATTCTGGAACTGCGCCTGCTGATCTACCTCGCCCTGCAGAAATTCGAGCAGGCCAAGGATCTGGTCGAAGCCTTCCTGCAATACAACGACAACACCGTCGAGCGCGGCTTGTTCTATCAGGCGGTGAACGTGTGTCTGGAAATGGAGCTGGACGAAGACCTGGAACTCGCCGACTACGAGGCCAACTTCCGCCGCATGTTCGGCGACGAGCGCATGGACGCGGCGATCGGTTCGGTCAACGGCAGTGTGCGTTTCTACGGTCTGACACCGACCAGCATGAAGCTCGAAGGGCTGGATCGTCACCTGCGTCTGATCGACAGCTACAAAAAGCTGCACGCGGCGCGGGCTAATGCGGCGGCGTTGAATCGCTGATAGCCGACGGTCATTTTGCGCTGAGTGAATTTGTAGTGAGGGGATTCATCCCCGATGGCGCGCGAAGCGAGCCCGGCCTCTTCAACCAATAAAGAAGCGGGCCTGCTGCGCAGTCCATCGGGGATAAATCCCCTCACCACAAATAAGTATTGTGGGGACATGGAGTCGGCAAAATGACTCTCACGAATACTGCTGTGTACTTGAACGCCAACGCCATGAACCACATGGTTCAGGACGGCACACTGGACGCCAATCCCGTCTCCGCCGCAAAACCTGCGGGAACCCGCCGCTAATTCTGAGTCCACTGCACAACCCCATGTGGGAGCGAGCCTGCTCGCGAAGAGGGCGTGTCAGTCGCCATCGCTTTGGCTGACAGATCGCATTCGCGAGCAGGCTCGCTCCCTCATGGGATTTCTGGCAGCCGCCAATCCTGAGTCCACCCAATAACCCTGTGGGAGCTGGCTTGCCAGCGATAGGGCCGTTTCAGCCAACATCATTATCGGTGCCGTCAGCGCTTGCACTGCGCCTGCACCACCTGGCAAGTGTTCGGCGTCCCTCCGGAGCGGCTCGCATAACGCATGCAGTTATTCATCGACTTCTTGCGCGCCATGCTCAAGGTATCGCCCCAGGCCAAACCGCCTTCGCCGGAAGTGGGCACGGCTTTGGCGTAGCAGTTCGAGCCGTTGGTGGCGTAGCGCTTGCTCGAACAGCCGGCCGTCAGCGCTATGGCAGTGGCGAGCAGGGTAAGTAGCATCCAGGACGAGCATTGGCGTGCGGTGATTGTGGTCATCTGGGTTCCTCGTTGGGTCATGCGCCTCAATTGCCTCGCCGACAGGCGTTGGGCATTATCCAGCAATCGACATAAGGAAGCGTCCCCAATGCGTGCACCCACACTACACCTGATGTGCGGCAAGATCGCCTCGGGCAAATCGACACTGGCCCAATTACTGGCTGAGGAGCAGCGCGCGCTGGTGCTCAGTGAGGATCAGTGGCTGTCGCGGCTGTATCCGGAGCAGATCAAATCCGTGGCGGATTACCTTCGATGTGCGCGGCAGATTCGCGGCGTGCTGGGGCCGTTGGTGATCGATGTGCTTAGCGCGGGGGTGAGTGTGGTGCTGGATTTTCCGGCCAATACCGTGGCGGATCGGCAATGGCTGCGAGGGCTGGCGGATACTGCAAAAGTGCCGCATTGCCTGCACTATCTCGCGGTGGATGACGATACTTGCCGCGTCCGGCTACATGCACGCAATGCGCTGGCCGAACATGAGTTTGCGGCGTCGGATGCAGAGTTTGATTTGATCTCCAGCTACTTTCAGGTGCCGGAAGTGGGCGAGGGGCTGGAGATCGTCATGCACGGAAATCGCTAGCAGGCTAGCTCCCACTTTGGATCTCTGGCAGCCGCCAACCCTGAGCTCACCGCAAAAAACTGTGGGAGCTGGCTTGCCAGCGATAGGGCCGTGTCGGTCGGCATCACTTTGGCAGGCTCGCCCCAATCGCCAGCAGGCCAGTTCCCATAATGAGCTCCACCGCCTGATCCACGGAGAGACTCGTGGTGTCGAGCCGAAGGATCGGCTGCGTCCAGTCACTTCGATGTTGAGCAACGGCGCTCCCGAGCGAGCCGCGATGTCGGCCCACGTCGCGTGCAGAAGTGGATGAAGAACTTGACCTACAAAGCCCACATCCGAACCAGGGCAAATTGCAGATCCACAGTGACGCATGTCCGGCCATCCACCCACTCATCTTCGCGAAGGCGACGTCCGGTATTGGTTTCGCGCTCGCCTTTGGCGATGACCAGGACGAACAGACGGGTGGGGCATTCGAAAGAGCGCAACCGATCAACATCGGCCCGCACCGACCAATCGCCTTCCAGGCACTTGGCCTGCGAGACATCGCCCAGGCATTTGATTTCGGCGACCATCCTCGGCGCGCCGTTGTCGTCCAATGAGTACAGGTCCGCTTTGCGTCGGTCGCCTATCGGCAGATCCGTCCAGATCTCGATCTCATCTTCGAACCAGGCTTGAAGGCTGATCTGGGCTTGAATCCAATGCTCGCGGCAACTGTTGAGTTGCAGCACTTGCTCAAGATCCTTCTCCATGCCTTGAAAGGCGCGCTCGAATATGCCGAGCCATTGAGTGGTGTCCATTTCACATTTCCTGTGTCAGTCCATTTGGGGGGAGGGATTATGGACGGAATCGCCTTCAACCGAAAACTCCACATTCATCACCG
Organism: Pseudomonas sp. IT-93MI4; assembly: GCF_949767635.1. NCBI lineage: Bacteria > Pseudomonadati > Pseudomonadota > Gammaproteobacteria > Pseudomonadales > Pseudomonadaceae > Pseudomonas > Pseudomonas sp. IT-93MI4. The sequence continues at coordinate 10,405 of NZ_CATKPP010000017.1, forward strand.
AACCCTGTAGGAGTGAACCTGCTCGCGATAGCGGTATATCGCTGACATTTGCGTTGTCTGACACACCGCTATCGCGAGCAGGCTCACTCCTACAGTGGCTCTCCGGCAGATACGGACAAAACACGCAGCGCACGGCCCAATCGCGCAGCCATTTCCTTGCGCAGTCGTTCTGTCATATTCGGTATCAGTTGATTGCAGATAGTAGCCAGCCCAACGCTAATTCCAATGAGGCTGCACTGTGTTTCAACGTCTTGTGTGTTCGCTGTCCGTTCTGAGCCTGTCCATCGCCGCTGCCCACGCCGCCGAACCTGTGGTGCTCGACACGCCGCGCCTGCAAAGCATCGACAACTTCCGCGATGTCGCCGGCCTGACCACCGCGTATTCCACGGCCCACGACGGCACCATGCGTGGCGGCGTGTTCTACCGCTCCAACGCGATCACGCCGTCGGCAGCGGATCTGGCGACCCTCAACAGCCTCGGCATTAAAGCCGTCTATGACCTGCGCACGCCGAGCGAAATCGCCGGTACGCCGGACACGATGCTGACCGGCGCGACCTACCAGAACATCGACATCATCGGCAGCACCACCTCGGGCGCGAACATCACCAGCGTGTCGTTCAAAAGCGCTGCCGACGCCATCGCCATGATGGAGCAGACCAACCGCGCCTTCGTCAGCGACGCGGGGATGCGCGATCAGTTCGGCAAGCTGTTCAACGAACTGGCTACCACCGACGGCGCACAATTGTTCCATTGCACCGCCGGCAAGGACCGCACCGGCTGGACCGCCGCTGTGTTGCAGAGCATCGCCGGGGTCGACAATGCGACCATCATGGCCAACTACCTCGCTACCAATGACTACACCGCCGCCCGCGTCGCCGCGACTCTTAAAGCAATGCCGCCAAGCATGGCCTCGGTCTACGCGCCGTTGCTCGGCGTGCAGGCAAGCTATCTGCAGGCCGGTCTGGATGAGGTCACCGCCGAGTACGGCAGCATGGACAACTACCTCAAGCAAGGCCTCGGCCTGTCCCAGGAAACCATCTACGTGTTGCGCGGCAAACTGGTCGAGTACAACAGCCTGCCGGGTCAGGCGGGGTTGATCGGCAACGCTGCTGCCGGTGCCGAATTGCTGCGTCAATTGCAGAACAGCAACCTGTCCGGCACCTACAGCGCCTACAACTACTACCTGCAATCGGCGATCGACGCCGGCACCCTCGGCGGTGTCGAGTCCCAGGTCGGCGGCCAGGTTCACGCCGACGCCGCCAGCTACCTGCTGCGGCAGAACGCGTTGATCGAACAAGCCGCCGCACCGTACGCCAGCGGCACCGATCTGAAAGTCGGCCAATACCGTTTGTGGACCACCGCGCTCGCCGGTTACCTCGGCACCGACGGCTCGTCCCACGCCGAGAGCAGCAACGAACACAGTCAGGGCCTGATGGTCGGCCTCACCCAGCGCTTCTCCGAACAACTCAGCGCGCGCGGCGGCTTCGGCTACAGCAAAGGCACCGTCGGCGGCGCGGGCGGCGAGGCCGATACCGATTTCACCTTCTTCAACCTCGGCGCGCGCTACGGCTTCACTAGCCTGGAACGTGGCCTGTTCGTCGACGCCAACGCCAGCGCCGGCTACATCGATTACGACAGCAAACGCAAACTCGGTGGCGGCCTCGGAGCGGCCAAGGGCGACACTCACGGCAACCTCACCGGCGCGACGTTGGCGCTGGGTTACCGCGCACCGGTCAACGGCATGATCCTCGAACCCAGCCTCGGCTTGCGCATCAGCCACCTCGACCTCAAAGGCTTCCAAGAGAAGGGCAGCGAACTGGCACTCGACGTCGACGACAACACCGCCACCCGCCGCAGTGCCGTCGCCAACCTCAACGTGGCGTTTGCCCCAGTGGCGATGGGCGCCTGGCAACTGGTGCCGGGCGTACGAGTCGGCTATGAACGCACCCTGGGCAACAACGACGTCAACAGCCAGGGCCACCTGCTGGGCCTCGACATCGAACAACGCGCCGCCTTCGACAACCGCGACCAGTTCAGCGGCGGCGTCAACCTGATGGCCAGCCTCGGCGCGGTCAGCGTCGGCGCAGAAGTCGGTGCCAGCGGCGGCGGTGACAGCCACGGTTTCAGTGGCAGTCTGAAGGCCAGTTACGCGTTCTGAAGCAGGGACAACCGCGCAAGGTCAAGGATGACCACCATTGACAAAGCACCAGCAAAATATGGTGGAGCAGGGAACGGCCAACTCTGAGTCACCGCAAAAACCTGTGGGAGCGGGCTTGCTCGCGAAGAGGCCGTGTCAGTCACGATCACCTCGCTTGACCCACCGCATTCGCGAGCAAGCCCGCTCCCACATTTGGATCCCCGCCAGCCGTCAATCCTGAGTCCGCCACATAACCCCATGGCACCGACCAGCCGCCAATCTTGAGTCCACCAACTAACCCTGTGGGAGCGGGCTTGCTCGCGAAGGCGTCATGACAGCCAACATCACCATCAACTGACCCACCGCATTCGCGCGCAAGCCCCCCCCCAC
>NZ_CATKPP010000018.1:0-7753 GCF_949767635.1 Pseudomonas sp. IT-93MI4
CTGAATGCCATGCTGCGAGACGGCACAGAGTGGCGGTGACGAACGGTGGCAGTAAGACAGTTGCTCCCACATTTTGATCGCACTCCTTCTGTAGGAACGCGTTCAATTTGTGGGAGCGAGCCTGCTCGCGAAGAACGATAACGCGGTCTCGAATCTGAAAATCAGATCTTGAAGCTATCGACCAACTGCTTCAACCGATTAGCCTGCTGCGACAACGCATCACAATCCTTCAACGTTTCATTGAGGTTGGCCACGCTCTGCTGGTTCAGCAGGTTGATCTGGTTGACGTCGACGTTGAGGGTTTCCACCACCGCGGTCTGCTCTTCGGTTGCAGCGGCCACCGACTGGTTCATGCCGTCGATTTCGCCGATGCGCTGGGTCACGCTGACCAGGCGCAGACCGGCCTGATTGGCCACTTCCACGCTCTCTTCGCTGGACGCCTGACTGGCGTTCATGGTGGTCACCGCTTCACGCGAACCGACCTGCAAGGAGGTGATCATCTTGTGGATCTCTTCCGCCGATTCCTGGGTGCGATGGGCGAGGTTGCGCACTTCGTCCGCCACCACCGCAAAACCGCGTCCGGCTTCACCGGCACGGGCCGCTTCGATGGCCGCGTTGAGCGCCAGCAGGTTGGTCTGTTGCGAGATGCCTTTGATCACATCGAGGATGTGGCCGATGTTGTCGGTGCTGGCATTCAGGGTTTCGATCTGGGTGCATGACAGGCTGATCTTCTGCGACAGCTCGGTCATCGCCTGAATGGTCTGCTCGACCACCTGACGACCGTCATCGGCCTGCTCGCTGGCGCCGCTGGCGTGCTGCGACGCATCGGCGGCGTTGCGGGCGATTTCCTGAGTGGCGGCGCCCAACTGATTGATCGCGGCAGCCACGCTGTTGGTGCGCGCGCTTTGTTCGTCGGAACCGATGATCGAGGCGTTGGACGAGGCCATTACCCGTTGCGACAGGTCGTGCACGTGACGGGTGGCCGACGACACTTCGGAAATCGACGCGTGAATGCGCTCGACGAACTGGTTGAACGCGCTGCCCAGTTCGGCGAACTCATCCTTGCCTGCCACGACCAGACGCCGGGTCAGGTCGCCTTCGCCTTGAGCGATGTCCTGCATCGCGCGGCCCATGGTGGTCAGCGGACGCATCAGGACGTTGATCAGCAGGCTCAGCAGCAGCGCAATCGCCGCGACCGCGACGAACATCGCGATCAGCGCCGAAGTACGGAACTGGCTGAGGGCGGCGTAGGCCTTGTCACGATCGATCGACAGCCCGATGTACCAGTCGGCATTCGGCAAACCGCTGACCGGGGTGAACGACAGGATGCGTTCCTGGCCGTTGAGCACCACGTTCTGGTTGCCCTTCTCGATGCGCACACCGGAATTCGGGTAGATGTCCTTGAGGTTCTTCATCACCTGGTCTTTGTCCGGGCTGACGATCACCTGACCGTCACCGCTGACCAGGAACGCGTGACCGAGGCCACCGAAGTCCACCGAGTTGATGATCTTCACCAGGGTTTCCAGGCTCAGGTCACCGCCGACCACACCCAGCAGTTCGCCATTCTTTTTCACCGGCATGGCGATGGTCACTACCAGACCACCGACCGCCGCCATGTATGGCGGCGTCAGCATGGTTTTGTCGGCGACCACGGCCTGCTTGTACCAAGGGCGCTGACGCGGGTCGTAGCCGTCGGGCATCTTCGCGTCAGGCCGCTGGGTGAACACTCCGTTGGCCTGACCGACGTAGGTGAACTGGAAGTTCGAGGTGAAGGCCGGTTGATCGACCAGCCCCGGGAAGTCGGCGTCCTTGCCCTGATGGGCAACGTTCTGCGCGAGGTTTTCCAGCACCAGAATTCGCCCGCTCATCCAGTTCTGCACGCTGCTGGCGGTCAGATCGCCGGCCTGCTGCACAGACGACTGGAGGTTCTGGCGAATGGTGTTGCGCTGCAGATAGTCGTTGTAGAGGGTGAACAAAGCGAAAGCCAGGACCACGACGCCCGAGGCGGCCAACAGGATTTTATGGCTGAACTTGAGATTCATTTCATGGGACTTCTTATGCAAAAGTGGGGATGCGTTCCGGGATGCAACATTCCATGTACAGCGCAGGCGGCGTTCTGACGGCCGCTCTACTTTGGTGCACGCATGTCTCACCAGTCTGTCGGCAACATTCACGGAAATCTTAGGGCTGCGTGGGAAATGGCCTGCATTTCTGTCAGATTCCCGCCGAACGGCGTGCCAGAGCGTTCGCCACGAAGTTTTTTTGCTGGATCTCCGAGCAGAGGTTGCAAAATTCGCAGCCCCTGATAAAAATGCGACTAATTATCATTTGTGACGTTCGGGCTGTCGCGTTCATGTCCTCACCTGAGTTTGCAGTGCAGGCGCTTTACAGGAGTCATCACGGCTGGCTCAACGCCTGGCTGCGGGCGCGGCTGGGCAATGCCGCGGATGCCGCAGATCTGGCTCAGGACACCTTCGTCCGCCTGTTGCAGCGCAGCGAACGCCTGGAACTCAAGGCGCCTCGCGCATTTTTACGCACCATCGCCCGTGGCCTGGTGATCGATCATTGGCGTCGTGAAGAAATCGAACGCGCCTATCTCGAAACCATCGCCCATTTGCCCGAAGCCGAAACCCCAAGCGCCGAAACCCGCGCCTTGGTAATCGAGTTGCTCGAGAGCATCGCGCGCATGCTTGAAGGCTTGCGACCGAAAGTGCGTCAGGCGTTTCTGCTGGCGCAGTGCGAAGGTTTGACCCACAAGCAGATCGCCGCGCAGATGGGCTTGTCACTGCGTTCAGTCGAACGTTACGTCGCCGATGCGCTGTATCACTGCTACGTGTTGCGGTACGCAAGTTGATGCCTGTGGATAACAACTCAGTCGCGCGCCGCGCCGCGCCGCAGCAACAGGTGGTCAAGCAAGCCATCCACTGGTTGCTGCGGCTGCGTAACAACCATGGCAATGCGCGCCTGAGTCATCAGTGCGACGCGTGGCGCGCCGAACATCATGAACATGAACTGGCCTGGCAGCGCGTGCAGTCGCTGCAGGCGGAATTGAGCCATAACTTGCGCGCAGTGCCCGGCGCCCAGGTGGCGTTCAATACGCTGGAAAACAGTGCGCAAGGGCTGGGGCGGCGACAAGCCTTGAAGCTGCTGTCTGGCGCGGTGCTGATGGGCTCCGCGGCGTGGCTGGCCAAGGACACCTCCGTCTGGCAGCAGTGGCGCGCTGATTACGCTACGGCGACCGGCGAGCGTCGCGGGTTCCAGTTGCCCGATGGCACGCGGATCGAGCTGAACACTGCCAGCGCAGTGGATCTGGACTACACCGCGCAGCAGCGGCTGATTAAACTCACTCGCGGCGAAATCATCGTCACATGCGGCGGTAACGATGAAGGCGCGACGTTCAACCGGCCACTTCGCGTGCAAAGTCGTCATGGTATTTATGAGCCGATAAAAGCCCGCTTCATCTTGCGTCAGGACAGCGATTGCACACGGCTCACCGTCAGCTCCGGGAGCGTCGCCATCCGCAGCGGCGCAACCTCCGTCGAGGCACTCGCGGGGCAGACCTATCTGATCGATCATCATCAGGTGCGCCCGGCAGCGCCACTGGATATGGACGTGGGCGCGTGGGCCGATGGTTTGATTGTGACCCGCAATATGCGCCTGGGCGATTTCCTCAATGAAGTCGGGCGTTATCGTCAGGGATTTGTGACGTGCGCGCCGCAGGTGGCGGACTTGCGCCTGTCCGGAGTGTTCCGCCTGGAGGACACCGACACGCTGCTGGCCATCCTGCCGCAGACCCTGCCGGTGCAATTGCGTTATCGCACCCGATGGTGGGTCACACTCGAGGCGGTGGCCTGAAATTATTTTGGCGGGTTTTCGCGACAAGTCCGGCTTGGTCAGTAAGCACTTCAACTCAGCCTTTGCGACTTGCCACGGAAACCGACAATGACTGTCCGCCTCACCTGTAAGAAACCGCTGAATTTCACTGCCGAATCGGGCCTGCTGCGCCACGCCGTTCGCGCCGCCCTGCTGTCCACCGTTCTGGGTGCCGGTGCGCTGCCCGGCCTGAGCGTCGCCGCCCCTGCCAGTGAAGCGAGCAGTCATCGCTACAGCATCGGCGCCGGCCCGCTGGGCGAAGCGCTGAACCAGTTTGCCCGTCAGGCAGGCATTACCCTGGCGATGACTCCGCAGCAAACGCAGGGACAACAGTCTCCGGGCGTACAGGGCGAATATTCAACTGATCAGGCGTTGAGCCATTTGCTCAGCGGTTCGGGCCTGGAAGCAGTCAGCCAGGACGGCAGCAGCTACGTCCTGCGTCCTGTCAGTGAAACCGATGCGCTGGCACTGCCAACCACCGATATCAAAGGTTTCGCCCTCGGCAACGCACTCGGCAGCATGGAAGGCTATAACGCCACCCACAGCCAGATCGCCACCAAGACCAGTACCGCGTTGCTGGAAACTTCGCAAAGCGTGTCCGTGGTCACCCGCGAGCAAATGGACGATCAAGGCTCGCAGACCGTCTCCCAGGCGATGCGTTATACCCCCGGCGTGCTGACCAACCCTTACGGGGCGACCCATCGCTACGACTATGTGGCGATGCGCGGCTTCAACGATGGCTCGGTGGATAACATCTACCTCGACGGCCTCAAGTCGATGGGCGACAGCGGGACCTACAGCACCATGCAGGTCGATCCGTATTTCCTCGAGCGCGTGGATATTCTCAAAGGCCCGTCGTCGGTCTTGTATGGCCGCAGTTCGCCCGGTGGCCTGGTGGCGCTGACCAGCAAAAAGCCGTTGTACGAGGCCTATCATCAGGTTCAGGCCACGGTCGGTACCCAAGGTCAGCGCGGGGTCGGTTTTGACTTCAGTGGTCCGGGCGATGACGACAAGCGCATTGCCTATCGTCTGACCGGTTTGACGGATCAGTCCGACACACAATTCGACCACAACAAGGAAAAACGCTTCGCCCTCGCTCCGACGCTGAGCATCGATTTCACTGAAGACACCTCGCTGACGCTGCAGGCGTATCTGCAGCACGATCCGGATGGCGGCTACCACGGTGGCGTGCCGGCGGACGGGACGATTCATCAGCGCAACGGCAATCGCATCTCGCCGCACTTCTTCGAGGGTGAGCCGGGGATTGATGGCTACTCGCGGGATCAGCAATCGTTCGGCTATCAGTTCGAACATCGCTTCAACGATGTCTTCACAGCGCGGCAGAACTTCCGTTACCTCGACTCCAAAGTGAACATGGATCAGGTTTACGCCTATGGCTGGACGACGCCAACCAGCAACGAACTTAACCGCTACTACACCGGCGGCGATGAACGTCTGCATGCGTTCATCGTCGACAACATGCTGCAGGCCGAATTCTTCACCGGAGCTACCAAGCACACCGTGTTGATGGGTGCGGACTATCAGCGGCGCAAAACCGTGGTCGACTGGACCAGCGGCGGTCTGGCGCCGATCAATGCGTTCAACCCGGTCTACGGCAATTCGGCGATCGATATGTACGGCGACACAAGTTACCTGCGCCGCCTGGAGCAGACCGGGGCCTACCTGCAAGACCTGATCGAGATGGATCAATGGCGGTTTTCGCTGGGTCTGCGTCAGGACTGGGTCGAGACGTCGGATGAGAACCGTATCGCCGAAGCGGGCCGTCCGGTGGGCACGGAAATCAACGACCGCCGCACCAAACTGACCGGCCGCGCTGGTGCGTTGTATCTGTTCGATAACGGCCTGGCGCCGTACATCAGCTACTCCGAGTCGTTTAACCCGAACTCGTATGCCGACAGCGCCGGTAATCCTCTGCCGCCAACTGACGGGACGCAATGGGAAGTCGGCCTGAAGTATCAACCGCCGGGCACCGACAACCTGTTCACAGCCTCGCTGTTCCGCATTGATCAAGAAAATCTGGCGACCAAACTGCCGCAGGAAAACTTCTACCGCGCGGTAGGCGCTGTCCGTTCGCAAGGGCTGGAACTGGAAGCGCACATGCAGTTGACCGACAACCTGAAAGTACTCGGCAGCTACACCTTCACCGATATCGAGTACTCGAAGTCGATGGTCAGCACCTTGAGCACGCCGACCGATGTGATCGAGAACAAAGGCAACTCGCCGACTCAGGCACCGCGGCACATGGCGTCGTTGTGGGCGGACTACAAATTCGACAGTGCGGCACTCGACGGCCTGCGCCTGGGCGGTGGTGTGAGTTATGTCGGTTACAGCTGGGCGGATGCGGAAAACACGCTGAAGGTGCCTTCCTACACGCTGTTCGACGCATCGATCGGCTATGACCTGGGCAAGGTTGGTTTGAAAGGTGTCGACGTGCGCCTGAACGCGAACAACCTGACCAATGAATCCTACGTGGCCTCCTGCGCGAGTCTGAACTTCTGCTACATGGGCGAAGAGCGCAACGTCGCCGCCACGGTCAGCTACCAGTTCTAAACCTTTGCCTTGTGCATAAAAAGCCAGCCCCTGTTTTCAGGGGCTGGCTTTGTCGCTTCTGTGGGGAAATTCTCATGCGCGCATTGTTGGTGTTGTTGCATCGCTATATCGGGCTGGCAACAGCGGTGTTTTTGCTGCTGGCCGGGATCACCGGAAGCATTCTTGCGTTCAATCATGAGTTGGATGAGTGGCTGAATCCGCACTTCTACGCAGCCTCATTTGAGGGGCAACGATTGCCTCCCGGGGGCTTGGTCGACGTGGTGCAAACCACGCATCCGAAGTTGCAGGTCTGGTACATGGAGTATCCGCAGGAGACGGGGCATACCGCCATGTTGGCGGCGGTACCGCGTAATGATCCGGTGACCGGCAAACCGTTCGATGAGCGCAATCAGGTGTTCTATCTCGACCCGGTGAGTGCCGAGCAGAAGGGCCAACGTTACTGGGGTGAGTGCTGCTTTTCCCGGGAGAACTTCATTCCGTTCATTCTTGAGTTTCATTACAACTTGACGCTGCCCGGAAACTGGGGCTTGTGGTTGATGGGGCTGGTTGCCAGCGCCTGGGTGATCGATTGTTTCATCGCGCTGTGGCTGACGTTTCCTCGTGGCAAGCCGTTCTGGAAAAAGTGGTCGGCGGCCTGGAAGATCAAGGGCGGCCACGTCTATCGACTCAACTTCGATCTGCATCGGACCGGTGGATTGTGGCTGTGGTTGTTGTTGCTACCGATTGCGGTCAGCAGTGTCGCGATGAACTTGCCCAGTCAGGTCTTCAAACCGGCGGTGTCGCTGCTTTCACCGATCGAGCCGAGCGTTTATGAGGCTCGAGGGCGAATGCCTCCCTCGGAGTTGGGGGTGACACAGTTGAGTTATCAACAGGCGTACGAAAGGGCATTGGTCGAGGGGAAGAGGTTAGGGCTGACAGCGGCGATCGGGGAGTTGTATTACAGCTTTGAGTACAACTTCTACGGCGCAGGATTCGGGCAACATGACACTCAAGCGCATGGAAAATCCTGGTTGTTTTTCCACGGTACTGACGGGCGATTATTAGGTCAGGAAATTGCCGGACAAGGGACATTGGGGGAACGGTTTTACCGCTTGCAACTACCGATACATGGCGGACGGATCATCGGCTTCACCGGGCAAGTGATCATCGCGGTATTGGGTGTTGTGATTGCGGGGCTGTCAGGGACTGGCGTCTACATCTGGTGGCGCAAGTGGCAGGCCCGGCGCATCAGCCAGGCTCGTAAAACGGCCTGATGTTTGGGGGTCCTGAAACGACAAAACCCCTGTCTGCGTTAGCAGACAGGGGTTCT
>NZ_CATKPP010000019.1:0-3299 GCF_949767635.1 Pseudomonas sp. IT-93MI4
TGCGCTGAATCAGTCGACATCGCATGCAACTGAAAGACCGCATTCGCGAGCAAGCCCGCTGCCACAGGGGACTTTGTAGTGTCAGGCCTTTTGCAGGTGCAGTTGACCTTGGCTATCGACGACAACTCTCAGCGGCTCATAACTGTCGATAGTCGCGTGGCGGGTTTCGAGGGGATGCTGGTGCGTCGTGGTGATGATCATCAGCGCTGCACCTGCCGCTTCAGCAGCCTGGATGCCGACAGTGGCATCTTCGAAAATCAGGCAGTCGCCAACCTCAAGCCCCAGGCGCTTTGCCGCCAGACGATAACCCGCCGGATCAGGTTTGCCAGCCGTCACATCCTCCGCCGTGATCATCACTGCAGGCTCGCAAATCCCCGCCGCAGCCATCCGCCGCAACGCCAGAGCCCGTGGCGCCGAGGTCACCATGGCCCAGCGTTCGACAGGCAGGCTGGCGAGAAACGCCGCGGCCCCAGGTATCTGCACAATCCCTTCGACATCATCGATTTCCGCCCGCGCAATGAACGCCGCTTGCGCCTCGGCGTCCACTCCCGGCAGGTTCAGCCGGCGGATGGTGTCGATGGCGCGAGCACCGTGTATGGTCGGCAGGAAACTCTCGACATCAACCCCGTGGCGCTCAGCCCACGCTGCCCAGACTCGCTCGGCAGCAGCGATGGAATTGAGGACGGTACCGTCCATGTCGAACAGGAACGCGCCGAACGCGCGGTCGAAGACGTTATCGTGAGCAGACAAAAGGTCGCATCCTTTGACAGAACTGGGCGGATTGGCCGGGCAATGTAGCATTTTTACCCGGCAGTTCGACCCGCCACCTCAGTGCAGACGTGGCGCCTTGGACTTGAAAGCGCTGTCGACACAGTCAAGCAACTGGCCGATCGCCCAGGGCTTTTTGATGAACGCCACCGGATGCTTGACCCCGGAAGTTTCCGGGGTTTCATAACCGGACATGACCATCACCGGCTTTTCCGGCCAGCGGTCGCCAACCAGATTGGCCAGCCCGGCGCCGTTGATTTCACCGGGCATGGTGATGTCGGTCAGCAGCAACGCGACATCCGACGCGTGCTTTTCCAGATACAGCTTGGCGGCATCCGCGCTGGTTTGCGGCTCGACCTTGAAACCTTCCTCCTGAAGAATTTCGCAGAGAAACTCCAGAATCAACGGGTCGTCCTCAACCACCAGAATCAACCCGCCAGGAAGGAGCGCGCTCGGTGTCGGTGTTGGACTCATGAACTGGCACTCCCTGAATTGCATTAAAGACTTAGCGGCTCGAATCCGCTGCTTATCTGGTATGAGCAGCGCGCCCTGCATAAATTCATTTTTGATACAGGTCTTTTCTTAACAGTGGTCAATCGCCTTGGCTGACCGGCGTTCGCCAAGTGGTTTTTGTGGTTAAAATGCCGGCCCTTTTGCTTGCCGACCGTGACTGATGAACCCTGAAGCCCTCGCCACACTCCGCGCCCATCTGCTGTCTGCAATCGCTGCGGCACCGAGCGAAACCCGCCGCCTGTTCCATGGCCGCGGGCGTTGCTGGCCGGGGCTGGAACAGCTGACGGTGGACTGGCTGCAAGGCGTGGTGCTGGTGTCGCTGTTCAAGGAGCCGCTGCCGGAGCAACTCGAAGCGCTCAAGCAATTGCTGCTCGACATCAGCACCTCGGCGGAATGGCAAGAGTCCGGTGCCCACACCTTGTTGGTCCAACATCGTTACCTGCCGCAGAGCACCGCCGAATGGCTGCTGGGCAATGAAATCGAGGAGATGAGCATCGTCGAGGGCGGCTTGCAGTACCGCGTCGACCTGGGCCGCAAGCAAAACGCCGGGCTGTTTCTCGACATGCGCTACGGGCGCAACTGGGTGCGTGAGCAGGCAGCGGGCAAACGCGTACTGAACCTGTTCGCCTACACCTGCGGGTTTTCCGTGGCAGCGATCGAAGGCGGCGCCAGCCATGTGGTCAACCTCGACATGTCCCGCGCCGCCCTCAGCCGTGGCCGCGACAATCATCGCTTGAACGGGCATGACCTGAGCAAGGTGAGTTTCCTTGGCCACGACCTGTTCAAGTCGTGGGGCAAGGTGATCAACAGCGGCCCGTACGACCTGGTCATCATCGACCCGCCATCGTTCCAGAAAGGCAGTTTTCTGCTGACCAAGGATTACCAGCGCGTATTGCGTCGTTTACCGGAATTGCTCACGGCAGACGGCACGGTGCTGGCGTGCATGAATGATCCGTCATTTGGTTCGGACTTTCTGATTGATGGCGTGACGCAAGAGGCGCCAAGCTTGCGCTTTGAGCAGCGGCTGGAGAATCCGCCGGAGTTTCCGGATATTGATCCTGAGAGCGGTCTGAAGGCGCTCGTCTTCAAACGCCTCGACTGACCCGACATCCCGCGAACCCCGCTCATCCCTGTAGGAGTGAGCCTGCTCGCGAAGACTGACTCACCGGCAACCCATTTCTTCAGAAGGACAAAACCCGCCGCCCCGATCAACCGGGGCGGCGGGTTTTGTCGTTCAGGTCTCGATCAAACCGTCCCCGTCTTCAACGAATGATCATTGAGCACGCTGCTGATGATTGCCGCGCTGTCCTGCCCACCCGCAATCACCCCAGCCCTCTCGACCGTTCATCGCAAATAGGTCCTCACCTGTAATTTCTGACAGTAGCCAGAGCCGTTATCTTCAGCGCTGAATAACTCCACGCCCTTTGTCTCCCGACAGTTCGCTTGGAGTTCCGACCATGCTCGTTCAGCCCAAGAAGAAAAGCTCTGCCCCCCATTCATTGCTGGACCCGATAGTGCTCGGACGCCTCCTGCCTTCCGGCCAGTGGGGGATCAACCGGGCGGCGGTGTTCACTTTTCCCGACCTCGGCCTGCTGGTCGTCATCCCCGTCTGGGCCAGCAAGGCTGTCGGCGATACCGTCAAGCTGCTGCTCAATGACCGTGAGGTCGACGGGCGTCCCATCATTGACCAGACCGAGCTCAAGCAACCGACCCTCTTGTGGGTGGCTCCCCGTCATCTGCAGACCGGTTCTTACGAACTCACCTACGAAATCAAACAGCCCAATCAAAAAGAAGAGCGTCCGGACAAGCCCCTCAACCTCTTCGTCAAACTGGAACTCCCCGGTGGCCAGGACATCGACCCGGGCCCTGGTCACTCCAACCTGTACATGTACATTCCTCCGGAAATCGTTAACGGCGGGGTGGACAAAGACGTTGCCGAAGCGGGAGTGCCGATTGTCATCAGGTCCGCGTCCGGCAGCGGCTCGCCTTACCCGGACATCGCGGAGGGCGATGTCATT
>NZ_CATKPP010000020.1:0-3141 GCF_949767635.1 Pseudomonas sp. IT-93MI4
GGGTACTGACTCGTGACCAACTGGCCTCGCTTCAGCAAATCGGGTATGTGATACAGGTGTTTGTGAGCATCGCGAACTTTCGGTTCATTGCGTCTTCACACACCGCAATCTGGTCTCTTTCGAGCATGCAGATTGCTTGGGTGTTATATGGTCAAGCCTCACGGGCAATTAGTATTGGTTAGCTCAACGCCTCACAGCGCTTACACACCCAACCTATCAACGTCGTAGTCTTCGACGGCCCTTCAGGGAACTCAAGGTTCCAGTGAGATCTCATCTTGAGGCAAGTTTCCCGCTTAGATGCTTTCAGCGGTTATCTTTCCCGAACATAGCTACCCGGCAATGCCACTGGCGTGACAACCGGAACACCAGAGGTTCGTCCACTCCGGTCCTCTCGTACTAGGAGCAGCCCCTCTCAAATCTCAAACGTCCACGGCAGATAGGGACCGAACTGTCTCACGACGTTCTAAACCCAGCTCGCGTACCACTTTAAATGGCGAACAGCCATACCCTTGGGACCGGCTTCAGCCCCAGGATGTGATGAGCCGACATCGAGGTGCCAAACACCGCCGTCGATATGAACTCTTGGGCGGTATCAGCCTGTTATCCCCGGAGTACCTTTTATCCGTTGAGCGATGGCCCTTCCATACAGAACCACCGGATCACTAAGACCTACTTTCGTACCTGCTCGACGTGTCTGTCTCGCAGTCAAGCGCGCTTTTGCCTTTATACTCTACGACCGATTTCCGACCGGTCTGAGCGCACCTTCGTACTCCTCCGTTACTCTTTAGGAGGAGACCGCCCCAGTCAAACTACCCACCATACACTGTCCTCGATCCGGATAACGGACCTGAGTTAGAACCTCAAAGTTGCCAGGGTGGTATTTCAAGGATGGCTCCACGCGAACTGGCGTCCACGCTTCAAAGCCTCCCACCTATCCTACACAAGCAAATTCAAAGTCCAGTGCAAAGCTATAGTAAAGGTTCACGGGGTCTTTCCGTCTAGCCGCGGATACACTGCATCTTCACAGCGATTTCAATTTCACTGAGTCTCGGGTGGAGACAGCGCCGCCATCGTTACGCCATTCGTGCAGGTCGGAACTTACCCGACAAGGAATTTCGCTACCTTAGGACCGTTATAGTTACGGCCGCCGTTTACCGGGGCTTCGATCAAGAGCTTCGCGTTAGCTAACCCCATCAATTAACCTTCCGGCACCGGGCAGGCGTCACACCCTATACGTCCACTTTCGTGTTTGCAGAGTGCTGTGTTTTTAATAAACAGTCGCAGCGGCCTGGTATCTTCGACCGGCATGAGCTTACGGAGCAAGTCCTTCACCCTCACCGGCGCACCTTCTCCCGAAGTTACGGTGCCATTTTGCCTAGTTCCTTCACCCGAGTTCTCTCAAGCGCCTTGGTATTCTCTACCCAACCACCTGTGTCGGTTTGGGGTACGGTTCCTGGTTATCTGAAGCTTAGAAGCTTTTCTTGGAAGCATGGCATCAACCACTTCGTCACCTAAAAGGTAACTCGTCATCAGCTCTCGGCCTTAAGATCCCGGATTTACCTAAGATCTCAGCCTACCACCTTAAACTTGGACAACCAACGCCAAGCTGGCCTAGCCTTCTCCGTCCCTCCATCGCAATAACCAGAAGTACAGGAATATTAACCTGTTTTCCATCGACTACGCTTTTCAGCCTCGCCTTAGGGACCGACTAACCCTGCGTCGATTAACGTTGCGCAGGAAACCTTGGTCTTTCGGCGTGGGTGTTTTTCACACCCATTGTCGTTACTCATGTCAGCATTCGCACTTCTGATACCTCCAGCAAGCTTCTCAACTCACCTTCACAGGCTTACAGAACGCTCCTCTACCGCATCACTTGCGTGATACCCGTAGCTTCGGTGTATGGTTTGAGCCCCGTTACATCTTCCGCGCAGGCCGACTCGACTAGTGAGCTATTACGCTTTCTTTAAAGGGTGGCTGCTTCTAAGCCAACCTCCTAGCTGTCTAAGCCTTCCCACATCGTTTCCCACTTAACCATAACTTTGGGACCTTAGCTGACGGTCTGGGTTGTTTCCCTTTTCACGACGGACGTTAGCACCCGCCGTGTGTCTCCCATGCTCGGCACTTGTAGGTATTCGGAGTTTGCATCGGTTTGGTAAGTCGGGATGACCCCCTAGCCGAAACAGTGCTCTACCCCCTACAGTGATACATGAGGCGCTACCTAAATAGCTTTCGAGGAGAACCAGCTATCTCCGAGCTTGATTAGCCTTTCACTCCGATCCACAGGTCATCCGCTAACTTTTCAACGGTAGTCGGTTCGGTCCTCCAGTCAGTGTTACCTAACCTTCAACCTGCCCATGGATAGATCGCCCGGTTTCGGGTCTATTCCCAGCGACTAGACGCCCTATTAAGACTCGCTTTCGCTACGCCTCCCCTATTCGGTTAAGCTCGCCACTGAAAATAAGTCGCTGACCCATTATACAAAAGGTACGCAGTCACCCAACAAAGTGGGCTCCCACTGCTTGTACGCATACGGTTTCAGGATCTATTTCACTCCCCTCTCCGGGGTTCTTTTCGCCTTTCCCTCACGGTACTAGTTCACTATCGGTCAGTCAGTAGTATTTAGCCTTGGAGGATGGTCCCCCCATATTCAGACAAAGTTTCTCGTGCTCCGTCCTACTCGATTTCATGACTAAGAGACTTTCGCGTACAGGGCTATCACCCACTATGGCCGCACTTTCCAGAGCGTTCCGCTAATCTCAAAGCCACTTAAGGGCTAGTCCCCGTTCGCTCGCCACTACTAAGGGAATCTCGGTTGATTTCTTTTCCTCAGGGTACTTAGATGTTTCAGTTCCCCTGGTTCGCCTCTTGCACCTATGTATTCAGTACAAGATAACCATCTTATGATGGCTGGGTTCCCCCATTCAGACATCTCCGGATCAAAGTCTGTTTGCCGACTCCCCGAAGCTTTTCGCAGGCTACCACGTCTTTCATCGCCTCTGACTGCCAAGGCATCCACCGTATGCGCTTCTTCACTTGACCATATAACCCCAAGCAATCTGGTTATACTGTGAAGACGACATTCGCCGAAAATTCGCAAAACTCTTAAGAGTCACTCACAAATTTTACCTTAGCCTGATCCGT
>NZ_CATKPP010000021.1:0-3029 GCF_949767635.1 Pseudomonas sp. IT-93MI4
GCTATGGGGCGGGCTATATCGTTTCCCTGTCACTGAAAATCAGTGATCGGGTTTGGTAGCCCGTTTCTAAGTGTGATGGCGACACCGTGTGCAGTCCCTTTTCAGGGACTCGATTTCATGGTGGCCATGCGTGGGGCTCCTTCGGGAGCGCCGGGTTTTCCTGCTTAGACCGGTCTACCAACCCGCGTATGGCCGCCACCCTCGTTTGGTAGCGAGAGTGATGGCTCCTTACTTTTGCTAAGCAGGAGCTTCATCCATGTTCAAAGCCACACCCAACCCCCCAGACACCTCGATCCCGTACGACCCAGCCCTCGACCCGCAGAAGATAAAAGCGGCAACCGACCGCGTCATCAACTTCTACCTCAACCCCGGCGCCCTGAAGATCTCGATCCCTTCAACCTCGTCATGCCAATCGAACAGAATCTTCCTCATCGACCCCACCGTGGACGAAGAAACCTTGCTCGTCGAAGCCTGCGAATCCTTAGCCGCGGGCAGTGACATGGCCCGCGATATCGGCGACACCGTCGACAACTCACAGCGCCGGGCCATGCTGATGCTGCATCAGGTGATCATGCTCAGTGAGCTGATGGTCAACCGGGTACTGGACAGCCGCCGCGTGCCGAACTAACTGCCCGGTCCCCTGTAGGAGCTGCCGAAGGCTGCGATCTTTTGATGTTGCTTTTAAAAAACAAGATCAAAAGATCGCAGCCTTCGGCAGCTCCTACAGGTCGTCATCCATTCAAAGTGCCTCGATCGGAGTTCCACCTGATGCCCGAACCCAAGCCCAACCCGCCGACCACAGACCCGCTATCACCCTACGAATCCCTCAACTCAAGAAAACTCCACGAAGCCGCCGAACGCGCCCTCGACCATTACCTCGCGCCCGCGAACATCATGGCCACACCCTACACCCCCAGCAGCATGTTCCTGGTCAACCCGCAAACCGACACCGAATCCCTGCTGGCCAACGCCTGCGAATCCCTGGCCTCGGCCACGGTGATGCTCGGCGATTTCGCCGGCACGCTGGAGGGGCCGGGCCGTAATACGGCGCTGGGCATTGCCCAAGTGGTGATGCTGGGGGAGTTGGCGGTGAATCAGGCGCTGGATAATGTTGTGCCCAAGGAACAGGCACCAACAGTCATGGCCTCTTCGCGAGCAGGCGAAGACCTAGATGGATCTGCGTTGGTCACAGGTTACGCGCCCGGCAAAGATTTCTTGTAGGCGTAAACTTACTCACTACTGCCATTAAATAAATCAGTTCGACTATATTGCCTTTACAGGTCTGCTTCATGCCATAAGTGCGAAACATAGACAGGGACGGATAATTGAACCTGTCCCTGTCTTTTTAATGCCTGTAATTTTTTATAAGATTATTGGCTAAATATAAAGTTATCAAAGACAACAGCCGACCGGGCAGTGGTGACAATCATTTTTCTTATGCCAGATCCTTGGAATCGAGCAGGTTTCGGCTTGGTAAGGCTATCTGTTAGAAGTGTTATTTCGCCGAGCAGTCTATTCGTGGAGTCATAAAATTTAGCTGTCGCTGGGTCGATTGTGTGTGCGTAATCGAACGATATAGATGAGTAATTATTCCTGAATGTAAATGTAGTCGTGGAGTTGTCACCATTTATCCCTAAATATTTTCCGGCGAAAGGTGGCTCGTAATTGCTATTAGTCAAAATTGCTATATGTTGTCCTGCCACTGGGTTGCGCTCTATTGTCATAGTAGGAAGAACCAATACTACTGGCTCAATAACATTGCTCCTGTCGTTAAAGTTTTCACTCAAGGGTGGCGATATGATGACCACCCGCGGATTCGACACCTGCTCACTGCCATATTGGGCGGTGGCGGTGAAACTATGGGAGTCCACGCTCAAGTTCCTTGCAGTGATTTCCCAGTCACCACCTTGTGGATTGATGTCGGCAATGTCTATCTCGATGTTGCCGTCCTTGATCTGGACTTTCTGACCTTTAGCCCCTTTCCCTTTAAGCTTGACCGTGGTATCGACGGTCGATTGGCCATGGGGAATGTCTCTACCTTGGGAGTCTAGTGCATGGGTAATGGTCGGTGCGGTATTGGCCGTCACTGTCAACGTCCACGCCGTGGATACCTGCCCACTGCCATACTTAGCGATGGCGGTGAAGCTGTGAGCGGCCAAGCTCAAGCCTGTCAAGGTCAGTTCCCACAGGCCGGTCGTCAGGTTAACCGTCGCTTCACCTTTGACGGTGGTGCCGTCCTTGATCTGGACTTTCTGACCTTTGGCCCCGGCCCCTGACAACGTGATCTGGGTATCGACGGTGAATCCGCCTTTGGCAATCGCTGCTCCTTTGGAGTCGATGGCCTTGGTGATGGTCGGTGGGGTACTGGCCGTCACCGTCAATGTCCACGCTGCGGACACCTGACCACCGCCATACAGCGCGATGGCGGTGAAGCTGTGAGCGGCCAAGCTCAAGCCTGTCAGGGTCAGTTCCCACAGGCCGGTCGTCAGGTTAACCGTCGCTTCACCTTTGACGGTGGTGCCGTCCTTGATCTGGACTTTCTGACCTTTGGCCCCACCCCCTGACAACGTGATCTGGGTATCAACGGTGAATCCGCCTTTGGCAATCTCATTCCCTTTGGAGTCTTCCACTAGGGTAATTTCTGGGCGCACATCCTCAATCGCTTTGATCGTATAAGTGCGCACCGGAAACTCCACCGCCTCACTCTCCACCGTGCTCTGACCAAGCGCCGCTTTAAACGCCAACTCCAGATCGCTGCCATCCTGCAGAGCTTTGAGCTCATCGGCTGGAAGCGAAACAGTGAAGAACCGGTCAGCGATCCAGTCGGGGTTGGTGCCGGCCGTCGGCGCACTCCAGATCTCGCGTGTGTAGGCGCTACCGTCGGCATTGGTCCCGCACAGGCGCAACCAGACGTATTGGTTGAGGGCGATCAGCGGCCAGTCGCCCATGCGTACGGAAGCTTGGGTCAGGTTGCCGGTATGCAGGTCCGGGCCGGCGCCGTCGTTGTCGGCCTGCTCGATGGTGGGGCT
>NZ_CATKPP010000022.1:0-583034 GCF_949767635.1 Pseudomonas sp. IT-93MI4
TCGCTGCCGAAAACTGCGTAACTCATTGAATCTCAAGGAGTTTTCCGTTTCGACTGCGCCGGAAGTGGGGCGAATTATAGACTTCCTGAATCTGCCGTCAACCGTTAATTTCAGTTTTCTTTCAACAACTTACAGATCGGTTAAAAAACGCACAAATCCATCTATATATAGGCAGGAAACAGCCTTCTTCTATATAGAAGCGATACTCAAAGCACTCCATCAGCCTTGAGTGCCTCTACCGCGCCAGCGCCCAGACCCAGCACTCGCTGCAAAACCTCCAACGTATGCTCGCCCAATAAAGGAGGCGCGCGAAGGTACTCGACCGGTGTCTGCGACAGCCGGATCGGACTCGCCACCTGCGGGACCATCCCCGCCAGTGCATGCGGCAGCTCCATCGCCAGCCCCCGCGCCTTCACCTGCGGATCCTCAAACACCTGGGACAGATCATTGATCGGCCCACACGGCACGCCCGCCTGCTCCAACTGCGCCACCCATTCGGCGGTGGTCTTGAATACCGTCGCCTGGCGGATCAGGGGAATCAACACCGCGCGGTTAGCCACCCGCAGCTTGTTAGTCGCGAATCGCGGATCGTCCGCCCACTGCGGCTGGCCCGCCACCTCGGCAAACTTGCGGAACTGGCCGTCATTGCCGACGGTAAGAATGAAATCACCGTCGGCCGTCGGGAAGTCCTGATAAGGCACGATGTTCGGGTGTGCATTACCCAGTCGTTTCGGCGCATTGCCAGTAGTCAGGTAGTTCATTGCCTGGTTCGCCAGGCATGCGACCTGCACATCCAGCAAAGCCATATCGATGTGCTGCCCGCCACCGTCGTGATCACGATGAGCCAGCGCCGCCAGAATCGCCACGGTCGAATATAGCCCCGTAAGAATGTCCGTCAGCGCCACTCCCACCTTCACCGGCCCGGCGCCTTCATCACCTTCAGGACGACCGGTCAGGCTCATCAGCCCGCCCAGCCCCTGGATCATAAAGTCATAACCGGCACGCTTGGCATACGGCCCGGTTTGACCGAAGCCAGTGATCGAGCAATAGATCAGGTCCGGATTGATCGCCTTCAGCGACTCGTAGTCCAGCCCATAGGCAGCCAGCCCACCGACCTTGAAGTTCTCGATCAGAATGTCCGACTTGGCCGCGAGGTCCCGCACAAGCTGCTGCCCCTCGGGGCGAGTGAAGTCGATCGTCACCGATTGCTTGTTGCGGTTGGCCGACAGGTAATAAGCCGCCTCGCTGGTGTTCTCACCATAAGCGTCCTTAAGGAAGGGCGGCCCCCAGGCGCGCGTGTCGTCGCCATTGCCCGGGCGCTCGACCTTGATCACCTCGGCGCCAAGGTCGGCGAGAATCTGTCCGGCCCACGGCCCGGCCAGCACGCGTGATAAATCCAGTACTCGCAGATGCGACAGTGCGCCCATGGTCGCTCTCCTGTTAATAGAACGCCTGCAGGCCGGTTTGCGCGCGACCGAGGATCAGCGCGTGAACGTCATGGGTGCCTTCATAGGTATTCACCACTTCCAGGTTGACCAGATGACGGGCCACACCGAACTCGTCAGAGATACCGTTGCCACCCAGCATGTCACGGGCCATGCGAGCGATATCCAGCGACTTGCCACAGGAGTTGCGCTTCATGATCGAAGTGATTTCGACCGCCGCAGTGCCCTCATCCTTCATGCGCCCCAGACGCAGACAGCCTTGCAGCGCCAGAGTGATCTCGGTCTGCATGTCGGCCAGCTTCTTCTGGATCAGTTGGGTAGCGGCCAATGGACGCCCGAACTGCTGACGATCGAGGGTGTACTGGCGAGCGGTGTGCCAGCAGAACTCGGCAGCTCCCAAGGCTCCCCAAGAGATGCCGTAGCGTGCGGAGTTCAGGCAGGTGAACGGGCCTTTCAGACCGCGCACATCCGGGAAGATGTTCTCTTCCGGGACAAACACGTTGTCCATGACGATTTCGCCGGTGATCGAGGCGCGCAGGCCGACCTTGCCGTGAATCGCCGGTGCGCTCAGGCCCTTCCAGCCTTTTTCCAGTACGAAGCCACGGATGTCGCCGGCATCGTCTTTGGCCCAGACTACAAATACGTCGGCGATGGGGCTGTTGGTGATCCACATCTTGGCGCCGGTCAGGCTGTAGCCGCCGTCGACTTTGCGCGCACGGGTGATCATCGCACCCGGGTCGGAACCGTGGTTTGGCTCGGTCAGACCGAAGCAGCCGATCCATTCACCGGAGGCCAGTTTCGGCAGGTATTTCTGTTTCTGGGCTTCTGTGCCGAATTCGTTGATTGGCACCATTACCAGCGACGATTGCACACTCATCATCGAGCGGTAGCCGGAGTCGACACGCTCCACTTCGCGAGCAATCAGGCCGTAGCTGACATAGTTCAGGCCGCTGCCGCCGTACTGCTCAGGGATGGTCGCGCCGAGCAGGCCGACTTCGCCCATTTCGCGAAAGATCGCCGGGTCGGTTTTCTCATGGCGGAAAGCTTCAAGCACGCGGGGCGCCAGGCTCTGCTGAGCGAATTGGGCGGCGGTGTCACGGATCATGCGCTCTTCTTCGGTGAGCTGTTGATCCAGCAGCAGGGGATCGATCCAATTGAAGCTAGCTTTACCGCCCATGAGTGTGTCCTCGCAAATCGGTGAATTAACGTGGCATTGATCCTAGGCCCGGTTCGCCAGCGCGGCAAACGAGGATTTCGCATCCTGTTGTGCTAATTTCTCACTCCGAAACGTCGCTGAATGCCTTTTATGCGGCGCATTAGTGAGGTTGACGTACATGCGCAGAAAGATCCCCAGCACCACCGCCCTGATCAGCTTCGAAGCCGCCGCTCGCCACGAAAGCTTTACCAAGGCTGCCGAAGAACTTTCCCTCACCCAAGGCGCCATTTGCCGACAGATCGCCAGCCTTGAGGAGTTCCTCAGTGTGGAGCTTTTCCGGCGCTCGCGACGTGGAGTGAAGCTGACGGAAGCGGGACTTTCCTACAGCCGTCGGGTGGCCACGCAACTGGACGCCGTCGAGCGCGACACGCTCTCGGTGATGGGCCAGCAAGGCACCAACGTGATCGAACTGGCGGTGGTGCCGACCTTCGGCACGCAATGGCTGCTGCCACGGCTCAAGGACTTCCAGCTCAAGCACCCCGAGGTCACCGTCAACCTGACCAACCGCACTCGTCCGTTCCTGTTTGCCGACACCGATTTCGACGCAGCGATCTACTTTGGCGACGCCGATTGGTCGGGTACCGAATCCCACAGGCTGATGGGCGAAAATCCGATGCCGGTATGCAGCCCCGCTCTCCTCGGCAGCAAGAAACATCTGACACCCAACGAGATTGCCGAGCTGCCTCTGTTGCAGCAAACCACTCGCCCCTACGCCTGGCGCCAATGGTTCAATTCGCAGCACCTGAACATCCCACGCGACATGACAGGTCCGCGCTACGAGCTATTCTCCATGCTGGCCCAAGCGGCCATGCACGACATGGGCATCGCGCTGATTCCACCGTTTCTGATTCAGCGCGAACTGGCCGAGAAACGCCTGGTGGTCGCCAACCCGAATGCGCTTTCCAGCATCAAGGCGTATTACCTGATGATTCCGGAGCGAAAGGTCGAATCGGCATCACTCAAGGCTTTTCGCGATTGGCTGGTCAATCAGGCAAACAGCTACAGCCTAGAAGGATAAAGGCTTACAGCGATTACTAACCCGGTAGTCAGGAAAATCAAAGCCCTACAGATATAAGTATTTGTCGCAAAATCACGGACTGTATCCGAAAGTCGTACAGACGTCCCACAAGCGCCTGAAGACGTGGCTTTGAGCCTCCATCCACGACTCATTACGGCCTATTCACGCCGCCGATGAGAAATTTTTTCAAATTCAGCCAGAATCCTTGCAAGGCACGGCCTGCAAGGGATTCAACTGGCCATCTGCGACATTCGGTCACGGGATGACTTGTAGTTAATTTTCCGTCACCCGTCATAATCCCTTGAAGGGCATAAAGTTCGCCTGCAAAATGCCGCGCCCCGCCCTGATTTGGCGGGATCGTGCTGATCGGCCGCCCCAGTCGCACCATCCGCAGTGCCTGGGTTTACTCAATAAGATCACGCAGGAGATTTGACGTGCACATTGGTGTTCCTCTCGAAACCCAGACCGGTGAAACACGGGTTGCTGCAACCCCGGAAACCATTAAAAAGCTGATCAGCCAAGGTCATAAGGTCACTGTGCAAACCGGCGCCGGCGTTAAAGCCAGCGTTGTCGACAGTGCCTATGAAGCGGCGGGCGCAACCATTGGCAGTGCCAACGATGCGTTCGGCGCCGAGCTGATTCTCAAAGTGGTCGCCCCCAGCGACGCCGAACTGGCGCTGATCAAGCGCGGCACGGTGCTGGTGGGCATGCTCAACCCCTTCAATAACGACACCATCGCCAAAATGGCCGAGTGCGGGATCACCGCGTTCGCCCTCGAAGCAGCGCCACGTACCTCTCGGGCGCAGAGTCTCGATGTGTTGTCGTCGCAGGCAAACATCGCCGGCTACAAGGCGGTGTTGCTGGCCGCGCACTACTATCCGCGCTTCATGCCGATGCTGATGACCGCTGCGGGCACCGTGAAAGCGGCGCGCGTGCTGATTCTGGGTGCCGGCGTGGCCGGGTTGCAGGCGATTGCCACGGCGAAACGTCTGGGTGCGGTGATCGAAGCGTCTGACGTGCGTCCGGCGGTTAAGGAACAGATCGAATCCCTCGGCGCCAAGTTCGTCGATGTGCCTTACGAGACTGACGAAGAGCGTGAATGCGCGGTCGGTGTCGGCGGTTACGCTCGCCCGATGCCGGCGAGCTGGATGCAACGTCAGGCCCAGGCTGTGCACGAACGCGCCAAGCAGGCCGACATCGTCATCACCACCGCACTGATCCCGGGCCGCAAGGCGCCGACACTGTTGAGCGCAGACACCGTGGCGCAGATGAAGCCGGGCTCGGTGGTCATCGACCTCGCGGCAGCTCAGGGCGGCAACTGCCCGCTGACCGTCGCCGATCAGGTCGTGGTCGAGAACGGCGTGACCATCGTCGGCCCGACCAACCTGGCCGGTGAAGTCGCTGCAGACGCCTCGGCGCTGTACGCCCGCAACCTGCTGGACTTCCTCAAGCTGGTGTTCACCAAAGAAGGCCAGTTCGACGTCAACCTCGAAGACGACATCGTCGCCGCGTGCCTGATGTGCCGCGACGGCCAAGTCATCCGCAAAAACGCCTAAGCAGGGATTCAGACGATGGAAGAGCTTATCTCCCCCGGTATCTACAACCTGATCATCTTCGTGCTGGCGATTTATGTCGGTTACCACGTGGTCTGGAACGTTACACCTGCGCTGCACACGCCGTTGATGGCGGTGACCAATGCCATTTCGGCAATCGTGATCGTCGGCGCCATGCTCGCTGCTGCGCTGACCGTCACGCCGCTGGGCAAGACCATGGGCACCCTCGCCGTGGCACTGGCTGCGGTCAACGTGTTTGGTGGCTTCCTGGTCACCCGCCGCATGCTTGAGATGTTCAAGAAGAAAGCCCCGAAAGCAAAAGAAGAGGCGCCGAAGTAATGAGCATGAATCTCGTCACGACGCTCTACCTGATCGCGTCGATCTGCTTTATCCAGGCCCTTAAAGGCCTGTCGCACCCGACCACCTCGCGGCGCGGCAACCTGTTCGGCATGCTCGGCATGGCGCTGGCCATCCTCACCACCATCGGCCTCATCTATAAGCTCGGTGCGGAACTGGCGACTGCGGGTATCGGTTACGTGATCGTCGGCCTGCTGATCGGCGGCACCGCCGGTTCGATCATGGCCAAGCGCGTTGAAATGACCAAGATGCCGGAGCTGGTCGCGTTCATGCACAGCATGATCGGTCTGGCGGCGGTGTTCATCGCCATTGCCGCGGTGGTCGAGCCGCAATCGCTGGGCATCGTCAAACATCTGGGCGATTCGATCCCGGCGGGCAACCGTCTGGAGCTGTTCCTCGGCGCGGCGATTGGTGCAATCACCTTCTCCGGTTCGGTGATCGCCTTCGGCAAGCTGTCGGGCAAGTACAAGTTCCGCCTGTTCCAGGGCGCGCCAGTACAGTTTGCCGGTCAGCACAAGCTGAACGCGGTACTCGGTCTGGCGACACTGGTGCTGGGCGTGACCTTCATGCTCACCGGCAACCTCGCAGCGTTCGCGCTGATGCTGGCCCTGGCGTTCGTGATGGGCGTGCTGATCATCATCCCGATTGGCGGCGCCGACATGCCGGTGGTGGTGTCGATGCTCAACAGCTATTCGGGCTGGGCGGCAGCGGGTATCGGCTTCTCGCTGAACAACTCGATGCTGATCATCGCCGGCTCACTGGTGGGTTCGAGCGGCGCGATCCTCTCGTACATCATGTGCAAGGCGATGAACCGTTCCTTCTTTAATGTACTGCTTGGCGGTTTCGGCAACACGGCCGACGCCGGACCTGCCGGTGCGAAAGAAGCCCGTCCGGTGAAATCCGGTTCGGCCGACGACGCGACCTTCCTGCTGACCAACGCCGACACCGTGATCATCGTCCCGGGTTACGGCCTGGCGGTGGCCCGTGCGCAGCATGCATTGAAAGAGCTGACCGAGAAACTGACCCATCGCGGCGTGACGGTGAAGTACGCGATTCACCCGGTGGCCGGTCGCATGCCCGGGCACATGAACGTCCTGCTCGCCGAGGCCGAAGTGCCTTACGACCAGGTGTTCGAGATGGAAGACATCAACTCCGAGTTCGGCCAGGCCGACGTGGTGCTGGTACTCGGCGCCAACGACGTGGTCAACCCGGCCGCCAAGAACGATCCGAAATCGCCGATTGCCGGTATGCCGATTCTCGAAGCGTTCAAGGCCAAGACCATCATCGTCAACAAGCGCTCGATGGCCAGCGGTTATGCCGGTCTGGACAACGAACTGTTCTACCTGGACAAGACCATGATGGTGTTCGGCGACGCGAAGAAAGTCATCGAAGACATGGTCAAAGCGGTGGAGTAATCCTCCGCAGTTGCACCGGACGCCCCGACTTGTCGGGGCGTTTTTGTTTGCGCAAACCGTCGGACAATTTGCCACGTTGTTGCAGATCCGGTAACGGTGTTTTACTTCAAACCCGCTAAATAGACGCCTCGTTTGCGACCTTGGTAGCGGGACAGGCGCCCGCGAAATTCACTAGACTGCGCATCCTGCTACTCGCTTCCCGAGAAAATAATCCATGTACCGTGACCGTATTCGCCTGCCTTCGTTGTTGGATAAAGTGATGAGCGCCGCCGACGCCGCCGCGCTGATTGAAGACGGCATGACCGTCGGCATGAGCGGCTTCACCCGCGCGGGCGAAGCCAAAGCTGTCCCTCACGCACTGGCCGAGCGAGCCAAGGTCACGCCGCTGAAGATCAGCCTGATGACCGGCGCGAGCCTGGGCAACGACCTCGACAAGCAACTGACCGAGGCCGGCGTGTTGTCGCGGCGCATGCCGTTCCAGGTCGATAGCACCTTGCGCAAGGCAATCAACGCCGGCGAAGTGATGTTCATCGACCAGCACCTGTCGGAAACCGTCGAGCAACTGCGCAACCAGCAACTGAAGCTGCCGGACATCGCGGTGATCGAAGCCGTGGCCATCACCGAGCAAGGCCACATCGTGCCGACCACCTCGGTGGGCAACTCGGCGAGCTTCGCGATTTTCGCCAAGCAGGTGATTGTCGAGATCAACCTGGCGCACAACGCCAACCTCGAAGGCCTGCATGACATCTATATCCCGACCTATCGCCCGACGCGCACGCCGATCCCGCTGGTGAAAGTCGACGATCGCATCGGCAGCACCGCGATCCCGATCCCGCCGGAGAAGATTGTCGCCATCGTCATCACTCAGCAGGCGGATTCGCCGTCCACGGTGTCGACCCCGGATGTCGACACCAATGCCATCGCCGAGCACCTGATCACCTTCTTCAAGCAGGAAGTCAATGCCGGGCGCATGACCAACAAGCTCGGCCCGTTGCAGGCCGGGATCGGCAACATCGCCAACGCGGTGATGTGCGGCCTGATCGATTCGCCGTTCGAAGACCTGACCATGTACTCCGAAGTGCTGCAGGACTCGACCTTCGACCTGATCGACGCCGGCAAGCTGAGCTTTGCGTCGGGCAGCTCGATCACTTTGTCGGAGCGGCGCAACAGCGACGTGTTCGGCAACCTGGAGAAGTACAAGGACAAACTGGTGCTGCGCCCGCAGGAAATCTCCAACCACCCGGAAGTGGTGCGTCGTCTGGGTATCATCGGTATCAACACTGCGCTGGAGTTCGACATCTACGGCAATGTCAACTCCACCCATGTCTGCGGTACGCGGATGATGAACGGCATTGGTGGCTCGGGCGACTTCGCGCGCAACGCACACCTCGCGGTGTTCGTGACCAAGTCGATCGCCAAGGGCGGCGCCATTTCCAGCGTGGTGCCGATGGTCAGCCACGTTGACCACACCGAGCATGACGTCGACATCCTGGTGACCGAAATCGGCCTGGCCGACCTGCGCGGCCTGGCCCCGCGCGAGCGCGCCCGGGTGATCATCGACAACTGTGTACACCCGGACTATCGCCAGGCGCTGAACGACTACTTCACCGCAGCGTGCGCCATCGGCGGCCATACCCCACACATCCTGCGAGAAGCCCTGAGCTGGCACATCAACCTGGAAGAAACCGGACGCATGCTCGCGGTGTAATCACACAGTCAAACCGCTGATGCAAACACAGTTTGTGTCAGCGGATTTTTTAACCCGCCACATCTGGCAAAAACTGTACTGCTGTACCGGTTATTTCCTACAGATTTTGCCTACCTCCTTCCTCGAATGGAGCAAAAAAGCACCACATTAGTGCTGACAGGTACAGTTTGCTCAATTTCGACCCGTACACCCCCTATAAACAGTTAACTGGTCACTCACAATACAGTTGAACTGTATCTAGAGAGACTAGGCAAACGAGAGGATCATGGGCACCAGTTAAACCACTACCTGATCCCGCCACAAGCGGAAGGATGTCAACCATGGAACGTACACTCAGTTCCGAACTGTTCTTCGAAGACAAAGCTGCAAAAAACCAGGCTTCCCTGCCTCTGCGCGTTATCGCCAACCTGATGTTGTGGCAGCGACGCATCTCCAGCCGCCACCAACTGGCTCGCCTGGATTCGCGTCTGCTGGCTGACGCCGGTATCAGCGAAGCACAACGCTACGAAGAGCTGAGCAAGCCGTTCTGGCGCTAAGTAGCGTCGCTGGCTCTGGTCGTCAGACCCACCGCCAGCAACCCGAATTGAACACACAAGACCCGTCGCGGGAAACCGCGACGGGTTTTGTCGTTTCAGGGTTCGAAAATGCCCGTACAGCAGAATAATCAAAGTACAGGTACAGTTCTCAATAAACAAAATCTGAACCAGTACAATTTTTCATGAGTGTATCTGCTCGCCAAACTGCATCGGGCGCAGCATGTCCTTAACCCTCCTCGGATTAAGGAAAACGCCATGAAAGGCTTACAGGATGTTTCGACAGCTTCGACTCTACCCCGCGCTCACTCGCACCTGCTGCGGCGCTTGTTTCGACCCCTGTGGCAAGGACTGGAACGCGCCAGGACGCGGCGCCTGCTGGCTCAACTAGCCCAGCGCGACTTCGCGGATCTGGGCCTCAGCCATGCCGATCGGCTCAGAGAACTGGAGAAACCCTTCTGGCGCTAGCATTCTGCCCACTGTCCGAACCTCGCGCGCAAGCCTAATATCCACGCCAGAACGTGGCGAATCTTCTGTAACCCGCGTCTGACTCATCAGACACAAGCCACCTCTCAATACGGTTTACTATCAGGAGATCCACCATGTCCCGTCTTCGCCTGCTCAGCGCTGCCGCCTTGCTGGCCGTGGCTGCCAACGCCAGTGCCTCCAGCTTCATCGTGACCACCGATGCCGTAGTTGGCGCGCTGAAGTCCTCCTCGGACGCCACTTCCGACGTCAGCTCTTCGCTGCGTGACAACAAAGTCGTGATCGCCGCCCGTGACGACGCTGCCAGCTTCGTCGCCAGTGAAGGCCAGATCCGTGGCGTGAAACTGGAAAGCGCCCTCGACCTGATCCGCCATCAGGCACCGCAACTGAACGCGACCGACTTCCAACTGGCGCAAGCCATCCTCGCGATCTGATCCGCCGTTGCAGCACGGGGCACGCCAGTCGTGTCCCGATGTTTCGCCGCTGGCTCTGGCCCGGGCATTTGCGCTAGCCTTGAAGCTCGTTAACCGTTACCGAGTCTCATGCGTTTATTCAGACTGCTTTTCCCTTGCGTATTGGTCAGCGCCTTCTGGGCGACCTCGGTCGATGCCTTTGATGTCTCCACACAAAACACCGTGGTCAGCGTTTGGGCGACCGGAATGGTGTCTTCCGCACCGTTCGACCGTAAACTGATCATCGCCGCTCACGATGACGCGGCGGCGTTTGTTGCCAGTGACGGTCAATTGCGCGGCGCGCAGCTCGAATCCGCCCTGCATTACTTGCGCAAATCCCGACCAAAACTTCATGTCAGCGACCTTGAACTGGCACAGGCAATTCTCGTCCAATAGTTATCATGATCCCTCGTTAACATTGCCCTCCGGAGTCGTTCCATGCGTAGCCCGCTGATTGCTGCCGCCCTTGGCCTGTTTTTGTTGGCCGATGTGGCCCAGGCACACACCCTGGTAGCCACCAGTAACATCATCGTTCGTGCCTCCCAGCGCACCATCGATTTCACCTCCGATACCACGACGTCGATTCGCGATTCGAAAATCATCCGCGAAGCCCACGACGATGCGGCCAGCTTCGTTGCCACCAACGGCGATATCCGCGGTGCGCACCTGGAAGCCGCCCTCAACACCTTGCGCACGCGCGTGCCGGCAGCCCGCGACGCCAGTGATCAGGTGCTCGCCGAAGCCATCCTCGCCCTGTGAAGTCACTCGGCGCCTGGCTACTGGCCGGGGCGTTGTTGCTGCTTGGCAACAGCGCCCACGCCAGCCTGCAATTGCGGCTCAAGACCGACGGCCTGAGCCCCGCCCAGCAGCAGGCCAGCCAGGCGCTGCTCGATGAAGCCATGCACAAGTTGCCGCCCAGCTTCGTCGAACAACTGGACCGGCGCATCGATGTCGGCTGGACCGACGACATGCCCGGTAACGCCTACGGCCAGGCGA
Source organism: Pseudomonas sp. IT-93MI4 (assembly GCF_949767635.1). Classification (NCBI taxonomy): domain Bacteria; kingdom Pseudomonadati; phylum Pseudomonadota; class Gammaproteobacteria; order Pseudomonadales; family Pseudomonadaceae; genus Pseudomonas; species Pseudomonas sp. IT-93MI4. Next base: position 11,180 of record NZ_CATKPP010000022.1, read on the forward strand.
CCCTGGTTGCCGAGCTCGACCTGAACCGCAAACTGCTCGCCGGTCTCACCGACGGCAGCGCGGCCACAGAGAAAACCAATCGCCCCCATGGCACTGTGCGTCAGGAACTGCTGGCAACGGTGCTGCACGAACTCACCCACATTTACGATCGCGCGCGTCTGTGGCCCGCCGCCGAACGCACGCTGATCCAGCGCTGCACTCGCCGCAGCAACAGCGCCGGCCTGGTCGGCATTCCCGACGAGTGCCGAGGCCAGACCGAGCGCCGCTTTACCCTCAGCGATGATCCACGTCTGCTAGATCTCGCCGGCTGGCAACAGTACGTCGGGCGCCGCGGCGAGCGTGAACAGCACAACCGTCAGGTGGCCCGCAGTCCGGACCTGTATGAGATCTCCAGTCCGAAAGAGTTTGTCGCGGTCAACATGGAGTATTTCCTCCTCGACCCGAGCTACGCGTGTCGCCGTCCGGCGCTCTATCGCTACTACAAGGCGCGCTTCGGCTGGGCACCACCGGCCAAGGACACCTGCAGCAATACCTTCGCCTTTCTCAACGCCGGCAACGACTTCGCCAAACAGCCCTTGGGCCAGGTCGACCCGGAGCGGGTGTACGCCGTCGATTATCTGCTGGCAGAAGCCAACCAGAACTGGGTCAGCCGCTGGGGCCACAGCATGTTGCGTCTGGTGATCTGTGCGCCGGGCCGACCACGTGGCCCGGATTGCCGGCTCGATCTGGACCAGCATCTGGTGCTGTCCTACCGCGCCTTTGTCGGTGATGTGCAGCTGTCGAGTTGGGACGGCCTGGTCGGCAAGTACCCGTCGCGGTTGTTCGTGCTGCCACTGGCCCAAGTGATCGACGAATACACCAAGACCGAACTGCGCAGCCTCGCTTCAGTGCCGCTGAATCTGTCGCGCACGGAGATTGAAGAGGTGGTCGAACACGCCGCCGAGATGCACTGGAGTTACGACGGCAACTACTTCTTCCTGTCCAACAACTGCGCCGTGGAAAGCCTCAAGCTGTTGCGCAGCGGCAGCAATAACAAGCAACTGATTGGCCTGGACAGCATCATGCCCAACGGTTTGCTGGAAGTGCTCAAAGGCCGTGGCCTGGCCGACACCAGCGTGCTCGACAATCCCAAGGAAGCGCTGCGCCTGGGTTATCGCTTCGACTCGTTCCGCGATCGCTATCAGGCGATGTTCGATGTGTTGAAAAAGCAGCTGCCGATCAAGCAAACCAGCGTCGAAGATTGGCTATCGCTGTCTGCCGAGGAACGTCGCCAGTGGTTCGAACGTGCAGACCTGCGCACCAGCGCTGCATTGCTCCTGCTGGAACAGGCGAGCTATCGCCGTCAGTTGCTGCTGGCCCAGGACGAGGTCAAGCAGCGTTACCTCGGCGCTCGGGAGCTGGAAAACGGCGGCATGGACAAGGCCAACGCCACCCTGCAGGAAATTCTCGCCAACAGCGGCTTCCTCAGTCGTCCGGCGGAACTGCTCGACAGCCGCGGCTACGGGCTGCCGCAACCGAGCGAGTTCAAGCGCCTGCAAGACGAAAGCGCCCAACGCCAGAAACAACTGCTGGCGCTGAGCGGCGATCTGGACAAGGAAGTGCGCAAGTTGCTGGAACCCAAGCGAGCGGCCGAAATTGCCGCCAGCGAAGCCAACGTGAAGCAGATCGGCGAGCATCTACGCAAACTGCACAAGGCGTCCGGCGGACTGGAATTGCCCTGAAAGCAAAAGATCGCAGCCTGCGGCAGCTCCTACAGAGATAAATGTAGGAGCTGCCGCAGGCTGCGATCTTTTTATTGCCTGTAAATCAGTACAAAACACCATCCAGAATTTCGTAAACGATCCCGGTACCCACTGCGATCAGCACGATATCGCCCCCGGCGCGGCGCCACTCATAACCCGGATACACTGGCAGACGACTCAGCGCCCGACCGTCCAGCCGCTCGCCGTAGTAACCATGCGGTAACGGCCGGCCGCGTTCCAAATGGATTCCCGGAGGTGGCGGTGCGCCCCGCACGAAGTAGCCGTGATTGTCGCGAATGGTCTGGCGTACCGGGCCGAAGTCGTGTGGCGGGCCGCCACGGTGGTCGTTCTGCGGGCCACGGTGATCGTCACCACGATTGTCGTAGTGGCCCTGCTGCGGGCCGCCGTGGTCATGATCATCGCGTGGATCGGCGCTGGCCAGCAGCGGCGTCGCGCTGAGCATCAGCACGCCCAGTCCGGCAATCAGACGTTTCGGCATTTTCATCAAGTCTTCCTCACTGCACCAACAGCAAAAAGGGATTCAGAACGTGGCTCTGAATCCCTCGGTCTTGCTCAATTAGGCCGTGATGTGAGGCGCTAATTCCTCTGTATCAGGAACTTTACCTTCAGCTGACGCGGGCCTGACGCACGCCCTCGGACAGCGCCTTGCACAGACCCAGCACGCCATCGACAGCCTGGGCCGGCGTGGTCGCATTGGCGATGTGATCGATCAGTGCCGAACCCACCACCACCCCGTCCGCCAAACGAGCGATGGACGCCGCCTGCTCCGGAGTACGAATACCGAAACCGATGCTGATCGGCAGGTCAGTGTGGCGACGCAAACGGGTGACCGCCTCTTCGACGTGTTCCAGAGTCGCCGCACCGGCACCGGTCACACCGGCCACCGACACGTAGTAAACGAAGCCCGAGCTGCCATTGAGCACTTTCGGCAGACGCGCATCATCAGTGGTCGGGGTGGTCAGGCGGATGAAGTCCAGACCTGCAGCCTGTGCCGGGTCGCACAGTTCATTATTGTGCTCTGGCGGCATGTCGACCACGATCAGACCGTCGACGCCCGCTTCCTTGGCATCAGCGATAAAACGCCCAACGCCATACATGTGAATCGGGTTGAAGTAGCCCATCAGCACCAGCGGCGTGTCGCTGTTGCCTTCGCGGAACTCGCGAACCATTTGCAGGGTTTTCGCCAGATTCTGCTTGGCGCCCAAGGCACGGATGTTCGCCAGTTGAATCGCCGGACCATCGGCCATCGGGTCGGTGAACGGCATGCCCAACTCGATCACGTCGGCGCCAGCGCCGGGCAAACCTTTGAGGATCGCCAGCGAAGTGTCGTAGTCCGGATCACCGGCGGTGACGAAGGTCACCAGCGCGGCGCGATTCTGTTGCTTGAGGTCGGCAAAACGGGTTTGCAGGCGGCTCATCAGTGTTTCTCCTGCTTGGACTGTTCCATATGGTGCATGACGGTCTGCATGTCTTTGTCGCCACGGCCGGAGAGGTTGACCACCATCAGGTGATCCTTCGGCAGTTTCGGTGCGCGTTTGAACACTTCAGCCAACGCATGGGCGCTTTCCAGCGCCGGGATGATGCCTTCGAGGCGGCAGCACTGGTGGAACGCAGCGAGGGCTTCGTCGTCGGTGACCGAGGTGTACTGGACGCGGCCGATGTCATGCAACCAGGCGTGCTCAGGGCCGATGCCGGGATAGTCGAGGCCGGCGGAAATCGAGTGGGCGTCGATGATCTGGCCATCGTCGTCCTGCAGCAGGAAGGTACGGTTGCCGTGCAGCACACCCGGTACGCCGCCATTGAGGCTCGCCGCGTGCTTGCCGGTTTCGATGCCGTAACCGGCCGCTTCGACGCCGATGATCTCGACGCTCTGGTCGTCAAGGAACGGGTGGAACAAGCCCATGGCGTTGGAACCGCCACCGATGCACGCCACCAGGCTGTCCGGCAGACGACCTTCCTGAGCTTGCAGCTGCTCGCGGGTCTCCTTGCCGATCACCGCCTGGAAGTCGCGCACCATGGCTGGGTACGGGTGCGGGCCGGCCACGGTGCCGATCAGGTAGAAGGTGCTGTCGACGTTTGTCACCCAGTCACGCAGCGCTTCGTTCATCGCGTCTTTCAGGGTGCCGGTGCCGGCCACCACCGGAATCACTTCGGCGCCCAGCAGCTTCATGCGGAACACGTTGGCCTGCTGACGTTCGATGTCCGTGGTGCCCATGTAGATCACGCAGTCCAGACCGAAACGTGCGGCCACGGTGGCAGTCGCAACGCCGTGCATGCCGGCACCGGTCTCGGCGATGATGCGTTTCTTGCCCATGCGCCGCGCCAGCAGGATCTGGCCGATGCAATTGTTGATCTTGTGCGCGCCGGTGTGGTTCAGCTCTTCGCGTTTGAGGTAGATCTTCGCGCCGCCGCAGAACTCGGTCAGACGCTCGGCGAAGTACAGCGGGCTCGGACGACCGACATAGTCACGCTGGAAGTAGGCCAGCTCTTCCTTGAACGCCGGATCTTCCTTGGCCGCTTCGTATTCGCGGGCCAGATCGAGGATCAACGGCATCAGGGTTTCCGCCACGTAGCGGCCGCCGAACGCGCCGAACAGGCCGTTATCGTCAGGGCCGCTGCGCAGGTTGGAGGTGTTCGAAGTCTGGGTCATGATGTGCTCCAGGTGAATTCGGGTGAGAAGACAATGGCGTCCACTCTACCCCTGACCTTCCAGGCTGAAAACCGATAAGATCGCCACAACCTGTCAGGAAAACTCACAGATACCATGAGCCACGACCTTCCCCCGTTGAACGCCTTGCGCGCGTTCGAAGCCACAGCCCGGCTGAACAGCGTCAGCCAGGCGGCCGAACAGCTGCACGTCACTCATGGTGCAGTCAGCCGTCAGCTCAAAGTGCTCGAAGAGCATCTGGGCGTGAGCCTGTTCGTCAAGGATGGTCGCGGCTTGAAACTCACAGATGCCGGTGTTCGTTTGCGAGATGCCAGCGGTGAGGCCTTTGATCGGTTGCGCAGTGTGTGTGCCGAGCTGACGCAAAACACCGCTGATGCGCCGTTCGTGCTCGGCTGCTCCGGCAGTCTGTTGGCGCGCTGGTTCATCCCACGCCTGGGGCGGCTCAACGCCGATCTGCCGGACTTGCGTCTGCACTTGTCAGCCGGTGAAGGTGATCTCGACCCGCGGCGCCCTGGACTCGATGCGTTGCTGTTGTTCGCCGAGCCGCCATGGCCGGCAGACATGCAGGTCTACGAACTGGCCGCAGAACGCATCGGCCCGGTGATGAGCCCGCTGTTCAGTGGCTACCAACGCCTGCAAGCGGCGCCGGCGTCAGCCTTGCTCAGCGAGCCGCTGCTGCACACCACATCGCGCCCGCAAGCCTGGCCGAGTTGGGCACAGCAAAATCACCTCGACGCCAAGGCGTTGAAGTTGGGGCAAGGTTTTGAGCATTTGTATTATCTGCTGGAAGCCGCAGTGGCCGGACTCGGCGTGGCAATCGCGCCAGAGCCGCTGGTGGCCGAAGACTTGAAGGCCGGTCGCCTGGTTGCGCCGTGGGGCTTTTGCGAAACCCCGGCGCAACTGGCGTTGTGGCTACCCAAGCGCGCCGCAGATGGACGCGCCCGGCAACTGGCGCAGTGGCTCAAGAACGAGCTGCGCCAGACGGATCACTCGCCGCGCTTGAACAGCAAATAAGCAGCCAGCAGACCAATTGCACCGACCGCCACACCGGCGGTGGTCCAAGGGTGTTCCTGAGCGTAATCGCGGGTGGCGATGCCGGTCTCGCGGGTTTTCACTTTAACTTCTTCATAGGCATCGCTGAGCAGGCTGCGCGAATGTTTCAGCGCGCTTTCGGCGTTGCTTTTGAGCGCCTTCAGGGTCTTGCGCGACTCGTCGGATGCGTCGTCCTTCAGGCTTTCCAACGATTTGAGCAGACTCTCGATCTCGGCTTCCATGCTTTGCAACGAGGCTTTACGTAAAGAGGTGTTGGCCATGGTGGCTCTCCTGCATTGGTGATGAGTGGCGTGTGTTGGTTGGGACTTCAGCGGTTTGAGAAAGTGCAGAAAATCTGAACTTCGCTTGCATTGAGCCGCCGAAATCAACAGTGCAGATTCACTGCTAGTCTCAAATCCACACATCCAGGAGATCGCCATGAGTGACCATCACACGTACAAGAAAGTCGAGCTGGTCGGCTCGTCCACCAGCAGCATCGAAGACGCCATCAACAATGCGCTGGCTGAAGCGAACAAGAGCATCAAACATCTGGAATGGTTTGAAGTGGTCGAGACCCGTGGCCACATCAAGGACGGCAAGGCTGCGCATTTCCAGGTAACCCTCAAAGTCGGCTTCCGCATTGCCAGCAGCTGAGTTTGGGCTACGCTTCTGAACTTGCGCGCTGGCCGAGTGCCATAGGAATGGCAAAGCGCTACAAGGTGAGTGCATCGGGAGACCTGATGCCCGCCTCTTTTAATCCGACCAGGGAGTGCGACCGATGAAGAAGTTCATATTGGCAGTAGGTTTGTTGAGCCTTGCGGGTGGCGCGTTTGCTGCTGGCAAGCCTTGTGAAGAGCTGAAAGGCGAGATTGCAGCGAAGCTGGATGCCAAGGGCGTTGCAGGGTATTCGCTGGAGGTTGTCGACAAGGGAGCCAATGGCGGAAAAGTTGTGGGCACCTGTGAAGGCGGCACCAAGGAAATCGTCTACAAACGCGGGTGATCGCGATTGAAATGCAAAAGCCGACGCGAAGGCGTCGGCTTTTTTGTGGGCCACTGGTTCCCAATGTGGGAGCGGGCTTGCTCGCGAAAGCGTTATGTCAGCCGACATCCAGGGTGTCTGACACTCCGTCTTCGCGAGCAAGCCCGCTCCCACAGAAGCCGTATTCCAGAGTCAGCCCTTCATGACTTGGGCCAGCAACTCATAGGAATGCAGGCGATCGGCATGCTCATACAGATCGCAGGTGAAGATCAGCTCATCGGCCTGGGTCTGCTCGACCAGCACCTCCAGCTTCGCGCGGATCTTCTGCGGGCTGCCGACCATCGCCAGACCGAGGAAATCCCCCACCGCCTCGCGCTCATGGGGCAGCCACAGGCCGTCCATGGTTTTCACCGGCGGACGCTGCACCAGACTCTGCCCACGCATCAGCGCGAGAATTCGCTGGTACACCGAGGTCGCCAGGTAGTCGGCCTGCTCATCGGTATCGGCCGCCACCAACGGCACCCCGAGCATCACGTACGGTTTATCGAGCACTGCCGACGGCTTAAAGTGGTTGCGGTAGACGCGAATCGCCTCGTGCATGAAGCGCGGGGCGAAGTGCGAGGCGAAGGCGTAGGGCAACCCGCGCTCACCGGCCAGCTGCGCGCTGAACAGGCTGGAACCGAGCAACCAGATCGGCACGTTGGTGCCGGTGCCGGGCATGGCGATCACCCGTTGATCCGGGGTGCGCGGGCCGAGGAAGCGCGCCAGCTCGGCAACGTCTTCCGGGAAGTCATCGGCACTGCCGGAGCGTTCGCGGCGCAGGGCGCGGGCGGTCATCTGGTCGGAGCCGGGCGCGCGGCCCAAACCCAGATCGATGCGTCCCGGGTACAGGCTTTCGAGAGTGCCGAACTGTTCGGCGATCACCAGCGGCGCGTGGTTGGGCAGCATCACCCCGCCGGAGCCGACGCGAATCGTCGAGGTACCGCCGGCCAGGTATCCCAGCAACACCGAGGTGGCAGAACTGGCGATGCCGTCCATGTTGTGGTGTTCGGCCACCCAGAAGCGGGTATAGCCGAGTTTCTCGACATGCTGTGCCAGATCCAGCGAGTTGCGCAGCGATTGCGCCGGGCTACCGTTCTCGCGCACCGGCACCAGATCGAGGGTGGAAAACTTTACGTCGGACAGTTGCTTCATAAACCTGCGTCTCCGAATGAGGAGGCAGGTTTTTCTTGCGAACGAAAACCTGCCCAATCCATAAGCGTGTTTTATGCAATGAGGGCATATACCCGAGTTTCAATAGCCGCGATGAAATTTCCTACTAAAAAAGTCAAGGATTCAGCCGGGCTGAACTTTGTCCCGACGTCTATCCTCAGAAGCCTTGCAAGCAAAAACCACGACGGCGCGGCGTTCCGCGCCAGATCTTGAGGAGGCAGACATGGCTATCGTGAAGAAAGCATCCGCACATTGGGCAGGCGATCTGAAAACCGGCATCGGCTCGATCTCCACTGAAACCGGTGTCCTCAGAGAAGCCCCCTACGGCTTCAAGGCCCGCTTCGAGGGCGGCCAGGGCACCAACCCGGAAGAACTGATCGGCGCCGCGCATGCCGGCTGTTTTTCCATGGCGTTTTCGATGATTCTCGGTGATGCGGGCCTGAAGGCCGAGAGCATCGACACCCAGGCTGAAGTCACCTTGGATCAGGTCGAGGGTGGCTTTGCCATCACCGCGATCAAGCTGATCCTCAAGGCGAAGATCCCGGGCGCTACTCAGGCGCAGTTCGAGGAACTGAGCAACAAGGCCAAGGAAGGGTGCCCGGTGTCCAAGGTACTGAATGCGAAGATTACCCTTGAGGCTTCGCTGGTTAGCTGAATCGGCGCTGACTGACCCACTCGCGAGCAGGCTCGCTCCCACATTGGAATGCACTTCAAATGTGGGAGCGAGCCTGCTCGCGAATGTAATCCACAAATCAGCGCAGTTATTGAAGATGTGAGCGAAGTCAGAACCTGCCCCGCAAAAATATGGTCGAATAAGTGACAGCAGCTTCAGCGCACGCCCGTGCGCGCTGCATCAGGGAGCTTCATCTATGAAACGTATTGGCTTGGCGATTCTTTGCAGTGCACTGGCCACAACGGTTCTCGCCGCACCGAAAGACTGCGAAGAATTGAAGAAAGAGATCGAAGTAAAGATCCAGGCGAATGCAGTGCCGTCTTACACACTGGAAATTGTCAGCAAGGAAGAGGCCGACAAGCACGACGTGGCGATGGTTGTCGGCACCTGCGAAAACGGCACAAAAGCGATCGTCTACCAGAAAAACGACATCTGACAGTCCGCTCAAGGCAAGCAGTTGATCTGGCGTTCTTCGGCAACTCTCTGCCCTTGGCGATTGATCAACCGAGCACTCGGCGTGAACGCCAGCGACCGGGCTTCAAGTCGGTAACGTTGCCCGGCTTCGAAATGATCGTAGCGCACGGTCATGTAACACAGGCGTTCCTGCGGGTCGGTGTCCAAGCCCTGGCTGCCACCGAAGATCTCGAAATCGAAGCGCACCGTCAGCTCATGACTGCCCGGCGCGACCTGGAAAAAGCGCCCGTCCCGCAGGCGCACGTTGTCCAGCCGTTCAGCCATCAGCACCTTACCGCCGGGTGTCGGCATCGAAAAGTCGACCCAGGCCTTGCCGGGATCGGCTGCCGGCATCGGGCTCTGGCAGCCAGCAAGCAGACTTGCAGCGAGCAACAACGTCAACCTGTGCATGATCAATGTCCCGTGATTTGGACATCCAGCATAATCCCGATCAGGTTTTCTGGCAGCCTGCGAGTGTGCCCTGCCCTACGACTTTGCGCTGTTCATCATAAAGCCTGGCCCATGGCCGAAAACCGATACTGCCGGCTTGCAACTGATAGCGCTGACCGGCGTTGAAGTCCTTGAATGTCAGCTTCAACTGACAATCGCGCCACAGCGGTTCGGCGTCGGGGCCGATGTTGGTGGCTTCGACCGGAAACTGATAACGCACCTTCAACTCATGGCTGCCGGGCTGCACTTCGAAATAACGTTTGTCGACAGTTGCCTTGTCATCGACTTTCAGCGCTTGCAACGCCGTGTCCTGTTGCCGGGCATCGAGATCAATCCAGGCTTGCGAGGGGTCAGGATCGGGCATTCCGAATCCGGCACAACCGGCCAGCGTCAGCAGGCCTCCTGTCAGCAACAACATGCGCATAGCGAAGCTCCAAATGGCGGGATAGTCTTGCGGGCAGACTTTCCAAAGGATTTTTATTTTGAGCAGGCCGCTTCCAAGCCATGGGTTACTTGATCGCGTTTTTCGGATTTTGTTTCCGGGGGTGATGTTTTTGTTGCTCAACGGTTGTTCCAGCGTCAGCTATTACAGCCAGTTGGCCAGCGGTCAGTTGCAGTTGTTGCGCGCGCGTGAGCCGGTGGCCAAGGTGATTGCCGACCCAAGCCGCGATGCAACCCTGCGCACGCACCTGACCCAGTCGCAAAAGGCCCGGGACTTCGCCAGCGAACAGCTGCACCTGCCGGACAACCAGAGCTATCGGCTGTACGCCGACATCGGCCGGCCGTATGTGGTGTGGAACGTGTTCGCCACCCCGGAGTTTTCCCTGACCCCGCAGAACCATTGCTTCCCGATCGCCGGTTGCGTGGCCTATCGCGGCTACTACAGCCAGAGCGCTGCCCGGGGCGAAGCGGCAATTCAGCGCCTGCAAGGCATGGACGTGGCGATTGGCGGTGTTGAGGCCTATTCAACCCTCGGCTGGTTCAATGACCCGATCCTCAATTCGATGATGGGCTGGGGCGATGAGCGTCTGGCCACGTTGATCTTTCATGAACTGGCGCATCAGCGTTTCTATGTGAAAGACGACACCGAGTTCAATGAGTCGTTTGCCACGTTTGTCGAGCAGGAAGGCACCCGCCAGTGGCGGGCGTTTCGTGGCCTGCCGCCGGACACCGATGCCAGGCTCAAGCAGCGCGATCAGTTCATCGAACTGGTGCTCGAAACGCGGTCGCGGCTTGAAGCGCTTTACGCCCAGCCGCTGTCGGCCGAGCAGATGCGCGAGCGTAAAGCAGCGCAATTCGAGCGGTTTCGGCGCGATTACCGGGTGACGCGCGACAGCCAGTGGGCCGGGGACAAGCGCTATGACGCGTGGGTGAATATGCCGCTGAACAATGCGCGGTTGTTGCCGTTTGGCCTGTATGACCAGTGGGTGCCGGCGTTTGCGGCACTGTTCAGGCAGGTTGGGGGGGATTGGGTGCGGTTTTATGTTGAGGTTGAGAAGCTGGGCGGGCTACCTGTCGCGGAGCGTAAGGCGGCACTAAGAGCGCTGGCAGAATCCTGATTTCGCATTGGCTGAACTGGCCTCTTCGCGAGCAGGCTCGCTCCCACATTGAAGCGGGGTGCAACAAAAATCCCCCGTGGGAGCGAGCCTGCTCGCGAAAGCAATTTCATCAGCGCCGCAAAAATGCCTGATGCAACTCAGCCAAAGTCTCAAAGTGATAAGCCGGCGCTTCGGCACTCAACTCTTCAAAACTGCCAAACCCATAGCCCACTGCCGCCGCGTCCACGCCGTTGCTGCGCGCGCCGATCAGATCATGCTTGCGGTCGCCGATCATCAGCGTATTGGCCGGATCCAGCCCTTCTTCGGCGATCAGGTGCGCAATCAGCTCGACCTTGTTGGTCCGCGTGCCATCCAGCTCACTGCCGTAGATCACCTTGAAGTGTTTGGCGAAGTCGAAGTGCCGGGCGATTTCCCGGGCGAACTCCCAAGGTTTGGAGGTCGCGATGTACAGCTGTCGCCCTTGCCCGCTCAGGGTCTCGAGCAACGGTGTGACGCCATCGAACACACGGTTTTCGTAAAGGCCGGTGACCTTGAAGCGCTCACGATAGAAATTCACCGCCTCCCAGGCCTTGGCCTCGTCGAAGCCATAAAACTGCATGTACGCCTGCAACAGCGGCGGGCCGATGAAGTGTTCGAGTTTGCTCAGGTCCGGCTCGTCGATGCCGAGTTTGCTCAAAGCGAACTGGATGGAACGGGTGATGCCCTCACGCGGGTCAGTCAGGGTGCCATCGAGGTCGAACAGTACGGTCTGGTAATGCATGAGAAATCCTGAGCAGGTGTAAGTCGTTTCAGAGCTGGTCGTAGCCTTCGGCCAGATGCAGGTCCTTGAGCTTCACGTAGTTCGCCGCGCTGTAGGTGAAGAAGGCTTGTTCCTTGTCGGTCAGCGGGCGGATCTGCTTCACCGGGCTGCCCACGTAGAGGAAGCCACTTTCCAGGCGCTTGCCCGGCGGCACCAGGCTGCCGGCGCCGATGATCACATCGTCCTCGACCACCGCGCCGTCCATGACGATGCTGCCCATGCCGATCAACACGCGACTGCCAACGCTGCAGCCATGCAGCATGACCTTGTGGGCGATGGTCACGTCATCGCCGATCAGCAGCGGGAAACCATCGGGGTTGAACGGGCCGGCGTGGGTGATGTGCAGCACGCAGCCGTCCTGCACGCTGGTGCGCGCGCCGATACGGATGCGGTGCATGTCGCCACGGATCACGGTCAGCGGCCACACGGAGCTGTCTTCGCCGATTTCGACGTCGCCGATCACCACCGCGGAGGCGTCGACAAACGCGCCCTTGCCGAGTTGCGGGGTGTGATTCTGGTACTTGCGAACGGGCACGATAAGTTCTCTCTCTGTCGCCGATAGCTGCGGTGAGTGTCGATTGTAATTAAGATGGGCGCATGTTTCTTCCAGCCAAGGTGCCAACCGTGAGCGTGAACAACCCTCTTCTGCAGTCCTACGACCTGCCGCCGTTCTCCACGATCCGTGCCGAACACGTGCTGCCAGCCATCGAAACGATCCTGGCCGACAACCGCGCCGCCATCGCCGAAATCCTCAAGACCCAGGTTCAAAACCCGACCTGGGCCGGCCTGGTGCTGGCGATGGACGAACTCAACGATCGCCTCGGTGCTGCCTGGAGCCCGGTCAGCCACCTCAACGCCGTGTGCAACAGCGCCGAACTGCGCGAAGCCTACGAGTCGTGCCTGCCGGCCCTGAGCGCCTACTCCACCGAGATGGGCCAGAACCGCGAGCTGTTCCAGGCCTATGAAGCGCTGGCCAACAGCCCGGAAGCCGCCGGTTTCGACGTGGCGCAAAAAACCATTCTGGAACACGCCCTGCGCGATTTCCGTCTGTCGGGTATCGACCTGCCGGAAGCCGAACAGAAGCGCTACGCCGAAGTGCAGAGCAAACTGTCCGAGCTGGGCAGCCGCTTCTCCAACCAGTTGCTCGACGCCACGCAAGCCTGGACCAAGCACATCACCGACGAAGCCGCCCTCGCCGGCCTGACCGATTCGGCCAAAGCGCAAATGGCCGCCGCCGCCCAGGCCAAAGGCCTTGATGGCTGGCTGATCACCCTGGAATTCCCGAGCTACTACGCGGTGATGACCTACGCCCAGGACCGCAAGCTGCGCGAAGAAGTCTACGCCGCCTACTGCACCCGTGCGTCGGATCAAGGTCCGAACGCCGGGCAGAACGACAACGGCCCGGTCATGGAAGAGATCCTCGACCTGCGTCAGGAACTGGCCAAGCTGTTGGGCTTCGCCAGTTTCGCCGAGCTGAGCCTGGCCACGAAAATGGCCGAGTCCAGCGATCAGGTGCTGAGCTTCCTGCGCGACCTGGCCAAACGCAGCAAGCCGTTCGCTGCGCAGGATCTGCAGCAGCTGCGCGCTTACGCCGCCGAACAGGGCTGCGCCGATCTGCAAAGCTGGGACAGTGGTTTCTACGGGGAAAAACTGCGCGAGCAACGCTACAGCGTCGCTCAGGAAACCCTGCGCGCCTACTTCCCGATCGATAAAGTCCTCGGCGGTCTGTTCGCTATCGTTCAGCGTCTGTACGGCATCGAAATCGCCGAACTGAAAGGCTTCGACACCTGGCACCCGGACGTGCGTCTGTTCGAGATCAAGGAAAACGGCCAGCACGTCGGGCGCTTCTTCTTCGACCTCTACGCCCGCGCCAACAAGCGTGGCGGTGCGTGGATGGACGGCGCCCGCGACCGTCGTCGCACAATCGATGGCGTGCTGCAAAGCCCGGTCGCCAACCTGGTGTGCAACTTCATCCCGGCCGACAGCGGCAAGCCTGCGCTGCTGACCCACGATGAAGTGACCACCCTGTTCCACGAATTCGGTCACGGCCTGCATCACCTGCTGACCCGCGTTGATCACGCCGGTGTTTCCGGGATCAACGGCGTGGCGTGGGATGCGGTCGAGCTGCCAAGCCAGTTCATGGAAAACTGGTGCTGGGAGCCGGAAGGCCTGGCGCTGATTTCCGGTCACTACGAAACCGGCGAGCCGCTGCCGCAAGACCTGTTGGAGAAAATGCTCGCAGCGAAGAACTTCCAGTCCGGCCTGATGATGGTGCGGCAGCTGGAATTCTCGCTGTTCGACTTCGAACTGCACGCCACCCATGGTGACGGCCGCAGCGTGGCGCAAGTGCTGGAAGGCGTGCGCGACGAGGTGTCGGTGATGCGTCCACCGGCGTACAACCGCTTCCCCAACAGCTTCGCGCACATCTTCGCCGGCGGTTACGCGGCGGGCTATTACAGCTACAAGTGGGCGGAAGTGCTGTCGGCGGATGCCTTCTCCAAATTCGAAGAGGATGGCGTGCTCAACGCCGAAACCGGTCGCGCCTTCCGCGAAGCGATTCTCGCGCGTGGCGGTTCGCAGGCCCCGATGGTGCTGTTCGTCGACTTCCGTGGCCGTGAGCCATCGATTGACGCACTCTTGCGCCATAGCGGCCTGAGTGAGGACGCAGCAGCATGAGTGAGGCACCTGTGATTACCAAGAAGCGCTTTATCGCCGGGGCTGTCTGCCCGGCGTGCAGCGAGCCGGACAAACTGATGATGTGGAACGAGGACAGCGTGCCGCACCGTGAGTGTGTGGCCTGCGGTTACTCGGATACATTGAACGAGCAAGGGCTGTCGGTTCCGAAGGAACTGGGCACGCGGGTCAATACCAGCGCGCTCAAGCCGGCGCCGGACAAGACCGTCCAGGCCGTGCAGTTCTTTCCGAATCCGAAGCTGAAGAAAAAGTCCGAAGACTGAGCCGGCGCATGACCCTCCACGGTGCAATGCCGTGGAGGGTGCGGCTTACTTGAGGTTGACCGACTGGAACCAGCTCTTCATCGAGCAGGTGGCAAAGGCACTGGTGCTGCAGTCGCCGTTGGCCAGCGCGGTGCGCAGCTTGTCGACATCGGCCTGCATCACGTAGCGCACGCCATCCTTGAAATGGCCGCTTTCACCAAAACCGCCCTGCGTCATTTCATTCAGCGCGTCTTCCTTGCTCCAGCCCTGCACCACGATCCGGTACATCGCCGCCATCAGGCCGGTGCGGTCGGAGCCATGTTTGCAATGCATCAGCACCGGGCCATTGGCTTCGGCAGCCTGAATCGCGCGCAGCGTCTTGAGCACATCGGCGTCATCGACATGGTTGGTGCGATAAGGCAGTTGCACTTGATTGATGCCCGGCTCAGACAGCCAGCTGCTGTCAGCTTCCGGCAGGAAGTTGATCACCGTCGCCACTTTCAGGTTCTTCAGCAACGGCACTGCGCCGCCATCCGGCAAGGCGCTGCGGTAGAGGGTTGGCGACATCTGGAACAGGTTGTACTGCACTTCAACCGGTTGCGCCCATTCAGGGGGACGCGATGTTGCAGCGGCGTCAGCCTGGGCCGGCATCAAGTGCAACAAGGCAACAAGCGACAAACACAAAGCAAGGAAAAGGCGCACTCGAGACATGCTGGGCTGACCGTATCGGAATTCATCAATGAAAGGCCTCGCAGCTTCCACGTCTGACGGTCAAAGCCCTGTGAGGCACTTGTCAAAGAATCGTGAATCCGTGCGATTTCATTGAGCACTCAGGTAAAAAAACCGCAGCTTTTTCCGCTGAATCGGTTCAACCCGATGCATAGCCTGCTACCATTTGTCACACGATGTTGCAGGCGTCCCCCCTTTTCCCGGTCAACCACCGGGCCACGCCGCGACGAAAAAATGCTCACGCCGTTCGCAGAAACGGCGGACAACCATCAATGCCTGATGAGGTGCACCCCCATGTCTGACGCAGATCGAGACAACCCGCGGCGTGAGTTCTTGCGCAAATCCCTGACCCTGATTCCCGTGGTCACCCTCGCCGGTAGCGGTCTGGGCAGCAGCGTGTTGCAAGCGGCGCCTGAAGCGGCCCCGTCGACGCCCGCAGCAACACCGGCCAAAGCTGACGCCAGCGCTTATCAGCCGAGCTATTTCACCGCCGAGGAATGGGCCTTCATCAACGCCGCCGTGGCGCACCTGATCCCCAACGACGAGCAAGGCCCGGGTGCCGTGGAAGCCGGCGTGCCGGAATACATCGACCGCCAGATGAACACCCCGTACGCCGCCGGTGCCCTTTGGTACATGCAAGGCCCGTTCAACGCCGACGCTGCGCCGGAGATGGGCTGGCAGAGCAAACTGGTGCCAAAAGAGATCTATCGCTTGGGCATCGCTGCCACGGATCAGTGGGCAAAATCCCTCAACGGTAAAACATTTGCTGAGCAAGACAGCGCTACCCGAGAAGATTTGCTCAAGCAGCTCGAAGCCGGCAAACCGCAGTTCGATGCGGTTCCAGCGAAGATTTTCTTCAGCCTGCTGCTGCAAAACACCAAGGAAGGGTTCTTCTGCGACCCGATCCACGGTGGCAATAAAGGCATGGTCGGCTGGACCATGATCGGCTTTCCCGGCGCCCGCGCCGATTTCATGGATTGGGTGGAACGCAACGAGCAATACCCCTTCCCGGCAGTTTCGATTCGCGGCGAGAGGGCTTGAGCATGGCAACCGTAATGAAGAAGGTCGACGCAGTGATCGTCGGTTTCGGCTGGACTGGCGCGATCATGGCCAAGGAGCTGACCGAAGCCGGGCTCAACGTGCTGGCGCTGGAGCGCGGGCCGATGCAGGACACCTACCCCGACGGCAACTATCCACAGGTGATCGACGAACTCACCTACAGCGTGCGGAAAAAACTCTTTCAGGACATCTCGAAAGAAACCGTCACCATCCGCCACAGCGTCAACGACATCGCCCTGCCGAATCGCCAGTTGGGTGCGTTCCTGCCGGGCAATGGCGTCGGCGGCGCCGGTCTGCACTGGTCGGGCGTGCACTTTCGCGTCGATCCGATCGAGCTACGCATGCGCAGCCACTACGAAGAGCGTTACGGCAAAAGTTTTATCCCCAAGGACATGACCATCCAGGACTTCGGCGTCAGCTATGAAGAGCTGGAGCCGTTCTTCGATTTCGCCGAAAAGGTCTTCGGCACCTCCGGCCAGGCCTGGACCGTGAAGGGCCAACTGGTCGGTCAGGGCAAGGGCGGTAACCCTTACGCACCGGATCGCTCCAATCCGTTCCCGCTGCAAGCGCAGAAGAACACCGTTTCCGCACAACTGTTCGGCAAAGCGGCGACAGAAGTTGGTTACAAACCCTACAACCTGCCGTCGGCAAATACTTCAGGCCCGTACACCAATCCCTACGGCGCGCAGATGGGCCCGTGCAACTTCTGCGGGTTCTGCAGCGGTTACGTTTGCTACATGTACTCCAAGGCCTCGCCGAACGTAAACATTCTGCCGGCGCTCAAGCCCCTGCCGAATTTCGAGCTGCGGCCCAACTCGCATGTGCTGCGGGTCAACCTCGACAGCACCAAGTCCAAGGCCACCGGCGTGACTTACATCGACGGCCAGGGCCGCGAGATCGAGCAACCGGCGGATCTGGTGATCCTCGGCGCCTTCCAGCTGCACAACGTGCGCCTGATGCTGCTCTCGGGCATCGGCAAGCCGTACGACCCGATCAGCGGCGAAGGCGTGGTCGGGCGTAACTTCGCCTACCAGAACATGGCGACCATCAAGGCGTTCTTCGACAAGGACACCCACACCAACAACTTCATCGGTGCCGGCGGCAACGGTGTGGCGCTGGATGATTTCAACGCCGACAACTTCGACCACGGCCCGCATGGCTTCGTCGGCGGCTCGCCAATGTGGGTCAACCAGGCGGGCAGCCGCCCGATTGCCGGCACCTCAAACCCACCCGGCACTCCGGCCTGGGGCAGCCAGTGGAAACGCGCGACCGCCGATTACTACACCCACCAGGTGTCGATGGATGCCCACGGCGCGCATCAGTCCTACCGTGGCAACTACCTCGATCTGGATCCGGTGTACCGCGATGCCTACGGCTTGCCGCTGCTGCGCATGACCTTCGACTGGCAGGAAAACGACATCAAAATGAACCGCTTCATGGTCGAGAAAATGGGCAAGGTCGCTCAAGCCATGGGCCCGAAAGCCATCGCGGTGATCGGCAAGCAGGTCGGTGATCATTTCAACACTGCGGCCTACCAGACCACCCACCTCAACGGTGGCGCAATCATGGGCACCGATCCGAAGAAGAGCGCCCTGAACCGTTACCTGCAGAGCTGGGACGTGCACAACGTGTTCGTGCCAGGTGCGTCGGCGTTTCCGCAAGGCTTGGGTTACAACCCGACCGGGCTGGTGGCGGCGTTGACCTACTGGTCGGCCAAGGCGATTCGTGAGCAATACCTGAAAAACCCCGGCCCGCTGGTTCAGGCATAAGGAGCGATGACCATGAAAAATCTCGTTATCGCCACCCTGGCCCTGCTCGGCAGCACGGCTGTACACGCCGCCGACGTTGATCAGGCGTTGATCAAACAAGGCGAATACCTCGCCCGCGCCGGTGACTGCGTGGCCTGCCACACCGCCAAGGGCGGCAAGCCGTTCGCCGGCGGCCTGCCGATGGAAACGCCGATCGGCACGATCTACTCGACCAACATCACCCCGGACAAAACCGGTGTCGGCGATTACAGCTTTGAGGACTTCGACAAAGCCGTGCGCCATGGCGTGGCGAAAAACGGCAGTACCTTGTACCCGGCAATGCCGTATCCGTCCTACGCCCGTGTCAGCGAAACCGACATGCAGGCGCTGTACGCCTACTTCATGCACGGTGTCGAACCGGTGGCGCAGGAGAACAAGGCCAGCGACATTCCATGGCCGCTGAGCATGCGCTGGCCGCTGATGGGCTGGCGCTGGCTGTTTGCGCCGAAAGTCGAGGACTACAAGACCACCTCGGATGATCCGGTGATCGATCGCGGCGCCTATCTGGTCGAAGGCCTCGGCCATTGCGGCGCCTGCCATACGCCACGGGCGCTGACCATGCAGGAAAAATCCCTGAGCGCGGCGGACGGCAACAACTTCCTCGCCGGCAGTGCGCCGCTGGAAGGCTGGATCGCCAAAAGTCTGCGCGGTGATCACAAGGATGGCCTGGGCAGCTGGAGCGAAGAGCAGCTGGTGCAGTTCCTCAAGACCGGCCGCAGCGACCGCAGTGCAGTGTTCGGCGGCATGAGCGATGTGGTCACCCACAGCATGCAATACATGACCGATGCCGACCTGACCGCGATCGCCCGCTACCTCAAGTCGCTGCCGGCAGTTGATCCAAACGATCAGCCGCATCAGTACGATGAGAAAGCGGCCAAAGCCCTGTGGAACGGCGACGACAGTCAGCGCGGCGCAGCGGTGTACATCGACAACTGCGCGGCCTGCCACCGTACCGACGGCCATGGCTACACCCGGGTGTTCCCAGCGCTGGCGGGCAATCCGGTGCTGCAATCGGAAGACCCGACCTCGCTGATCCACATCGTGCTCAAGGGCGGTACCTTGCCGGCGACGCACACGGCACCCTCGACCTTCACCATGCCGGGTTTCGCCTGGCGGTTGTCGGATCAGGAAGTGGCGGATGTGGTGAGTTTCATCCGTGGCAGCTGGGGCAACAAAGGTGCGCCGGTGAAAGCCGCTGACGTCGCCGAGTTGCGTAAGGAGGATATGAAGCACACCTCCGGCGATGACCTCGGTCAGGTCACGCAACACAACTGACCAGTCGCCCGACGGCACTAGCCAGATGAGCAACGCCCAGATACTGTATATGCACACAGTATCTGGGCGTTTTCATGTCTACTCCATTGCCACCGCGCGGCCGCGGCACCGCGACCAACCCGCACAACCGCTTTGCGCCGAACCGTTCGGTGGCCGAGGACGACGGCTGGTATCAGGAAGTGCCCGAAACGCAGAACACCGAGGTGATGATCGAGACCGCGAAAACCATCATCACCCGCAACACCTCGCCAGACCTGCCCTTCGATCGCTCAATCAACCCCTATCGCGGCTGCGAGCACGGTTGCATCTATTGCTACGCGCGACCCAGCCACGCCTATTGGGACATGTCGCCGGGGCTGGATTTCGAAACTCGGCTGATCGCCAAGACCAACGCCGCCCAGGTGCTTGAGGAACAGTTGAGCAAACGCGGTTACCAATGCGCGCCGATCAATCTTGGCTCCAACACCGATCCGTATCAGCCCATCGAGCGCGAGCACAGGATCACCCGGCAGACCCTTGAAGTGCTGCTGCGCTACCGGCACCCGGTGACCATTGTCACCAAAGGTTCGCTAATTCTGCGCGACCTCGACCTGCTCACCGAGCTGGCGCAGCAACGGCTTGTGGCGGTCATGATCAGCCTGACCACGCTGGACGATGAACTCAAACGCATCCTCGAACCCCGTGCCGCTGCACCGAAAGCACGGCTGCGGGCGATCCGGGTGATGCGCGAAGCAGGCATTCCGGTGGGGGTGCTGTGTTCGCCGATGATCCCGATGATCAACGACAGCGAAATCGAAAGCCTGCTGACCGAGGCGCATGCCGCCGGTGCACAAAGTGCCGCCTATATGATGCTGCGCCTGCCGCTGGAAGTGGCGCCGTTGTTCGAGGAGTGGTTACAGGCGCACTATCCGCAGCGTGCGGCCCATGTCCTGAGCCTGATCCGCCAGAGCCGAGGCGGTGAGCTCTACGACAGCCGGTTCGGTGCGCGGATGCGCGGCGAGGGGCCGTTCGCCGACCTGCTCGCGCAACGTTTCGCCAAAGCCATTAAACGTCTCGGTTTAAACCACCGTGAGGGCTATAACCTGGACTGCACGGCCTTCTGTCCGCCGGGTCGCCAGATGTCGTTGATTTAGCGACAATTGCCTATGGTTGCCGGGTTGGAGTCCTTCCGTCGAAATACCTCAGTCACGTTTTTTGTGACCTGGAACACACGTTCTAGAGCGCTTGATTCAGTTTGAGTTAAGTTTCGGCGGCTACCTTGTTCATCGAGTGACTGACGGGTCGGGATGGCCCGGATGTTTTAAACAGCCACTGGCTTCATACCGGAATACACGGGAACGACTCCCCGAATCCGCCAAAGAGGATGAATCATGAGTGACAAGGATAAACAGCCGTTGGCTGCGTCGGCGCAAGCCGTCTCTGGGGCGGAATCCGCCGATGCAGCGCTGCGTACGATCGTTGACGGCTTTTTGCATTTTCATCATGAGGTCTTCCCGCAGCAGGAAGAACTCTTCAAGAAACTCGCCACGGCGCAATCGCCACGGGCAATGTTCATCACCTGCGCCGACTCGCGCATCGTGCCCGAGCTGATCACCCAGAGTTCGCCAGGCGATCTGTTCGTGACCCGTAACGTCGGCAACGTCGTGCCGCCTTACGGCCAGATGAACGGTGGCGTTTCCACTGCCATCGAATACGCGGTACTGGCGCTGGGCGTGCAACACATCATCATCTGCGGCCACTCCGATTGCGGTGCCATGCGCGCAGTGCTCAACCCGGACAGCCTGGAAAAAATGCCGACGGTCAAAGCCTGGTTGCGCCACGCCGAAGTGGCAAAAACCATGGTGCACGAAAACTGTAATTGCACCGACGAAAAAGAAAGCATGCCGATCCTCACCGAGGAGAACGTCATCGCCCAACTGCAGCACTTGCGTACCCATCCTTCGGTAGCCTCACGCATGGCGAACGGTCAACTGTTCATCCATGGCTGGGTCTACAACATCGAAACCAGCGAAATCAAGGCTTACGACGCGGATCAGGGACGCTTCCTGCCGCTCGACGGCAGCCATCCGATTCCGGTGGCGACGCCCAAAGCGCGCTTCTAAATCCTCCTAAAAATCTGTGTGGTTTGATGCCGGCCGCTGTTTCAGCGGTTCGGCGAAGCCATGCCTGAAGAAAACTTCGGGAGAGTCATCATGCGTGCTGCTCAATTGAAAGCGGTGTTGCCACGGGAGCTGCTGGCTTCGGTGGTGGTGTTTCTGGTCGCGCTGCCGTTGTGCATGGGCATTGCGATCGCTTCCGGGTTGCCGCCGGCCAAAGGTCTGATCACCGGGATCATCGGCGGTCTGGTGGTGGGTTGGCTGGCAGGCTCGCCGTTGCAGGTCAGCGGGCCGGCGGCCGGTCTGGCGGTGTTGGTGTTCGAGCTGGTGCGCCAGCACGGGATCGAGATGCTCGGGCCGATTCTGTTGCTTGCGGGTTTCCTGCAACTGGTGGCCGGGCGCCTGAAGCTCGGGTGCTGGTTTCGGGTCACGGCGCCAGCGGTGGTCTACGGCATGCTCGCCGGGATCGGCGTGCTGATCGTGCTCTCGCAAGTGCATGTGATGCTCGATGCCAAGCCACAACCGTCCGGGCTGGATAACCTCACGGCCTTCCCCGGCGCAGTGGCGCAAGCCTTGCCGTCGTTCGGCTGGCAGGCCGGCTTGCTCGGCCTGGCGACCATTGCGGTGATGTGGCTGTGGGAGAAATTTCGCCCGCATTCGCTGCGCTTCATTCCCGGTGCGCTGCTCGGCGTCGGTCTGGCTACGGGCGCAAGCCTGCTGTTGGCGTTGCAGGTTAAACGGGTCGAGGTGCCGGAGAATCTGGCCGAAGCCATTGACTGGCTGAAGCCGGCGGACTTGCTCAGCCTCGCTGATCCAACCCTGCTGATTGCGGCATTTGCCGTGGCGTTCATCGCCAGCGCCGAAACGCTGCTGTCCGCCGCAGCGGTGGATCGCATGCACAACGGCGTGCGCTCGGACTTCGACCGTGAGCTGTCGGCGCAAGGTGTCGGCAACATGCTCTGCGGTCTGCTCGGGGCGCTGCCGATGACCGGGGTGATCGTGCGCAGCTCGGCCAACGTCCAGGCCGGTGCAACCACCCGTTGCTCGACGATCTTCCATGGTCTGTGGCTGCTGGCGTTCGTGCTGTTGCTGTCGAGCGTGCTGCAAAGCATTCCGGTGGCGAGTCTGGCAGGCGTGTTGGTGTACACCGGGTTCAAACTGGTGGATCTCAAAGCGTTTCGCGGTCTGAGCCGTTACGGGCGGATGCCGATGTTCACCTACGCCGCCACGGCGCTGGCGATCATCTTCACCGACCTGCTGACCGGTGTGTTGATCGGTTTCGGCCTGACGATGTTGAAACTGGCGTTCAAGGCATCGCGCCTGAAGATCAGCCTGATCGACCTGCCGCAGGACGGCGAGATGGAGTTGCGTCTGATCGGTGCGGCGACATTCCTCAAAGTGCCGGCGTTGACGCAAGTGCTGGGCAGTATTCCGCAAGGCACGACGGTGCATGTGCCGCTCAATAACCTGAGCTACATAGACCATTCGTGTCTGGAGTTGCTGGAGGAATGGGGCCGGGCGAATGCGGCGAAGGGCTCGAAGCTGCTGATCGAGTCGCGTGGGTTGAAGCGACGGTTGGAGGGGCGGGTACGGACCAATACCGGGATCGGTGCGGCCGGCTAAAAAACCCGTTGTGCATACAAACCCTGTGGGAGCGAGCCTGCTCGCGAAAGCGATGTATCAGCCAACAGAAGATGTTGAATGATCGACCGCATTCGCGAGCAGGCTCGCTCCCACATTGGATCTATGGCGTATGAGGATTACGCGGCAGGCTGGTCCAGCTCCAGTCCCACACCCAGGCGACGGCCCATGCATGGCCAGCGCTTCCACGCGGCACCGGTATCCGGGCTGCTCAGTTTGTCGCGGTAGGCCTCTACCGATTCCAGGGCAAAACTCTCGTCGTCGAGCATCTCGTCGATAGTGTGATGCACCACTTCGTCCAGTTGATTGGCAAATTCCTCACCGAGCAATTGGTGAGCAATCAGGTTGGCGACCGTCATGTCCAAGGGGATCAGTGGCTGGCCGAGGTGTTTGATGTACAGGTCGTTGACCTCTTCGACAAAGCGGTGCGCCAGATAGGCTTCGTCCAGCAGGCTGTCCAGACCGACCGGCGGCTGGAGGAAGTACTGCTCGGCGATTTTCAGCACCGGCTTGATCTGCGACTCGATTCCCGCTTCCCTGGCAACTTCATTGGCTGCGTCCAGCATGTCTGGTACTTCATCGATATAGGCGGTGACAAAACTCGTCAACGCGTCTTCGCGGTTAGCGTCCGGCAACTGAATGGCCGAATGCAGATGAGGCAACTTGGCTTCCAGCTGACGCTTGAGCCGTCCGGTTTCGTTTTCGGTCTGTCGGGCTTTTTGGATCTGCTCGCGCAATGCGGCGGTGTTCATGAAAACTCCAGGGAACAAGGCAATGAAATAGGGAAGACATAACTTAGCTGGCTTACGAAAAATGCTAAGACGCATTTGTCATAATTATTTCATCCTTGATGCAGCAGCGTTATATCGGTTCGCCACCACTCGTCTGCATCCTTCTCCATTCGTACCCTTGAGCGCAAGCCCCGGCTGTTTCAGATCATTTACGCGTCGACATTGCAATTCCCGATGGCTGTCTATACTCGCCATTGAATGGAGTTAGCTGATGACGCCCGACTGCCCACGCAGCAAGGCCCGGCGATTCAAGTTCGTAGTCTGATGCAGCCGCTCCCTTGCCGAAGGCGTTGCGCCTACGGGATAACAAGAACGATAAGGGGAACCCGCAATGATGCGACATCCACACGTCTGGATGGGCCTCCTGTTGTGGTCGATTTTCAGCCCGGCTCAAGCGGCCTGGACTGTGAATATGGCGCCTGGAGCGACTGAAATCAGTCACGCAGTATTCGACCTGCACATGACCATTTTCTGGATCTGTGTGGTGATCGGGATCATCGTCTTCGGCGCCATGTTCTGGTCGATGATCGTGCATCGCCGCTCGACCGGGCAGGTCGCCGCAAAATTCCACGAAAGTACCACCGTCGAGATTCTCTGGACGGTCGTGCCGCTGCTGATCCTGGTGGCGATGGCGGTTCCGGCGACCGCCACCCTGATCCGCATGTACGACACCAGTGAGCCGGATATCGATATCCAGATCACCGGCTATCAGTGGAAGTGGCACTACAAATACCTGGGTCAGGATGTCGAGTTCTTCAGCAACCTGGCCACCCCCGCCGAACAGATCCACAACAAGGAAGCCAAGGGCGAGCACTACCTGCTCGAAGTCGACAAGCCGCTGGTGCTGCCGGTCGGCGCCAAGGTGCGCTTCCTCGTGACCTCCGCCGACGTTATCCACTCCTGGTGGGTGCCGGCCTTCGCGGTCAAGCGCGATGCGATCCCCGGGTTCGTCAACGAAGCCTGGACGCGCATCGACAAGCCCGGCCTCTACCGTGGCCAGTGCGCCGAGTTGTGCGGCAAGGATCACGGCTTCATGCCGATCGTGGTCGACGTCAAAGAGAAGGCCGACTACGACAAGTGGCTTGCCGACCGCAAAGCCGAAGCCGCGCAGCTCAAGGAGCTGACCAGCAAGGAATGGACCCTCGACGAACTCAAGGAACGCGGCGACAAGATTTATCACACCACTTGCGTGGCCTGTCACCAGGCCGAAGGCCAGGGCCTGCCGCCGATGTTCCCGGCGCTCAAGGGCTCTCCGATTGCCACCGGGCCGAAAGCCGACCACCTGCACCGCGTGTACTTCGGCAAACCCGGCACCGCCATGGCAGCGTTCGGCAAGCAGTTGTCGGAAGTCGATATCGCAGCGGTGGTGACCTACGAACGTAACGCCTGGGGCAACAACAAGGGCGACATGGTCACGCCAAAAGAAGTGCTTGAGCTCAAACAGGCGGAAAGCAAATGAGCCGGTGTATCGCGTACTTCGTGAACCGGCCGGGGCAGCGCGCCCCGGCCAGCCCCGTCCACTCACGTAAAGGAGACCGGCCATGAGCGCTGTAATCGATGACCACGGTCATGCCGACCACGCCCACGGCCCCGCCAAAGGCCTGATGCGCTGGGTGCTGACCACCAACCACAAGGACATCGGCACGCTGTACCTGTGGTTCGCGTTCTGCATGTTCCTGCTCGGCGGCACGTTCGCCATGGTGATCCGTGCCGAGCTGTTCCAGCCCGGGCTGCAGATCGTCGAACCGGCGTTCTTCAACCAGATGACCACCATGCACGGCCTGGTGATGGTCTTCGGCGCGGTGATGCCGGCGTTCGTCGGCCTCGCCAACTGGATGATCCCGTTGATGATCGGCGCGCCGGACATGGCCCTGCCACGGATGAACAATTTCAGCTTCTGGCTGCTGCCGGCGGCGTTCCTGCTGCTGGTCTCGACCCTGTTCACCGCCGGTGGCGGGCCGAACTTCGGCTGGACGTTCTACGCCCCGCTGTCCACCACCTACGCACCGGAAAGCGTCACCTACTTCATCTTCGCCATCCACTTGATGGGGATCAGTTCGATCATGGGCGCGATCAACGTGGTCGCGACCATCCTCAACCTGCGCGCCCCCGGCATGACCCTGATGAAAATGCCGCTGTTCGTCTGGACCTGGCTGATCACCGCGTTCCTGCTGATCGCGGTGATGCCGGTGCTGGCCGGGTGCGTGACGATGATGCTGATGGACATCCACTTCGGCACCAGTTTCTTCAGTGCCGCCGGTGGCGGTGACCCGGTGCTGTTCCAGCACGTATTCTGGTTCTTCGGCCACCCCGAGGTGTATATCATGATCCTGCCGGCCTTCGGCGCCGTCAGCCAGATCATCCCGACCTTCTCGCGCAAGCCGCTGTTCGGCTACACCTCGATGGTCTACGCCACGGCGAGCATCGCGTTCCTGTCGTTCATCGTCTGGGCGCACCACATGTTCGTGGTCGGCATCCCGCTGGTGGGCGAGTTGTTCTTCATGTACGCAACCATGCTCATCGCAGTGCCGACCGGGGTGAAGGTGTTCAACTGGGCCAGCACCATGTGGCAAGGCTCGCTGACTTTCGAAACACCGATGCTGTTCGCCGTGGCGTTCGTGATTCTGTTCTCGATCGGCGGTTTCTCCGGGCTGATGCTGGCCATCGCCCCGGCGGACTTCCAATACCAGGACACCTACTTCGTGGTCGCGCACTTCCACTACGTGCTGGTGCCGGGGGCGATCTTCGGGATCTTCGCTTCGGCCTATTACTGGCTGCCGAAGTGGACCGGGCACATGTACGACGAAACCCTCGGCAAGCTGCACTTCTGGCTGTCGTTCGTCGGCATGAACCTGACCTTCTTCCCGATGCACTTTGTGGGGCTGGCGGGAATGCCGCGGCGGATTCCGGACTACAACCTGCAGTTCGCCGACTTCAACATGGTTTCCTCGATCGGCGCGTTCATGTTCGGCGCTACGCAGATCTTCTTCCTGTTCATCGTGATCAAGACCATTCGCGGTGGCGCGCCAGCCCCGGCGAAACCGTGGGATGGCGCCGAAGGCCTGGAGTGGAGCGTGCCGTCACCGGCGCCGTATCACACCTTTACCACGCCGCCGGAAGTGAAATGAACACTTTCTGCCTTGTGGAAACTCCTGTGGGAGCGGGCTTGCCCGCGATGGCGGCCTGCCTGAAACACCGCGTCGGCTGCATCGCTGGCAAGCCAGCTCCCACAGGGTTCTCGGCCGAGGGCAAAAATCATGGCTGACTCGATCTCGCTGAAAAAACTGGTCACCCGCCTGCTCGGCGTGGTGGTGGCAATGTTTGTCTTCGGTTTTGCCCTGGTGCCGATCTACGACGTGATGTGCAAGGCCTTCGGCATCAATGGCAAAACCGCCGGGCAGTACGAGGGCGAGCAAATGGTGGACAGCTCGCGCCAGGTGCGCGTGCAGTTTCTCTCGACCAACAACATCGACATGCCCTGGGAGTTTTACCCCAAACACGACGAGTTGACCGCCAACCCCGGCGCGGTCAACGAGATGATTTTCGTGGCGCGCAACCCCACCGACAAACCGATGAGTGCGCAAGCTGTGCCGAGCATCGCGCCGAGCAACGCGGCGGCGTATTTCCACAAGACCGAATGCTTTTGCTTTACCCAGCAGGTGCTGCAGCCGGGTCAGCAGATCGAGATGCCGGTGCGTTTCATCGTTGACCGCGACATGCCCAAGGACGTGAAGCACCTGACGCTGTCCTACACGCTGTTCGATATCACCGCCCGACATCCTCCGGTGGCTGCAAACACTGGCGGTTAAGCGTGCCCGATAAGGAGAACAATAAATGGCAACTCATGAGCACTATTACGTCCCGGCCCAGAGCAAATGGCCGATCATCGCCACCTTCGGCATGGCAATCACCGTGTACGGCCTGGCGACCTGGTTCAACGATCTGAAGGCAGCGCGCCCGGAATCCCACGGCCCGTACATCTTCTTCGTCGGTGGGCTGTTGCTGGCGTACATGCTGTTCGGCTGGTTCGGGGCGGTGATCAAGGAAAGTCGCGCCGGGCTGTACAGCCCGCAGCTCGATCGCTCGTTCCGCTGGGGCATGAGCTGGTTCATCTTTTCCGAGGTGATGTTCTTCGTCGCCTTCTTCGGTGCGCTGTTTTACGTGCGCCACGTCTCGGGGCCCGCGCTGGGTGGCGAAGGCCCGAAAGGCATTGCCCACATGCTCTGGCCGAACTTCCAGTTCACCTGGCCGCTGCTGCACACCCCGGACCCGAAACTGTTCCCGCCACCCAAGGAAGTCATCAGCCCGTGGGGCCTGCCGCTGATCAACACGATCCTGCTGGTCAGCTCCAGCGTGACCATCACCATCGCCCACCACGCCTTGAAAAAGGGCCATCGCGGCGCACTGAAAATCTGGCTGGCGATCACCGTTCTATTGGGCTGCGGCTTCCTCGCCTTGCAGGCCGAGGAATACATGCACGCCTACCACGAACTGGGCCTGACCCTGGGTTCGGGTATTTACGGCGCGACGTTCTTCATGCTCACCGGTTTCCACGGCGCCCACGTGACCATCGGCACGATCATTCTGTTCGTGATGCTGATGCGCATCATGAAGGGCCATTTCGATGCCGAGCATCAGTTCGGCTTCGAAGCGGCGAGCTGGTACTGGCACTTCGTCGATGTGGTGTGGATCGGCCTGTTCATCTTCGTTTACGTGCTCTGAGCACTGATCACCAAGGCGCGTGCGACACCAGTTGGCCGCTGTAGAAGCCCCAGGCGATCAAGCCGACGGTGGCAGCGGCCAGTGCCACCCGAACACTCAAGGCGATCACCAGGCGATTGGAGCTGCTGTCGTCCTTGACCAGGAAAAACAGGCCGCTGAACAGGCTGATCACCGTGGCAATCAGCAGCAGGACGATGGCTGCTTTGAGCATGGGAAGACTCCGGGGGACAGGCGATGCAGTTGAGTATAGCGATCGCGACGACTGACTTTGTGGCACGGCCATGAAGCGCTTCCGGCCGGGCGTGATACCGACCGTGGTGGTGGCGCTGTTGCTGCCGCTGCTGGTGTCGCTGGGTTTCTGGCAGCTCGGTCGGGGCGCGGAGAAAACCGCCCTGCTCGCCACTTACGCCGAGCGCCGCGCGGCTGATCCGATGGCCAGCAGCGAATTGCTGCACAGCGCCGACCCGGCCTTTCGCCGTGTGCATCTGTACGGCCAGTTCGATGGCGCCCACAGCCTGCTGCTGGACAACCGCCAGCGCAACGGCAAGGTCGGTATCGAGCTGCTGCAACCGTTTCAGGATCGGGCCAGCGGCCAGTGGCTGCTGGTCAATCGCGGCTGGTTGCCATGGCCGGATCGCCGGGTGACGCCGCAATTCGCAACCCCCACCGACGCGGTCAACCTGGATGCCTGGGTCTACGTCGCCCCCGGCGCGACCTTCCAGTTGCACGCCGACCCGGCCAGCAGCAGCTGGCCGCAAACGATCACCGCCGTCGAGCCGGCGAAGCTGTGGAAAACCCTCGAACGCGACGGCTTCGCCTACGAACTTCGTGCCGAACCCGGCCCCGCCAGCTATGAGGCCGACTGGCCGGTCGTCGCCATGGGCCCGGAAAAACACCTTGGATACGCCGTGCAGTGGTTCGCCATGGCCACCGCCCTGCTCGGCCTCTACCTCTACCTTGGATTGCACAACGCAAAGGAGAAACACCATGGGAACGGCCATGAATCCACCCAGCATGTCTGAGGCGAAAACCCCGGCCACCCGCCGCCGTGGGCGGATCCAGCTGTTGCTGATTGTGCTCGGCGTAGTCGGCCCGATGATTCTCGCCACCGGCATGTACAAATTGCAGTTCTGGGTACCGGAAGGTCGCAGCTACCACGGCGAACTGATCGGCAACGGCCAGACCCGTGCCGACCTCGGCGTAAAAGCCGATGAACAGCGCTGGCAGATGCTGGTGACCGCGCCGAAGGATTGCGCGGTGGACTGTCAGCAACTGGTGTACCTCGCCCGGCAGATCCAGATCGGCCTCGGCCGCGATGCCGGGCGCGCCAGCCACGCCCTCGCCGCTGCACAGCCGCTGAGCGCCGACTACGAAGCCAAGCTGAGCCGCGAATACCCGCAGCTGCAACGCTACCCGCTGGACAGCGCAGCGTTGAGCAAGGCCACCGGCGACAAGGCCACGCCGCAGCTGTGGATCATCGACCCCCACGGCAACCTGGTGCTGCGCTACGACCCGAGTGTCAAAGGCAAGGATCTGCTCAACGACCTGCGCCACCTGCTGAAACTGTCGAACATCGGATAAGGGCATCGTCATGGCCAAACCTGGATTTCGCCTCGCGCTGTTTGCCACCCTGCTGGCACTGCTCGTCGTGCTGCTCGGCGCCTACACTCGCCTGACCCACGCCGGTCTCGGCTGCCCGGACTGGCCGGGCTGCTATGGCTTTATCAGCGTGCCGAAAAGCGAAGCCCAACTGGCCCATGCCGAACTGCATTACCCCGACTCGCCGGTGGTGGCGCACAAGGGCTGGAACGAGATGATCCACCGTTACTTCGCCGGCACCCTCGGCCTGCTGATTTCGCTTCTGGCCGGGCGCGCCTGGGTTAACCGGCATCATCCGGGTCAACCACTGAAGTTGCCGCTGTTTCTGCTGGCGGTGGTGTTCGCCCAGGCGGCGTTCGGCATGTGGACGGTGACGCTCAAGCTCTGGCCGCAAGTGGTCACCGGGCATCTGCTCGGCGGTTTTGCGACCTTGAGTCTGCTGTTTTTGCTGACCTTGAGATTGTCCGGGGTGCTGCCGGCACTGACCGTGCCCAAGCGCTTGCAGTATTGGGCGACGGCGGGGCTGTTGCTGGTGATCGGCCAGATCGCACTGGGTGGTTGGGTCAGTTCCAACTACGCGGCGGTGGCCTGCATCGACTTCCCGACCTGCCACGGTCAATGGCTGCCACCGGCGGACTTTGCCAACGGCTTTCACCTGACCCAACACATCGGCCCCAATTACCTCGGCGGTCAGCTCGACAGCGACGCGCGCACGGCGATTCACCTGACTCATCGCATCGGCGCGCTGTTGGTGACGATCGTCCTGCTCGGTCTGGCCTGGCAACTCAGGGCTGTCGGCATGGCGCGTTTGGCCGGGCTAGTCGTCATTGCCCTCGGCGCACAGATCACCCTCGGCATCAGCAACGTGTTGTTCCATCTGCCGCTGCCGGTGGCCGTGGCCCACAACGCCGGTGGCGCCGCGCTACTGCTGACCATGGTGCTGGTCAATTACCACGCGCGCACCAGTCTGGTTCGGGTCAAGCAGCCGATGCTGGCGCGCTGGCGTCTGAGCCCGCGTAAACATTCGGCTGCGCCCATCACGATAAAAGGAGAAACGCCATGGCGCTTCTGATCGGCGAACGTCCCGCGCAAGCGCTGTGGCGTGACTATCTGGAGCTGACCAAGCCGAAAGTGGTGGTGCTGATGCTGATCACCTCGCTGGTCGGCATGTTCCTCGCGACCCGCGCCGGGGTGCCGTGGACGGTACTGGTGTTCGGCAATCTGGGGATTGCGTTGTGTGCCGGCGGCGCGGCGGCGGTCAATCATGTGGTGGATCGGCGTATCGACGCGGTGATGGCGCGCACGCACAAACGGCCATTGGCCGAGGGCCGGGTTTCGCCGGCAGCGGCGCTGACCTTTGCGCTGGTGCTGGCGCTGCTCGGGCAGGCGATGCTGCTGACGTTCACCAATGCGCTGACCGCGTGGCTGACCCTCGCTTCGTTACTCGGCTACGCGGTGATCTACACCGGCTTCCTCAAACGCGCGACGCCACAGAACATCGTCATCGGCGGTCTTGCCGGCGCCGCCCCTCCGCTGCTCGGCTGGACCGCCGCTACCGGCCATGTCAGCGCCGAACCGTTGCTGCTGGTGCTGATCATCTTCGCCTGGACCCCGCCGCACTTCTGGGCGCTGGCGATCCATCGCAAGGAGGAATACGCCAAGGCCGACATCCCGATGCTGCCGGTAACCCACGGCGAGCACTACACCAAGGTGCATATTCTGCTGTACACCTTCGCCCTGCTCGCGGTGAGTCTGCTGCCGTACGTGATCCACATGAGCGGCGTGCTCTACCTGATCTGCGCCCTCGCGCTGGGCGCAAGGTTTCTGCAATGGGCCGTGGTGCTGTACCGTGGCACTCGGCCGCACGCGGCGATCAACACCTTCAAGTACTCTATTTATTACTTGTTCCTGTTGTTCATCGCCCTGCTCGTAGACCACTACTTACTGTTGAACCTATGACTCGAACCCAGAAAACCGTCTTCATCCTCGTCGCCGTGATCGCGCTGATCCTGGGACTGACCGTCAACAAAGTCCTGAGTGGCAAAGGCCAGGGCGACCCCACCGCGCTGATCGACGCCGGCATCATCCTGCTGCCGCAGAGCCGCACCCTGCCGGGCGTGACCATGACCAATCAGGACGGCCAACCGGTCGCAATCGACGAGTTGAAAGGCAAGTGGAGCCTGCTGTTCTTCGGCTACACCTTCTGCCCGGACATCTGCCCGACCACCCTCGCCCAACTGCGCCAGATCAAGAGCGAATTGCCCAAAGACGCGGTGGATAAGTTGCAGATCGTGCTGGTCAGCGTCGACCCGAACCGCGATAATCCGCAGCAGTTGAAGCAGTACCTGGGCTACTTCGATCCACAGTTCGTGGGCCTGACGCCGAAGTCGATCGAAGAACTGCAGAAGGTCGCGAATGCGGTGAGTATTCCGTTCATTCCGGCCGATACCAGCAAACCGAATTACACGGTGGATCACAGTGGCAACCTGGCGGTGATCGGCCCGGACGGGACGCAGCGTGGGTTCATCCGGGCGCCGCTGAACAACGCCAAACTGGTTGCGCAGCTCCCGGTAATGCTTAACCGCAAGTAGCAACAACACTGAACCATTGTGGGAG
The DNA here is from genome assembly GCF_949767635.1 of Pseudomonas sp. IT-93MI4. NCBI lineage: Bacteria > Pseudomonadati > Pseudomonadota > Gammaproteobacteria > Pseudomonadales > Pseudomonadaceae > Pseudomonas > Pseudomonas sp. IT-93MI4. The sequence continues at coordinate 44,040 of NZ_CATKPP010000022.1, forward strand.
CGGGCTTGCTCGCGAATGCAATGGGTCAGATAAAGAAATGTTGGCTGACACAACGCATTCGCGAGCAAGCCCGCTCCCACAGGGACGGTGTTCCGGGCACAAAAAAGGGGGCGCTCATGGCGCCCCCTTTTCGTTGCAGCAATCTAAATCAGAACGCCGGCAATACCGCGCCTTTGTACTTCTCGGTAATGAATTTCTTCACTTCCGGGCTGTGCAGCGCAGCCGCCAGTTTCTGCATCGCGGCGCTGTCCTTGTTGTCCGCACGGGACACCAGGATGTTAACGTATGGCGAGTCGTTGCCTTCGATCACCAGCGCATCCTTGGACGGGTCGAGTTTGGCTTCCAGCGCGTAGTTGGTGTTGATCAGCGCCAGATCGACCTGGGTCAGCACGCGCGGGATGGTCGCGGCTTCCAGTTCACGGATTTTCAGGTCTTTCGGGTTCTGCGCGATGTCTTTCGGGGTCGACAGAATGTTGGTCGGATCCTTCAGGGTGATCAGGCCAGCCTTGGCCAGCAGCAACAGCGCACGGCCGCCGTTGGTGGCGTCGTTCGGGATCACCACGTTGGCGCCGCTTGGCAGATCCTTCAGATCCTTGATCTTGTTCGAGTAGGCGCCCAGCGGCTCCAGATGCACGCCGGTCACCGCCACCAGGCTGGTGCCCTTGGCCTTGTTGAACTCATCAAGGTATGGCTGGTGCTGGAAGAAGTTGGCGTCCAGGCGCTTTTCAGCCACCTGCACGTTCGGCTGAATGTAGTCGGTGAAGACCTTGACCTTCAGATCCACGCCTTCTTTGGCCAGGGCCGGCTTCACGAATTCGAGGATTTCCGCGTGCGGCACCGGGGTAGCGGCAACGGTCAGGGTTTCAGCGTGGGCCGAAAAAGCGGCTACGGCAGCGAAAGCAGCGATCAGTTTTTTCATTCAGCTAACTCCTTATGAGGCGCCCGTCTGGCGCCTGCCAGCGAATGGCCGGCTCATCTCTTGATTACAAAAACCGGTTATTTGCGCGAGAAATGCACGACCAGTCGATCGCCCACCATTTGCAGCACTTGTACCAGTATCAGCAGCAACACCACGGTGACGATCATCACGTCAGTCTGGAAACGCTGGTAGCCGAAACGGATCGCCAGGTCACCCAGACCACCGGCGCCGACCACACCGGCCATTGCCGTGTAGGACACCAGAGTAATCGCGGTCACCGTAATCGCTGCGAAGATGCCCGGACGGGCCTCCGGCAGCAAGGCGTTCATGATGATCTGCCGGGTGGTCGCGCCCATCGACTGGGTGGCTTCGATGATGCCGCGATCGACTTCACGCAGCGCGGTTTCCACCAGACGCGCGAAGAACGGCGTCGCACCCACCACCAACGGCGGAATCGCACCGGCCACGCCCAGCGAGGTGCCGGTGATCAGCACGGTGAACGGAATCATCACGATCAGCAGAATGATGAACGGCAACGAACGCAGGATGTTCACCGCCAACGACATGAAGGCGTAGAGGCCACGGTTTTCCAGCAACTGACGCGGGCTGCAGAGGAACAGCAGCACACCCAGCGGCAGGCCGAGCAATACGGTGAACAGCAGCGAACCACCGAGCATCAACATGGTGTCGCCAGTGGCCAGCCAGATTTCCAGCCAATCGATGTTTTCGAAGAAAGCCTTGAGCATTTCCATTAACGCAGCACCTCCATATGAACGTCAGCGGCGGTGAAGCGGGCGAAGGCCGCTTCCATGTCGCCACCGGTGACGGCGAGGGTCAACTGCCCGTAAGGAATGTCTTTGATGCGGTCGATGCGGCCGGCGAGGATGCTGTAGTCGACCCCGGTTTCCCGGGCCACGGTACCGAGCAACGGCGCGTAGGTCGCTTCGCCCTGGAAGGTCAGACGCACGATGCGACCCGGTACGTGAGCGAAGTCATCGCGCTGTTCGCTTTCGTCGATCTGCTCGCTTTCCTGAACGAAACGCTTGGTGGTCGGGTGCTGCGGATGCAGGAACACATCGGCCACCGAACCTTGCTCGACGATCACCCCGGCATCCATCACTGCCACCTGATCGCAAACGCGACGGATCACGTCCATCTCGTGGGTGATCAGGACGATGGTCAGCTTCAGTTCACGATTGATCTCGGCCAGCAGTTGCAGAACCGACGCGGTGGTCTGCGGGTCGAGGGCGCTGGTGGCCTCGTCGCACAGCAGAATTTTCGGCTTGGTCGCCAGGGCGCGGGCGATGCCGACGCGCTGTTTCTGGCCGCCGGACAATTGTGCCGGGTACTTTTTGGCGTGATCGGACAGACCGACCCGGGCCAGCAACTCGGCGACGCGTTGATTGATTTCACTGCTCGACAGTTCGCCGGCCAGGGTCAGCGGCAGCGCAACGTTGTCGGCCACGGTCTTGGAGGCGAGCAGGTTGAAGTGCTGGAAGATCATCCCGACCTGCTGGCGGAAACGACGCAGGCCGTTGGCGTCCAGCGCGGTGACTTCTTCGCCGTCGACGATGATCTTGCCGCCGCTGGAATCTTCCAGGCGATTGATCAGACGCAGCAGGGTACTTTTTCCCGCACCGGAATGGCCGATCAGGCCGAAGACCTGACCGTTTTCAATCGAAAGACTGGTCGGGTGCAGGGCGGGGATGTCCTTACCGGCGACGCGGTAAGTTTTGTGGACGTTTTGAAACTCGATCACGTAGCGAACCTTGTGGGGCGCGTTAGAAAAGGATCAGCGGTTAGCCGGGCGCGCATTTTAGCCTGTCCGTATAGAGGTTCTTAGCATTTATTTCGCAATTAACCTTCGATTTGGCAATAACAAGATCAAAGGTCATAAAAAAGGAACGCCCGTTCCCGCTCATTGGTCACTAGTTAAGCGACTTGAAACCCTGGGTAACCGTGCCCGGAAACGCTCAAGAGTCCCCGTTGAAACGGGGTCAACCGAGGAGTTTACGTCTGATGAGCAGCAAGAAACCTACGACCGACAAAAGCCAGCTGGCCGGAACCGATACCAAGGATCGCGCCAACACCAACGCCAAACTCGACAGCCTGGAGAAATTTCGCTCCGACGCTACCGGCCAGGCCCTGCGTACCAACCAAGGGGTGAAGGTCGCCGATAACCAGAACACCCTCAAGGCCGGCCCACGCGGGCCGTCGTTGCTGGAAGACTTCATCATGCGTGAGAAAATCACGCACTTTGACCACGAACGCATTCCGGAGCGCATTGTTCACGCGCGCGGCACTGGCGCGCATGGTTTCTTCCAGGCCTATGAGAACCATTCGACGCTGACCAAGGCCGGCTTCCTGCAGGATCCGGGGAAAAAGACTCCGGTGTTCGTACGTTTTTCCACGGTGCAGGGGCCGCGCGGTTCCGGTGACACCGTGCGCGACGTGCGCGGTTTCGCGGTGAAGTTCTTCACCGACGAGGGCAACTTCGATCTGGTCGGCAACAACATGCCAGTGTTCTTCATCCAGGACGCGATCAAGTTCCCCGACTTTGTCCACGCGGTGAAACCCGAGCCGCACAATGAGATCCCAACCGGCGGCTCGGCCCACGACACGTTCTGGGACTTCGTCTCGCTGGTGCCGGAATCGGCGCACATGGTGATCTGGGCGATGTCCGACCGGGCAATCCCGAAAAGCCTGCGCAGCATGCAGGGCTTTGGCGTGCACACCTTCCGCCTGGTCAACGCCGAGGGCAAATCGCGCTTCGTCAAATTCCACTGGCGCCCGACTGCCGGCACCTGTTCGCTGGTGTGGGACGAAGCGCAGAAGCTCGCCGGTAAAGACACCGACTACCACCGTCGCGATCTCTGGGAAGCCATCGAGATGGGCGACTACCCGGAATGGGAGCTGGGTGTGCAGATCATCGAGGAGGAAAACGAACACGACTTCGATTTCGACATCCTCGACCCGACCAAGCTGATCCCCGAAGAAATCGTGCCGATCACCCCGCTGGGCAAGATGACCCTGAACCGCAACCCGGACAACTTCTTTGCCGAGACCGAGCAGGTCGCATTCTGCCCCGGCCACATCGTGCCCGGCATCGACTTCTCCAATGACCCGCTGCTGCAAGGCCGGCTGTTTTCCTACACCGACACGCAAATCAGCCGACTGGGTGGGCCGAACTTTCATGAGCTGCCGATTAACCGCCCGGTCGCACCGTTCCACAACGGCCAGCGCGACGCGCAGCACCGTACAGTGATCGACAAGGGGCGCGCGTCCTACGAGCCGAACTCGATTGATGGCGGCTGGCCGAAAGAGACTCCGCCAGCCGCGCAGGACGGCGGCTTCGAGAGCTACCCGGAACGCATCGATGCGAACAAGATCCGCCAGCGCAGCGAGTCGTTCAGCGATCACTTCTCGCAGGCGCGGCTGTTCTTCAACAGCATGAGTGAGCACGAGAAGGAGCACATCATCGCTGCCTACAGCTTCGAGCTGGGCAAGGTCGAACGCGAGTTCATCCGTGCACGGCAGGTGAACGAGATTCTCGCCAACATTGACCTGGAATTGGCCAAACGTGTGGCGGCCAACCTCGGATTGCCAGCGCCAGGCAAAGGCACGGTCGAGGTGCGTAAAACCTCGTTCGATCATTCGCCAGCGCTGAGTCAGGCGAATCTGCTGCCAGAGGACATCAAAACCCGCAAAGTGGCGATTCTTGCCGCTAACGGCGTCGATGGTGCAGCGATTGACGCGATGAAAAAGGCCTTGGAAGCAGAAGGTGCGCACGCCAAGCTGCTCGGCCCGACTTCGGCACCAGTGAAGACTGCCGACGGCAAAGCCCTGCCGGTGGACGCATCCATGGAAGGTATGCCTTCAGTGATCTTCGATGCGGTGTTCGTGCCGGGTGGTGCGGCGTCGATCAAGGCGTTGAGTGGCGACGGCGTGGCGCTGCATTACCTGCTGGAAGCCTACAAGCACCTCAAGGCGATTGCGCTGCACGGCGAGGCCAAGCAGTTGCAGGATCTACTTAAGCTGGAAGCGGATGCAGGACTGTTGCAGGGCAAGGATGTGCCGGGGTTGACCAAGCCGTTCTTCGCGGCGATCGGGCAGCATCGGGTCTGGGCGCGGGAGCCTAAGGCCAAGGCCATTCCAGCTTAAGTTCTTGGCTGGCTGAGAGGACGCTTTCGCGAGCAGGCTCGCTCCCACGGGTTCACGCTGTACCTGTGGGAGCGAGCCTGCTCGCGAAGCTTTAGGGTTTGGCTGGAATCAGAACCATCTGCGCCGGCACCGTGCGCAGGATCTGTTTTTCAATCTTCAGCTCAAAATCCGGATTGAGTTTCTTCACGCGCTTGCTCAGCAACGTCGCCAGCCATGGGTAATCCTGGGTGCGCGGCGCCTGGATGCTCACGGCACACTTGTAATTCACCACATCGGCGGCGATCGCGTCGAGTTGCCGGCGAAGTTTGCGGCTATCGTTGATGTTCAGCGCCACCGTGGTGCTTTCGGCAGTCGGATCGATGACCTTGGCTTTCGGTTTGGCTTCGGCCGCCAGCAGCGCCGCTTCGGCTTTCTCCAGCTCGGCTTTGCGCGCTTCGGTGATGGCACCATTGACGCCACCGGTCAGCGCCGGGGCTTTCGGCATCAGGGCACGGGCACGGCTCAGCGCAGTGGCTGCGGCGTTCACATCACCCTTTTGCAATACGATCTGGCTGCGGCGCAGGTAGGCCTCAGCCAACTGGCGCTGGTATTGCTCCAGGGACTGATCGTTGGGGATTTGTGCCTGCAAGGCGGCCAGTTGGTCTTCGGCGGTGGCCAGTTCGCTGCTGGCCAGGCTTTGCTCCAGCTGTGCGATGGCCGTGGCCCGCGCGTCGGGGGCTTCGGCCACCGGCGGCGTGCTTTGGCAGGCGCCCAGCAGCACGGAAAATGCGACAAGGAGCAGATAACGGGAGGCGAACGGCTTCATTCCTGCGACTCTCTAATTGCGCAAAAAGCGAGCAAGTCTACACCCCTCGACGGGGCAGAACAAAACTCAGCAGAAACAGTGCGGCCGCCGTCACAACGATCGACGGCCCCGCCGGGGTGTCCTTGAACCATGACAGCGCCAGCCCGCCACACACGGCAAACATGCCCAGCAGGCTCGCGCCCACGGCCATCTGCTCCGGCGAACGGGCGTGACGCTGTGCCGCAGCCGCCGGAATGATCAGCAGCGAAGTAATCAGCAACACACCGACGATTTTCATCGCCACCGCGATCACCACCGCAATCAACAGCATCAGCGCCATGCGCAGGCCCGCCACCGGCAGGCCTTCGACCTTGGCCAATTCCTCATGCACGGTGATCGCCAGCAGCGGCCGCCACAGCGTCACCAGCAACACCAGCACCGCCGCGCTGCCGCCGAGGATCCACGCCAGATCGGTCGGGCTGATCGCCAGCAGGTCGCCGAACAGATAGGCCATCAGGTCGATCCGCACTTCATGCATGAAGCTTAGTACCACCAGCCCGAGAGAGAGCGTGCTCGGTGCGAGAATTCCCAAAAGCGTGTCGGAGGCCAGCGGCTGACGCTGTTGCAAGGTCACCAGCAGCACCGCCAGCAGCAGGCAGCCGACGGTCACCGCGACCGTTGGGCTGACATCCAGCAGAAAGCCCAGGGCCACGCCGAGCAGCGCGGCGTGGGACAGGGTGTCGCCGAAGTAGGCCATGCGCCGCCAGACCACGAACGAACCCAACGGCCCGGCGACCAGCGCCAGCGCCAGACCTGCAAGCAGGGCATACAACAGAAAATCAGCCATGCTTGCAGTGGTCTCCGTGAACGTGGGTGTGGCCCGCACCGGGCGCCTTGACCACCGAACCGTGCAGGTCGTGGGCGTGGTCGTGATGGTGGTGATAGATCGCCAGGCTCGGCGCATTCTTGCCGAACAGTTCGACGAACGCCGGATCGCCGCTGACCTGCTCGGGGTGCCCGGAGCAGCAGACGTGGCGATTCAGACAAACCACCTGATCAGTGGTACTCATCACCAGATGCAAATCGTGGGACACCATCAGCACGCCGCAACCGTGACGGTCGCGCAGGCGGGTAATCAGGCTGTATAGCTCGGCCTGCCCGGCGACGTCGACGCCCTGCACCGGCTCATCCAGCACCAGCAGCTCAGGCTCGCGCAAAAGCGCCCGAGCCAGCAGCACGCGCTGCATTTCACCGCCGGAAACACTTTGCACCGGGCTGTCGATGACATGTTCGGCGCCGACTTCCTTGAGCGCCGCCAATGCACGCGGACGGTCTACGCCGGGCACCAGGCGCAGGAAGCGCAGTACCGACAGCGGCAAGGTCGGATCGACGTGCAGCTTTTGCGGCATGTAGCCGACGCGCAGTTTTGGCTTGCGCCAGACGCTGCCGCTGTCAGGCTTCAGCAGGCCAAGCACGGCGCGCACCAGGGTGGTCTTGCCGGCGCCGTTGGGGCCGATCAGGGTGACGATCTGCCCCGGTTCGACGCTCAGCTCGATGTTGTCCAACACGGTCTGCCCGGCAAAAGTGACGGCGACCTGCTCAAGACGGATCAACGGGTTGCTCATCAAGCCCCCTGGCAACCGGAGCACAGGCCGACCACTTCGACGGTCTGCGCTTCGACGATGAACCCGACATCCCTGGCGCTGTGGATGATCGCGTCGCTGATGGCTTTCTGTTCCAGCTCGATCGCGGCGTGGCACTCGCGGCAGATCAGGAACTGGCCCTGATGCGCATGCTCGGGATGCACACAACCGACGAAAGCGTTGAGCGAGGAGATGCGGTGCACCAAGCCGTTTTCCAGAAGGAAATCCAGCGCACGGTACACGGTCGGCGGCGCGGCGCGGCGGCCGTCCTGCTCGCTGAGCACCGCCAGAATGTCGTAGGCGCCCAGTGGCTTGTGGCTCTGCCACACCAGTTCCAGCACCCGCCGGCGCAACGCAGTCAGGCGCAGGCCTTTCTGGGCGCACAAGGTATCGGCCTCGGTCAGTGCGCTGTGCACGCAATGAGAGTGGTCGTGGGGACGGCTGGCAATCGGTGTAATAGGCATGGGCGGCGACGCGTTTTGATAGAGACGTTATTATGTTACCCGTTCTCGCCTCCTTGAGTGGTCATCGTGTCCCGACTTTTTTCTGTTTTTGTGGCGTTTATCGCCAGTTTTCTGCTGATCGGTTCGGCTCAGGCCGAGGTCAGGGTTCTCACCAGCATCAAACCGCTGCAGTTGATTGCCGCCGCGGTGCAGGACGGCGTGGCCATCCCGGAAGTGCTGCTGCCGCCGGGCGCGTCGCCGCACAACTACGCGTTGCGCCCGTCCGACGTGCGCAAGGTGCAATCGGTGGACCTGCTGTACTGGATCGGCCCGGACATGGAAGGTTTCCTGCCGCGCGTGCTCAACGGTCGTACGCTGCCAAGCGTTGCCGTGCAGGATCTGCCCGGCATGAAACTGCGCCGCTTTGCCGAAGACAGCCATTCCCACGCCGAAGACGCCGACGAGCATGATCACGATCACCGCCCGGGCACGCTCGATGCGCATTTGTGGCTATCGCCGGTCAACGCGCGGGTTATTGCCGCCAAAATGGCGACTGATTTGAGCGCTGCCGACCCAGCCAACGCCGAACGCTATCAGAGCAATGCAAAAGCCTTCGACGAACGCCTCGATGCGCTGGATGCACGACTGAAAAACCGTCTGGCCGGCATTGAAGGCAAACCCTACTTCGTGTTCCACGAAGCCTTCGATTACTTCGAAGACGCTTACGGCCTGAAACACACTGGCGTGTTCAGCGTTGCCGCCGAAGTGCAGCCGGGTGCGCAGCATGTGGCTGCGATGCGCAAGCGTCTGCAGGAAGTGGGCAAGACCTGTGTGTTCAGCGAACCGCCGCTGCGTCCACGTCTGGCGGAAACCCTGGTGGCGGGCCTGCCGGTGAAACTGGCGGAGCTGGATGCGTTGGGCGGCTATACACCGGCGACAGCTCAGGGGTATGAGCAGGTGCTGGAGAAGCTGGGCAACGATTTGGCCGGGTGCCTGGAATCTCTGTAATCCCCAGCATAGGTGTTGCCCCCATTCGCGAGCAGGCTCGCTCCCACAGGATCGCCGAGACCCTGTGGGAGCGAGCCTGCTCGCGAAGCTTTTAAAGGGCGAAAGGCAGCGGTGTATGCACCTGCTGCCGCTGCGCCAAGCGCTGCTCGAACTCCCGCGGATCGTGAATCAGCACGTCCTGCCCGGCAAACTGCTCGGCGGCGATCAACCGCGACAGCCAGAACCGCACACACGCCACACGCAGCAGGGTCGGCCATAGCTCCGCTTCAGCGGCAGTGAACGGACGCAGCGCCGCATAGGCGCCGAGGAATGCGCGGGCACGCGGCCCGTCAATCAAGCCTTCCTCGTCCGAACACCAGTCGTTCAAGGCAATCGCCACGTCATAGAGCATCGGTCCCGAGCAGGCGTTGTAGAAGTCGATCAAGCCGGTCAGGTGCGTGCCTTCGAACATCGCATTGTCGCGGAACAGATCGGCGTGAATGTTGGCTCGTGGCAGCGCGAGAATTCTTTCTTTCTGCACAGTGATTTCATCCAGCGCCTTGCGCAGCAGCGCACGCGGCTCGTCCGCCAGATGCGAAAGAAACTCCGTGCCCTCCTCCAGCATCCAGTCCAGGCCGCGATCAGTCTTGCGCTTGATCATGCGCTCGCCCTGGGTCGCCAGGTGCAGATGCGCCTGCAACTCACCGACCTGCGCGCAATGCTGAGCGTTGGCGACTTTGATGTGCTTGCCGGACAACCGCGGCTGGAGCAAGGCCGGTTTACCCTTCAGTTCACGCAGGGCCACGCCGTCAGTGGTACGCAGCGCGTAGGGCACCGGCAGATCGGCCTCGTGCAGCACGTCGAGCAGGTCGATGAAGAACGGCATTTCCTGCACCGGGCCGCGCTCGACCAGGGTCAGGACGAATTCGCCCTGCTCCAGGCTGATAAAGAAATTGGTGTTTTCGCTGCCGGCGGCGATCCCCTGGAAATCAAGCAGACGGCCGAGCCCGTAAGGGGCGAGAAAGGTTTCCAGCTCGGGCCGAGCCAGGGGGGTGAACACAGACATGGTTAAAAACTGCTCAGTTCGGGCGCCGCGATCAAGCGGCGCCGATTAAAAAGTCAGGAATCTTACTTCCAGGTAAAGATTTCCCACGACGGAATCAGCATATCCGGCTGGTCGGAACGGATGTAGTTCACGTCCGAACCATCGGCGCGCACCAGAAAATACGGTTTGCCGCCCTTCGGCGTGACCTTGATCGCATACACAAAGCCACTGCGGCTGTATTCCTGAATGACCTTGTCGCCTTCGGTGTGCGTGTTAATGGTAACTTCCGGCTCCTTTGACGGCGCATCATCCGCCGCCATCGCGGCCAATGGTGAGGCCGCAATCAAACCGACCAGCAGCAAGCGATTTAACGTACGCATGATAACCTTGTCCCTTTGTCGTCAACGGTCCCGCTATTCTAGCGCCGGGCCCGCCGAAAAGGTTGATTCTGCTCATGAGCCAAGCCCCCCTCGTCCTGGTGGACGGTTCGTCTTACCTGTACCGCGCTTTCCACGCCCTGCCACCGCTGACCACCTCCAAAGGCCTGCCGACCGGCGCGGTCAAAGGTGTGCTGAACATGCTCAAGAGTCTGCGCAAGCAGTACCCGGACAGCCCGTTCGCCGTGGTCTTCGATGCCAAGGGCGGGACGTTTCGCGATGAGATGTACGCCGAATACAAGGCCAACCGCCCAAGCATGCCCGACGACATGCGGGTGCAGATCGAGCCGCTGCACCAGAGCGTGATCGCCCTCGGCTTCCCGCTGCTGTGCGTGGAAGGCGTCGAAGCTGACGACGTGATCGGCACCCTGGCACGCAGCAGCGCGGCGGCGGATCGTCCGGTGATCATCTCCACCGGCGACAAGGACATGGCGCAACTGGTCGATGGCCACATTACCTTGGTCAACACCATGTCCGGTAGTTCGATGGATGTGGAGGGCGTGAAGGAGAAATTCGGCGTCGCACCCGAGCAGATCATCGATTATCTGGCGCTGATGGGCGATTCTTCCGACAACATTCCGGGGGTTCCCGGCATCGGTCCAAAGACCGCCTCCGGCCTGCTGGTCGGCGTCAACGGCGGCCTGACCGAATTGTACGCGAATCTCGACATCGTCCCGACCCTGCCGATTCGCGGCGCGAAAACCCTGCCGGCCAAGCTCGAAGAGCACAAGGAGATGGCTTTCCTCTCCTATCAACTGGCGACCATCAAAGTCGACGTGCCGCTGGACATCGGCCTCAATGACCTGCAAATGGGCGCGGAAGACCCGGCCAAGCTCTACGAGCTGTACACCCTGCTGGAATTCAAAAGCTGGCTGAACGACCTCGATCGTGACGCCAAGCGCCAGGAACTGAGCGCTGCCGCCGAACCTGCGCCGGCTGGCGATCTGTTCAGCGCCCCCCCAGAAGAAGCCCCTGCCGCTCCAACCGAAGCAGCGTATGAAACCATCCTTGATCAGGCGCGTTTCGACGTCTGGCTGGAGAAACTGAACAACGCCAAGCTGTTCGCCTTCGACACCGAAACCACCGGCATCGACGCGCAACAGGCGCAACTGGTCGGCCTGTCGTTCGCGGTGCAAGCCAACGAAGCCGCGTACATTCCGCTGACCCACTCCTACATCGGTGTGCCCGAGCAGCTGGATCGCGACACGGTGCTGCGCGCGCTGAAGCCGATTCTGGAAGACCCGAACAAACTCAAGGTCGGCCAGCACGCCAAGTTCGACATGAACATTCTGGCCAACTGCGCCATCGGCGGCGATCAGAGCCAAGGCATCAATGTGCGCGGGATCGCCTTTGACACCATGCTTGAGTCCTACGTGCTCAACTCCACCGCTACCCGCCACGACATGGACAGCCTCGCGCAGAAGTACCTGGATCACACCACCGTGAGCTTCCAGGACATCGCCGGCAAAGGCGCCAAGCAGCTGACCTTCGACCAGATCGCCCTTGAGCAGGCTGGCCCGTACGCCGCCGAAGACGCAGACATTACCCTGCGCCTGCACCAGACCCTGTTTGAAAAACTCAGCGGGATCCCGAGCCTGGCCAGCGTGCTGACCGACATCGAGATTCCGCTGGTGCCGGTGCTGGCGCGCATCGAGCGTCAGGGCGCGTTCGTCGATGCTGAGCTGCTCGGCATCCAGAGCATCGAGCTGGGCAACAAGATGGTCGCGCTGGAGCGTGAAGCGTTCGAGATCGCCGGCGAAGAATTCAACCTCGGCTCGCCGAAGCAGCTGGGCGTGATCCTCTACGAAAAGCTCGGCCTGCCGGTGCTGAAGAAAACCGCCAAGGGCCAGCCATCGACCGCCGAGGAAGTGCTGGCAAAACTGGCTGAGGACGATCACCGCTTGCCGAAAGTGCTGATGGAACACCGTTCCATGAGCAAGCTGAAAAGCACCTACACCGATCGCCTGCCGGAGCAGATCAACCCGCGCACCGGGCGTATCCACACCTCGTATCACCAGGCCGTGGCATCGACCGGGCGCTTGTCCTCCAGCGATCCGAACCTGCAGAACATTCCGGTGCGTACCGCTGAAGGCCGCCGCATCCGTCAGGCGTTCGTCGCGCCCAAAGGCTACAAACTGCTGGCAGCGGACTATTCGCAGATCGAACTGCGGATCATGGCCCACTTGTCCAAGGACGAAGGCTTGATGAACGCCTTCCGCAACAATCTGGACGTGCACACCGCGACCGCCGCTGAAGTATTCAAGGTCGAGCTGAGCGACGTGACTTCCGACCAGCGCCGTGGCGCCAAGGCGATCAACTTCGGCCTGATCTACGGCATGGGCGCGCAGAAACTCGGCAAGGACATCGGCGTCGACACCAAGACCGCCAAGGCCTACATCGATACCTACTTCGCCCGTTATCCGGGTGTGCGCGAATACATGGAGCGCACCCGCAAGCAGGCCGCCGACCAAGGCTATGTAGAGACCTTCTTCGGTCGTCGCCTATATCTGCCGGAAATCAACTCGAACAAGCCGCAGGAACGCGCTGCCGCCGAACGCACGGCGATCAACGCGCCGATGCAAGGCACCGCCGCCGACATCATCAAGAAAGCCATGGTGGCGGTGGATAACTGGCTGGCATCGTCCGGGCTGGACGCCAGAGTCATCCTGCAGGTGCACGACGAACTGGTACTGGAGGTTCGCGAGGATCTGGTCGATCAGGTGAGTCAGGAAATCCGCCTGCACATGAGCGAAGCGGCGAAACTGGACGTGCCGTTGCTGGTGGAAGTTGGCGTCGGCAACAACTGGGATGAGGCGCACTGAGGCGTCTAGACCGGGCGTTTGCCGCGACACACTGTCGCGGCAAACGGCCGAAAAGCGCTTATTTCGAATCGCGCTTGCGGTTATTCCAAAGCTTTTTGAAAAAAATCTGAACTAATCTGACAACTCACTACTCAGAGATACTGAATGGCTGGTGAAGCCCTTCGATGCTCCTATGTTGTGTTAAGTGTTGGCAGATATCTGAACCCCGCCCTAGCGGTTCGGAACTTGAACCCCGGAACTTCTCCCTCCCCATATGAAGTCCGGGGCTTTTTTTGCCTGCGATTTACTCAGCAGGCAATTCGGCACCTTTATCGGCCAGTTCCATCCAGCCTGCCAACACAGTGTAGGCCTCTTCCAGCCCCATGCGCTTTGGCGCGGAGAACAGCTGGATTGTCACCAGATCGCCCCAGCCCTTGCGGATTTCCGCCTGCACTTTGAGCAGGGTGTTCTTGGCAGCGCCGTAGGTCAGTTTGTCGGCCTTGGTCAGCAGAATATGCATCGGCATGCCGGCGGCAACGGCCCAGTCGAGCATCAGCAGGTCGAAGTCGGTCATTGGATGACGGATGTCCATCATCAGAATCAAACCCTTCAAACTCTCCCGGCCACCGAGGTAAGCCTCAAGGTGACGCTGCCAGTGTTGCTTGAGCGGGATCGGTACTTTTGCATAACCGTAGCCCGGCAGGTCGACCAGACGCCGTTCATCGTCTAGCTTGAAGAAGTTCAACAGCTGTGTGCGACCCGGGGTTTTCGAGGTACGCGCCAGACTGGCGTGAGTCAGGGTGTTCAGTGCGCTGGATTTGCCGGCGTTGGAACGACCGGCGAACGCCACTTCGAAGCCTTCGTCGTCAGGGCATTGATCGACTTTGGCGGCACTGAGCATGAACGTGGACTGTTGGCACAGGCCGAGGATGGGATTCTTGAGTTGCATGGGATTTCCGATGTGGGCGGCGCCGGGATTGGGCGCGGAACGCGGTGTCGCTTCCGTTTCAGTGACGCCAGTATATAATGCCGCAGATTTTGTGTGTGCTTTGTCCCAGCGAAGGATGAAGTTCATGAGAGCCAAAGACCTTGATTGCGCATCAGAACGCAGAACGCTCTCAACCCTGAAAAGGTCGTTTTATGACGAAATGGCTGCTGGCTGCCGGAGTCCTGATACCGCTTTGCGGCGCACAGGCTACACAGGAACCGGAAGCCGTGTACAACCGTGTTTGTGGTGCCTGTCATTCCGGCCAACTACCCATGGCGCCCGCAAGAGGCGATCAGGCAGCTTGGACGCCGAGGTTGGCGAAAGGTATGGAGACGCTGGTGCAACACGTGACCCAGGGTTTCAAGGCGATGCCGCCGCGTGGTTTGTGCATGGACTGCAGTGCCGAGGATTACCAGGCCATCATCCTTTGGATGAGCGAGAGTAAACCCGGTCCATAACTCTTAACCCTTAGCCGTAGTTGGATTAGCTGATGAACAAATTGATCGTGAGTCTGCTGTTGACCGTGGGAATTTCAGGCTTCGCCCATGCTGCCGGTGATGCCGCCGCCGGCCAGGCAAAAGCTGCCGTCTGCGGAGCCTGCCATGGCCCGGACGGGAACAGCATGGCGCCAAACTTCCCGAAACTGGCAGGTCAGGGTGAACGCTACCTCGACAAGCAGTTGCACGATATCAAGTCGGGCAAGCGCGTCGTTCTGGAAATGACCGGCCTGCTGACCAACCTGAGCGATCAGGATCTGGCCGACATCGCCGCCTACTTCGCCAGCCAGAAAGGCAGCGTCGGCGCTGCCGATCCAAAAATCGTCGCGCGTGGTGAAGCCCTGTTCCGTGGCGGCAACCTGGACAAAGGCCTGCCAGCCTGCACCGGCTGCCATTCGCCGAACGGTGCCGGTAACGCTGCTGCAGGTTTCCCGCACCTGGGTGGCCAACATGCTCAATACATCACCAAACAGCTGACCGACTTCCGCAAGGAAGAAGGTGGTCGCGCCAACGACGGCGACGCGATGACCATGCGCACCATCGCGCGCAAACTGAGCGACGAAGACATTGCCGCAGTCTCCAGCTATATCCAGGGCCTGCACTAACCGCCCTGAATCGAGCGTTAACGGTGATGGACATCTCCTGCAACGTTAACGCTCGATTAATCCGTCGCAGCAAGTATAAAAAGGGTGGCTTTGGCCGCCCTTTTTTGTGGCCGCTGCCGTTACACTACAGAACTCATGCCCGCCAGGACCTGTCTGAAAACAGGTCGCGCGAGGCGACCAAAATTGTCCAGGAGTAAAGCATGCGTAATCTGATCATCAGCGCCGCCCTCGTCGCTGCCAGCCTGTTCGGCGTGACCGCCCAGGCCGCTGAAGCCCCTGCCGCACCCTATGTCGAACTGGCCAACCCGGTGCCAGTGGCAGAGCCTGGCAAGATCGAAGTCGTGGAGCTGTTCTGGTACGGCTGCCCGCATTGCTACGCGTTCGAGCCGGTGATCAATCCCTGGGTTGAAAAGCTGCCGTCCGACGTCAACTTCGTACGCATTCCTGCCATGTTCGGCGGCCCGTGGGACGCTCACGGCCAAATGTTCCTGACCCTGGAAGCAATGGGCGTCGAGCACAAGGTTCACGCTGCGGTTTTCGAAGCAATTCAGAAACAACACAAGAAGCTGACCGACAAGAACGACATGGCTGACTTCCTCGCCACACAAGGCGTGGACAAGGACAAGTTCCTCGCCACCTTTGACTCGTTCGCGATCAAAGGTCAGATCGTCAAAGCGCGTGAGCTGGCCAAGAAGTATGAAATCACCGGCGTGCCAACCATGATCGTCAACGGCAAGTACCGCTTCGACATCGGCTCTGCCGGTGGTGCCGAGCAAGCCCTGAAACTGGCTGATCAACTGGTCGCCAAAGAGCGAGCGGCCAACAAGGCAGCCGCCAACTAAGCGCGGTAACCGCCATGCGCCGCTGGGGCACCGAACGCAGCGTTGGCCTGCATGATCCGCAGGTCAACGAGCATCACCTGGAGTCCACGGGCCTGCCCGCAGACCATCGTCTGCGCTTGCTCAGTTTCAATATCCAGGTCGGCATCAGCACCGAGCGCTATCGGCATTATCTGACCCGCAGCTGGCAGCACCTGCTGCCGCACACCGGGCGCTCAGGCAATCTGCAGAAGATCGGTGACCTGCTTGGCGACTTCGATCTGGTCGCCCTGCAGGAAGCCGATGGCGGCAGTCTGCGCTCAGGCTACGTCAATCAAGTCGAACACCTGGCCCACCTCGGCGCCTTCCCCTACTGGTATCAACAACTCAATCGCAACCTCGGCCGACTGGCCCAGCACAGCAATGGCGTGCTCAGTCGCCTGAAGCCGTGGGCGATCGAAGATCATCCGCTGCCCGGCCCCAAAGGTCGCGGCGCGATCCTGCTGCGCTTCGGTGAAGGTCCGGAGGCGCTGGTGGTGGTGATGATGCATCTGGCGCTCGGCGCACGGGTGCGCAGCCTGCAACTGGCCTATATTCGTGACCTGATCAGTGGCTACAAGCACCAGATATTGATGGGCGACATGAACACCCATGCCAGTGATCTGCTACAACAGTCACCGTTACGCGATCTCGGCCTGCTGGCCCCGCAGATGCAAGCCACCTTTCCCAGTTGGCGGCCACAGCGATGCCTTGATCATATTTTGCTCAGCCCGACCCTGACCCTGGAAAAGGTCGAAGTGCTGGCCCAACCCATTTCCGATCACCTGCCGGTCGCGGTAGAGATTCGTCTGCCGGGTTCGCTCACGGCCGATGCATTGCCCGCGTTGAGTCCTGCCCCTCGCGGAACCCCTGAATGAGCGACGACGCCCAGCGCTGGAAAGAGAAGTACCTCAAAAGCATCGAACAACAGGACAAGCTCGAACGTCGCTGGGCCGCCCGGCTCGACTTGCTGCGCCGCGGTCTGGTGCGCAGCACGCTGGCCGCTGAAGGCACCGACAAGGTCGTTGATCAGTGCATGAAAGAGATGCGCGACGTGGTGCGCACCGACGACATGGACGCCGGCCTCGCCGCCCTGCTGCCGCGCCTGGAAAAAGCCGTGCTCGATTCCGAGCAACGTCGCGAAACCCGAATCGATCAGGTCAGCACCGCGCTTACCGCGCTGGTCACCCAGCTACAAGCGCTGCCGCTGCCCCGGGAAGTCGCCCAGCCGCTGAAGAAATTCGCCAAGCAACTCGACAGCCGGGTCGGTCAGGCGCGGGAAATGCCGCTGCTGCTGAGCGAACTCAGTGGTTTGCAGGGCAAGGCGTTGAGCCAGCTGGAAACGCCGCCCGAGCCCGACCGCCCGGGCTTTTTGCAGCGCCTGTTTGGCAGCCGTGACAGTGAAGGGGTGCCAGAGTCTTCGGATCAGCCTCAGGCGCCGACGCCGACTCCGACGCCGACGCCGACGCCGGCCAATGCTGAACCTGCATCTGAGCCGGTACCCGCGCCAACCGCAGCGGTCGAGCCGATTCCGGCAGCACCCGTCACCGTAGCGGCCATCGCGCAACCACCAGAGGCCGAGCTTAAGCAAACGCCAGCAGTGCAGCCCGAGTCCGAATCACCTGTGTTCGCGTTCGTGCCTCCGGTCATTGCTGCCGAGCCGATCAGCGAACCCGTTGCTGCACCTGCACTACCAGCGGCCGAACCTGAAGCCGAACGGCCGACCACCCCGATCACGGCGCCAGCACCTGCTGCCGCGTTCAACCCCGACGAGTTGATCCACCCGGGCGACATCCCGGCACCGTTGCTCCTCGATAGTCTGCCCCTGCCCGAACCGATTGCCCAGGCTTTGGCCGCCATTGATCCGGAGCAACCCGAGCAGGACATTCTGTACGCCCTGCCCGATTCCCCGGAGCCGTCTTACAGTTCAGTGGCCAAACACATCGAAGACACGCTGATCGGGCTGCTCGACGACCTGACCCTGCCCGAGCGCCATCGCCCGCAGGCTGAGGCGATGCGCGACCGGTTGAAAAATGGCCTGAACTGGTACGAACTGCTGCCTATTCTCGACGATCTGGCGACCTTGATGCTGGCGATCACCGACAGCGGCCAGCACGAATTCGAAGCCTATCTGCAGCAACTCAACGAGCGCCTCGAAGCGTTCCAGAGCAACCTGCAGGCCGCCAGCGATGGCCACGCCGACAACAGCTCGGCGGCGCGGGCGATGGACACGCAGATCCGCGAGCAGGTCGATGGTTTGCAGACCAGCATGCAGGAAGCGGCCGATCTGGATGACCTCAAGCAAGTGCTGGAGAACCATCTGGAAGGCCTGCTCGGCACCATGGATCAACACCAGAAACAACGCGACGCCCGCGAGCAGGAAGTGGCGGCACGCCTCAAGGGTCTGGCCGAGCGTGTGGCGCACATGGAGCAGGAAGCCCTGGGCTTTCGCGAACACCTGGAAGAACAGCGGCAGAAAGCCCTGATCGATCCGCTGACCGGCCTGCCCAACCGCGCCGCCTGGAGCGAACGCCTGGAACACGAGATCAAGCAGTGGCAGCAACACGGCAACACCTTGAGTCTGGCGATGCTCGACCTCGATCATTTCAAGCGCATCAACGACAACTACGGCCATCTGGCCGGCGACAAGGTGCTGAAGATCATCGCCACAGTGCTGCGCAAACGCCTGCGCGCAGCGGATTTCATTGCCCGTTTTGGTGGTGAGGAATTCGTTCTGCTGCTGGCGGCGACCACGCCTGCGGTGGGCGCCAAACTGCTGGAGACCCTGCGCGCGGCGATCGAAGCCTGCCCGTTTCACTTCAAGGGCGAACGGGTGACGATCACCATTTCCATGGGCCTGGCGTCGTTCAGGATGGGAGAACACAGCGATCTGGTGCTCAAAAGAGCCGATCAGGCGCTTTACCGGGCGAAAAATGGCGGACGCAACCGGGTCGAGCTGGGCTGAGTAATTGTTCCATTTTGTTTAATTCAGCCCGCCGGCAATCGAGACCCGAGGCAGTACGTTACACTGTTGCATTACTGTCTTGCGTGTACTGCCTTCTGCCATGAAATTTTTTGCCCTCCTCGCGTCGCTGCTCGTTCTGGCCGGTTGTGCCAGCGGCCCGCGTTACGACACCAGCCATCCTTCGGCCAATCACGACAGCCGCGTGCAGTTCGTGATCGTGCATTACACCTCGGCGTCGCTCGCGCGTTCGCTGCAACTGCTGACCCACGGCGAAGTCAGCAGCCACTACCTGATCGGCGACGACAAGAGCGCCACCATCTTCAAACTGATGGATGAAAACCAGCGCGCCTGGCACGCCGGGGAAAGCCAATGGCAGGGCCGCACCTGGCTCAACTCCAGCTCGATCGGTATCGAGATCGTCAATCCGGGCTTCAAGGACACGCCGACCGGGCGCCTGTGGTTCCCTTATAGCGAAGCGCAGATTCAGTCGCTGATCGTCCTGCTCAAGGACATCAGCCAGCGCCAGGGCATCAGCCCGCGCCATATCATCGGCCACAGCGACATCGCGCCCCTGCGCAAACTCGACCCCGGCCCACTGTTCCCATGGAAACGTCTGGCCGCTGAAGGCTTGGGCGTATGGCCTAATGAACAAGCGGTGGCGCGGCAGCAGGTACAGTTCAACGCCGAACTGCCGAGCATTAGCTGGTTCCAGGAACAACTGGCGCGCGTCGGTTACGACACTCCGCAAACCGGCGAGCTGGATGTGGCGACGCGCCACGTGCTCGCAGCGTTCCAGATGCACTTCCGCCCTTCCCGTTTCGACGGTTTGCCGGACGCGCAAACAGCCGCGTTGTTGCTGGTACTCAATCAGACAAAATAATGACGCCCGCCCGACGGTCAGGGCGAAATCGCAATCAGCAGCTATAACTCATTGGTAATTCTTCGGATATTCCATGATGGTTGCTACCCGAGCGACGCTGCGTAGCTGGTTTTATCGCCCGTGGTTTTTGGCGATGATCGCGGCTGTCCTCAGTGCAAGCCTGCTGATCGCCGGCGGAATGTTCGTCGCCATGCGCCAGATCGAGCAGAACGAAAGCCAGGAGATGAACGCCCAGGGCGAGCGTTTTCTGGCTCGCCTCGAGCAACTGTTCGGGCAGTTGCGCGAAAGTCTCGACGACCTCCAGGCGCAGCCGTTGCGCAGTTGCGATGAGGAAATGATCGCCACCCTGCAACAGGTCACGTTCAACTATCGCTTCGTCTATGAAGCGGCCTACATGGACGGCTCGCGGATCTGCTCCAACCGCCCCCGCCAAGAGGGACTGTCGGTCGTCCGCGCGCCGGACATCAAGGGCCCGACTTACAGCTACTGGCTCAACACCACCACCGAACCCGATGAAAACCGCGCGGCGCTGATGCTCGGGCGCGGCAACTTCCGTGTGGCGACATCGCGCGGGCATTTGACCGACATGGTCGACCTGCCACCGGACAGCAGCCTGCTGGTGGTACTCGATCATGGCAGGCGAGCGATTCCGGTACTCGGCACCGCACAGACCTGGCCACCGAGCGAAACCTGGCCACCGAAGAGCCGCGAAGCCCTGCAAGTCACCCAGTCACGGCTGATCTACCGCATGCCAACCAACAATCCGGAATACCAATTGGTGCTGATCACTCCGCGCAGTGGCATGCACATTCCCACCGTCTGGTGGTGGATGGTGCCGGCCTGCCTGCTGCTGGGGGCGTTTGCCGGTTTCTTCGTGTTTCTGCTGGTGCGCCAGCGCCAGTCACTGGACGCCGAACTCCAGGGCGCGATACGACGGGGCGAGCTACAAGTGCTGTATCAACCGATATTCGACCTCGACAGCCGCAATTGCGTGGGCGCCGAAGCCCTGCTGCGCTGGCGCCGCCCGGACGGCACCCTGACCAGCCCCGACCTGTTCATTCCATTGGCAGAAAACACCGGGCAGATACGGCAGATGACCGATTTCGTCCTGCAACGGCTGCTGGAACAACTGGGACCAGTGCTGCGCGCCAATCCGCAGCTGTACATCTCGGTCAACCTCGCAGCATGCGACGTAATGGTGCCGCGCATCGGCCAGGTCATGGCCAGGCTGTTGACCCTGCACCGGGTTGCGGCGCGGCAGATCGCCTTCGAAGTCACCGAGCGCGGGCTGATCGATGTGGTGGTGGCGCGGGAGAACCTGCAAGCCTTGCGCGATGTCGGCCATCAAGTGTTGATCGACGATTTCGGTACCGGTTATTGCAGCCTCGCCTACCTGCAAACGTTGCCGGTGGACTGCCTGAAAATCGACAAGGCCTTCATCGACGCACTCGGTCATGACGCGGCCAGCAGTGGCGTTGCTCCGCACATCATTCACATGGCGCAGGCACTGGATCTGAAGGTGATTGCCGAGGGCATCGAGCACGAAGCGCAAGCCGTGTTTCTCAGCAGCGAGGGGGTCAAGTTCGGTCAGGGCTGGCTGTTCGCCCAGGCCTTGAGTGCGGTGCAGTTCATTGAACTGATCACCCGTGGACGGCGCCTTGCCGGACGCCGGCTGGATGACGAAGCCTAGACCGCCAGCGCCATGTAGAACTGCGTGCCCTGCCCCGGCCGCGAATAGACGCCCATGCGCCCGCCATGCAACTGCACAATTTCCTTGCACAAAGCCAACCCGAGCCCGGCGCCGCCCTTCTTGCGCCCGACCTGCACGAACGGTTCGAAAATCCGCCCTTGCTGCCCGTAGGCAATGCCTTCTCCGTTGTCTTCGACGCTGATAATCACCCGCTCGCCATGTCGGCGCGCTTGCAGGCGGATCTGCCCGTCGCGGGCAGTGTGGCGCAGAGCATTATCGATCAGGTTATCCAGTACCCGGTCCAGTTGCGCCTGATCGGCCTGCAGGCGCGGCAACGGCCCCTGCACTTCGACGTTCAAGGCAATGCCTTTGGCCGCCGCCGCATCCGCAAAGCGCGATTGCGCCTGCGCCAGCAAGTCTTCGATGGAGCACGGCGCCAGGGTGAGCTTCTGTAAACCGTTCTGATAACGCGAAAAGTTGAGCAAGTCATTGATCAACTGCATCAGGCGCTGCATCTCTTCATTGACCGTGTCGAGCAAGTCCGCCTCGCGTGACTCCGGGGGAAACTTCGCCCGCTCGCGAAACAGCCCGAACGCCATGTGCATGCCGGTGACCGGCGTGCGCAGCTCATGGGAGGCACGCAGCACAAACTCGCTGCGTACGCGCTCGAAGGCGCGCTGCTCGGTGACGTCATGCAGCACCATCACCGCGCCAAGAATATGCCCCTGGGTGTGGCTGACCGGCGTCAGGCTGTAAGTCAGCAGACGTGATTCGCCATCGACCTCGATGCTCAAATCTTCCGGAGCACGCTCAAGGGTGCCGCCGCGCAACACCAGTTGCAGTTGTGCGTCGAGTTCCGGGCGCTCCAGCGCTGTGCCCAAACCCTGACCGAGTCGATCACTGTCCCAGCCCAACTGGCGCTGGGCCACTGGATTGAGGTGCTCCAGATGCCCTTCGCGATCAATCATCAGCAAGCCGTCGTCGATGCTGTCGAGCACCGCTTGCAAGCGTTGCTGACCGGCCAGCAGCTCGTCGACGTTGGTCGCCTGATGCTCGCGCAGCGCCTCGGCCATCAGCCCGAAGCGCTTGGTCAGCTGGTTCATTTCCATCGCCGAGGAAATCGGCAGCGTCACCTCGAAATTGCCTTGGCCGATGTTGTCCGCCGCTTGCGCCAGCGCCTCGATCGGTGCGCCGAAACGCCGGGCAATCGCATGCGCGGTGACAAAGCCGATGATCAGCACCGCCAGTCCCACCAACCCTAGCAGGCCGGAGACCAGCAGCGCCCTTTCCCGGGCGTCATGCTGCACGGCGTTGATGTTGTCCAGCGCATGCTTGTGCTCGGCAATCAAACCGTTGCGCAAGATGTTGAAGCGTTCTCTGAGGTCGCTGTTGCCGCTGAGCACATTGCCCGGATTACGCGACAGCTCGAACGCCTGGAGAAAACTCAGATAATCGGCCTTGGCCTGGGTAAACCCGTACTGGCGGCCATCGCCGTCGGCCTCCTGCGAAATGCCTTCATCCAGCAATTGCAGGTAATGCTGCTTTGACGCTTCGAACGCGGCGGGATCGGGTTTTTCGGCCAGCATCAGCACCAACTGGTCGCCGAGGGTCTGACGCAACTTGAGCCCCAGGTCGAGGGTCACGAAGTTGCTGCGGATCGTTGCTTCCTGAGTACCGGCCATCTGCATCACGCTGACCAGCCCGAGCAACAGCCCGAGCAAGGCGACCGTGATCAGCGCAGAAATGCTCAGGAACAAGCGAGTGCGCAACTTCATCGCCAGCTTCATCGTCGGGCGCTCACAGGTTGTACTGCTTGCGCTTGCGATACAGGGTCGACGCGTCGATGCCCAGGGTTTTCGCCGCCTGATCCAGCGTGCCTGCCGTCGCCAGCACCGCGCCGATGTGGGCTTTTTCCAGTTCATCGAGGCTCAGCGCGGCGCCGACTCGAGGTGCGTTGTTCGCCGGCTGCTCGGCCATGCCGAGGTGGCTGATTTCCACGCGTTCCTGCGGGCAGATGATGCTCGCCCGCTCCACTACGTTGCGCAGCTCGCGGATATTGCCCGGCCAGCGATAACCCAGCAGCGCCTCTCGCGCTTCGTCACTGAAGCCTCGGGCCGGGCGTGCGTACTCTTTTACGAAGCGCGCGAGGAAGCGGTCGGCAAGGGTCAGGATGTCCTCGGCACGTTCGCGCAATGGCGGCAGATGCAGGGTGATCACGTTGAGGCGATACAACAGGTCTTCACGGAAGCGCCCGTCGCGCACCATGTCTTCAAGGTTGAGGTTGGTCGCGGCGAGAATCCGCACATCGGCGCGGCGAGTCACTGGGTCCCCTACCCGCTCGTATTCCTTGTCCTGAATGAAACGCAGCAACTTGGGTTGCAAAGTCAGCGGAAAATCGCCGATCTCGTCGAGAAACAGCGTGCCACCGTCCGCCTGATTGACTCGACCCAAAGTGCTCTCACTGGCGCCGGTAAACGCACCACGACTGTGGCCGAACAGCTCGCTTTCCATGAGCTCGGCGGTCAACGACGGGCAGTTGATGGTCACGCAGGATTTCTTCTCGCGCTTGCTCCAACCATGAATGGCCCGGGCCAGTTCCCCTTTACCCGTGCCGGATTCGCCGAGGATGAGGATGTTGGCGTCGGTACCGGCAACCTGCCGCGCAGTTTCCAGCACCACTTTCATCGCCGGGCTGTGGGAGTCGAGGCCGTCCTTGGGTTTGCGGATCTCGCCTTCAAGGGCTTCCAGACGCGCCGAGAGCTGGCGCACTTCCAGCTGCTTGGCAGTGGCCAGACGCAACTGGTCGGGGCTGCAAGGTTTGACCAGATAGTCGGCAGCGCCCGCCTGGATAGCGTCCACCGCGGTATCGACCGCCGAGTGTGCGGTGACGATCACCACCCGCATCCATGGCGCCTGAACGCGCATCTGCGCCAGTACATCGAGACCGTTGTCTTCACCCAGACGCAAATCAAGGAAGCACAGGTCGAATACCTGGCGTTGCAACAGTGCATCAGCCTGAGCCGCGCTGTTGGCGGTGGCCACCGTATAACCTTCGTCTTCGAGGCAGTAACGAAAGGTTCGCAGGATGGCGGACTCGTCGTCCACCAGCAGAATGCGGCCTTGATGCTCAGTGGCAGATTCCATTTTTCCTACGCTCCATAGTGATTGATCTTGGGTTAGTCCCGGAAAAATCGGGCAAGTTGCATGGTTGATTCTGAACGATGCGAGCCATGGGAGGGTAGCTCTCTCCTGCCTTGACGGCCAATCCGTTGATTTTGTTGAGTTTTTAAACAATCACCGATTTACAGGGTTCCCTGCGTACTTTTCTGACATCCGCGACGTGCTCTCAATTCCATAAGAATGAAATCTCCTACGAAATAATCATGCATTTCGCACGACCGTAGATGACCCATCGTGCAGGATGCGTCCGTCGCTGAATTTCACTCACTCACAAACCATTGATTTTATTGAATATTTTTCAAATAAAAAACTGGCATGCAGCCTGCAATACCTCATTCAGCCCGGGCAGGTTCCACTGCCCCAACCGAATAAGAGTGAGGAACCCAGGATGACTCGCCAACGTGCCGCCCAAGTGCGTATCTCGCCACTGCATATCCAGCAAGGCCTGTTTGGCGTACTTGCGCTGTTGATCACTCTGATCGCCTGCCAGCAATACCTGAGCTGGGAAAACAGCCAGAAGCCTGAGCCGCTGATCTCGATTCAATACAGCACGCAGACACACTTCAGCGCCGTCAGCAGCAGTCAGACCGAAAGCGCCTCGATGCGCATGATGGATGTCGATCAGCCACAGCCGCTGGATCAACTGCCACGTGAAGAGCGCTGGGTTTTCTGACGAACCGAAGAATTCAGGCGCATCGCGCCGGAACACGCAATATCCCTAAATAGAGAAGTAAGGAGAATCACCATGTTGAGCTGGGCAATTACATTCTTGATCATTGCCATCATCGCCGCCGTACTGGGCTTCGGTGGTATCGCGGGCACCGCCACGGGTATCGCCAAGATTCTCTTTGTCGTGTTCCTGGTGATGTTCATCGCTTCCTTCTTCTTTGGCCGTCGCGGCCGAGGTTAACGATGATTGCTTTGAAGACACTGGCAGCCGCCCTGCTTATGGGCGGTAGTGCCATGGCGATGGCGGCCAATGATGGCCAGGCGCGGGTCAACGAGCTGCTCAGCTCCGACCCGCAATACCGCGAAACCTGGCAAGGCGTTGTGAAGCACGAAGAACGCCTGCCGGAATGGGTGATGAACCTGTCCGGTACGCCAGACCAGCAGATGAATGCCGTGACTGAAGACGGCGACAAGTATCTGGTCGGCCCGCTCTGCGAATCCGCAGACAAGTGCCTCAACCACCGCTTGATCGTGGCTTTCAGCTTCGACAAGAAAGACGCGTACGCCATGCTCGTCGACGTGCCCGAAGGACTGCCGGCCGACAAGTCGCCAACGCGACATGCCACCTACCGCTTCCTCGGCAAACCGGATGAGGGTATGCAGAACCTGTTGATGGAAACGCTGAAGAAAGACCCGAAGTGGTATTGATTCGAACATGAGGGCAGCGCCTCGCTGCCCTTTATTGCGCCTACCCGAGGAAGGCTGGCGCATGACCAAGGGGCCGGGACGTTCTGACTGTTGCAGGGTCGGAGTGACCTACGGGTACAGGGAGTGCCTGCGCGAGGGCCGGGTCAGGGTAAAAGCTGCGACGCAGGTTCGCCGACCCTCAGTGGTTCGACGGACTTGCGCTGAGCTTTGTCTGATGCAAAAACATTGATCCAGAGCGTCCTGCTCATCTTTTTATGCCTCACACTGCGCGCGAAAACATTACGCGGTGTTTCCTGGCGACCGTATATCGAGAAAGAGTCCCTTTAAACAATGGGACATCTAGTCTGCAAACGTAGGCTTTTTCTTAAGATTTCCGTCGAAATTTCTCGTTTAAAAAATAACCAATCTACGCTGCAATGGCCGGTTCACGGCACTTATGCCGGCTGAAATGTCGTAATCGAACCGGTTGGGACGCCAGTTTCAATTAAAAAAGCTCATGCCGATTCGGCATAGGGTAGGCGTTTACGGCATTAGACGGCGCAACCTTGCATCGGAATAGTTGCGCCTTTTTTCGCCTGCCGAAGAGCCGTAAATACGCGCTTCGGGGCACCTTATACGGAGGCAGATGCACAGACTTTTCCGCTGACAGAGCGTTCCAGTTCCTGCATGTGCCTGAGTCAAACGCAAGTAAGGGTAAAGATAATGAAGAAGGCAAAACTCAGCCTCGCCTGGCAGATCCTCATCGGTCTGGTTTTAGGGATTGCAATTGGTGCGTTGCTCAACCACTTCAGTGCCGAAAAAGCCTGGTGGATCAGCAACGTCCTGCAACCGGCAGGCGATATCTTTATCCGTCTGATCAAGATGATCGTGATCCCGATCGTCATCTCCTCTCTGATCGTCGGCATCGCCGGCGTGGGCGACGCCAAGAAACTCGGGCGTATCGGCCTGAAGACCATCATCTATTTCGAAATCGTCACCACCATCGCGATCCTTGTCGGTCTGGTGCTGGCGAACGTGTTCCACCCGGGCGCCGGCATCGACATGAGCACCCTGGGCACGGTGGACATCTCCAAGTACCAGGCAACCGCCGCCGAAGTGCAGCATGAACACGCGTTCATCGAGACCATCCTCAACCTGATTCCGTCGAACATCTTCGCGGCCATGGCCCGCGGCGAAATGCTGCCGATCATCTTCTTCTCTGTGCTGTTCGGTCTCGGTCTGTCGAGCCTGCAGTCGGACCTGCGCGAGCCGCTGGTGAAGATGTTCCAGGGCGTCTCGGAAAGCATGTTCAAAGTCACCCACATGATCATGAACTACGCGCCGATCGGTGTGTTCGCCCTGATCGCGGTGACCGTGGCCAACTTCGGCTTCGCCTCGCTGCTGCCGCTGGCCAAACTGGTGATCCTGGTTTACGTCGCCATCGCCTTCTTCGCCTTCGTGGTGCTGGGCCTGATCGCCAAGCTGTTCGGCTTCTCGGTGATCAAGCTGATGCGCATCTTCAAGGATGAGCTGGTCCTGGCTTACTCCACCGCCTCCTCGGAAACCGTACTGCCACGGGTGATCGAGAAGATGGAAGCCTACGGCGCACCGAAAGCCATCTGCAGCTTCGTGGTACCGACCGGCTATTCGTTCAACCTCGACGGTTCGACCCTGTACCAGTCGATCGCCGCGATCTTCATTGCCCAGCTGTACGGCATCGATCTGTCGATCAGCCAGCAATTGCTGCTGGTGCTGACCCTGATGGTCACCTCCAAAGGCATCGCCGGCGTACCGGGCGTGTCCTTCGTGGTGCTGCTGGCGACGCTGGGCAGTGTGGGTATCCCGCTGGAAGGCCTGGCGTTCATCGCCGGTGTCGACCGCATCATGGACATGGCGCGTACCGCACTGAACGTGATCGGCAACGCCTTGGCAGTGCTGGTTATCGCGCGCTGGGAAGGCATGTACGACGACGCCAAAGGCGAGCGCTACTGGAACTCCCTGCCGCACTGGCGCAGCAAGGAAAAACTGCCGGCTGGCGAGATTTCCAAGAACTGATAGCTGAAACCTGTGGAGATCGGCTTTTTTGTGGGAGCGAGCCTGCTCGCGAAGGCGGTATGTCATTAAGCATTGATGGACTGACAGGACGCTTTCGCGAGCAGGCTCGCTCCCACAGGGGATTTGAGCCAAGCCACAAATGAGGCACACACGAACCCCGGAGAAATCCGGGGTTTGTCGTTTCTGGCGACCCCGCTATCATTCGCCGCATCTTCCGGGGGATTTGACTGATGCTTAATGGCCTGTGGCTTGGCTTCTTCGTCGTGGCAGCAATATCTGCGCTGGTGCAGTGGCTGGTCGGTGGCAACGCCGGGATTTTCGCGGCGATGGTGGAAAGCATTTTCGCCATGGCCAAACTCTCGGTCGAGGTCATGGTGCTGCTGTTCGGCACGCTGACCCTGTGGCTGGGCTTTCTGCGCATCGCCGAGAAGGCCGGGATCGTCGAGTGGCTGGCCAAGGTGCTCGGGCCGCTGTTCCTGCGGCTGATGCCGGAAGTTCCGGCCGGGCACCCGGCGCTCGGTCTGATTACCCTGAACTTCGCCGCCAACGGCCTGGGCCTGGACAACGCCGCCACGCCGATCGGCCTCAAGGCCATGAAGGCGCTGCAGGAGCTCAACCCCAGCGCGACCATCGCCAGCAACGCGCAGATCCTGTTCCTGGTGCTCAACGCCTCGTCGCTGACCCTGTTGCCGGTGACAATCTTCATGTACCGCGCCCAGCAAGGCGCACCAGACCCGACTCTGGTGTTTCTGCCGATTCTGCTGGCGACCAGTTGCTCGACCATCGTCGGCTTCCTCTCGGTGGCGTTCATGCAGCGCCTGCGCATCTGGGACCCGGTGGTGCTGGCCTATCTGATTCCCGGCGCACTGATCCTCGGCGGCTTCATGGCGCTGCTGGCGACGATGTCGGCCACGGCACTGGCCGGGCTGTCGTCGATCCTTGGCAACCTGACGCTGTTCGGCCTGATCATGCTGTTCCTGGTGATCGGCGCGTTACGCAAGGTCAAGGTTTACGAAGCGTTCGTCGAGGGCGCGAAGGAGGGCTTCGACGTCGCCAAGAACCTGCTGCCGTATCTGGTGGCGATGCTCTGCGCGATTGGCGTGCTGCGTGCCTCGGGCGCGCTGGACTTTGGTCTGGATGGCATTCGGCATCTGGTGCAGTGGGCCGGGTGGGATACGCGTTTTGTCGATGCGTTGCCGACGGCGATGGTCAAACCGTTTTCCGGCAGCGCCGCACGGGCGATGCTGATCGAGACCATGAAGACCTCCGGCGTCGACAGCTTCCCGTCACTGGTGGCGGCGACGATTCAGGGCAGCACCGAGACCACGTTCTATGTGCTGGCGGTGTATTTCGGAGCGGTGGGGATTCAACGCGCAAGGCACGCCGTTGGATGCGCGCTGCTGGCTGAATTGGCCGGCGTACTCGGCGCCATCGGCGTTTGCTACTGGTTCTTCGGTTAACCACGAATCCCCATTGTGGGAGCGGGCTTGCTCGCGAAAGCGGCGGGTCAGTCGACCTGTATATTGACTGACACACCGCCTTCGCGAGCAAGCCCGCTCCCACAGGGGTTATGTATAAGGTTTAAGGTCTGGGTTGTTGGGTGAATTGCTGGCCTTGCTGAACAGCCCAGGCGACAACCTTGGCCGTCAGCCGATCACTGGCCTGTCCAAACCCCGCGACCACCGCCGGCACCTGTACATCATTCAATGGCTGGCGCTCTTCGAAGCGGCGGCTGGCGAGAATCTTCTGGTCATAGCCGCGCACCAGCAGCGCATCGACGCGCACCACAACGCTGGCCTGATTGCCCTGATACTCAGTCTGAAACGCCTGCAAGCTGCCGCCCAGTTCCAGATCCGCAGCGAAGTTGCTGTCATCGGTGCTGAGCAGCGTCACCCGCCCATCCCGGGCAAAACCATCCAGCAGCCGATTACGCACCAGCACCGGCGCCGGATCGCTCCAGCGCGACGCCTTGTAGCTGCTGATCACGTCGCCCTGTGGAATCACCGCAATGTTCGGCCGGTTCAGCGCTTCGCTGGCCTGCAGTTTGTTCAGGCGCAGCGACCAGTGCTGCGTCGCCGCTGAGCTGGCCGAGGCGGGCACTTGTGTGGCGGGCAGGCGATAGACGTCCGAAGGTTCGGCCTTGGGCAGGATCGAGCAGGCACTGGTCAAAGCGAGGCTGGCGAGGAGAGCGAAGTGAATCAGCTTCATGGGGTGAATTCCTTGTTCTTGTCACTGCCCAGCAAGTAGCCGCTGGGGTTGGCCTCAAGGCGTTGGGAAATGCCGCGCAGCGAAGTCAGGGTTTCGCGCAGTTCGCGGATCGCCGGCGCCAGGCCATTGAGGCCCTGCATACCGTTGTCGAGGGAGTTCTGATTCTTGCTCAGCAGGCCGTTGATGGTGGCGCTGCTTTGCTCCAGCGACTTCATCGCCTGCTCGGCACTGCCCAGCGCCTGCTTGCCCTGATCGTTGAGCAGGCCGTTGGCGTTGCGCATCAACGCCGAGGTTTGTTCGAGCATGCTGCCGGCCTGCTTGCCGACGCTCGCCAGTTGCTGCATGGCCTGGCGCAGGTCGCCGCGCTGATCGTTGATCGAACCGGTGGTCTGCTCCAGATGCGCCAGAGTGTTGCTGACGCGCTCGACGTTCTCCGGGGAGAACATCTGGTTAGCGTTGCTCAGCAGCGCGGTGATGCCGGTCATCAGGTCGTTGCTGTCGTTGAGCAGGCGGGAAATCGGCGAGGGCGCCGCGACGATGGTCGGCAGCTCGCCGTCATGCCCACGCAGCTTCGGACTTTCTGGAGTGCCGCCGCTGAGCTGGATGATCGAAGTGCCGGTGATCCCGGCCAGCGCCAGTTTGGCCTGGGTGTCTTCCTTGACCGGGGTGTCACCGCCCAGACGAATCCGCGCCAGCACTCGGCGTGGGTCTTTCGGGTCGAGACGCAGGCTGACCACGTCACCAACCTTGATCCCGCTGTACTGCACCGGGCTGCCCTTGGACAGGCCGCTGACCGCCTCGTTGAAGACCACTTCATAATCCTTGAACTCGCTGTCGACGCTGGACTTGGCCAGCCACAGGCCGAAGAGCAGGGCGCCTGCCACCACTATCACCGAGAACAGGCCGATCAACACATGATGGGCTCGGGTTTCCATGTCAGACCTCGTTGAGCAATTTGGCGGCGTCCAGCGCCGAGCGGCCACGCGGGCCGTGGAAGTATTCGTGAATCCACGCGTCATCGGTTTCCGACACCACATCGATAGGGCCGGCCACCAGCACCTTCTTCTGCGCCAGCACCGCCACCCGGTCGGTGATGGTGTAGAGCGTGTCGAGGTCGTGGGTCACCAGAAACACACTCAGGCCCAGCGCATCGCGCAGGGTCAGGATCAGTTGATCGAACTGCGCCGCGCCAATCGGATCGAGGCCGGCGGTGGGTTCGTCGAGAAACAGGATGTCCGGGTCCAGCGCCAGAGCCCGCGCCAGCGCAGCGCGCTTGATCATCCCGCCGGACAGCGAAGCCGGGTATTTGTCCGCCGCCGACAGCGGCAGCCCGGCCAGTGCCAGCTTCACCGCCGCCAGATGCTCGGCGTCGTTGCGGCTCAGGCCGGCATGTTCGATCAGCGGCAGGGCGACGTTTTCGGTCACCGTCAGCGAAGAGAACAACGCGCCTTTCTGAAACAACACACCGAAACGCCGCTCGACCAGCGAACGCTCATGCTCGGACAGGCTCGGCAGATTCTGCCCGAACACCTTCACGTTGCCTTCGCTGGGCCGGCGCAGGCCAACAATGCTGCGCAACAGCACCGATTTACCGCTGCCGGAGCCGCCGACCACGGCGAGGATTTCGCCCTTGTACAAATCCAGATCGAGATTCTCGTGCACGCTCTGGCTGCCAAAGCGATTGCACAGGCCACGGACTTCGATCACCGCCTCCGAGGGCGCGCGGGGTAGACGACTCACCAGCCCATCTCCATGAAGAACAGCGCAGCCACCGCATCGAGCACGATCACCACGAAAATCGACTGCACCACGGCTGACGTGGTGTGCGCACCGACCGATTCGGCGCTGCCGCTGACCTTGAAGCCTTCCAGGCAACCGATCGTGGCGATCAGGAAGGCAAAGATCGGCGCTTTCACCAGGCCGACCAGAAAGTGCTGAATACCGATGTCGCTCTGCAGCAGCGAGAGAAACATCGCCGGCGAAATCCCCAGCGACACCGCGCACACCACGCCACCGCCGATGATCCCGCAGAGCATCGCCAGAAACGTCAGCATCGGCAGCGCCACCAGCATCGCCAACACGCGCGGCACCACCAGCAGCTCCATCGGGTCGAGGCCGAGGGTGCGGATCGCGTCGATCTCCTCGTTGGCCTTCATCGAACCGATCTGCGCGGTGAACGCGCTGGCGGTGCGCCCGGCCATCAGGATCGCCGTGAGCAGCACACCGAACTCACGCAGGAAGGAGAAGCCCACCAGATCAACGGTAAAGATCGTCGCGCCGAAACTGGCCAGCACCGTGGCGCCGAGAAACGCCACCACCGCGCCGACCAGAAAAGTCAGCAGCGCCACGATCGGCGCGGCGTCGAGGCCGGTCTGTTCGATGTGGGCGACGACGGGGGTGATGCGCCAGCGCTTGGGGCGCAACAGGTTGCGGGCGATGGTTTCGAGGATCAGGCCGATGAAACCCAGCACTTGCAGGGTGTCCTGCCAGACTGTTTCCACCGCGCGCCCGATGCGGGTCAGCAGTTGCACGCTGACACTGACTTCCGGCTCTTTGATCGGCACGCAGAAGTCGGTCAGCGAGCGATACACCGTTTGCAGCAGTGCGCGGTCAGCCTGGGAAATCGTGCAGTCGGGGTGTTCGGCGGATTTGCCGAGGCGCTCGGAACCGAGCAGCTCCACCAGCAATGAAGCGCCCGCAGTGTCGAGGGCACCGAGGCTGTTGAGGTCGACCACGGTATTGGCGTCGTACTGGCCGGTCAGTTTTTCGGTCAGGTGCTTGAGGTCGGCGTAATGGGCAAGCGTCCAGTCCCCGGAAACCCGCAGGCGGGCAGGGCTGATTGACGTGTCCAGTTGGGCATTACCGCTCATTGAGCTGCTGATCATAAGCTCCGTGCTTGTCCGGCTATTAAGCGAACTAACGTAATAGCACGAACCGGATTACTTTTCTTTGATCGCTGTGCTGTCTGTCACTTCGAAACGCAACACGCCGATCACCTGACCGTCTTCAGTCAGCACCCGCACCTGCCACTTGCCCGCCGGGTTGCCGGGGAAGTTCTGCTTGTGCGTCCACGCCCGGTAACCTTCCTTGCGCCCGCCGTGGATATCGAGGGCGATGCGGTCGACCTCTTTGCCGTCGAACTGCCACACATGGTAGATCCGCTCATCCAGCCCGCGCGGCGCGTTGATCGCGGTGTAGGCGTAGAGGCCGCCGTTGCGGATCTGCTCGGCGCTGACCTGTTCGAGGCTGTCGCCCGGGGTGCGATCCTGCAACTGAGTGCTGATCGCCACATCGGTCATCCACAACGTCGCCGGCGGCACCCACGAGCGCAGGGTCCAGCCGACCGCGCCGATGCCGAACGTGATGCACAGAATCGCCAGCGCGTTGCGCACGGTACGGATCGGGAAGATCGACGCCAGACTCGGGAACGACAACACCACCGCCGTGCCCAGCGCCCATTTGAAACTCTGCGCGGTGGTCAGGTGCATGATCACCGGCAACGCGGTGAGCAGGGCGGCAAACAGGGTCAGGGTGTGCAACGCGAGAAACGCCCAGCGCCGTGGCGCCAGCCATTTGTAGTAGAGCGGATCGACAATCGAGATCAGCGCGGCGATGCACAGCAGGCCGGTGAAGATCAGTTGACCGCTGTTCCAGGTGGTGGTGATGAAGAAGAACGGCAGGACGAAAAACAGGCTTTCCTGATGGATCATCTGCGTCGCGTAACGCAGCAGCGGCTGGGGGATCTCCCGCTTGAAGATGCGCGTGAACAGGCCGGTCAGGGTGTTTTCCAGCATCAGCCAGATCCAGCTCAGCAGCATGATGATGGTGATCCAGCTCGCCAGTCCCTGTTGGCGATCGACCAGAATGAAACTGCCGACCCCGGAGATGAAACCGCCAAGCGCAATCACCCCGGGATAGCGCTTCATCAGCTCGAGAATGCGCTGGATCAGGAGGGGGATTTTCTGCATGGTGGCGGTTCACGACTGAGTAGGAAAAAACCTCGACAGAGTACCGTCCGCCGGGCGACGTGGCGAGGCTCCCGATCAGTAAAATCACCACAGATCCCTGTGGGAGCGGGCTTGCTCGCGAAGGGGCCGTGTCAGTCGACATCATTGCTGAATGACACACCGCATTCGCGAGCAAGCCCGCTCCCACAGGTTCAGTGTTTGGCTGGCTTACGACGGTGCAACCGCCAGCCAATCAGCACCAGCAAGACCACGCCCAGGCCACCGGCAATCAGCCACAACACTTCATCATCACTGAGCAACGGCTTCTCGATCCGCAGATATCCCGGCTGCAACAGCAATTCACGCATGGCCTTGTTCGCCGTCTCCAGCGTCACGCCTTGCAGCTCTCGGGCCGGGTTGGCAAAGCGCCCGTCCTCGTAATCACCCAGCGCGCTCCAGTAGTAATCCGCCATGGCACTGTTGCCCTGTACCGCCCAGGCCTGATGGGCGATGGCGGCTTGTTTGATCCGGGCGAAGGTGTCCGGGTCGAGGCCGTTTTTCAGCAGGTCGGCCTTGAGGTCTTCCAGCACCTGTTGGGCTTCGGCGAGGTCATCGCGATCCACGTCAGCGTTGAGGCTCATGAAGCCGACCCCGCCAAACACTTCGCGCTCGGCCCATGGCCCGTAGGACAGGCCGTGATTCAGGCGAATCTGCCGGTACAGCGCCCAGTCGAGGTAGTCCTTGAGGATGTCGAAGGTCTCGTCGTACTGATCGTCGAGCATCGGCTCCGGCACCAGCCAGTGCAACTTGGCGCTGTCGCCGATGAAGCCACGGGTGAGGGTGCGTTCATGGGCGGCGCTGGTGCGGATGTCCGGCAGCTCACGGTGCTCCGCCGGGTCCACCGCTTCGAGCGCGCCCCAGGTGCGTTCCAGATAGGCCGGCAGCAGTTTGTCGAGCTCACCGACGACGATCAGGGTCATGTTGTTCGGCGCGTACCAGGTCTTGCGCACCTTCTCCAGTTGCTTCTGGGTCAGGTGACCGACCTCGGCCCGTTGCGGGCATTTCAGGCCAAGCTCAACCGCCAGTTGATTGCTCGCGGTGTGGCCCAGATCCTGACGGTCGAGAAAGCGTTGCAGGCGGGTGTAGTGGCCGCCGTCCTCGCGCTCGACTACGCGCTTGGCAGCGTTGATCGCGTTGTCGTCGATGCGGGTCTGGGTCAAAAGGTCGAGCAACAGGTCGAGGACCTTGCGCTGATTCTTTGCCGGGGCTTCGATGACGAACGTGGTGTCGGCGTTGCTGGTGAACGCGTTCCACTCACCGCCCAGCGCCTGCATGCGCTCCTCGAGGCCGCCTTCGCCGGTGGCATCGACGCCGCTGAACAGCAGGTGCTCAAGCAGGTGCGGCAGCTCTTTTTCATCGCAGTCGAAATCGTCGAGACCGACGCCCACCACCAGACGAATCGCCACATGCCCGCGCTCGGTGCCGGGCTTGAGCAACAGCTGCAAACCGTTGGGCAGCGCGTAGCCTTCGACCTGAAAGCGATCAACGGCGAAGACGGGCAGGGAACCGAGCAACAGACAGGCGAACAACAGGCAACGCATAACAGGCTTCCATACGGCTGATTTGGAGATCCGTGTCGCTATTCAGGCCGCTTTCGCGAGCAGGCTCGCTCCCACCTTGAAATTCATTCCCTGTGGGAGCGAGCCTGCTCGCGAATATCTTGCGGCTGAATCAATGTTACTGACTGACCCCAGCCCCAGACGTTCAAGGCGAATGCGTAATGTCGGCAATATCATCCGCTTCCAGCGCCCCGGTATCGGCCGTTTCCAGCACCACGTAAGCACTGCTGCAAAACAGCGAATTCAAGCGCTTCATATCCGCAATCAGCTCCAGATGCAGCGAACTGGTTTCCAGACTCTGCACGATCTTACGTTGCAAACGGCTGACATGGGCATGGGCCAGACGCCGTTCCTGTGCGCGAAAGCGACGTTTCTCGCGCAACAGCTGACGGGCGCTTTCCTTGTCGCCGCTGAGGAACACTGACAGGCCCAGGCGCAGGTTGGCGATCAGTTGCTGATGCAGCCCGGCCAGATCCTCCAGGCCTTCTTCGGAAAACGAACGACGCTGTGAAGTCTTCTGCTGCTGCACTTTGCGCAGCATGCGTTCGATCAGGTCGCTGGCCAGTTTCAGGTTGATCGCCAATTCGATGGTCTCTGCCCAGCGCCGACTGTCCTGTTCGCCGAGATCCTCGCGGGGCATTTGCGCCAGATACAGTTTGATCGCGCTGTACAGCGCTTCGACGTCATCGGTCAGTCGGCGCATTTCCTGGGTGATGGCGGTCTGCTTGCCACGCAGTACATCGAGCATCGCGTCGAGCATGTTGTCGATCAGGTCGCCCATGCGCAGGGTCTCGCGGGCGGCGTTGGCCAGCGCCAGGCTCGGGGTGACCAGCGCCGTCGCATCGAGATGCCGCGGCTTGGCGGTGCCGTTGACCTCCGGGCGCTCCGGCAGCAGCCAGGCGCACAGGCGTGCCATAGGCGCGACGCTGGGCAGCAGGATCAGGCAGCGCGCGGTGTTGTAGAGCAAGTGGAAGCCGATGACCATTTCCTGCGGGCTGAAATCCAGGCCGTCCATCCAGTGCACCAGCGGGTCAAGCACCGGGATGATCAGCAGCAGGCCGATCAGTTTGTACAGCAGGCT
Organism: Pseudomonas sp. IT-93MI4; assembly: GCF_949767635.1. Taxonomy (NCBI): domain Bacteria; kingdom Pseudomonadati; phylum Pseudomonadota; class Gammaproteobacteria; order Pseudomonadales; family Pseudomonadaceae; genus Pseudomonas; species Pseudomonas sp. IT-93MI4. The sequence continues at coordinate 81,188 of NZ_CATKPP010000022.1, forward strand.
GCCCAGCGCCACTTGCCGCCCGGCGGCGTTCTGCATGCTGGTGCTCATGAACGCCAGCACGCCGCTGCCGATGTTGGCGCCGATCACCAGACCGATCGCCACCGGCAGGCTGATCACGCTGGCGCCGGCCAGCGTCGCGGTCAGCAGCACGGCGGCGAGGCTGGAGTAGGAAATCATCGCGAACAGCGCGCCGACCAAGGCGTCGAGGAGGATGTCGCCGGTCAGCGAAGCAAAGATCACCTTCACCCCTTGGGCGTGGGTAATCGGTGCGGCGGCCTCGACGATCAGTTGCAGCGCGAGAATGATCAGCCCCAGACCGATGCTGACCCGGCCCATCTGCCCGAGCCGCGTCTGTTTGCGCGACAGAAAGAAAATCACTCCGAGGAAAATCAGCAGCGGCGACAGCCACGACAGGTCGAACGTCAGCACCCGCGCCATCAGCGCGGTACCGACGTCGGCGCCAAGCATGGTCGCCAGCGCCGGGGTCAGCGCCATCAAGCCCTGACCAACGAAGGAGGTGACGAGCATGGCCGTGGCGTTGCTGCTCTGCACCATCGCAGTCACGACGATACCGGCGACGAACGCGAGCCAGCGTTTGGACATGTTCTGGCCGATCACATGGCGCAGATTGGTGCCGTACACCCGCAGGATGCCGGTTCGGACGATGTGCGTGCCCCAGATCAGCAGGGCCACGGCAGACAGCAAATTGAGCAGGGTGAGCATGCAGACCCCCTGTAGTAGCAGCGCCCCAAAGGGGCAAGTTGACGGTACCGCGCGGTTTCTACGTTTTGATACTTAAGCTGTAGTTGGCTAACGGACTGGGCGCCAGCATTGCACAGCTAAAGTGCGGATTGAAACAAAAGTGTCATGAAACCAGGTTCATCCACCTCATCTGAAATCAACGCGGTCCCCTGTAGGAGTGAGCCTGCTCGCGATAGGGCGACCAGCTTCAACATCGTTGCTGACTGACGGACCGCTATCGCGAGCAGGCTCACGCCTACAGGTATTACCGCTGCCCCGGATTCTTCAGTAGCCCTAAACAACTGTGGGAGCGGGCTTGCTCGCGAAAGCGCTGGGTCAGCCAACATCATCGTCGACTGACACGCCGCCTTCGCGAGCAAGCCCGCTCCCACAAGGGGTGTTGCGTGTTGCTGGACTACCGGGTTACTGCCCCGGCACGTCCTTGCGCAGTTTCACCGGATCCTGCTGCTGTTTCTTCTTGGCCATCGCGCCGCGCAGTTTGATGTTGATCGCTTCCACCGCCAGCGAGAACGCCATGGCGAAGTAGACGTAGCCTTTCGGTACGTGCACGTCGAACGACTCGGCGATCAGTACGGTACCGACCACCAGCAGGAACGACAGGGCCAGCATCTTCAGCGATGGGTGCTTGTCGATGAATTCGCTGATCTTGCCCGAGGCCGCCATCATCACCAGCACGGCGACGACGATTGCCGCGACCATCACCGGCACATGGGAGACCATGCCGACGGCGGTGATTACCGAGTCCAGCGAGAACACGATGTCGATGATCGCGATCTGGATGATGGTGTAGAGGAAGTTGCCGCCCTTGCCCGAAGGCTCGTCGCCTGTTTCGTCTTCGCCTTCCAGCGCGTGGTACATCTCCTGCGAGCTCTTCCACAGCAGGAACAGGCCACCGAAGAACAGAATCAGGTCGCGGCCTGAAATGCCCTGGCCGAACACCACGAACAGGTCGGCGGTGAGGCGCATGACCCAGGTGATCGACAGCAGCAACAGGATCCGCGTGATCATCGCCAGGCCCAGGCCGAAGATCCGCGTGCGCTGCTGCATGTGCTTGGGCATGCGGCTGACCAGGATCGAAATCATGATGATGTTATCGATGCCCAGAACGATTTCCAGGGCGGTCAGGGTAAAGAAGGCAACCCAGATTTCGGGGTTGGTCAGCCAATCCATGTGTATTCCTTTGAGCGAGTGTTAAACCATGACGCCAGCAAGCAGCTGGCGTCATGGTGAGTGAATGCCGTTACAACGTGCTGAACAGCGGGAACGTCCCCAGCAGCAAGGCGGCCACCAGTATGCACAGGCAGACCAGCACTGCCCACTTCAGGGTGAAACGCTGGTGGTCACCGAACTCGATACCGGCCAGCGCCACCAGCAGGTACGTCGACGGCACCAGCGGGCTGAGCAAGTGGACGGGCTGACCGACGATCGAGGCACGGGCCATTTCCACTGCGGTGATGCCGTAATGGCTGGCCGCTTCGGAGAGCACCGGCAATACGCCGTAGTAGAACGCGTCGTTCGACATGAAGAATGTGAACGGCATGCTCACCAGCGCCGTGATCACCGCCAGGTACGGGCCGAGGAAGTCCGGAATCACTGCCAGCAGGCTTTTCGACATGGCGTCGACCATGCCGGTTCCGGACAGGATACCGGTGAAGATACCCGCAGCGAAAATCAGACTGACCACCGACAGCACGCTGCCGGCGTGGGCCGCAACCCGGTCCTTCTGCATTTGCAGGCATGGGTAGTTGACGATCATCGCGATGCTGAACGCCACCATGAACAACACCGGCAGCGGCAGCAGGCCCCCGATCAGGGTGCACATCAGCGCCAGGGTCAGCAGGCCGTTGAACCAGATCAGCTTCGGACGGCGAGCATCGGGGAACTGCGAGACGCTGATTTCACTGTGATCAATCTCGTCGCCGATCAGGTGCAGCTCGCCCAGACGCGCACGCTCACGTTTGCCGTAGAAGTAGGCAATGATCAGGATCGCCACCACACCGGCGGCCATCGCCGGGATCATCGGCACGAAGATGTCCGACGGGTCGACATGCAGCGCACTGGCGGCACGGGCGGTCGGGCCACCCCACGGGGTCATGTTCATCACGCCACCGGCGAGGATGATCAGACCGGCCATGATCCGCGGGCTCATGCCGATGCGGCTGTACAGCGGCAGCATGGCGGCCACGCAGATCATGTAAGTGGTCGCGCCGTCACCATCGAGGGAAACGACGAGCGCCAGCACGGCGGTACCGACCGAAACTTTCAACGGGTCGCCCTTGACCAGTTTGAGGATCTTGCGCACGGCCGGGTCGAACAGGCCGGAGTCGATCATCAGGGCGAAATACAGAATGGCGAACATCAGCATCACGCCGGTCGGCGCAAGCTTGGTAATGCCTTCGAGCATCATCGGGCCGATCTTCGGCGCGAAACCACCGAACAGGGCGAACAGGATCGGGATGATGATCAGGGCGATCAGCGCAGACAGGCGCTTGGTCATGATCAGGAACATGAACGTGATGACCATGGCGAAGCCAAGGAAAGTCAGCATGGGATTACTCCAGACGTAGCGCGGCTAATTGAGTGAGCGGATCGGAAGGGATCAGCGCAGAACGGGAAGCACGAGACGTACGGGCGGAGTTTCAGCGAGAAGGCGGGCTACAGAGGACATCAGAATCACCATTGTTGTTGTTAATTGGGCCTGACATGCGAGCGATCACACGCGTTGGCCAACCGGTCTGTTGCCGGTAGTGGCGGCGATCCTAATCGGGCAACCTTTCAGCTACCTTTCGCTGACGAAAGCTTCAGGCGAATGGCCAACCGGCTGTCGGATGCGGCTAGAGTCAATCATTTCGGGGACGGGAGGGCAGGGACATGGAAGAAGTGCACAGCGGTGGCTGCCACTGCGGACACATCCGCTATCAGTTCAGCGGGCCATTGCAGGACATTGCCCACTGCCACTGCTCGATCTGCCGCAAGGTCGGCGGTGGGATCGTTACCACGTGGATCACGGTTCCGGCGGCCAGCTTCCAGTGGCTGAGTGGCACGCCATCGCGCTATGACTCGTCGAGCAGTTGCGCGCGGTATTTCTGTTCGCACTGTGGCGCGCAACTGGCGCTGGTGACATTGCTCAGCCCTGAGAGCATCGATGTGACCATCGCCACGCTGGATCACCCGGAGCGGGCGCCGGCCGAGCGGCACATCTGGACGGACAGCCAATTGCCCTGGCTGCATCTGGACGAGCATCTGCCGGGCGAGCCCGAAGAAACTCTTTGATCAGAAAATAGACAGATCCAGCGGCCGCATCGCGCCCATCCAAATCGCGTGCTCGGTGTGATCGAGCAAATCATCGCCAGTGTCGGGGTGCAAAAACACCACCAGCCCCTTGCGATTGAGCGCCAGCCACGGCAACACCTCACCGATCAGCTCCGGGCCGAAAGCCAACTGGCAGCTCCAGTCTGGATGCGGGCCGACCGGGCGCTCATGGACGCGCCCCATCTTCAGAGGAAACAACTGCGCCGCCTGTTCACACAAAGCGCGCGCCTGATCAATTGAGTCAGCGTCGAAATAGACGTGGGCGTGATAGCCATTGATTGCGTGCATCTGAAAGCCTCTGAATCGGTTCGAACCCTCGGCGCAGGCTGTGTGTCACACGCCATACGAGGGACAACAAAAAGGAATCAGCCATGAAAAATGCCGAAACCCCGACGGTGAAAGTGGTGCTCTATGGTGCCATGGCCAGCCTGGGCGGTGCGTTGATGGCTGAATTGCTGCGACGGCAGCACGAAGTCATCGCGATTCTCGACGATTTGAACGTACTCGCACCACGTCCGGGCCTGCGCACCAAAAGCGGCGATCTGTTCGATGCCGAGCGGGTCAAGCAGAGCGTAGCGGGCAGCTCGGCAGTGATCTGCTTGTTGGACGCACCGGGTCTGCCGTTCAACAGCGACCATGTGGAAAGGTCCGTGGTGCTCGGCCCGGTGGAACAGGTTTTAGCGGTCGATGCGCTAGTCGACGGCTTGCAAGCGGCCAACGTGTCACGGTTGTTTCTGGTGGGGAATTTTGCCGTGCTCGACGAGCCAGATCTGGACGACGGGCTGCAACGCCACGCCGCCGAAGAAATCCGCGAAGCCCTGCAAAGCAGCCCATTGCAGTGGACACTGGTGAATGCGCCGCACGGGGTGGCGGGGCTGACCATTGAGCATTTCAGTCAGGTGGGCGGCAATCTCGAGCCGGGGCTGGCGGAGCCGCTGGAACGGCTGAACCGGGTTGCGGTGGGGATTGCCGATGAGCTGCGGCTGAACCTGCATGTGGGGCAGCATGTGAATTTTGTCGCGACGTCGGGTACGTAAAAGATCGCAGCCTGCGGCAGCTCCTACAGGGAGTTGTTTTTGATGTTCAAACCGCAATCGACGGCAATGCCACTCCGGCGAGGGACTCGGCACTGCTCGCCTGCTCGGCCATCAACCAGTCGACAAACTGTTGAATCAACGCCCCCCGGCGTTTGCGTTGCGGCAACACCACGTAATAACCCAGGCGCGACAACGTGGTCTCGGCGACAGGCCGACAGAGCAAGCCCTGGGTCAGCAAGTTATCCACAAGGTGCCGCCAGCCGATGGCCACACCCTGGCCGCCAATCGCCGCTTGAATCAGCAGCGTGTAATTGTCGAAACGCAATTGCCCCGGCGCCGGCGGCGTGTTGATGCCCAGTTCGCGAAACAGACCGCTCCAGTCAAACCAGTTGCTGCTGTTTTCCCCGCGCAAGTGCAGCAATGGAAACTCCAGCAACGTCTGAGCAGGCAAGGGCAGGGTGCGGCCCTTGAGCAGTTGCGGGCTGCACACTGGAAACACTTCTTCGCTGAACAGCCAATGGCTCTCGCCCTGTTTAAATCGGCCGTCACCAAACAGCACCGCCACGTCGATGTCGGTGCGTAGCATGTTGTGGTTGCGCTCGCTGGTGACCAGGCTGACATCGACGTTCGGGTTGGCTTCATGAAAGCGGTGCAGGCGCGGCATCAGCCAGTAGGCGGCGAAAGCGAAATCGGTGGCGACTTGCAATACTTCATGTTGCTGTTGCGTACTGATCGCGCTCAACCCTGCGTCGATATGCTGCAAACCGAGCTTAATCTGCTCGAAAAGAATCGCCCCGCCCTCGGTCAGTTCAATGCCGCGGTATATCCGGTCAAACAGCCGTGCGCCCAGTTGTTCTTCCAGACGCTTGATCTGCTGGCTGATCGCCGGTTGCGTGGTGCCCAGCTCCACCGCGGCGGCGGTAAAGCTGCGATGGCGCGCCGCCGCTTCGAATGCGCGCAACAGGTCGAGGGACAGATTGCCGAGGGCGTCATACATAAGCTGTGCTTATCCTAGTCATTGTCCGGCGCAGGCTTTACCGGACGGGGCATGGACTCCATGCTCGATCGCAGCAATGTCGCATAAATATTCACTATGGAATGCCGCGATCACATGAAGCGCAAGAACATTCTTTTCATCATGGCCGATCAAATGGCCGCGCCAATGTTGCCAATCTACGGCCCGTCGCCGATCAAACTGCCGAATCTTTCGCGCCTCGCCGCTCAGGGCGTGGTGTTCGATGCCGCTTACTGCAACAGTCCGCTGTGCGCGCCGTCGCGTTTCACTCTGGTCAGCGGCCAGTTACCGAGCAAGATCGGCGCCTACGACAACGCCGCCGATTTCCCTGCCGATATTCCGACCTACGCCCACTACCTGCGTCGCCTCGGTTACCGCACCGCGCTGTCGGGCAAGATGCATTTCTGCGGCCCGGATCAGTTGCACGGTTATGAAGAGCGCCTGACCAGCGACATCTACCCGGCCGACTACGGCTGGGCGGTGAACTGGGACGAGCCGGACGTGCGCCCGAGCTGGTATCACAACATGTCGTCGGTGCTGCAGGCCGGGCCGTGCGTGCGCACCAACCAGCTCGACTTCGATGAAGAGGTGGTGTTCAAGGCCCAGCAATACCTGTTCGATCACATTCGCGAGGACGGCGATCAGCCGTTCTGCCTGACCGTATCGATGACGCACCCACACGACCCATACACGATTCCCAAGGCGTTCTGGGATTTGTACGACGACGGTGACATCCCGTTGCCGAGCACCCCGGATCAACATTCCCTCGATCCACACTCGCAGCGCCTGTTCAAGGTCTATGACCTGTGGGACAAGCCGCTGCCTGTGGATAAGATTCGCGATGCACGGCGTGCCTACTTCGGCGCGTGCAGCTATATCGACGCCAACGTCGGCAAACTTCTGCAAACCCTCGAAGATACCGGGCTGATCGATGACACCATCATCGTGTTCTCCGGCGACCACGGTGACATGCTGGGAGAGAAGGGCCTCTGGTACAAAATGCACTGGTTCGAGATGGCTGCGCGGGTGCCGCTGTTGATCAGTGCGCCGGGGCAGTTCGCTGCCGGCCGGGTTAGCGCGGCAGTGTCCACCGCCGACCTGTTGCCAACCTTCGTCGAACTGGCCGGCGGCACGCTGGAGCCGGGTCTGCCGCTGGATGGCCGTTCGCTGTTATCACACCTGCAAGGGCAGGGCGGTCATGACGAAGTGTTCGGCGAATACATGGCCGAAGGCACGGTTAGCCCGCTGATGATGATCCGTCGCGGCGCCTACAAATTTATCTACAGTGAAAGCGATCCGTGCCTACTCTTCGACGTGCACAACGATCCGCGTGAACTCGAAGAACTCAGCCAGTCGCCGCAACATCGCCAGCTGTTCGACGAATTTCTCGCCGAAGCGCGGGCCAAGTGGGACATTCCGGCGATCCACCGCGAGGTGCTCGCCAGCCAGCGCCGTCGCCGATTTGTTGCCGATGCCCTGACCATCGGCAAGCTGAAGAGCTGGGATCACCAGCCGCTGGTGGACGCCAGTCAGCAGTACATGCGCAACCACATCGACCTCGACGATCTGGAGCGCAAGGCCCGTTATCCACAACCCTGCCAAAATCAATAATGTAAGGGGAAGTCCATGCGCAAGTTATCCACAGCACTGACGATTGGCCTGCTGGCTCTGGCCAGCGCCTCGGCATTTGCCGAGCAAAGCTGCGAAACGGTGAAAATGGCCGACCCGGGCTGGAGCGACATCGCCGCGACCAACGCCATCACCGGGTTTCTGCTGGACGGCATGGGCTACAAGGCCAAGGTCGACACCCTCGCGGTGCCGATCACCTTCGGCGGTTTGAAGGACGGTCAGGTGGATGTGTTCCTTGGTAACTGGATGCCGGCGCAGCAAGGCTTCTACGACAAATTCGTCGCCACCGGTGACGTCACCCAACTGGCGAAGAACCTCGACGGCACCGAGTTCACCCTGGCGGTGCCCGACTACGTGTGGGATGCCGGTGTGCATAACTTTGCCGACCTGAACAAATACGCAGACAAATTCGACAAGAAGATCTACGGCATCGGCTCCGGTGCACCGGCGAACATCTCGCTGCAGGAAATCATCAAGAAGAACGACTTCGACCTCGGCCAGTGGAAGCTGATCGAATCCAGCGAACAGGCGATGCTCGCCGAAGTGTCGCGGGCAGTGAAGAAGCAGAAATTCGTCACCTTCCTCGGCTGGACCCCGCACCCGATGAACGTGCAGCTGAAGATGCATTACCTCAAGGGCGGCGAGAAGTATTTCGGCGACACCGGCAGCGTCTACACCCTGACGCGCAAAGGCTACGCCGAGGCCTGCCCGAATGTGGGCAAGTTGCTGACCAACCTGGCGTTCACCCAGGACATGGAGAACAGCATCATGGCTGAGGTGGTGAACAAGAAAGTCAGCAATGCCGATGCGGTGAAGGCGTGGATCAAGGCCAATCCGGCGGTGCTGGACAAGTGGCTGGAGGGGGTGAAGACCGTGGATGGCAAGGATGCGTTGCCTGCGGTGAAGGCCAAGCTCTGACGCTTTCTACTTGACGACAACTTACTCGTGGCGAGGGGATTTATCCCCGATCGGCTGCGCAGCAGTCGCAAAGTCTATGCACTCGGTATACCTGACTCACCGAGACCGTCGGTTTTGGGGCCGCTTCGCAGCCCATCGGGGATAAATCCCCTCACCACAGTAATTGGCGCGTCCTGATAACCTTGCATAAACCCACACACCGCGAGGACCCATGGCCCTGCCAAGTCGCCATTCACTCTTTCCCTTCCTGACCTGGCTGCCCCGGCAAACCCGCGCCAGCGTCGGCCGGGATCTGGTCGTTGGCCTGAGCGGTGCGATTCTCGCGTTGCCGCAGTCGATCGCCTACGCACTGATCGCCGGCCTGCCGCCGGAATACGGCCTCTATGCGGCGATCATCCCGGTGCTGATCGCCTGCCTGTGGGGGTCGTCGTGGCATCTGATCTGCGGCCCGACTGCAGCAATTTCGATTGTGCTCTACGCCAGCGTCAGTCCTTTGGCCGTTCCCGCATCCCAGGACTACATCACGCTGATCCTGCTGCTGAGCTTCCTGGCGGGGATTTTCCAGTGGCTGCTCGGCCTGCTGCGCTTCGGTGCACTGGTGAATTTCGTCTCGCACTCGGTGGTGCTCGGCTTCACCCTCGGCGCGGCGGTGGTGATTGCCATCGGCCAGTTGCCGAATCTGCTGGGGCTGGATCTGCCGGCGAAAGCCACGGCGCTGGCCAGTCTGATGGACCTGCTGCAACACCTGCGGGCTGTGGATAACCCATCACTGGTGTTGGGTGTGGCCACGGTGCTGGTCGGTTTTGTCCTCAGACAACTGCTGCCGCGCTGGCCGACTCTGTTGATAACGCTGGTGCTGGGCAGCGCAGTGGTGTGGTTATGGCCGGCGATGTTCGGCCACGTGCATCTGGTCAGCGCCTTTGTCGGACGCCTGCCACCGTTCAGTGCGCTGCCGCTGGATCTCGATCTGGTGCTGCGCTTGCTGCCGAGCGCGGTGGCGGTAGGCATGCTCGGTCTGGTCACTAGCCTGTCGATTGCCCGTTCGATTGCTGCACGTTCGCAGCAGTTGCTTGATGCCAACCAGGAAGTCCGCGCACAGGGCTTGTCGAATATTGTCGGGGCGTTCTTTTCCGGATCGCTCTCCGCCGGTTCGTTCACCCGCTCAGGCCTGAGTTACGAGGCAGGTGCCTGTTCGCCGCTGGCCGGGGTTTTTTCGGCGATCTGGGTCGCGCTGTTCGCGATTTTTGGCGCCGGGCTGATTTCACACATCCCCATTCCGGCGATGGCCGGGAGCATTCTGCTGATCGCCTGGGGCCTGGTGGATCATCGCGGGATTCGTTCGTTGCTGCGGGTCAGCCGCGCCGAGTTCGTGGTCATGGTGCTGACCTGCCTCGCCACGCTGCTACTGGAACTGCAGACCGCGATCTATGCCGGGGTGCTGGCGTCGCTGTTCTTCTACCTCAAGCGCACCTCGCAACCGCGAGTGCAGCATTCCCGCGAGGGTGAGGAGGACGTACTGCGAGTCGGCGGCTCGATCTTCTTCGGCGCCAGCCATTACCTGCAAGTGCGCCTGCAACGGTTGCACGGTACGCGGGTGGTGATCGAGGCGCAGCAGATCAACTTCATCGATTATTCGGGGGTGGAGATGCTGCATCAGGAGGCGCGGCGCCTGCTGCGTCAGAATCGCAGCCTGACCCTGCGCCGGGCGCGGCCGCAGGTGGTGGAGGAGTTGCGGAAGCTGGAAGGGGCGGAGAAATGCCCGATCCGGTTTGAGGATTGATCCAGGATCGGCGGTGCGGCCATTCGCGAGCAAGCCCGCTCCCACATTTGATCGCATTCCAATGTGGGAGCGGGCTTGCTCGCGAAGCTTTTAAAGGGCCAACTGGCGGCGTAGTTCGGCCAGTACCGGCGCCGTATCCGGACGCACCCCGCGCCACAGGAAAAACGCCTCGGCCGCCTGTTCAGCCAGCATCCCCAGACCATCCATCGACACTGCCGCGCCATGCTCGCTGGCCCAACGGCAGAATGCGGTAGGCTCTTTGCCGTACATCATGTCGTAGCACAGGGTCTGGCCCGGCTCGATCAGGCTCGCGGCAATCGGCGGCACGTCGCCGGTGAGGCTGGCGGAGGTGGCGTTGATGATCACGTCCACCGGCTCCTGCAACCAGTCGAAACCACTGGCCGACACCGGCCCCAGATCACAGAACAGCTCGGCCAGCAGCTCGGCCTTGTCCACCGTGCGGTTGGCGATAATCACCGACGCCGGCTTCTCCGCCAGCAACGGCTCCAGCGCACCACGCACCGCGCCACCAGCGCCGAGCAGCAGAATGCGTTTGCCGGTCAGGCTGAAACCGGCATTCACCGTCAGGTCGCGCACCAGACCGGCGCCGTCGGTGTTGTCGCCGAGCAGCGAACCGTCGACCAGTTTGCTCAAGGTGTTCACCGCACCAGCGCGCTGCGCGCGAGCGGTCAGGCTGTTGGCCAAGCGAAAGGCCTCTTCCTTGAACGGCACAGTGACGTTGGCGCCGCGACCGTCCTGGAAGAACGCCATGGCGCAGGCGCTGAAGTCGTCGAGCGGCGCCAGCAGGGTGCTGTAGTCGAGGCGCTGACCGGTCTGCTCGGCGAACAGTTTGTGAATCATCGGCGACTTGCTGTGGCCGATCGGGTTACCGAAAACGACGTAACGATCCATCAGCAGTCCTCAGGCCTCGGCCAGCCAGTCGCGGTCTTGCAGGAAGTAGTCGGTCAGGCGCGCTTCTTCGCTGCCGGGCTCGGCCTTGAAGTCATAGGCCCAGCGCACTTGCGGCGGCAACGACATGAGGATCGACTCGGTACGCCCGCCCGATTGCAGGCCGAACAGGGTGCCTCGGTCGTAGACCAGGTTGAATTCGACGTAGCGGCCACGGCGGAATTCCTGGAATTCACGCTGCTGTGCGGTGAACGCATCGTGCTTGCGGCGCTGCACGATCGGCAGGTAAGCGTCGATGTAGGCATCACCGATGGCGCGCATGAAGGCGAAACTGGTGTCGAAATCCCACTCGTTCAGGTCGTCGAAAAACAGACCACCGATGCCACGCGGTTCATGGCGATGCTTGATGTGGAAATAGGTGTCGCACCAGGCCTTGTAACGCGGATAGACGTCCGGCCCGAACGGCGCGCAGGCCTGTTCGGCGACGCGGTGCCAGTGGATGCAGTCTTCTTCATTGCCGTAATAGGGGGTCAGGTCGAAGCCGCCGCCAAACCACCAGACCGGCTCTTCACCTTCCTTCTCGGCGATGAAAAAGCGCACGTTGGCGTGGGACGTCGGCACATGCGGGTTGTGCGGGTGAATCACCAGCGACACGCCGAGGGCTTCGAAACCGCGACCGGCCAGTTCCGGGCGATGGGCGCTGGCCGACGGCGGCAGGCCGCTGCCGAACACGTGGGAAAAGTTGACGCCGCCCTTTTCGATCACCATACCGTTTTCGATCACGCGGGTACGACCGCCACCACCGGCAGGCCGGGTCCAGGCGTCTTCGACGAAGCGCGTGCCGCCGTCCTCGGTTTCCAGCGCGGCACAGATGCGGTCTTGCAAATCGAGCAGATAGGCCTTTACGGCGTCGGTGCGGGTCGTCATGGCTTCACCTTGAATCGGGCATAACTACGCGGGCGCCCCGCAGGCAGGGGGCGGCGCAAATGGGCGCGTAGCATAACACCGCAAACCTGCGCGCCGCAGTTGACGAAGATCAAGCAGGGGAGTTGGATAGGGGGCTTACAAACGACCCAAGGAGAGCAGGCAGATGGCAAAGCGTATCCAGTTCCGCGCCCACGGCGGTCCCGAAGTGCTCGAGTTTGTTGACTACGAACCCGCCGCGCCCGGCCCGAATCAGGTGCGGGTGGCGAACAAGGCGATCGGCCTGAACTTCATCGATACCTATTTCCGCAGCGGTCTGTATGCCCCGCCAGCCTTGCCGTCCGGGCTCGGCGCAGAAGGCGCCGGCATCGTCGATGCCGTGGGCAGCGACGTCACCCGGTTCAAGGTCGGTGATCGCGTGGCATATGGCAGCGGCCCGCTGGGTGCCTACAGCCAGTTGCACACCCTGCCCGAAGCCAATCTGGTGAAGCTGCCGGACGAAATCAGCTTCGAGACCGCAGCCGGGGTCATGCTCAAGGGCCTCACCGTGCAGTACCTGCTGCGCCAGACCTATGAACTCAAGGGTGGCGAAACCATTCTGTTCCACGCCGCTGCCGGGGGTGTCGGTTCATTGGCCTGCCAATGGGCCAAGGCACTGGGCGTCAAGCTGATCGGCACGGTCAGCTCGAAGGAAAAAGCCGAACTGGCCAAAGCCAACGGCGCTTGGGCAACCATCGATTACAGCCACGAAAACGTGGCACAGCGGGTGCTGGAGCTGACTGACGGCAAGAAAGTCCCGGTGGTGTACGACGGCGTCGGCAAAGACACCTGGCTGACCTCGCTCGACAGTGTGTCGCCGCGTGGGCTGGTGGTGAGTTTCGGCAACGCCTCCGGTGCGGTGGACGGGGTGAATCTGGGGATTCTTTCGGCCAAGGGCTCGCTGTACGTGACCCGCCCGACCCTGGCGACCTACGCCAACAACGCCGAGAACCTGCAGCGCATGGCCGACGAGCTGTTCGAGATGATCATCAGCGGCAAGCTCAAGGTGAGCATCAGCCAGCGCCATCCACTGGCTGATGCGGCGAAGGCGCAGACCGAATTGTCGGCCCGGCGTACCACCGGCTCGACCATCCTGCTGCCCTGACAAACCTTCGACGTCTTGCCAGTCAGGGTTGCGAACCCAAGGCTGGCAAGTCAGTTCGAACGCGTTCAACACCTCGGCAGATGACACTCCAACGGTTTCTGCACCACGTGGCCAACCGCCGGATCAGGCGGTTGGACCGCCGCGAGAATTTGCCGCCACTCGGCTGACAGCACCCAGTAATCGCCGCTTGCGCGCTGGTCGATATGCAGGGCATTGGAAGCGATCGGCATCAGGCCGAAGCGCTGGTAGAAGCGCAGCTGTTGCGATCTGCACAACGCGGTTACCCCGTTATAACCGCGTTTAATGGCCCACTCGGTAGCGGCCGCCAGCAGACCGTTGACCGCAATGGGCAACTGATTGGGTGTGTACGACATCAATCGACTGAATTCGACATGGCGCGACAGCGCTACTGTGGGAGAAACGTGTTGCTGCGCCAGCGATACCCACTCGAACGGTGCCGGAGTCGCTCTCAATACCGCCAACAGTTGATCGTGCCGATACAGCAGAAAATGGGTACTGCGCGACTTTATCGCCAGTCTGGTTTCGAGCATCCGCGCCCGTGAAGTCAGCATGTAATGCTGCAACCGAAGCCGAAATTGCCGATCGATAAACCGGTCGAACTCCTGAGTATCCGCCCCTGCCTCAAGCATCACGATGCGACAACCCTCATGGTGACTCTTCAACGTCACCTGAAGCGCCTGCAGGTAATCCGTGAGTTGCAAATTGGTAGTGTCCATTCTTTCTCCGCAGACCTTAACTTATCGAAGTGTTTCGAGTGCAGGGAAAGGATGGTTGCTTTTGCCGATTCCGCCACGCCAGAAAGTCTGATAATCGAGTGGGAAAAGCCAATGAATCCGGGGACTTGGCGACTTTTCCGACAGGGAAACCGGCGTCATTGCAGGATAATTCGCAGGCAGGCGTAGTCTCCCTCGCCATCAAGGCGAGGAAGACTCACGGTATAGGTTTTCGCGCAGGGTCAGTCGGGACGAATGACCTTGCCGGTTGCCAGATCGCGGATCACGCTGGGGTTCTTGCGCCCACCCAGCTGCCCGCCAAGGATCAGGTCGATCTGCCCACGGAAATACTGCTCGACGCGCAACCGCGTGCGCGCCGCCGGCCGCCCCTGCGGGTTGGCCGAGGTGGAAATCAGCGGCCCGACCATCGAGCACAGATCCCGCACCTGCGGGTGATCGCTGACCCGCAGCGCCACCGTGTCATGCACGCCCGTCACCCATTCCGGCAACAGGTTCTGATGCGGCACCAGCCAGGTATTCGGCCCCGGCCAGGTGCTGGCCATGCGGTCGAGCCACTCTTGCGGGAAATCTTCGAACAGGAAGTCGAACTGGCGAATGTTGTCGGCGACCAGGATCAGGCCCTTGTCCACCGAACGGTTCTTGATCGCCAGCAGCCGATCCACTGCCTCTTCGTTCCACGGGTCGCAACCCAGCCCCCAGACGGCTTCGGTTGGATAGGCAATCACCGCCCCGGCGCGAATCTCTCGTGCGGCTTGTTGCACACGCCAACTGTTGACCATGAAAAAACTCTCCGAAAACAGGTTTTGCGCAGTTTACCGATCTTCCCTGTAAAACCTAGCGTGTCCTCGCCAGCCAGCGACCGTTTTCACACACTGCGCGGCCGTCCATTTCCAGCTCGGTGAGCGCCGCGAGGACTTTGGGCAACGCCCAGCCGCTGCTCTCGACCAAGGCTTCGCTGGTGTGCGGCGCGGCGTGCAGCAGATCAAGCAAGGGATGCGCGGAATCCGGCGGGTCTGTGGATAACGGCAAATGCTGCCAGCCGCGCAGGGCTTCGAGAATGTGTTCGATGGTTTCCACCAGCACCGCGCCGTCGCGGATCAACTGATGGCAACCGCGTGCGCCGGGGTGATGGATCGAGCCGGGAATCGCATACACCTCGCGGCCCTGTTCCGCCGCCAGGCGGGCGGTGATCAGTGAACCGCTGGCGACACTCGCCTCGACCACCAGCACGCCGAGAGACAAACCGCTGATGATCCGGTTGCGCCTGGGGAAGTTGCTCGCCGTCGGCCCGGCGTCCAGTGGAAACTCAGAAACCACTGCGCTGCCCGAGGCAATCATCGCGTCGGCCAGTCGACGATTGCGCTGTGGATAAAACTTTTCCAGGCCGGTGCCGAGTACGCCGACGGTTTGCCCGCCGACATCCAGCGCCGCTTGATGCGCAGCCGCATCGATACCCAGCGCCAAGCCACTGGTGATGACGAAACCGGCCCCGGCGAGGCTGCGGGAAAACGCGGCGGCGGTGTCCATTCCCGGACGTGAAGCACTGCGACTGCCGACCATCGCCAGTTGCGGTTTTTCCAGAATCAGCGGATCTCCGGCGACGAACAACAGCGGGGGCGGGTCAGGGATCTGCGCCAGCAGCGCCGGATAATCCGCCTGGTCCAACATCAATAGATGCTGGCCGGGCCGCTCTAGCCAGCGCAATGCATGGCTGGCGCCGTCGCGCACTTCAGGGTTGCGCCGGGCCTCGGCCGACGCCGCTGGCAGACCCAGCGCTCGCCAGGCACTGGCCGGCGCGCTCAGGGCTTTTGACGCCGAGCCGAAGGCTTCAAGCAGTTTGGCAAAACGTTTCGGACCGATTTCCGGCAAGCGGTGCACGCGCAAACGCGCTTCCAGTTCCGCAGGGGAAACCGGCGTACAGGCAGACAGCATCGTGGATCATCCTTGATCGTTATAAGTCCCGAACCATTCGGAACAAGCTGTGGATAACTCTGTTGGTAACTTGTTAAGCCTGCTAAGGATTTCGCACCTTGTCGAGCACCGCCAGCGAGCGCGATGCGTTGAGTACGAGGCCGTAACTGAGCTTGTCGTAGGTGCGGAACACCATCAGCAGACCGGCCCGTTCATCGGGAATTTTCAGCGGCTGGCCGGTGACCCGGTCGCGCACGGTTTCCCCGGTTTTCATCACCACCAGCACATTGCCTTCGGCCAGACCGTCGCGCTTGCCCTTGTTCAGGGTGACCACGTCCATCACGCCGATCTGCGTGACGCCGCGCGGCACGTCGATGATCAGGCCGTTGATGTTGGTGCTCGGGGCGCTGGGCATGAAAGTCGAATTGATCGAGCGCTCTTCGCCGCTGAACAGACGATCGCCCAGACGTACTTCCTGGGTGGTGCGTTGCAGGGCGAGGGTGGCGACGTCGCCTTCGGTGGCGACGATTTCACCGCCACCGATATCGTCGGCGTTGATCCCGAGAAACTCCTTGGTCTGCGGGTCGGTGTAGACCTTGCCCTGGCGGAAGATGCCGTACACCGGTTGATTCGGATCGAAGTGGCCCCGGGCGAAGATCCGGTCGCCAGTGCCACTCAACACGCGCTCGGCATCGCCGGCGACGATATACGGCGCCTTGTCGAAGTCCTCGACCTTGTCGACGATGCGGTTGCTCAGCAGGAAACTGTTGATCGATTTCAGCGGAATGCTGGGTATCGCCTCGGCCACCGGGCTGGTGCGGATGCGTGGCGACAGCTTGATGGTGCCCCGTGACTCGCCGCGATTGAGGGTCAGCTGCGGCTGGCCGTTGACGTAACGGAGCGTCAGCGTGTCGCCGGGGTAGATCAGGTTGGGGTTTTCGATTTGCGGATTGGCCCGCCACAGCTGTGGCCATTGCCAGGGCTCGCGCAGGTATTTGCCGGAAATGTCCCAGAGGGTGTCTCCCGAAACCACCGTGTATTGCTGTGGAAAACCATCCTTGAGTTGCACTTGCCCTTGCGCAGCCGCGGCCGAAGCCAGAAGCAGCAGGGCGAGTAGTGTTTTCCTCATGCAGCGAATCCCTTTATCATGTGCGTTCGCGTGAACCGTCAGAGCCCCCGTGGCTCGCTACTGCAAATTGCATTAGCTACGCTTCACAACGGTAGCCTGCATCTTCGGACCTGCCAGGCCATCGACCCGACTTTACTCAATACGTGCAGCAATCAGCCTATGGCCATTTTAAACATCCTCGAATTTCCGGACCCGCGTCTGCGTACTATCGCCAAGCCTGTGGCAGTAGTGGACGACGAAGTGCGTCAGTTGGTCGATGACATGTTTGAAACAATGTATGAAGCGCCGGGCATCGGCCTTGCCGCGACCCAGGTCAACGTGCACAAACGTATCGTCGTGATGGACCTTTCCGAAGACCGCACCGAACCCCGGGTGTTCATCAACCCCGAGTTCGAATCGCTGACCGACGAGATGGATCAGTATCAGGAAGGCTGCCTCTCGGTGCCGGGTTTCTACGAAAACGTCGACCGCCCGCAGAAGGTCAAAATCAAGGCGCTGGACCGCGATGGCCAGCCTTACGAACTGATCGCCGAAGGTCTGCTCGCAGTGTGCATCCAGCACGAATGCGACCATCTCAACGGCAAGTTGTTCGTCGATTACCTGTCCACGCTCAAACGCGACCGGATCAAGAAGAAACTGGAAAAGCTGCATCGCCAGAACGCTTGATGCCCTCCTTCAAAGGCTTGCTGCGGCAAGCCTTTTTCTTTTTGTGAGACTCCCTTCATGACTGAGCCACTGCGCATCGTTTTTGCCGGCACCCCGGAATTCGCCGCCGAGCACCTCAAGGCCCTGCTGAACAGCCCTTACGAGATCGTTGCGGTCTACACCCAACCGGATCGTCCGGCCGGTCGCGGGCAAAAACTGATGCCGAGCCCGGTCAAACAGTTGGCCCTGGAAAATAATATCCAGGTGTTGCAGCCGCCGACCCTGCGCAACGCTGACGCTCAAGCCGAGCTGGCCGCGCTGAAACCGGACTTGCTGGTGGTGGTCGCCTACGGCCTGATCCTGCCGCAAGCGGTGCTGGATATTCCGCGTCTGGGCTGCATCAACAGCCACGCCTCCCTGCTGCCACGCTGGCGCGGTGCGGCGCCGATCCAGCGCGCCGTGGAACACGGTGATGCCGAAAGCGGCGTGACCGTGATGCGCATGGAAGCGGGCCTCGATACCGGGCCGATGCTGCTCAAGGTCGTGACCCCGATCAGCGCCGACGACACCGGCGGCACGCTGCACGACCGTCTCGCCGAAATGGGCCCGCCCGCCGTGGTCCAGGCGATTGCCGGCCTGGCCGCCGGAACCCTCGAAGGCGAAGTGCAGAACGACGAACTCGCCACCTACGCCCACAAACTGAACAAGGACGAAGCGCGCCTCGACTGGAGCCGTCCGGCGGTTGAGCTGGAGCGTCTGGTACGCGCCTTCAATCCATGGCCGATTACCCACAGCACCCTCAACGGTGAAGCGCTGAAAGTACTGGCCGCGACCCTGGCTGACGGCAAAGGCGCGCCGGGTGCAATCCTCAGCGCCAGCAAGGACGGCCTGATCGTCGCGTGCGGTGAGCAGGCGTTGTGCCTGACCCGTCTGCAACTGCCCGGCGGCAAGGCGCTGAACTTCAGCGACCTGTTCAACAGCCGTCGCGAGAAATTTGCCGTCGGCACCGTGCTCGGCGCCGTGGTGGACGCGCAATGAACCCGCGTCTGGCCGCCGCCAAGGCACTCGCAGCCGTGCTCAGCGGCAAGGCTTCGCTGAACAGCTCCCTGCCGGCGCAACTGGACAAGGTCGAAGACCGTGATCGCGGTTTCACTCAGGATCTGGCGTTCGGCACCGCGCGCTGGCAGCCACGGCTGTCGGCGCTGGCGGAAAAGCTTTTGCAGAAACCGTTCAAGGCTGCCGACGCCGATGTCGAGGCGTTGCTGCTGGTCGGTCTCTATCAACTGCTCTACACCCGCGTGCCGCCGCACGCGGCCATCGGCGAAACCGTCGGTTGCGCCGACAAGCTGAAAAAGCCGTGGGCCAAGGGTTTGCTCAACGCCGTGCTGCGCAATGCCCAGCGCGAAAGCGAGACGATTTTCGCCGAGCTGGAACGCGACCCAGTGGTACGCACCGCCCACCCGCGCTGGCTGCAAAAATCCCTGAAAGCCTTCTGGCCGGAGCAATGGGAAGCGATCTGCGCGGCAAATAACGCGCACCCGCCGATGATTCTGCGGGTCAACCGCCGCTATCACAGCCGCGACGCCTACGTCGGCTTGCTCAGCGACGCCGGCATCGCCGCCACGCCGTGTGTCTATAGCCGCGACGGCATCGTCCTCGACGCCGCCGCCGACGTGCGCAGCCTGCCGGGTTTTGCCGAAGGCTGGATCAGCGTGCAGGACGAAGCGGCGCAACTGGCCGCCGATCTGCTCGATCTGGCGCCGGGTCAGCGCGTGCTCGATGCGTGCTGCGCGCCGGGCGGCAAGACCTGCCACATCCTCGAAGCCGAACCGGCGCTGGCCGGCGTGGTGGCGGTGGATCTGGAAGCCAAGCGGCTGGTGCGGGTGAAGGAGAACCTTGAGCGGCTGGGCCTGAGCGCCGACCTGATCGCTGCCGACGGTCGCGATACCGCAGCATGGTGGGACGGCAAGCCGTTCCAGCGCATCCTGCTCGACGCGCCGTGCTCGGCCACCGGCGTGATCCGCCGCCATCCGGACATCAAGCTGACCCGTCAGCCGGACGACATCGCTGCCCTAGCGCAACTGCAAGGCGAGCTGCTCGACGCCCTGTGGAAAACCCTCGAAGTCGGCGGCATCCTGCTCTACGCCACGTGCTCGACCTTGCCGACCGAAAACACCGAAGTCATCGCCGCGTTTCTTGAGCGCACGCCCGGAGCCCGCGAACTCGACCTGGCCACCACGGCCGGGATCAAACAGCCCCATGGTCGCCAATTGCTGGCCCAGCAGGGCGGACATGATGGGTTCTACTACGCCAAGCTGATCAAGATCGCTGCCGCGCGCGGCTAAATGGATTGAATGGAGTGACTGGATGAAAATCATCATCCTCGGTGCGGGGCAGGTCGGCGGTTCGCTGGCTGAACACCTGGCGAGCGAAGCCAACGACATCACCGTGGTCGACACCGACGGCGAACGCCTGCGCGACCTCGGCGACCGTCTCGACATCCGCACCATTCAGGGCCGCGGCTCGCTGCCGTCGGTGCTGCGTCAGGCCGGCGCCGACGACGCAGACATGCTGGTGGCGGTGACCAACAGTGACGAGACCAACATGGTCGCCTGTCAGGTCGCGCACACCCTGTTCCACACCCCGACCAAAATCGCCCGGGTGCGCGAAGCGTCTTATCTGAACCGCGAAGAACAGCTGTTCCAGAACGAAGCGATTCCGGTCGACGTGCTGATCAGCCCCGAGCAGGTGGTGACCAACTACATCAAGCGCCTGATCCAGCATCCGGGCGCGCTGCAAGTGATCGACTTCGCCGAAGGCCAGGCGCAGCTTGTCGCAGTGCGCGCCTATTACGGCGGGCCGCTGGTGGGTCAGCAATTGCGCCAGTTGCGCGAGCACATGCCGAATGTCGAGACGCGTGTCGCGGCGATTTTCCGCCGCGACCGGCCGATCCTGCCGCAGGGCGATACGGTGATCGAGGCCGATGACGAAGTCTTCTTCATCGCCGCCCGTGAGAATATTCGCGCGGTGATGAGCGAAATGCGCCGTCTCGACGAAACCTACAAGCGCATCGTGATTGCCGGTGGCGGGCAGATCGGCGAGCGTCTGGCCGAGGCCATCGAAAGTCGCTACCAGGTGAAGATCATCGAGATGAACCCGGCCCGCTGCCGCTATCTCTCCGACACCCTCGACAGCACCGTGGTGCTGCAGGGAAGTGCGTCGGACCGTGATCTGCTGCTGGAAGAGAACATTGCCGACGCCGACATCTTCCTTGCGCTGACCAACGATGACGAAGCCAACATCATGTCGTCGCTGCTGGCCAAGCGCCTGGGCGCGAAGAAGGTGATGACGATCATCAACAACCCGGCTTACGTCGATCTGATCCAGGGCGGCGACATCGACATCGCCATCAGCCCGCAACTGGCGACCATCGGCACCTTGCTGGCCCACGTACGCCGTGGCGATATCGTCAGCGTGCACTCATTGCGCCGGGGCGCGGCGGAGGCCATCGAGGCGATTGCCCACGGCGATGCGAAGTCGAGCAAGGTCATCGGCCGGCCGATCGAGAAAATCGGCCTGCCGCCGGGCAGCACGATTGGCGCGATCATCCGCAACGAAGAAGTGATCATCGCCCACGACGATACGGTGATCGAAACCGGCGACCATGTGATTCTGTTCCTTGTGGATAAAAAGCATATTCGCGATGTGGAGAAGCTGTTTCATGTGGGTCTCAGCTTCTTCTGATCCAGAAATATCGTTGGCTGTAATGGCCTCTTCGCGAGCAAGCCCGCTCCCACAGGGGGAATGCATTCCAAATGTGGGAGCGGGCTTGCTCGCGAAAGCGGTGTAATTGACACCGATCTACACCTGACACTCCACAGAAAAGGAACCCATCGATGCTCGAATCCCTGGAAAAAATGCTCGCCAAGGGTGTGGATAACTCATTGCTGCGCTTTGGCCTGGGCAAGGGTTATCTGGATTTGGGAGAGAACGCCAAGGCAGCCGAGCATTTCCAGCGCTGTGTCGGTTTCGACCCGAAGTACTCGGCGGCGTGGAAGCTATTGGGCAAAGCGCAACTCGCACTGGGCGATCACGCGGCCGCACGGCAGGCGTGGGAACAAGGTCTGGAAGCCGCCCGCGCCCATGGCGACAAGCAGGCCGAGAAGGAAATGACGGTGTTTCTGAAGAAGCTCGACCGCCAGGCGCAATAATTTAGAGATAACGCAGGCCGATGCCCTCGGCATCCACCGTCACCACTTCCATTCGCACCCGCGGCGCGCCTGTGGGTAAATCCTGCACCTGGCCATAAACCACCGCACCCTTGGGCAATGACGCCAGACGCGGATGCTGCACATACACGCCGGTGGCCGACAGATTGCGCGTCTGCCCCAGGCACTCGCCGAAGCTGTCGTGGGTGATCTTGATGCGGAAGGATTTGCGTTGTTCGGACATCTTTATGCGCCCTTGAATGAACGGGTTGTGGATAACCTCAAGCAAGATCAAAAGATCACAGCCTTCGGCGTTCCTGCAGGTTATCCACAGAGTGTGCCAACTTGCTCAGTACCAGCGCGCTTCGCCCGGCGGACGTTTCTTGAAGCGCTTCATGCTCCACATGTATTGGCTTGGATACGCGGCAACGTAGCGTTCAACGACTTTGCTCATCGCTGCGCAGGATTCCTCGGTATCGGTGCTGTACATGGCCTCGGGCGCCGCTTCGAGGATCACTTTGTAGCCGGAGCCGTCCGGCAGGCGCAGGGCGTGCAGGAACACGCCGACCGCTTTGCCGCCGGCGAGCATGTTCGGCACGAATTTACTGGTCAGCGCCTGGGTGGCGAAGAACGGCACGAAGATCCCCGCGGATTCGGCCGGTTCCGGGTCAGCCGGAATGCCCACTGCACCACCTTTGCGCACTTCCTTGATGACGCTGAGGATGCCTTCCTTGGTGGAGGCAGCGACTTTATTGCCCAGTTGCACGCGTTGCTTGCGCAGCAATTCATCCACAGCCTTGAGCTTTGGCGGGCGGTAGAAAATGATCGGTTTGCACTGGCTGCAATAGAAGTGGTTCAGCACTTCCCAGTTGCCCAGGTGGCTGGTGATGCCGACCACGCCTTTGCCCGAGGCCAGCGCATCCTTGAGGATGTCGAGGCCTTCGACTTCGCGCACCAGATCGATGGAACGCTGGGCCGGCCAGATCCAGGCGCAGGCACTTTCGGTCAGGGATTTACCGATGTCTTTGAGGCTCTGGCCGACCAGGCGCTCACGTTCGGCCGGGTCCATCTGTGGAAAACATTTGGCGAGGTTGATCCGCACCACGTCGCGGGAACGGTTGGGGGTTTTCCACATGATCCAGCCGATCGCCGAACCCACGGCCTGCACGGCCCGCCATGGCAGCAGGGCAAACAGCCGCAGAGCGCCTACCAGCAAGGCGCCTTTAAACTTTTCCACAGGTCACTCCTGATTTTGTGCTGTGCGCGAGGCGGCCATTCTAACCGCCGTTGACCAGCTGCGCGTAGCGGTCGCAGTCCTGAGTGTGATCCATGACCATGCCCGAAGCCTGCATCAGTGCGTAGCAAATGGTTGGGCCAACGAAGGTGAAGCCGGCCTTTTTCAGGGCTTTGCTCATCGCCAGCGCTTCGGGGGTGATCGCCGGGACTTCGCTGCGATCCTTGAAATGATTGATGATCGGTTGGCCGCCGACGAACGACCAGAGAAACGCCACCGGGTCTTCCAGCGCCAGCCAGGCCTGGGCGTTGCGCCGGGCGGCATTGAGTTTGAGGCGATTGCGGATGATCCCCGGATCGAGCATCAGTTCGTCGATTTCGGCGTCGCTCATCTGCGCCACACGCTGAACGTCGAAACCGTACAACACCTCGCGGTAGCGCTCGCGTTTACGCAGCACGGTGATCCACGACAGCCCGGCCTGGAACCCTTCGAGCAAAAGCAACTCGAACAAACCCTGCGCATCGCGTAGCGGCGTGCCCCACTCCTGATCGTGATAAGCCATGTACAGCGGATCTTCGGTACACCAAAAGCAGCGTGGCATAAGGCTCCAGGGGGTGGAGGTGCGACTGAATCGGGTATACTCCCGCTCTTTAAATCGCAGCCCAAGAAACAGGTGAATTTCGTGAGCCAGCCTACGCCAGCCGTGCGTACCTTCCAAGACTTGATCCTCGCGCTCCAGCAATACTGGGCCGAGCAAGGTTGTGTGGTACTTCAGCCCTACGATATGGAAGTAGGCGCCGGCACTTTCCACACCGCGACCTTCCTGCGCGCCATCGGCCCGGAAACCTGGAACGCCGCGTATGTGCAGCCAAGCCGCCGTCCGACTGACGGCCGCTACGGGGAAAACCCGAACCGTCTGCAGCACTACTATCAGTTCCAGGTGGTTCTGAAGCCGAACCCGGACAACTTCCAGGAACTGTACCTGGGCTCGCTCAAGCATGTCGGCCTGGACCCGCTGGTCCACGACATCCGCTTCGTCGAAGACAACTGGGAATCGCCGACCCTCGGCGCCTGGGGTCTGGGCTGGGAAGTCTGGCTCAACGGCATGGAAGTGACTCAGTTCACCTACTTCCAGCAGGCTGGCGGCATCGAGTGCTACCCGGTCACCGGTGAAATCACCTACGGTCTGGAGCGTCTGGCCATGTACCTGCAAGGCGTGGATTCGGTCTACGACCTGGTCTGGGCTGACGGTCCGTTCGGCAAGGTGACCTACGGCGACGTGTTCCACCAGAACGAAGTGGAGCAGTCCACCTACAACTTCGAACACGCCAACGTCGACAAACTGTTCGAACTGTTCGACTTCTATGAAAGCGAAGCCAAGCGCCTGATCGAACTCGACCAGCCGCTGCCGTTGCCGAGCTACGAAATGGTGCTGAAGGCCTCGCACACCTTCAACCTGCTGGACGCGCGCCGGGCGATCTCGGTGACCGCGCGTCAGCAATACATCCTGCGCGTACGCACCCTGGCGCGTTCCGTTGCGCAAGCCTACCTGCTGGCCCGCGCCAAGCTGGGCTTCCCGATGGCGACCCCGGACCTGCGTGACGAAGTACTGGCCAAGCTGGAGGCTGCACAATGAGTGCGCAAGATTTTCTGGTTGAACTGGGCACCGAAGAACTGCCGCCAAAAGCCCTGAACACCCTGGCTGAAGCGTTCCTCGCCGGTATCGACAAGGGCCTGCAAGCTGCCGGCCTGAGCTACGAAAGCAAAACGGTCTATGCCGCGCCGCGCCGTCTGGCGGTGCTGATCACGGCGCTGGCGACCCAGCAACCGGATCGCAGCATCAACCTGGATGGCCCGCCACGTCAGGCCGCCTTCGACGCTGAAGGCAACCCGACTCAGGCAGCCCTGGGCTTCGCCAAGAAGTGCGGCGTCGAGCTGAGCGAAATCGACCAGAGCGGCCCGAAACTGCGTTACAGCCAGAACATCGCCGGCAAGCCAACCGCAAGCCTGCTGCCGACCATCGTCGAAGATTCGCTGAACGACCTGCCGATCCCGAAACGCATGCGTTGGGGTGCGCGCAAGGAAGAGTTCGTGCGTCCGACCCAGTGGCTGGTGATGCTGCTCGGTGACCAGGTCATCGACTGCACCATCCTCGCGCAGAAGGCTGGCCGCGACTCCCGTGGTCACCGTTTCCATCACCCGGAAAGCGTGCGCATCGGTTCGCCGTCGAGCTACCTGGCCGACCTGCGTGCCGCCTACGTGCTGGCCGATGCCAACGAGCGTCGCGAGATCATCAGCAAGCGCACCGAAGAACTGGCGACCCGTCAGGAAGGCACCGCGATCGTGCCGCCGGCGCTGCTGGATGAAGTGACCGCGCTGGTCGAATGGCCGGTGCCGCTGGTGTGCTCGTTCGAGGAACGCTTCCTCGATGTGCCGCAGGAAGCACTGATCACCACCATGCAGGACAACCAGAAGTACTTCTGCCTGCTGGATGCCGACGGCAAGTTGCTGCCACGGTTCATCACCGTCGCCAACATCGAAAGCAAAGATCCACAGCAGATCATCGCCGGTAACGAGAAAGTGGTTCGCCCACGCCTGACCGACGCCGAGTTCTTCTTCAAGCAAGACAAGAAGCAGAAACTCGAAGCCTTCAATGATCGCCTGAAGAACGTGGTGTTCCAGGAAAAACTCGGCAGCGTCTACGACAAGGCCGAGCGCGTCTCGAAGCTCGCGGCGTATATTGCCGCGCGAATCGGCGGCAACGCTTCGTGGGCGGCCCGTGCCGGCCTGCTGTCGAAGTGCGACCTGGCCACCGAAATGGTCGGCGAGTTCCCGGAGATGCAAGGTGTCGCCGGTTACTACTACGCGCTCAATGACGGCGAGCCGGAAGACGTCGCGCTGGCGCTGAACGAGCAGTACATGCCACGCGGTGCCGGTGCTGAACTGCCGGCGACCCTGACCGGTGCGGCTGTCGCGATCGCCGACAAGCTCGACACCCTGGTCGGCATCTTCGGTATCGGCATGCTGCCGACCGGCAGCAAAGACCCGTATGCCCTGCGCCGTGCGGCCCTCGGCGTGCTGCGTATCCTGATCGAGAAAAAACTCGACCTCGATCTGAACGACGCCGTGGCCTTCGCCGTGACGGCGTTCGGTGCCAAGGTCAAGGCTGCCGGCCTGAACGACGCGGTGCTGGAATTCATCTTCGACCGTCTGCGTGCGCGTTACGAAGACGAAGGCGTCGATGTTGCCACTTACCTGTCGGTACGTGCCCTGAAGCCGGGTTCGGCGCTGGACTTCGACCAGCGTGTGCAAGCGGTTCAGGCCTTCCGCAAGCTGCCGGAAGCGGCAGCGCTGGCGGCGGTCAACAAGCGTGTATCGAACCTGTTGAGCAAGGTTGAAGGCTCGGTGCCGACCGTGGTCGAAGCCAAATACTTCGACAACGCCAACGAGTTCTCGCTGTACTCGGCGATCCAGCAAGCGGATCAGGCGGTGCAGCCAATGGCCGCAGCGCGTCAGTACAACGAATCGCTGGCGCGTCTGGCGGCATTGCGCGAGCCGGTGGATGCGTTCTTCGACGCGGTGATGGTCAATGCCGAAGACGCCAAGGTCCGGGCCAACCGCTACGCGCTGCTCGCGCGTCTGCGTGGCCTGTTCCTCGGGGTTGCCGACATTTCGCTGCTGGGTTGAGGAATTGCTGTTGAAACTGCTGATTCTCGATCGGGATGGAGTGATCAATTACGACTCCGACGCTTACATCAAGTCGGTGGAGGAGTGGATTCCACTGCCCGGCTCGATCGAGGCGATTGCGCAGTTGAGCAAGGCCGGCTGGACGGTGGCGGTCGCTACCAACCAGTCGGGCATTGCTCGCGGCTATTACGACCTTGCCACCCTCGACGCCATGCACGCGCGCCTGCGCACGCTCGTGGCAGAGCAGGGCGGTGAAGTCGGGCTGATCGTGTACTGCCCGCATGGTCCGGACGAGGGTTGCGATTGCCGC
Source organism: Pseudomonas sp. IT-93MI4 (assembly GCF_949767635.1). Lineage (NCBI taxonomy): Bacteria > Pseudomonadati > Pseudomonadota > Gammaproteobacteria > Pseudomonadales > Pseudomonadaceae > Pseudomonas > Pseudomonas sp. IT-93MI4. The sequence goes on from NZ_CATKPP010000022.1 coordinate 108,497, forward strand.
AAGCCGAAGCCGGGGATGTTGCAAACCATCGCGGCGCATTACAACGTGGCGCTGACGAATGTCTGGTTCGTCGGCGACAGCCTTGGTGACCTGGAGGCCGCCAAAGCCGTCGATTCACAGCCCGTTTTGGTAAAGACCGGGAAAGGCGAAAAAACTCTGGGCAAGACCCTTCCGGTCGGCACCCTGATTTTTGACGATCTGGCGGCGATTGCCGCAGAACTTATCCACAACTAGAGTGCTTCTGAAGTTCCTGACCAGGGATTGATCGGGAGTGCGCTTGAACAGTCGGGCATCGCCCGTAACGGTAAACGTCGCCATGTCGATACTGCAGGCCATCAGAATCTTTCTCTTTTACCTGCTGCTGGGCACTACTGCCTTGCTGTGGTGCAGCCTGAGCTTTTTTATCGCGCCCTTTTTGCCGTTCAAGGCGCGCTATCGTTTCATCAACGTGTACTGGTGCCGTTGCGCCTTGTGGTTGACCAAGGTGTTTCTCGGCATTCGTTACGAGATCAAAGGTGCGGAAAATGTGCCGGATCGGCCCTGCGTGATTCAGTCGAACCACCAGAGCACCTGGGAGACGTTCTTTCTCTCTGCTTATTTCTCGCCCTTGAGCCAGGTGCTCAAGCGTGAATTGCTCTACGTACCGTTCTTCGGTTGGGCCATGGCCATGCTGCGGCCGATCGCGATTGATCGCGACAACCCGAAAGCGGCGCTCAAACAAGTCGCGGCCAAGGGCGATGAACTGCTCAAGGACAACGTCTGGGTATTGATCTTCCCTGAAGGCACCCGCGTTCCCCACGGCACTGTCGGCAAGTTCTCGCGCAGTGGCAGCGCGTTGGCGGTAAATGCGGCGCTTCCGGTGCTACCGATTGCACACAATGCCGGCAAGTTCTGGCCGAAAATCGGCTGGGGCAAGACGTCGGGTGTGATCACCGTGGTCATCGGTGAGCCGATGTATGCCGAAGGCACTGGCCCGCGCGCCATCGCCGAGCTGAACGACCGGGTACAGGCCTGGAACGAACAGACCCAGCGCGAAATGGGTTCGCTGCCACCAGCACCGCAGGCGCCTGCCGCGAATGATCAGGTGGCTGTCTGAGATTTTGTGGATAACCTGTGTACGGTTTTGTTGAAAAAGCCTGAATATTGAAAGTAACCGATTGATTTACTTATATATTTCTCAAGCTCATAAAACACCGTAAAAGGTGCATAAGTTTTTTTCGGAAGTAAAAAAACCGGCTGATATAGCCGGTTTTTTTGTGCCTGTTCACTCGCAGATCAGCGGTAACTGCAGCCGGAACGTGGTGCCTTGATCGACGATACTGTGGCACTCGATGTTACCGCCATGATGGTCGACTACTGCCTTGACCATCGACAGCCCCAACCCGACGCCATCAATCCCCTGCGCCGACGAAAAGCGCCGGTACTGGGTGAACAGATCCGGCAGCTCCTCGGCGGCAATGCCTTTGCCCTGATCGGTCAATTCACAGCATAGCCACTCACCCTGGCAACTGACGTTCAACTTGATCGTGGTACCGACCGGGCTGTACTTGATCGCGTTCTCCAGCAGGTTGAACAAGGCGCGGGTCAGCAGGCCCTGGTCAGCGTTGATCAGACGCTCCTGGGATTGTTCGTCCATCGTGTGCAGCAGTTTGATGCTTTTCTGCTGAGCAATGGGCAGCGCCTGATCCAGCACGTCCAGCACCAGCATCGCGAACAGACTGGGCTGGAACTGATAAGCCTCGGATTCGGCCCGCGCCAGCAGAACGAAACCGTCAGTCAGATCGAGCGCCCGGCGTACCTGGCGCTCGATCTGCTCGAACAGCGGTGAATCCGCGCCGGCTTGATGGCGATGTACATCGAGCAGGGCCAAAATCGCCGAATGCGGGGCGCGCAGATCGTGGGAAAGGAACCGCAGCAAGACCCCACGCTGTTCTTCTGCGGCGCGTTCGGCGCTCAGATCGGTGAGGCTCAGCAGCCAGCCGATGGGAGTATCGCCATCCACCGGCAGCAAAGCCGCCCGTTCCAGACGCAAACTGCGTTCCTTGTGATCGCGAAACTCCAGCAGCGTCAGGTCCGACAGCGCCGGGCGTGGTTCTGTGGACAATTCCGGATAACCGAGGCGGGCCAGTTGCTCAAGAACATAGTCACCGACCAGCGGGTCATCGAACAATACCCGGGCCTTGCGGTTTCCCAGCAGAATCTGCCCCTTGGGATCGCTGATCAGCGTCGCCACCGGCAGGTATTCCAGACCGTCGGCAATGAAACGCCGGGTATCGCGGGTGCGGCTCATGGCTTGCTCCAGTGCCATGATCTGGCCCTGCAGCTGATCAGCGCTGGTGAATTGCGCACGGCGCCGCTCGGGAAATACTTTCGGCTCGCGGTCCAGTCGGGCCAGCTCCCAGCCAAAATACGTCAGCACCACACTCAGGCGCCGCCAGTTCCAGATCAGGTAGCCGAACAACATGCCCAGCGCCGCTGGAGTCGGTGACCACCAGTGTCGAACTTCCGCCAGCCCGGCGCTAGCCAGCAGCACACAAGCCACACCGCACGATGTCACCCAGATCGCCCAGCGCGGGCGCCACAGCAGCAATCCGAGTACGCAGGCTACCAGCCCTACCGAAAGCAACGCGCTCCACATCGGTACCACGTCGTGCAGATTGATCTGCGCGCGATACGACAACAAGGCAGTCAGCGGCAACAGCACTAGACTTATCCACAACCACTCACGCACCAGCCGTCGAAACAGACGCTGGACCTGACTTGGCTCGCGGCTTTCACGCCGACGCGGGCTATTCATTACAAACAGGGCAGGGGACAGTGAATGGTTTCATGGGCCACAGGTCTGAGGATGTAGATCCGAAGAATCATAGCGGACGTCGACCGATGGTGGACTGCTTACTTTTACCGCACAGGCCGAGCCTTCAGGGTTGCCGGCCACTGCTCAAGCAACAAGGAACCCACGCGTATGCGCGTTGCGATACTGGACGATGAACCCGCCGAACTGCGTCGGGTCGAGCAAACCCTGCAGCAGATGGCTGCGGAGGGAGACCAGCCTTGGTCGTTGCACAGCTTTGAACGGGGCGAGGACCTGTTGCGCCAATTGCGGCGGGACACCTTCGACCTGCTGATCCTCGACTGGCAACTGCCCGACCTGTCCGGCCTGGCGCTGCTGCGCTGGACCCGCGAACACATGGAGGCGCCGCCCGCCGCGATCATGCTGACCAGCCGCGACGGCGAAAGCGATATCGTCCAGGCGCTGAACGCCGGTGCCGACGATTACGTCAGCAAACCGTTCCGCCCCAACGAGCTGAAAGCCCGAGTCGCCGCCGTACTGCGCCGGCACAGCCAGCAACGTAGCAGCGCTGCTGAAGTCCTGAGTTTCAATGACCTGACCTTCGACGACGCCGAACTGAGCGTCACCCGTGAGGGCAAGGCAGTGGTCATGACGGAGCGTGAATACCGCCTGGCGCGCTGCCTGTTCAGTAACCTGGGTCGGCCATTGTCGCGGGAGTACCTGTACGAACGCTTCTGGCCCCACGAAGAAGTGGCGTCGTCACGGCCGCTGGATACCCATATCTATCGCCTGCGCAACAAACTGGGGCTGACGGCGGATCGGGGTTGGCAGTTGCTGACGATTTATGGGTATGGGTATCGGTTGGAGAGTGTATCTGCGACACCTGCTGACAGCATGATGCAGTCGTAAGGTGAATCGACCAGTCAAACTGGTCGATATTTGGCATCCCGCGAGCGTCAGTTGACCAAAGGTGCACGCCAGTCATCTGAACCCGTCGTGCCGCAGATTTCATGCGTCCAGATGATTTTACGATACGTGAAATGTACGTCTTCCAACTGTGTGAAGTGCGCCATATTCATATCTTGGCAATTCGGCATTCTGGAATTCACTTCCACAATAACGGCGTCTACCAATTCAATACTGAAAAAATGTTCTTGTGTACCTGAAGCGGAAGTTCGATACCAGGCAATATGACAATTGTCCAAGACTTCGCCACTGGTCAAGGCGCTGAATATCAACGGGGATGCCTTGTCGAAAACCTTGGTAACCATGAGCGGCTTATGCACCCGCTGACCGGTGGGCTGGCCGGATTGAGGGTCACGTGGAATGATTATTTGATGGCTGAAAGCTTGTATCAAAATCTGATCTTCGTGCCCTTCCTGGTAGGTATTACCCACTGAATCTGCTGTAAAAGCTCCAGCACTGATTAAACCTTGTCGATTACCATTGATCGTCAAATACGCAGGTGTTGGCATAACTAAGTTCCCTGTTTGATTCTAGACACTGACAGTGCTTCACCTGTGCCGTAGGGCAGTTAGCGAAGCGGCTGTAAGATAAATAGAACCGATCCAGATATATGTAGGAAGAGTCTCTCCTATACGAAGGGATAGTCTTAAAATTTGCAGGATTTAATCCGACAAGAAAGAACCAAAAAAAAGCCAGCGCATAGCGCTGGCTTTTTTATTCGTGCGTTAGCGATGGGACGATGGATCAGAAATCCAGGTTCGAAACCGCCAGCGCATTGCTCTCGATGAAGTCACGGCGAGGTTCGACCGCATCACCCATCAGGGTGTTGAAGATCTGGTCTGCGCCAATGGCGTCTTCGATGGTGACTTTCAGCATGCGGCGCACGCTTGGGTCCATGGTGGTTTCCCACAGCTGATCCGGGTTCATTTCACCCAGACCTTTGTATCGCTGAATGGTGTGCCGCTTGGTACTTTCAGCCATAAGCCAGTCGAGGGCTTCCTTGAACTCGGTGACCGCTTTCTTGCGCTCGCCACGCTGGATGTACGCGCCTTCGTCGAGCAGGGTGCTCAGTTGAGCGCCGAGGGTGACGACGGTCTTGTAGTCGTTGCTGCCGAAGAAGTCGCGGTTGAAGGTCACGTAGTTCGACAGGCCGTGGGAGATCAGCTCGACCTCTGGCAACCAAACGCCACGTTCACGATCTTCACGCAGGCTGGCCTTGTAGACTAGGCCCGACTTCTCGACGGTGCGCAGACGCACTTCGTACTGAGCCAGCCAGTCCTGCATCTTGGCGTGGTCGCCGAGCATTTCCAGGCTCACGGCCGGCAGGTAGATGAAGTGTTCGGTCAGTTCCTGCGGGTACAGGCGCGACAGACGCTTGAGGGTCTTCATCACCATGCGGAAGTCGTTCACCAGACGCTCGAGCGCTTCACCGGAAATGCCCGGAGCCTCTTCGTTCAGGTGCAGGCTCGCATCTTCCAGAGCCGACTGCGTCATGTACTCTTCCATGGCGTCGTCGTCTTTGATGTATTGCTCTTGCTTGCCTTTCTTGACCTTGTACAGCGGCGGCTGGGCGATGTAGATGTAGCCGCGCTCGATCAGCTCCGGCAACTGACGGAAGAAGAAGGTCAGCAGCAGGGTACGGATGTGCGAACCGTCGACGTCAGCATCGGTCATGATGATGATGTTGTGATAGCGCAGCTTGTCGATGTTGTACTCTTCGCGACCGATACCGCAGCCGAGTGCAGTGATCAGCGTGCCCACTTCCTGGGACGAGATCATCTTGTCGAAGCGTGCTTTCTCGACGTTGAGGATCTTGCCCTTCAGCGGCAGGATCGCCTGGGTCTTGCGGTTACGTCCCTGCTTGGCAGAGCCGCCCGCGGAGTCACCTTCCACGAGGTACAGTTCGGACAGCGCAGGATCTTTTTCCTGGCAATCAGCGAGCTTGCCCGGCAGACCGGCGATGTCCAGCGCGCCTTTGCGGCGGGTCATCTCACGGGCCTTGCGCGCCGCTTCACGGGCACGGGCCGCGTCGATCATCTTGCCGACGACCAGCTTGGCTTCGTTCGGGTTTTCCAGCAGGAAGTCGGAGAAGTACTTGCCCATCTCCTGCTCGACCGCGGTCTTCACTTCGGAAGACACCAGCTTGTCTTTGGTCTGCGAGCTGAACTTCGGATCCGGCACTTTTACCGAGATGATCGCGGTCAGGCCTTCACGGGCATCGTCACCGGTGGTCGCGACTTTGTGCTTCTTCGCCAGACCTTCCTGCTCGATATAGTTGTTCAGGTTACGCGTCAGTGCGGAACGGAAACCCACCAGGTGAGTACCGCCGTCGCGCTGCGGAATGTTGTTGGTGAAGCACAACAGGTTCTCGTTGAAGCTGTCGTTCCATTGCAGGGCGATTTCCACGCCGATGCCGTCTTCACGCTGGATGTTGAAGTGGAACACCTGGTTGACCGCAGTCTTGTTGGTGTTCAGGTATTCAACGAACGCACGCAGGCCGCCTTCGTACTTGAACAGCTCTTCCTTGCCGCTGCGCTCGTCCTTGAGGACGATGCCGACACCGGAGTTGAGGAAGGACAGTTCACGAATGCGCTTGGCCAGGATGTCCCAGCTGAAGTGAATGTTCTTGAAGGTTTCGCTGGAAGCCTTGAAGTGGATCTGGGTACCGGTGGTTTCGCTGTCGCCAACGATCGCCATAGGAGCCTGAGGCACACCGTGGACGTAGGTCTGTTCCCAGATCTTGCCGCTGCGGCGTACGGTCAGTACCAGCTCTTCGGACAGGGCGTTCACGACCGACACACCTACACCGTGCAGACCGCCGGATACCTTGTAGGAGTTATCGTCGAACTTACCGCCAGCGTGAAGGACGGTCATGATGACCTCGGCGGCGGAAACGCCTTCCTCTTTGTGCACGTCAACCGGGATGCCACGGCCGTTGTCTTTGACGGTGATGGACTCATCCGGGTGGATGATGATGCTGATGTCGTCGCAGTGGCCGGCGAGGGCTTCGTCGATCGAGTTGTCGACCACCTCGAACACCATGTGGTGCAGACCGCTGCCATCGTCGGTGTCACCAATGTACATACCGGGACGTTTGCGTACGGCATCCAGGCCTTTCAGCACTTTAATGCTCGTTGAGTCGTACGTATTTTCTTCGCTCAATGCCTTCACTCCCGATGGTCGTGGGTCTGGGTGATACGGCCCTGTTCCACGTGGAACAGAGCGACTGGCGTTTCCGTCTGCCAGCCTTCCCTCAATAATTCGTGATCTACACAGGTGATGAAAACCTGGCAGCGTAAGTCTTCCAGCAAGCGGCACAGCGCGCGACGGTGGCTCTCGTCCAGCTCGGACGGCAAGTCATCCACCAGATAAATACACTGGCCGCGTCGGGCCTGGCTCACCAGATGCCCCTGGGCAATTCGCAAGGCGCAAACCACCAGCTTCTGCTGACCCCGGGACAAGATGTCCGCGGCGTTGTGTGCGCCCAATCTAAGGCGCAAGTCAGCGCGTTGCGGTCCGGCCTGGGTATGACCCATTTGCTGGTCCCGTTGCACGGAGCCAGCCAGTACGGCACTCAATTCCCGGTCCTTGTCCCAGCCTCGGTAATAGCTGAGCGTCAAACCTTCAAGCTCAACCAGTTCGCTCAAGGTTTGTTCAAAGACTGGTTTCAAGGCTTTGATGTAAGCGCGGCGGTATTCATCGATTTCAGCGCTGGCCTGGCACAGCTCCCTGTCCCAAACCGCTTGCGAAACGGCGTCAAGTGTACCATGCCGCAGCCAGGAGTTTCTCTGGCGCAAGGCCTTCTGCAAACGCTGCCAGGTCGCCATGAAACGCGGTTCGACGTGGAACACGCCCCAATCGAGAAACTGCCGGCGAATCTTCGGCGCACCTTCGAGCAGGCGGAAGCTGTCAGGGTTGATCAGTTGCAATGGCAGGATCTCGGCCAGTTGCGCGGCACTGCGAGCGTTCTGCCCGTCGATGCGGATCTGGAACTCGCCCTGACGGTCGCGAGATATCCCCAACGCACTGTGGCCACCCTCGGCCAGTTCGACCTGACCGAACACCGTGCAGGCGAGTTGCTCGTACTGGATGACCGGCAACAGCCGCGTGCTACGAAACGAACGGGCAAGCCCCAGCAGATGAATGGCTTCCAGAACACTGGTTTTGCCGCTGCCGTTGGCGCCGTAAAGAATGTTGATGCGGGGGGAGGGGGAGAAGGTCACCGGGTGCAGATTACGCACCGCGGTGACCGAAACACGACTTAAGGACATCCAGGATCAGCTGATTACAGACGCATCGGCATGACAACATAAGCCGAGTCGTCATTGTCGGACTCTTGCACCAGCGCACTGCTGTTGGAGTCGGACAGGATCAGGCGAACCTGTTCGGTGGTCATCACGCCCAGCACGTCGAGCAGGTAGCTCACGTTGAAGCCGATTTCCAGCGAACCGCCGTTGTATTCAACGCCCACTTCTTCTTCCGCTTCTTCCTGCTCCGGGTTGTTGGCCTGGATCTTCAACTGACCGTTGGCCAGTTGCAGACGGATGCCGCGGTACTTCTCGTTAGACAGAATCGCAGTACGGCTGAACGCTTCACGCAGGGCCTGACGATCGCCCAGTACCAGCTTGTCGCCACCCTTCGGCAGAACGCGCTCATAGTCCGGGAACTTGCCGTCGACCAGCTTCGAGGTGAAGGTGAATTCGCCGGTGGTGGCGCGAATGTGGTGCTGACCCAGAACGATGCTGACGTTGCCATCCGGCTCGGTGAGCAGACGCGCCAGTTCCAGAATGCCTTTGCGTGGCACGATCACCTGGTGACGATCCGGCTGACCGATATCGGCCTGCATCGAGCACATGGCCAGACGGTGACCGTCGGTTGCCACGGCGCGGATCACACCGGCCGAGACTTCCAGCAGCATGCCGTTGAGGTAGTAGCGCACGTCCTGCTGGGCCATGGCGAAGCTGGTGCGTTCGATCAGGCGACGCAGTTTGCTCTGCTCCAGGCTGCAGGTCAGCGAACCCGGGCCTTCTTCAACCGTCGGGAAATCATTGGCGGGCAGGGTCGACAGGGTGAAACGGCTACGGCCGGCCTTCACGACCAGCTTCTGCTCGTCGACCTTGATGTCGATCAGCGCGTCGTTGGGCAGGCTCTTGCAGATGTCCATCAGCTTGCGCGCAGGCACGGTGATGGAGCCGGTTTCAGCCGGCTCTTCGAGTTGCACGCGACCGACCAGCTCGACTTCCAGATCGGTACCGGTCAGCGACAGTTGCTGGCCATCGACGACCAACAGCACGTTGGACAGTACCGGCAAGGTCTGTCGGCGCTCGACGACGCCTGCGACCAGTTGCAGGGGTTTCAACAGGGCTTCGCGTTGAATGGTGAAATGCATGGTCTAGTCCCTTGCCTTAATAAGCTGCGCTGGTGTTCATCAAGTGGTCAGTGTACGCAGCAGGTTCTTGTAGTCCTCGCGGATGTCCGCGTCGGATTCCTTAAGTTCGTTGATCTTGCGGCAGGCGTGCAACACAGTCGTGTGGTCGCGACCACCAAACACATCGCCGATTTCCGGCAGGCTGTGATTGGTCAGCTCCTTGGACAGCGCCATGGCCACCTGACGCGGACGTGCCACCGAGCGCGAACGGCGCTTGGACAGCAGGTCGGAAATCTTGATCTTGTAGTACTCGGCGACAGTGCGCTGAATGTTATCCACAGAGACCAGTTTGTCCTGCAGTGCCAACAAGTCTTTCAGGGATTCGCGGATCAACTCGATGGTGATGTCGCGGCCCATGAAGTGCGAGTGGGCGATCACGCGTTTCAGCGCCCCTTCCAGCTCACGGACGTTGGAACGAATTCGTTGGGCGATGAAGAAAGCCGCATCGTGAGGCAACTCGACTTTGGCCTGGTCGGCCTTCTTCATCAAGATCGCCACGCGGGTTTCCAGCTCCGGCGGCTCGACGGCAACCGTCAGGCCCCAGCCGAAGCGGGATTTGAGGCGCTCTTCAAGGCCTTCGATTTCTTTCGGGTAGCGGTCACTGGTAAGAATGACCTGCTGGCCACCTTCAAGCAGGGCGTTGAAGGTGTGGAAAAACTCTTCCTGGGAACGCTCTTTACGGGCGAAGAACTGAATATCGTCGATCAGCAGAGCGTCCACCGAACGGTAGAAACGCTTGAACTCGTTGATCGCGTTCAGCTGCAGCGCCTTGACCATGTCGGCCACGAAACGCTCGGAATGCAGGTACACGACCTTGGCATTCGGGTTCTTCTTTAATAGATGGTTACCCACTGCGTGCATCAAGTGGGTTTTACCCAGGCCGACGCCGCCATAAAGGAACAGCGGGTTATAGCCGTGCTTGGGATTGTCCGCCACCTGCCAGGCCGCCGCGCGAGCAAGCTGGTTGGACTTGCCTTCGACGAAATTCTCGAAGGTGAAGGTGCGGTTCAGGTAACTGGTGTGCTTGAGCGCGCCTTCGACCTGCACGGTGCGCTGTTCGGCGCGAACCGGGGCCTGTTGCGAGGCCGCACCGGCCATCGGGTCAAAGCTGTCGCGGGACGGCTCTTCACTGACTTCCTCGGTTTTCTGCGTCGAGCGCTTGGCCGGAGATGCACTTGGAGCGGGTGCTGGCGCACTGGCCGGCACGGTATTGGCCTGAGCCTGGGACACCTGCGCAGCGGCCAACGGCGCGTTCGGCGCGGCACGCGGTGCCGAGCTGCGTTTGCTGCCTATTAATAAGGAAAGCGCTGGCGCCATGCCGTTGCCGTGCTCATCCAGCAGTTCAAGGACGCGACCGAGGTACTTTTCGTTGACCCAGTCCAGCACAAAACGGTTCGGTGCGTAGACGCGCAACTCGTCGCCTTCGGCTTCGACCTGTAGTGGACGGATCCAGGTGTTGAATTGTTGGGCAGGCAGCTCCTCGCGCAAAAGCTCCACGCACTGCTGCCAAAGTTCCACTGACACGGATATCCCCTAAGTTGAAAGCCGGTGAGGCAAAAACAAGCGGCCATTGTAGCGGCGAGCCGTCCACTTATCCACATGCAGGTTGTGTGGTGACCATGATTAATCAATGCGTTAACCGGTAAAAAGGCGACCAACGGTGTGTGCATAAGCTCTGTGGATAACCGCCTCTGAGGGCACTGGACAACTGGGGGTGGAACTCAGTGGATAACCAGCCTGTGGATAACAGGCCATTCCACACACAGGTTATCCGACAGCGCAGCACAGGCTGACCACGGTTTTCCACTGTAGTTGTCATTCTCTGTACATCATGCTGTAAAAGGGCTGAAGATGGTTATCCACAGAAGAGGGCGGTCCTAGCTTTTACAAGCTTTACAGAAAAGCTTTAAATAATTCCCTTCTTTATTTTTATGTCTGGCAAACAGGTTTTCGGTTCCGGAAGCTCCAGAGATCTATTTATAAGGAAACGCTGGTTGGAAATTGACCTGAAGGCTTGCTTTCTCTAGAATCCCCGGTCTCTTAAAACGGGGGCCATTCCGGCCCGTTGTGGACGAACCAGGTAACACGACATGAAACGTACTTTCCAACCAAGCACTATCAAACGCGCTCGTACCCACGGTTTCCGTGCTCGCATGGCTACCAAGAACGGTCGCGCTGTCCTGTCGCGTCGTCGCGCCAAAGGTCGTGCGCGTCTGGCAGTTTGATAATCCGGTACTGGAGGTGAGTCAGGACTTCAGTCGGGAAAAGCGTCTGCTTACCCCCCGGCATTTCAAGGCAGTCTTTGACTCCCCTACCGGCAAGGTTCCGGGGAAAAATCTCCTGCTCCTTGCGCGCAACAACGATCTTGATCACCCCCGTCTCGGGCTGGTTATCGGGAAAAAGAGCGTAAAGCTCTCCGTTGAGCGCAATCGCCTCAAACGTCTGATGCGCGAATCGTTCCGTCTGCACCAGGATTCTCTGGTCGGCTGGGATATCGTTATCGTCGCGCGCAAAGGTTTGGGCGACGTAGAAAACCCCGAATTGATTCAGCATTTCGGCAAACTCTGGAAGCGTCTGGCCCGTAACAAGCCAGTTCCAGCAGTCAAAACCGAAACTGTAGGGGTAGACAGTCCAGATGCGTAAACTGGCACTCGTTCCGATCCAGTTTTATCGCTACGCCATTAGTCCTTTGATGGCCAGTCACTGTCGTTTCTACCCCAGTTGTTCTTGCTACGCGTATGAAGCCATCGAAAATCATGGCCTTCTGCGCGGTGGCTGGCTGGCCTTTCGTCGTTTAGGTCGCTGTCATCCGTGGAATCCCGGTGGTTATGACCCGGTTCCACCTATCCCTACCTCCCGTTCTTCTTCGATGGCCGAGTAATCATGGATATCAAACGCACGATCCTGATCGTCGCCCTGGCAATCGTGTCCTACGTTATGGTTCTTAAATGGAACCAGGACTATGGCCAGGCTGCCCTGCCGACTCAGAATGTTGCTTCCAGTACGACTGCATCCGGTTTGCCGGACACCGTTCCTGGCAATAACGCTTCCGCCAGTGACGATATTCCGCGTGCCGCAAGCGACACCAGCGCACCTGTGGAAACCCCGGTCGCTGCCAGCAAGGATCTGATCCAGGTCAAAACCGACGTGCTCGATCTGGCGATCGATCCCCAGGGCGGTGACGTTGCTCAACTGACTTTGCCACTGTATCCACGTCGTCAGGATCGTCCTGATGTACCGTTCCAGCTGTTCGACAACGGCGGCGAACGTACTTATCTGGCACAAAGCGGCCTGATCGGCACCAACGGTCCGGACGCAAGCCCGGCCGGTCGTCCGGTTTACGCCTCGGAGAAGAAAAGTTATCAACTGGCTGACGGTCAGGACCAATTGGTCGTCGACCTGAAGTTCAGCAAGGACGGCGTCAACTACATCAAGCGTTTCACCCTGAAACGCGGCCTGTATGACGTAACCGTGACCTACCTTGTGGATAACCAGAGCGCTCAGCCTTGGTCGGGTTCGATGTTCGCCCAACTGAAGCGCGACGCCAGTGCCGACCCTTCGTCGACCACTGCCACCGGCACCGCGACTTACCTGGGCGCTGCCCTGTGGACAAGTTCCGAGCCGTACAAGAAAGTGTCCATGAAAGACATGGACAAAGGTCAGCTCAAGGAAACCGTCACCGGTGGCTGGGTAGCCTGGCTGCAACACTACTTCGTGACTGCATGGGTTGCGCCGAAGGGCGAAAACAACATTGTTCAGACACGTAAGGACAGCAAAGGCAACTACATCATCGGTTACACCGGTCCTTCGCTGACCGCTGCACCGGGTGCCAAAGTTGAAACCAGCGCCATTCTGTACGCCGGGCCGAAAAGCCAGGCCGTACTGAAACAGTTATCCCCAGGTCTGGAACTGACAGTCGACTACGGCATTCTGTGGTTCATCGCTCAGCCGATCTTCTGGTTGCTGCAACACATCCACGCGATCGTGGGTAACTGGGGCTGGTCGATCATCTTCCTGACCATGCTGATCAAAGGGATCTTCTTCCCGCTGTCGGCTGCCAGCTACAAATCCATGGCGCGCATGCGTGCCGTAGCACCGAAACTGGCTGCACTGAAAGAGCAACATGGCGATGACCGGCAGAAAATGTCGCAAGCCATGATGGAGCTGTACAAGAAAGAGAAGATCAATCCGCTGGGCGGTTGCTTGCCGATCCTCGTGCAGATGCCGGTTTTCCTTTCGCTGTACTGGGTTCTGCTGGAAAGCGTGGAAATGCGCCAGGCGCCGTTCATGCTGTGGATCACCGACCTGTCGATCAAGGATCCGTTCTTCATCCTGCCGATCATCATGGGTGCGACCATGTTCATTCAGCAGCGTCTGAACCCGACTCCACCGGATCCGATGCAGGCGAAGGTCATGAAAATGATGCCAATCATCTTCACCTTCTTCTTCCTGTGGTTCCCGGCTGGTCTGGTGCTGTACTGGGTTGTGAACAACTGCCTGTCGATTGCCCAACAGTGGTACATCACGCGTAAGATCGAAGCGGCGACGAAAAAAGCCGAGGCGTAACTTACTCTGTGGATAACACCACTCAAAACGCCCCCTAGTGGGGCGTTTTGCTATCTGCCACTTTTGTCTGGATTCCGGTTTATGAGCATACCTCGTGAAACCATCGCTGCTGTCGCCACCGCTCAAGGTCGCGGCGGTGTCGGCATCGTCCGTATTTCCGGACCGTTGGCCAGCGTTGCAGCCAAAGCCATCAGCGGCCGTGAACTAAAACCGCGTTACGCGCATTACGGTCCGTTTTTCAGTGCTGATCAGCAGGTGTTGGACGAAGGACTGGCCCTGTATTTCCCGGGACCAAACTCGTTCACTGGCGAAGATGTGCTGGAGTTGCAGGGGCACGGTGGCCCGATCGTCCTCGATATGCTGCTCAAGCGTTGCCTGGAACTGGGTTGCCGTCTGGCTCGTCCGGGTGAATTCAGCGAGCGCGCGTTCCTCAACGACAAACTCGACCTGGCTCAGGCCGAGGCGATCGCCGACCTGATCGAAGCCAGTTCGGCACAGGCTGCACGCAATGCCTTGCGCTCACTGCAAGGGGCGTTTTCCCAGCGTGTGCATAACCTCACCGAACAACTGATCGGCCTGCGCATCTACGTCGAAGCCGCCATCGACTTCCCGGAGGAGGAAATCGACTTCCTCGCCGATGGCCACGTGCTGAGCATGCTCGACAAGGTGCGTGAAGAGTTATCCACCGTGCTGCGTGAAGCCGGGCAGGGTGCCTTGTTGCGAGATGGCATGACGGTGGTGATCGCCGGTCGTCCAAATGCCGGCAAGTCCAGCCTGTTGAATGCCCTGGCTGGCCGCGAAGCCGCGATCGTGACCGAAATTGCCGGCACCACCCGGGATATCCTGCGCGAACATATCCACATCGACGGCATGCCGTTGCACGTGGTTGACACCGCAGGGCTGCGCGATACCGACGATCAGGTGGAAAAAATAGGCGTCGAGCGTGCGTTGAAAGCGATCACTGAAGCGGATCGGGTGTTGCTGGTAGTCGATGCCACCGCACCGGAAGCTGCAGATCCGTTTGCTCTGTGGCCGGAATTTCTCGAAACCCGTCCGGATCCGGCGAAAGTCACCTTGATTCGCAACAAGGCTGACCTGACGGGTGAAGCGATCGCTCTGGAAGTCAGCGACGATGGCCACGTGACCATCAGCCTCAGCGCCAAATCCGCTGGCGAAGGGCTGGAATTGCTGCGCGAACACCTCAAGGCCTGCATGGGCTATGAGCAAACCTCGGAAAGCAGCTTCAGTGCCCGTCGCCGTCATCTGGAGGCTCTGCGCCATGCCAGTGCAGCGCTGGAACATGGTCGCGCACAGCTGACGTTGGCCGGTGCCGGTGAGCTGCTGGCCGAGGATTTACGTCAGGCCCAGCACTCTCTGGGAGAAATCACCGGGGCATTCAGCTCCGATGACCTGCTTGGCCGGATCTTCTCCAGCTTCTGCATCGGTAAATGACCAAATGGGCTGTGGACATATCCACAGCCTCTTTTCGTTTCACCAGTTGTAAGACACCGTACCGAGTAAGGTGCGATCTTCGCCCCAGTAGCAACGGCCAGCATCGTTGCATCCCGACACATATTCCTTGTTGAACAGGTTCTTCGCATTCAGGTCGACGCTCCAGTGCGTGTCGATCTGATAACCGATGGCCGCATCCACCAATGTGACATCGCCGGCATCCAGCTTGCCGTATAGCGAAGGCGAGGTGTAGGCGAAGGCACTGTCGAAGTAACGCACGCCGCCACCCACGTACAAACCTTTCAAATCGCCATCGAGGAAACGGTATTTGGTCCAGACCGACGCTTGATTACGTGGCACGCCGGTCATCTGGTGGCCTTTGACCAACGAGGTCGCCGCGTCTTTGGTAATCCGCGCGTCGGTGTAGGTGTACGCCGCAGTCACATTGAGGTTCTGGGTCAGATTGCTGTTGAGTTCCAGCTCCACGCCTTTGGAACGGCTTTCGCCGACCTGGCGATAGGTCGATGTGGTCGAGTCGAAGTAGGTGTCGTCCTTTTTGCGCAGGTCATACACCGACGCGGTGAACGCGGTATCCCAGCCGATCGGTTCGTACTTGAGGCCCACTTCGTATTGGCTGCTGGTGATCGGATCGAGCGGTGTGCCGGCATTGGAAATCTGCTGTACCGGTACGAACGAGGTGGAATAGCTGACATACGGCGTCATGCCGTTATCAAACTGGTACATCACGCCGCCCTGGTAGGTGAACTTCTTGTCCTCGGAACTGATGTTACTGCCCTTGGCCACTTTGTCGCGGAAATCACTGTCGACCCAGTCCTGGCGCCCGCCGAGCAAGAACAACCAGTGGTCATATTTGCTCTGGATCTGGGCATAAACACCTTTCATCTGTTGTTCGAGCAAGGTGTTCTGCACCGCAATCGGTGTAGTCGGATCGCGCAAGTAAACCGGGTCGTAGATATCGATTGGCCCGACGATGCCGGCATTCCAGTCCTGATTGAACGAAGTGCGGTCGTAGCTGGCGCCGAACAGCACGGTGTTTTCCAGCTCGCCGACCTGGAATTTGCCTTCCAGTTGGTTATCCAGCGAATACACCATGGATTTGTTGAAGCGATCGTACGCGGTCATGTTCAGGCGCGTGCCGAACCCGGCGTTGTTCAGGTTGCCGGGCCAGGTCTCGTGGCGGGTGATTCGCGACTGCATGTAGCGCGAATTCTGGCGGAACTGCCAGTCATCGTTGAAGGAATGGCTAAACTCATAACCGGTGCTCCAGGTTTCCCGTTCGAAGGTGTTCCAGTCCGGATCGCCAAGCATGGTGCCTTTGGATAGCTTGCCGTTGGGATTGCTCAGCAATGTGCCGGCCGCCGGCAGACCCAGTTCCATATTGGTGTGATCTTTCTGGTAGTTGGCCAGCAGGGTCAGGGTGTTGAAGTCGTCGAAATTCAGGGTCAGCGACGGGGCGATGTAAATGCGGTCATCCGGTACGTGATCGGTCTGGGTGTCTGACTTGCG
This sequence comes from Pseudomonas sp. IT-93MI4, assembly GCF_949767635.1. NCBI lineage: Bacteria > Pseudomonadati > Pseudomonadota > Gammaproteobacteria > Pseudomonadales > Pseudomonadaceae > Pseudomonas > Pseudomonas sp. IT-93MI4. Next base: position 125,230 of record NZ_CATKPP010000022.1, read on the forward strand.
TCCGAGCATCACCACTCGTCCCAACACATTGCCGCTGTCGTTGAGTGGCCCGGACACATCGATGCCAATCTGCCGGCGATTATTCGAGCCATAACCCAGTTGCACTTCGCCGAGTGGAGCTGTGGTCGGCCGCTTGCTCACCACATTCACCAGGCCGCCCGGTGCGTTTTCCCCATAGAGCAAGGACGATGGTCCGCGGAAAATTTCCACGCGCTCCAAACCGTAAGGTTCGGTGCTGGTGTCATAACGGTTGCCTTGCACGCGAAGTCCATCGCGCAACAGGCCGTAGCCGTAATCGGTGGCGTTGAAACCACGAATGAAAAACAGATCGCCGGCCAGGCTGTCGCCCGCTGCAAACGGTGGGGCGAAGATGCCGGGAACGTAGCCGAGTACCTCGGTGAGCGTCTGAGATTTCTGATCTTTCATGCGCTGGGCGGTCACCACCGATACCGAACGCGGCGTTTCCGACAACGGCGTGCTGGTTTTCGTACCGATCCGGCTGTTCTGCGCCCTATAGCCGACGTCGGCGGCGTAATCCAGATCCATCGGATTGGCCAATTGCCCGTTGATGTTGGTCGGGGCCAGCTCCAGCAAATCACCATTGGGCAGCGCCTGCAGAATGTAGCTACCCGGCGCTTGAGGTACGGCTTGCAAACTTGAGCCTTGCAGCAGTTGGGCGAATCCCTGTTCGACGGTGAAGTTGCCGTTCAGTCCGGTACTGCGTAAACGGTTGGTCTGCTGCGGCGAGAACGACAGAATCACGTTTGCAGTGGAGGCGAATTGGCTCAAAGCATTGTCCAGCGGGCCGGCAGCAATGGTGTAGCGCTGCGCGACCGTTGCCGCGAAGGCGTTATTGGTCATTGCCAGGCAGGACGCGGCACTGGTCATCAGTAGGCTGTAGGCAATGCAGTGGTGGGAAAAACGCTGACGGAACGTGGGAAGACGCATGTGTGGATAAGCCCTGAAGGTGGCGAAGAGCCGCGTTTATCGCGATTACCTGTAGGGCCGGGTCAGGACAAAAAAAGATAACCCTGCTTTCGATTTTTTTCCCCAGGAGATTTTCAATCAGACGCTATGGCTGATCGAGACCCAGTAACGGGTGAAGTAGCGGACGTTGATCGGTAACGAGGCCTGAAGATTGGCCAGCACGGCATCGGTGGAATCGAGCCGAAAGGTGCCGGATACGCGTAGATCCCGGGCACGACTATCGCAGTGCATAACACCGCTGCGATAACGCCCCAGCTCTTCGATTACCGCACCCAGCCGCGCATCGAGCACAATCAGCTGGCCGTTGGTCCAGGCCACTGCCGAGGATTTAAAGGGGTAAAGGACCCCGATATGCCGACTATCGAAATCCGCACCTTCGCCTGCTTTCAGGATCATCGCGCTCGTTGATCGATCAGCGGGTTGCACGCTGACCCGATCTTCCAACACGCCGACCCGCGTTGAGCCCGACAACTTATGCACAGAAAAACGGGTACCCAACGCTTGAATTCGGCCATCCGCGGTTTCGACCAAAAACGGCCGCTGATCGCCGAGCTTGCCGGTCTGAATGAGGATTTCACCCGAGCGCAAACGAATCAGCCGTTGCGTTGCGTCGAAAGATACATCGATGGCCGTATCGGTATTGATCTGAATCTGGCTGCCATCGGCCAATGAGATGTTGCGACGCTGACCAACGCCGGTTTTGTAATCAGCCCAGGCATTTCCAAGGGAGGTATGTTGTTGGGCGTTCCAGCCAAGGATCCCCGTCCCTGTCGCGAGCAGTAATAATTTCAGGATCTGGCGCCTTTGTTGGCCGGTATTCAGTGCGCGACGTTTCAAATCAAGCGGCAAAGTGCCGAGCTGACGCTGCAGTTGTTCCATCTGGTTCCAGGCCGCCAGATGCGCTGGATCGCTATCTATCCACAGCTGCCAGGCTTTTTGATCGGCGAGGGTCGGCGGATCGGCCTGAAACTGCACGTACCAACTGGCAGCCGCTTCGAAAACCTTGCGGTTCGGTGCAGTGGGCATCAACGCTGCGCCATGATCAGGGCACATTCCGTCAGGGCGCGGATCATGTGCTTCTTTACTGTGGTTAGGGAAACCTGCAACTGCGCAGCGATCTGTTGATAAGTCAAACCGTCGATCTGCGAAAGCATGAAGATCTTCTGGGTTCGCGCGCCCAGACCGGCCAAGGCTTTATCCACAGCGATCAGGGTTTCGATGATCAGCGCCTTGTCTTCTTCGCTGATGGCGGTGGCTTCTGGTCGAGCAGCCAAGGTCTGCAAGTAGGCAACTTCGATGGCCTGTCTTCGATAGCGATCAATGACGAGGCCGCGTGCAATGGTCGCCAGATAATCCCGCGGTTCGCGAATCTGCGACGCATTACGTGCCGCGAGGATCCGCACAAAAGTGTCATGCGCGACATCGGCAGCATCGCAGGCGTCGTGCAGTTTGCCCTTGAGCCATCCATACAGCCACGAATGGTGTTGCTCGTAGATTTGCTCGATCGCAGCATGATGGGCGGGTAGGGACATGGGAGAAACTGACGAGTTAATGATAATGGCTATTATTAGCCTCTGTTACGTTCTCTCACAATAGCCCTGTCACATCCCACTATCGACTTCATGCTCGTCTCCGATCTCTCGGTGGCGTTTTACTGCGTCCTGAAAAAACCGTCTGGTTGAATTTCTGTGGATTAAGCCCTGTGAATAACTGCCAATGAGGTCAGTTGATAACAGGGCGTGAAAACTGGATATAACTGCCTCTGTGGATAACCACCCCATTCATCCACAGGCTTAAACCGGTTATCCAAGGGCCTCCTGAGGACCTGATAACAGGGTTTTGAAACTCTGTACACATTGAATAATAAGGCCTGTAGCAATCTATCCACAGAAAGGTCGGTCAGTAAGAATAAGCATTAAAACAAAGGTTTTATAAATTTCTCTCTTTTTTATTCTTTTAACCTCGAGTTCTCCACAGCTGGTTAAATTTTGTGCAAAGGGTTCTTTAGGGAGGGCGAAGTCCCTATACTTGTCGACCAGGTCCAGAAACCTGATCTCAAACTATTCCTGAATACCTACTTAAGCAGGCACGAGGTGCGTGGTGGATTTCCCTTCCCGTTTTGAAGTGATCGTCATCGGCGGCGGTCATGCCGGTACCGAGGCAGCACTGGCCTCAGCACGTATGGGGGCAAAAACCCTGTTGCTGACGCATAACGTGGAAACCCTCGGTGCCATGAGCTGCAACCCGGCCATCGGTGGCATTGGCAAAAGCCATTTGGTCAAGGAAATTGACGCCCTCGGCGGCGCGATGGCCATGGCTACCGATCTGGGCGGCATCCAGTTTCGCGTATTGAACAGCCGCAAAGGTCCGGCCGTACGAGCGACCCGTGCGCAAGCCGACCGTATTCTGTACAAGGCCGCTGTCCGCGAAATTCTGGAAAACCAACCGAACCTGTGGATATTTCAACAGGCCGCTGACGACCTGATCGTCGAGCAGGACCAGGTACGCGGTGTTGTCACGCAAATGGGTCTGCGGTTCTTCGCCGATTCCGTGGTGTTGACCACTGGTACGTTCCTCGGTGGACTTATCCACATCGGTTTGCAGAATTTCTCCGGCGGTCGTGCCGGTGACCCGCCGTCGATTGCCCTGGCACATCGTCTGCGTGAACTGCCGCTGCGTGTCGGTCGCCTGAAAACCGGTACGCCACCGCGCATCGATGGCAAATCTGTGGATTTCTCGGTCATGACCGAGCAACCGGGCGATACGCCGATCCCGGTCATGTCGTTCATGGGCAACAAGGAACAACATCCGCGCCAGGTCAGTTGCTGGATTACCCATACCAACGCCCGCACCCACGAAATCATCGCGGCGAACCTCGATCGTTCGCCGATGTATTCCGCTGCCGGCGAAATCGAAGGCATCGGTCCGCGCTACTGCCCGTCGATCGAAGACAAGATTCATCGCTTTGCTGACAAGGAAAGCCATCAGGTGTTCATCGAGCCGGAAGGCCTGACCACCCATGAGCTGTACCCGAACGGGATATCCACAAGCTTGCCGTTCGACGTGCAATTGCAGATCGTGCAATCGATCCGCGGCATGGAAAACGCGCACATCGTGCGTCCGGGTTATGCGATCGAGTACGACTACTTCGACCCGCGTGACCTGAAATACAGCCTGGAAACCAAAGTCATCGGCGGTCTGTTCTTCGCTGGTCAGATCAACGGCACCACCGGTTACGAAGAAGCTGGTGCGCAAGGTTTGCTCGCCGGGGCCAACGCCGCGCTGCGTGCCAAGGGCAAAGAAGCCTGGTGCCCGCGTCGCGATGAAGCGTACATCGGCGTGCTGGTCGACGACCTGATCACCCTCGGTACCCAAGAGCCGTACCGCATGTTCACTTCCCGTGCCGAGTACCGCCTGATTCTGCGCGAGGACAACGCCGACCTGCGTTTGACCGAAAAAGGTCGTGAACTGGGTCTGGTCGATGACGCGCGTTGGGCGGCCTTCTGCAAGAAACGCGAAAGCATCGAACTCGAAGAGCAGCGCCTGAAGAGCACCTGGGTTCGCCCGGGCACCCAGCAGGGCGATGCGATTGCGGAAAAATTCGGCACGCCGCTGACTCACGAATACAACTTGCTCAACCTCTTGAGCCGTCCGGAAATCGACTACGCTGGTCTGGTCGAAGTGACCGGGCAGGGCGCCGAAGATCCACAGGTCGCCGAACAGGTTGAAATCAAGACCAAATACGCCGGTTACATCGACCGTCAACAGGACGAAATCGCCCGTCTGCGCGCCAGTGAAGACACGAAATTGCCTGTGGATATCGATTACACCAACATTTCCGGTCTCTCCAAGGAGATTCAGAGCAAGCTCGGTGCGACGCGTCCGGAGACGCTCGGCCGGGCTTCGCGGATCCCGGGCGTGACCCCGGCAGCGATTTCGCTGTTGATGATTCATTTGAAAAAACGCGGCGCGGGCCGTCAGTTGGAGCAAAGCGCTTGAGTTCTAAGGTCACTTCGCAACACGCCGAAGAGTTATCCACAGGAGCCCGCGAGCTCGGTGTCAATCTCAGCGCGGCCCAGCACGAATTGCTGCTGGGCTACCTGGCCCTGTTGATCAAATGGAACCAGGCCTACAACCTGACTGCAGTTCGCGATCCTGACGAAATGGTTTCGCGGCATTTGCTCGATAGCTTGAGCGTGATGTCGTTCATCGAAAACGGCCGCTGGCTCGATGTCGGCAGTGGCGGCGGCATGCCCGGCATTCCGCTGGCGATCCTGTATCCGGACTCGCAAGTGACCTGTCTGGACAGCAACGGCAAGAAAACCCGCTTCCTGACTCAGGTCAAACTCGAACTCAAACTGGATAACCTGCAAGTTACCCACAGTCGCGTCGAAGCCTTCCAGCCTGCCCAGCCATTCAACGGGATCATTTCCCGGGCTTTCAGCAGTATGGAGAACTTCACCAACTGGACTCGCCACCTCGGCGATGCCGACACGCGCTGGCTGGCAATGAAGGGCGTTCATCCGGCCGATGAGCTGGTAGCATTGCCGGCAGACTTCAAACTCGATAGCGAACACGCCCTGGCCGTACCCGGTTGCCAAGGCCAACGCCATCTGCTGATACTGCGCCGCACGGCATGATTGGGAACACAAGCAAGAATGGCTAAGGTATTCGCGATAGCGAACCAGAAGGGTGGTGTGGGCAAGACCACCACCTGCATCAACCTCGCAGCATCCCTGGTCGCGACCAAGCGCCGGGTGCTGTTGATCGATCTCGATCCACAGGGCAACGCCACCATGGGTAGCGGTGTGGATAAACATGGCCTGGAAAACTCGGTCTACGACCTGCTGATCGGCGAATGCGATCTGGCCCAGGCCATGCACTACTCCGAGCACGGCGGTTATCAACTGCTGCCGGCCAACCGCGACCTGACCGCGGCTGAAGTGGTGCTGCTGGAAATGCAGATGAAGGAAAGCCGTCTGCGCAGCGCGCTGGCGCCGATCCGTGAAAACTACGATTACATTTTGATCGACTGCCCGCCGTCGCTGTCGATGCTTACGCTGAACGCATTGGTTGCCGCCGATGGGGTGATTATCCCCATGCAGTGCGAATACTTTGCGCTCGAAGGCTTGAGCGACCTTGTGGATAACATCAAACGCATTGCCGAACTGCTGAACCCCAACCTCAAGGTCGAAGGTCTGCTGCGCACCATGTACGACCCGCGGCTGAGCCTGATGAACGATGTTTCGGCGCAGCTGAAGGAACACTTTGGCGAGCAGCTGTACGACACGGTGATCCCGCGCAACATCCGCCTGGCCGAAGCACCGAGCTACGGTATGCCGGCACTGGCCTACGACAAGCAATCGCGCGGCGCGCTGGCCTATTTGGCACTGGCGGGCGAGATGGTTCGCCGTCAGCGCAAAAATTCACGCATCGCCGCTGCCCAGCCAACTTAAGGAATCCCCATGGCCGTCAAGAAACGAGGTCTCGGACGTGGACTGGATGCACTGCTGAGTGGTCCGACCGTCAGCGCGCTGGAAGAACAGGCGGCGCAGGCCGATACCCGTGAACTGCAACATCTGCCGCTGGACCTGCTGCAGCGTGGCAAATACCAGCCACGCCGCGACATGGACCCGCAGGCGCTGGAAGAGCTGGCGCAGTCGATCAAGGCGCAAGGCGTGATGCAGCCGATCGTGGTGCGCCCGATTGGCGGTGGCCGCTTCGAAATCATCGCCGGTGAACGCCGCTGGCGCGCCAGCCAGCAGGCCGGCCAGGAAACCATCCCGGCGATGGTCCGTGATGTGCCGGATGAAACCGCGATCGCCATTGCGCTGATCGAGAACATCCAGCGTGAAGACCTGAACCCGATCGAGGAAGCCGTCGCCTTGCAGCGACTGCAGCAGGAATTCCAGCTCACTCAACAGCAGGTGGCCGAGGCTGTGGGTAAGTCCCGCGTGACTGTGGCTAACCTGTTGCGACTTATTGCACTGCCTGAAGTCATCAAGACCATGCTGTCCCACGGTGACCTGGAAATGGGTCATGCCCGTGCTTTGCTCGGTCTGCCGGACAATCAGCAGGTGGAAGGGGCGCGACATGTTGTCGCACGCGGCCTGACTGTGCGCCAAACCGAGGCACTGGTTCGTCAGTGGTTGAGTGGCAAACCGGAGCCTGTGGAAGCGGCCAAACCCGACCCGGATATCGCCCGGCTCGAACAGCGTCTGGCCGAGCGCCTAGGCTCTGCGGTGCAGATTCGCCACGGCAAGAAGGGAAAAGGTCAGCTGGTGATCGGTTACAACTCACTCGATGAGCTTCAAGGTGTGCTCGCACACATCCGCTGAAACATTTCCTCATGTAGCGCGCAGTCGGAAATCACTACCTGACAGTTGAATAGGGGCAGAACCGCCCCTATACTCTGCGCGCATTTTGTCGGCACAAATTATGCCAAGTTATTGAATTCTGGCAGCCGACCATTGGAGAGCAAACGTGATGGAAACCCGCAAGCCAAACCGCCTGCCGTTCCATCGCCTGGCGGTTTTTCCGGTGTTGATGGCTCAATTTGTCATTTTGCTCATTGCCGCTTTGGCGCTCTGGCAATGGCACGGAGTCGTTGCCGGATACTCGGGACTTTGCGGAGGCCTGATAGCCTTGCTGCCCAATGTTTATTTCGCTCACAAGGCATTTCGGTTTTCCGGCGCCCGAGCAGCCCAGTCCATCGTCCGGTCATTTTATGCCGGCGAGGCAGGCAAACTGATTTTGACGGCAGTGCTGTTTGCACTGGTGTTTGCAGGTGTGAAGCCATTGGCGCCGATCGCAGTATTCGGCGCTTTCGTGCTGACTCAGTCGGTCAGCTGGTTCGCTCCCCTGCTGATGAGAACAAGACTTTCGAGACCTTAGGGCGTTTGAGGCAACCATGGCAGAAACAACCGCTTCGGGCTATATCCAGCACCACTTGCAGAACCTGACCTTCGGTCAGCTACCTAACGGCGGCTGGGGCTTTGCCCATACCGCAGCAGAAGCCAAGGAAATGGGCTTCTGGGCTTTCCACGTCGATACCCTCGGCTGGTCGGTCGCGCTGGGTCTGATCTTCGTTTTCCTTTTCCGCATGGCGGCAAAGAAAGCAACATCGGGTCAGCCAGGTGCTTTGCAGAACTTCGTTGAAGTATTGGTCGAATTCGTCGATGGCAGCGTGAAAGACAGCTTCCATGGCCGTAGCCCGGTGATCGCACCGCTGGCACTGACCATCTTCGTCTGGGTGTTCCTGATGAACGCCGTCGACCTGGTACCGGTCGACTGGATTCCTCAGCTGGCCATCCTGATCACCGGCGACCACCACATCCCGTTCCGTGCCGTGTCGACCACCGACCCGAACGCGACCCTGGGCATGGCGTTCTCGGTTTTCGCACTGATCATTTTCTATAGCATCAAGGTCAAGGGCATCGGCGGCTTCATCGGCGAACTGACCCTGCACCCGTTCGGCAGCAAGAACATCTTCGTTCAGGCCCTGCTGATCCCGGTGAACTTCCTGCTGGAATTCGTGACCCTGATCGCCAAGCCGATCTCTCTGGCCCTGCGTCTGTTCGGCAACATGTATGCCGGCGAGCTGGTGTTCATTCTGATCGCTGTGATGTTCGGCAGCGGCCTGCTCTGGCTGAGTGGCCTGGGCGTTGTTCTGCAGTGGGCGTGGGCTGTGTTCCACATCCTGATCATCACCCTGCAGGCGTTCATCTTCATGATGCTGACCATCGTCTACCTGTCGATGGCGCACGAAGAAAACCATTAAGAGCAGCCTCGGCTGATCTGATGTCCCTCCCGGTCAAACGGGAGGGGGCTCTTAACCGGGCCTCTGAAACGATTTGTTTTACCGCTTTAATCTAAAAAACCTAAACCATACGACGTAAAAGTCGGGAGGAAAGATGGAAACTGTAGTTGGTCTAACCGCTATCGCTGTTGCACTGTTGATCGGCCTGGGCGCACTGGGTACCGCAATTGGTTTCGGCCTGCTGGGCGGCAAGTTCCTGGAAGGCGCAGCGCGTCAGCCAGAAATGGTTCCAATGCTGCAAGTTAAAATGTTCATCGTTGCCGGTCTGCTCGACGCCGTAACCATGATCGGTGTTGGTATCGCTCTGTTCTTCACCTTTGCGAACCCGTTCGTTGGTCAGATCGCTGGCTAATTACCCGGATTCTTCCGAGTAATTTGGTGTGATGGACAACGTAACTGCGAGGTGTTGGCGTGAACATTAATGCGACCCTGATTGGCCAGTCCGTTGCGTTCCTGATTTTTGTACTGTTCTGCATGAAGTTCGTATGGCCTCCGGTCATCGCTGCTCTGCACGAACGTCAAAAGAAGATCGCTGATGGTCTGGACGCTGCCAGCCGTGCAGCTCGCGACCTGGAGTTGGCCCAAGAGAAAGCGGGTCAGCAACTGCGCGAAGCGAAAGCTCAGGCAGCTGAAATCATCGAGCAAGCCAAGAAACGCGGTAACCAGATCGTTGAAGAGGCTGTTGAAAAAGCCCGTATCGACGCTGACCGTGTGAAGGTTCAGGCTCAAGCCGAGATCGAACAGGAACTGAACAGTGTCAAAGACAAGCTGCGCGCCCAAGTGGGCTTGCTGGCTGTCGGCGGCGCCGAGAAGATCCTGGGTGCCACAATCGATCAAAACGCGCACGCAGAGCTGGTTAACCAACTGGCTGCTGAAATCTAAGCGAGGGCGATCATGGCAGAACTGACCACGTTGGCCCGACCTTACGCTAAGGCGGCCTTCGAGCACGCTCAGGCCCACCAGCAACTGGCCAATTGGTCAGCCATGCTCGGCCTGGCTGCAGCGGTGTCGCAAGACGACACCATGCAGCGCGTGCTCAAGGCCCCGCGACTGACGAGCGCAGAAAAGGCCGCCACGTTCATTGACGTGTGCGGCGACAAGTTTGATGCCAAGGCACAGAACTTCATCAATGTCGTTGCCGAAAACGACCGTCTCCCGCTTCTGCCGGAGATCGCCGCTCTGTTCGACCTGTACAAGGCCGAACAAGAGAAGTCGGTAGACGTTGAAGTGACCAGTGCTTTCGCATTGAACCAAGAACAGCAAGACAAACTCGCCAAGGTTCTCAGTGCACGACTCAACCGGGAAGTGCGCCTGCAAGTTGCGGAGGATGCTGCCCTTATAGGGGGTGTCGTTATCCGCGCCGGCGACCTGGTTATCGATGGCTCGATTCGCGGCAAAATCGCGAAACTTGCCGAAGCATTGAAATCTTGAGTTTGAAGGGGCAGCAGAGCAATGCAGCAACTCAATCCTTCCGAAATAAGTGAAATTATCAAGGGCCGCATCGACAAGCTCGATGTGACCTCCCAAGCCCGTAACGAAGGCACTGTCGTCAGCGTATCTGACGGCATCGTGCGGATTCACGGTCTGGCCGACGTCATGTACGGCGAGATGATCGAGTTTCCGGGCGGCGTCTACGGTATGGCCCTCAACCTGGAGCAAGACTCCGTAGGTGCCGTTGTACTGGGCGCATACACCAGTCTGGCTGAAGGCATGAGCGCCAAGTGCACCGGCCGCATCCTCGAAGTTCCGGTTGGTAAGGAACTGCTGGGTCGCGTAGTCGATGCACTGGGTAACCCTGTTGACGGCAAAGGTCCACTGGGCAACACCTTGACCGACGCGGTCGAGAAAGTTGCACCGGGCGTGATCTGGCGTAAGTCGGTAGACCAGCCTGTACAGACTGGCTACAAGGCTGTCGATGCCATGATCCCTGTCGGCCGTGGCCAGCGTGAGCTGATCATCGGTGACCGTCAGATCGGTAAAACCGCTCTGGCGATCGACGCGATCATCAACCAGAAAGACAGCGGCATTTTCTGCGTCTATGTAGCGATCGGTCAGAAGCAATCGACCATCGCCAACGTGGTTCGCAAGCTGGAAGAAAACGGCGCCCTGGCCAACACGATCATCGTGGCTGCCAGTGCTTCGGAATCTCCTGCGCTGCAATTCCTGGCACCGTACTCCGGTTGCACCATGGGTGAATTCTTCCGCGACCGCGGTGAAGACGCGCTGATCGTTTATGACGATCTGTCCAAGCAAGCAGTGGCTTACCGCCAGATTTCCCTGCTGCTGCGCCGTCCACCAGGCCGTGAAGCTTACCCAGGCGACGTGTTCTATCTCCACTCCCGTCTGCTGGAGCGCGCATCCCGCGTTTCGGAAGAATACGTAGAGAAGTTCACCAACGGCGCAGTGACCGGCAAAACCGGTTCCCTGACCGCACTGCCGATCATCGAAACCCAGGCTGGCGACGTTTCCGCGTTCGTTCCGACCAACGTGATTTCCATCACCGACGGTCAGATCTTCCTGGAATCGGCCATGTTCAACTCGGGCATCCGCCCTGCAGTGAACGCCGGTGTTTCGGTATCCCGTGTGGGTGGTGCCGCTCAGACCAAGATCATCAAGAAGCTGTCCGGTGGTATCCGTACCGCTCTGGCTCAGTACCGTGAACTGGCGGCATTCGCCCAGTTCGCTTCTGACCTGGACGAAGCGACCCGTAAGCAACTTGAGCATGGTCAGCGCGTTACCGAGCTGATGAAGCAGAAGCAATACGCACCAATGTCGATCGCTGACATGGCGCTGTCGCTGTATGCCGCTGAGCGTGGGTTCCTGACTGACATTGAAATCGCCAAGATCGGCAGCTTCGAACAAGCGCTGATTGCTTTCTTCAACCGCGATCACGCCGATTTGATGGCCAAGATCAACGTTAAAGGTGACTTCAATGACGAAATCGACGCTGGCATGAAAGCCGGTATCGAGAAGTTCAAGGCCACCCAAACCTGGTAAGCCGCAGCGGGAGCCGCAAGGCTCCCGCTTGCTAACCTGATAGGTGTTACATGGCAGGCGCAAAAGAGATTCGCAGTAAGATTGCGAGCATCAAAAGCACGCAAAAAATTACCAGCGCCATGGAAAAAGTGGCGGTGAGCAAAATGCGCAAGGCACAAATGCGCATGGCAGCCAGCCGTCCTTATGCGGAGCGTATCCGCCAGGTAATTGGGCATCTGGCCAACGCCAACCCGGAATACCGCCACCCGTTCATGATCGACCGTGAAGTAAAGCGCGTCGGTTATGTCGTGGTGAGCAGTGACCGTGGTTTGTGCGGCGGCTTGAACACCAACCTGTTCAAGGCCCTGGTCAAGGACATGGCGGTAAACCGCGAAAACGGCGTCGAGATTGATCTGTGTGTAGTCGGTAGCAAGGGTGCGGCCTTTTTCCGCAACTTCGGCGGTAACGTCGTTGCAGCTATCAGCCACCTGGGTGAAGAGCCGTCGATCAATGATTTGATCGGCAGCGTCAAGGTGATGCTGGATGCCTACCTGGAGGGCCGTATCGATCGCCTGTCCGTGGTATCCAACAAGTTCATCAACACCATGACACAACAGCCTACCGTGGAGCAGTTGATTCCACTGGTGGCAACCCCGGATCAAGAACTCAAGCACCACTGGGACTACCTCTACGAACCAGACGCCAAAGAGCTGCTTGACGGCTTGATGGTGCGCTACGTGGAGTCGCAGGTGTACCAGGCGGTGGTCGAGAACAACGCAGCTGAACAAGCTGCGCGGATGATCGCGATGAAGAACGCTACCGACAACGCCGGTGATTTGATCAGCGATTTGCAGCTGATCTACAACAAGGCGCGTCAGGCTGCGATCACCCAAGAGATCTCGGAAATCGTCGGCGGCGCTGCCGCGGTTTAACGGTTCAAATATTCAGAGGATCCAGCTATGAGTAGCGGACGTATCGTTCAAATCATCGGCGCCGTTATCGACGTGGAATTTCCACGCGACAGCGTACCGAGCATCTACAACGCGCTGAAAGTAGTCAGCGCGGCCGAAACCACTCTGGAAGTTCAGCAACAGCTGGGCGACGGCGTGGTTCGTACCATTGCGATGGGTTCCACCGAGGGCTTGAAGCGCGGTCTGGAAGTTACCGATTCCGGCGCAGCCATCTCCGTACCGGTCGGTAAAGCGACTCTGGGCCGGATCATGGACGTTCTGGGTAACCCGATCGACGAAGCTGGTCCAATCGACACCGAAGAGCGCTGGGGCATTCACCGCGCAGCACCTTCGTTCGCTGAGCAAGCAGGCGGCAACGACCTGCTGGAAACCGGCATCAAGGTTATCGACCTGGTTTGCCCGTTCGCCAAAGGCGGTAAAGTCGGTCTGTTCGGTGGTGCCGGTGTAGGCAAAACCGTAAACATGATGGAACTGATCCGTAACATCGCCATCGAGCACAGCGGTTATTCCGTGTTCGCCGGTGTGGGTGAGCGTACTCGTGAGGGTAACGACTTCTACCACGAGATGAAGGACTCCAACGTTCTGGACAAAGTGGCACTGGTTTACGGTCAGATGAACGAGCCGCCGGGAAACCGTCTGCGCGTAGCCCTGACCGGCCTGACCATGGCCGAGAAGTTCCGTGACGAAGGTAACGACGTTCTGCTGTTCGTCGACAACATCTACCGTTACACCCTGGCCGGTACTGAAGTATCCGCACTGCTGGGCCGTATGCCTTCGGCAGTAGGTTACCAGCCGACCCTGGCTGAAGAGATGGGCGTTCTGCAAGAACGTATCACTTCGACCAAAGAAGGTTCGATCACCTCGATCCAGGCGGTATACGTACCTGCGGACGACTTGACCGACCCGTCGCCAGCGACCACCTTCGCCCACTTGGACGCCACCGTCGTTCTGTCCCGTGACATCGCTTCCCTGGGTATCTACCCAGCGGTAGATCCACTGGATTCGACTTCGCGCCAGCTGGATCCGAACGTAATCGGTCAGGACCACTACGACACCGCTCGCGGCGTTCAGTACGTTCTGCAACGTTACAAAGAGCTGAAAGACATCATCGCGATCCTGGGTATGGACGAGCTGTCGGAAGCCGACAAACAGTTGGTTAACCGTGCTCGTAAGATCCAGCGCTTCTTGTCGCAGCCGTTCTTCGTGGCTGAAGTCTTCACCGGTGCTTCGGGTAAATACGTTTCCCTGAAAGACACCATTGCTGGCTTCAAAGGCATCCTCAACGGTGACTACGACCACCTGCCAGAACAAGCGTTCTACATGGTTGGCGGCATCGAAGAAGCGATCGAGAAAGCCAAGAAACTGTAATCCCGGCGCCCGGCAACGGGCGCTAATTTAGGTTGAGGCAATCAGATGGCTATGACAGTCCATTGCGATATCGTCAGCGCGGAAGGGGAAATCTTTTCCGGCCTGGTCGAGATGGTGATTGCGCACGGTGCACTGGGTGATCTTGGTATCGCTCTGGGTCACGCGCCGCTGATCACTAATCTGAAGCCAGGTCCGATCCGCCTGATCAAGCAAGGCGGGGAAGCCGAGGTGTTCTACATCTCCGGTGGTTTCCTCGAGGTTCAGCCGAACATGGTCAAGGTGCTTGCCGATACCGTGCAACGTGCCGCCGACCTGGATGAAGCTCAAGCCCAGGCAGCTCTCAAGGCTGCCGAAGCTGCTCTGCACGAGAAGAGCGCAGATTTCGACTACGGAGCTGCGTCCGCACGTCTGGCCGAGGCTGCAGCTCAGCTGCGCACCGTCCAGCAGATCCGCAAGAAGTTTGGCGGTTAATCCGTCAGCCACTTGTTGTGCGATTGATAAAATAGGGTAGCCTCGGCTACCCTTTTTTCTTTTCCGATTTTTACAACCCGGTCGCAGTTGCTGACCACCCAGGATTGGTAGCCAGTCATGTCTCTCGAAATCGTTATCCTCGCGGCCGGTCAAGGCACCCGTATGCGTTCGGCGTTGCCGAAAGTGCTGCACCCGGTAGCCGGCAATTCCATGCTTGGGCATGTTATCCACAGCGCACGGCAGCTCGACCCACAGCGCATTCATGTGGTGATCGGCCACGGTGCCGATGTGGTGCGTGAGCGTCTGGCGGCTGACGATTTGAATTTCGTGCTGCAGGACAAGCAATTGGGCACTGGTCATGCAACGGCTCAGGCTGTGCCGTTCATCAGCGCCGACACCGTGTTGATCCTCTACGGTGACGTGCCATTGATCGAGGTCGAAACCCTGCAGCGCCTGCTTAAACATGTCGTACCGGGGCAGATGGGCCTGTTGACCGTCGAGCTGGAAGATCCGACCGGTTACGGCCGCATCGTGCGTGATGCTGACGGCAAGGTCGCAGCCATCGTTGAGCACAAAGATGCCAGCGAAGCCCAGCGCGCAATCACCGAAGGCAATACCGGTATTCTCGCCGTCCCGGCCAATCGCCTGGCCGACTGGATGAGCCGCCTGTCGAACAACAATGCCCAGGGCGAGTACTACTTGACCGACGTGATCGAAATGGCGGTCAGCGATGGTCTGGTGGTGGCCACTGAACAACCGCACGACCCGATGGAAGTGCAGGGCGCCAATGATCGTAAGCAACTGGCGGAACTGGAGCGGCATTACCAGCTGCGCGCCGGCCGCCGGCTGATGGCGCAAGGCGTGACCCTGCGTGACCCGGCGCGTTTCGATGTGCGTGGCGAAGTCACCGTCGGTCGCGATGTGCTGATCGACATCAACGTGATTATCGAAGGTAATGTTGTCATCGAGGACGACGTGGTGATCGGCCCGAACTGCGTGATCAAGGACAGCACCCTGCGCAAAGGCGTGGTGATCAAAGCCAACAGCCACATCGAAGGTGCGGTGCTGGGTGAAGGCAGCGATGCCGGTCCGTTCGCCCGTCTGCGTCCGGGCACGGTGCTCGAAGCACGCGCGCATGTGGGTAACTTTGTCGAACTGAAAAACGCGCGCATGGGTGAGGGCGCCAAGGCCGGGCATCTGACCTATCTGGGCGACGCGGAAATCGGCGCCCGCACCAACATTGGCGCGGGCACCATTACCTGCAACTACGATGGCGCCAACAAGTGGAAAACCGTGTTGGGCGAGGACGTGTTCATTGGCTCCAACAACTCGTTGGTCGCACCTGTGGATATCTCGTCCGGGGCAACTACCGCGGCTGGTTCGACCATCACCCAGAATGTGGATAACGCGCAGTTGGCAGTTGGTCGGGCGCGGCAGAGAAATATCGATGGCTGGAAGCGGCCAGAGAAGATCAAAAAGAGCTGAGTTATCCACAGTAGCTTTACGATCAAAAGATCGCAGCCTTCGGCAGCTCCTACAGGGGGTGCCGGGTCTGCGATTTTTTTATGGCCTGAGCTTGACGATCGACGGGCAATGGGTTTTGATTGCTTCCGTTATCTTTCGAATCGAAACTTATACCATCATGTCGAAACGCAATACACCCCAGCGCCGGCACAACATCCTCGCCTTGCTCAATGAGCAGGGCGAAGTCAGTGTGGATGAACTGGCCAAGCGCTTCGAAACTTCTGAAGTTACGATTCGCAAGGATTTGGCCGCACTGGAAAGCCATGGTCTGTTGCTGCGCCGTTACGGCGGGGCGATCACCATGCCGCAGGAATTGGTCGCTGAACCGGGCCAAAGCGTTTCAAAGTACAAACAGGCGATTGCCCGCGCCGCCGTCAAACGCATCCGCGAACACGCCCGCATCATTATCGACAGTGGCAGCACCACTGCCGCGATGATTCCCGAGCTTGGCCAGCAGCCGGGTCTGGTGGTGATGACCAACTCCCTGCACGTGGCCAACGCCTTGAGCGAACTCGAACACGAGCCGGTGCTGCTGATGACCGGCGGCACCTGGGATCCGCATTCGGAGTCCTTCCAGGGCCAGGTGGCCGAGCAGGTACTACGCTCTTACGACTTCGACCAGTTGTTTATCGGCGCCGATGGCATTGATCTGGTGCGCGGTACCACCACGTTCAACGAGTTGCTCGGTCTGAGCCGGGTGATGGCTGACGTGGCGCGGGAAGTGATCGTGATGGTCGAGGCCGACAAGATCGGTCGCAAGATTCCCAACCTGGAGCTGCCGTGGAGCAGCGTCCATACCCTCATTACCGATGATCGCCTGCCTGAAGATGCGCGCGATCAGATTCAGGCCCGCGGTATCAGCGTGATTTGCGCGGCTGTCAGTCAGGAGAAATAAGCATGTGTGGAATTGTCGGCGCAGTTGCTGAACGTAATATCACCGCCATCCTGCTCGAAGGCCTCAAGCGCCTTGAATACCGCGGCTATGACAGCGCCGGTGTGGCAGTTTTCACCAACGATGAAAAGCTCGAGCGCATGCGCCGTCCGGGCAAGGTCAGCGAGCTGGAAGCGGCGCTGGCCGCACAGCCGCTGGTCGGCCGTCTCGGTATCGCCCACACCCGTTGGGCGACCCACGGTGCACCTTGCGAGCGTAACGCGCACCCGCATTTCTCCGGTGATATCGCCGTGGTGCACAACGGCATCATCGAGAACCACGAAGCCCTGCGTGAGCAACTGAAAGCGCTGGGTTACGTGTTCACTTCGGACACCGACACCGAAGTCATCGCGCACCTGCTGAGCCACAAACTCAAGGATCAGCCTGACCTGACCGTCGCGCTGAAAGCCACCGTCAAGGAACTGCACGGCGCCTACGGTCTGGCCGTGATCAACGCACAACAGCCGGATCGTCTGGTTGCCGCACGCAGTGGCAGCCCGTTGGTGATCGGTCTGGGCCTGGGTGAGAACTTCCTCGCGTCCGACCAATTGGCCCTGCGTCAGGTCACTGACCGCTTCATGTACCTGGAAGAAGGCGATATCGCCGAAATTCGCCGCGACAGCGTGCAGATCTGGGATGTAAACGGTCAAACCGTCGAGCGCCAGACCGTGCAGTACAGCGATGGTGCCGAAGCCGCTGACAAGGGCGAGTTCCGTCATTACATGCTAAAGGAAATCCACGAACAGCCCGTCGTGGTGCAACGTACCCTAGAAGGTCGCCTGAGCAACAATCAGGTGCTGGTGCAGGCCTTCGGTCCACAGGCTGCCGAACTGTTCGCCAAAGTGCGCAATGTGCAGATTGTCGCCTGCGGTACCAGCTACCACGCCGGTATGGTCGCGCGTTACTGGCTCGAAGAACTGGCCGGTATCCCGTGCCAGGTCGAAGTCGCCAGCGAATTCCGCTACCGCAAGGTGGTGGTGCAGCCGGATACCCTGTTCGTCACCATCTCGCAGTCCGGCGAAACCGCCGACACCCTGGCCGCGCTGCGCAACGCCAAAGAGCTGGGCTTCCTCGCCAGCCTGGCGATCTGCAACGTCGGCATCAGCTCGCTGGTGCGTGAATCCGACCTGACGCTGCTGACCCAGGCCGGTCGCGAAATCGGCGTAGCCTCGACCAAGGCGTTCACCACGCAACTGGTCGGCCTGTTGCTGCTGACCCTGTCGCTGGGTCAGGTACGCGGCACGCTCGGCAAAGGCGTTGAAGCCACGCTGGTGGAAGAGTTGCGTCGCCTGCCGACCCGTCTCGGCGAAGCGCTGGCGATGGACAGCACCGTGGAAAAAATCGCCGAGCTGTTCGCCGAGAAGAACCACACCCTGTTCCTCGGCCGTGGCGCGCAGTTCCCGGTCGCAATGGAGGGCGCCTTGAAGCTCAAGGAAATCTCCTACATCCACGCCGAAGCCTATCCGGCTGGGGAACTGAAGCACGGCCCGCTGGCGCTTGTGGATAACGACATGCCGGTGGTTACCGTGGCGCCAAACAACGAACTGCTGGAGAAGCTCAAGTCCAACCTGCAGGAAGTCCGCGCCCGTGGTGGTGAACTGATCGTATTCGCTGACGAGAAAGCCGGGATGACCAACGGCGAAGGCACCCATGTGGTGCAGATGCCGCACATCCACGACATTCTTTCGCCGATCCTCTACACCATCCCTCTGCAGTTGCTGTCGTACTACGTCGCCGTGCTCAAGGGCACCGACGTCGACCAGCCGCGCAACCTGGCGAAGTCGGTGACGGTGGAATAAGTTATCCACAGCTGACATTGACCTGGTTTTAGACAATAAAAACTGTCGCTGAACAATAAAGACTGTCGCAGAGGAGGATTTCCTCCTCTGCCGATCTTGAACGCTAGGTCTCTCGTAGCGCAGCTGCATATTCTATGGTCTTGCGAATCCAACCTGGCACTGGATTCAGGGTTGGGCCTCGGTGCATGCTGGTCGGAGCTTAATGCTGGCAGCCGCTAATCATCGGCATTAGACGTTGCCAGAGCTAGCCGCTAACATTATGCGACATCAATACAAATGAGGCGCCTATGATTGGCCGATCCATTCACGAATGTGTTGATCTTGTTTTGCTTGGAGATGCAGCCAATACAATTCTGGAGAGTACCAAGGAACGTCTAGCTCGCGCTGGCGGAGATCTCAAAATCGAGGAAGCCGCCAGCAAATGCCTTGAAAGCCTTGATCTTGCGAGCTCAGCCGGAGACTGTTCGCTGGATGATGTCAGGACTGTCAAGCGGGAGCTCAAGATTGCAGTGCGCGATCGGCGCTTCGAGCTGAATCCTTTCGACTAATGTGCAGTCATTGTCGTTTGCTTTACTTGTTCCTTAGCTTAAGAAGCACGACAGGCGATCAATCAGCCTTCCCTGGCCTTCATGCCCATCCCGCTGACGCCCAGCGCGCCCACCATTCGACCACTTTGCTGCAGACCTCTCTCACTGGCCTCATGCTCCTCCGGCTAAGAAAGGCTACGCATCCGTATACACCCTGGAGGCTATGCACTTTTTCCACCAAGTCTGCTTTTGTGGTTGACCTTTCTGTGCTTTTTAGCTAAGTTTTCGATACGGCTTTATTCGTGGCCGGCGAAAGCAAGTTACGGATTCTCTTTTTCACTAATTTTAAATAGTGAGAGGTGGATCTTTGCATTCGCGAAACTGCCTCTTACTCTGGAGGCAATTATGTCAGAAATCTTACCTTCTCCTCTCCCTGTTCCCGAATTTCGCAAGAAGAAGGGACGTGCACTTGCACGCCTTGATCGCGAGCAAAAAATGCTGGAGTCCGGTCCGCTTGGCGCCGAGCGCTTACTTCTCAATATTGCAGTGGACTATATGGAACGTCACCCAAATATGTCTTGGGACCAGGCTCTCTTCGCGGCTCGAGCTTATCTTGATCGAGCACATGATTAAGCAAGGACAGCCATGATGAAGAAAATGACAGCTATCTCACATAACAATGTAACGTATGAAATCAGGTTCGGAAGCTGGTTTCAGCACCTTCACGGAAAGGCCTCGGAAGCACTTCGTGAGGTACATACAGATGACATTATACTTCCTACTGAAAAAACAGTAGCGATCTACAAGGCAGAAAAGAGGGCTGAGTACAATGCCCAACCACGCAGTCCTCGTTCATCAGCGAAACAATACCTCAACGACTGCTCGCTGAGTGATTTTGGGCTAAACTGGGATAAATTAATTGAGTTGCTCAAGAAAAGAATAAATGACGCCTGTATACCCTTACTTTTGAAGTATCAGCACTCTGATAACGAAAGCTATGAGTTAGCTAAAGCGGCGTCCAACGGGCATATCAGCGCCATGTACCGGATCGGAGCCTCGCTTGGGGGGGGGCGGAGTGATGATTGTCTACTCTGGTTATCGATGGCTCATAACAGAGGTCATCTCGGGGCGTGCTACGAAATGGCAATGCACCTTGCAGCCAAGGAAAATCACATCGACTCTCTACGTTGCTTGATAATATCTGCCGATGGAGGTTCCGATATTGCCTATATGTCTATCTTTCAGATAACCAATCTGAAAAATATGTTAAAAATCCAAGCTGAACCACTTGAAAGCATGTTAAATGAGCTCGCAGAGGCAACACATGCATCAAGCGCTAATTACTTTAAAGGCATACTAAAACTTTTTTCAAATAACCCCGCCGCCGGAATGGCCATTTTAAAAAACTTCCTGAAGGAGCCGAAGAAAAAGCCTTCTGAAAATGATACTGGTGAAGTTTATTACAATCAGGTCAATATTGTTAGTAGCTTCATTGAGGGTGTATTGGCGGACATCCAATCAGGAGTACCTCCACTGATATCCATCTCGACTCGTGGCGAACAGGCTGGTTTCTGCAGCTTCTCGGATTACACTGAGTTTTTCGAAATAGTTCAAAACTTACAGAAAGCCGAGTAAACGGCTATCGATTAACGCAGAAAGACGACAGAGCAGCGACCAAGTAACCAAAAACAGGCGAAGAATCTCAGATTAGTCAATCTAAGTGAGTGTTCCGAGCCTGTCTTCATCAATCACGATTCAATTGCTCGGAAGCTAAATCTCACAGCGTTTCTCGCAACTCGTTATTTCTCACGGTGCAAGGTATGGGCATCCGATGATGGTGGCGAAAACCGCCTATGCCGCAAAAAATTGGACAATGCAGCACGAGACACATTCAAGGATTTCTCGGGCTGGTTTACAGGGAAGGGAGCGACGGTGCTGCCAGGTTGGCCTAATATATTTGCGACACGATGTGGAACGTGCTTTTCTAAATAGATGCATGTCCTGAGCGTCAGACTGCATAGGGTTGGCAGGTTCTTGTTGCTGGTGCGACTTTGATCCAGTCGTAAAGAGGCCAGAGAGTAAGTGTAGCCGTCAGCTATCCGCGGAGCAGCAGCTCTGATTGGCTGGGGCAGTTTTAATTCTCTAGCGCTTGAGTCCGTATCAGCATCTGGGCCTTCTGCGACAGTTTTGCGATTTCTTCGCAGCCAGCTGGAAGCCCCGAAATCCGCCTCATACTGCGACAGCTTTAATTCTCAAAATCCAGACCCGCAAAAATCGCAGCCTCGGCTGCGATTTTTGTATCTGAATCGAGGACCTCCATGGACCGCTTCCAGGAAATGCAGATCTTCGCCACCGTGGCCCAGGAGCAGGGCTTCTCGGCAGCGGCGCGGCGTCTTGGCTTGTCCGCGGCCAGTGTCACCCGCGCCGTGGCGGCGCTAGAGCAGCGCATTGGTACACAGTTGCTGATTCGCACGACACGCACTGTGCACCTCAGCGAGGCCGGTCAGCGTTATCTGGAAGATTGTCGGAGAATTCTCGCCGAGGTGCAGGAAGCCGAGGATTCGGCGGCCGGCAGTCACGCCCAGCCCCGTGGGCAATTGACGGTGACTGCGCCGGTGTTGTTCGGTGAGTTGTTTGTCACGCCCCTGATGACCAGTTATCTGACGCAGTATCCAGATGTTTCGATCAATGCGCTGTTGGTCGATCGGGTGGTGAGCATGGTCGAGGAGGGCATCGATGTCGCGGTGCGCATTGGTGAGTTGCCGGACAGCAATCAGCATGCAATCCGGGTCGGCGAAGTGCGGCGGGTGATCTGTGGTTCGCCGGACTATCTGGCTCGACACGGCCGTCCCGCGCATCCGCAGGCACTGGCCGGTGCGCCGGTGGTGACGATGTCGGCCATCGGCCAGTTGCGCAACTGGCCGTTTGTGGATCAGGGCGAAGCGCTTAGCGTGCGACCCGAGCCTCGGCTGGTGGTCACCGCCAACCAGGCGGCGATTACTGCGGCCTGCCTGGGGTTGGGGCTGACCCGGGTGTTGTCCTATCAGGTCGCCGGCAAGGTGGCTTCCGGTGAACTGGAAATTGTCCTCGCCGATTTCGAACTGCCGCCGCTGCCGATTCATGTGGTGTATCAGGGCGGGCGCAAGGCACCGGCGCGGGTGCGCAGTTTTGTCGACCACGCGGTGAAGGTGCTGCGAGAACATCCGGCGCTGCAGAACGCGGCGTTATTTCATCCAGTGAAATAATCGATTGCGATTGCTGGTGATTCTGTTGATTTGAAGATGGGTGGAAGATGGCCTCCATCGGCGCTGCCATCCCGAACGGCGCCCTCTCCAGCGGAGTCGACCATGCAAGCGATCAAACTCTACAACTTCCCGCGTTCCGGCCACGCCCATCGGGTAGAGCTGATGCTGTCCCTGCTGCAGTTGCCGACCGAATTGATCCTGGTCGATCTGGCCAAGGGTGAGCACAAGCAGGCGCCGTATCTGGCGATCAACAGTTTCGGCCAGGTGCCGGCGATTGACGACGGCGGTGTGGTGCTGGCCGACTCCAACGCGATTCTGGTGTATCTGGCGCTCAAGTACGGCAATGGCCGCTGGCTGCCGACCGATCCGGTCGGCGCGGCGCAGGTGCAGCGCTGGTTGTCGGCCGCTGCAGGGCCGATTGCTTTCGGACCTGCTGCTGCACGATTGGTGACGGTGTTTGGCGCACAGTTGAATGCTGAAGAAGCGATTACCCGTGCGCATAACCTGCTCAAAGTGATGGAGGTGGAACTGGGCAAGACCCCGTATCTGGCCGGCAGCGAGCCGACCATCGCCGACGTGTCCGCCTACAGCTACATCGCCCATGCGCCGGAAGGCAACGTGTCGCTGGACGACTACACCAACGTGCGTGCCTGGCTGGCGCGTGTCGAAGCCTTGCCCGGTTTTGTCGGCATGCCGCGCACGGTCGCCGGTCTGCAAAAGACTGCCTAAGGGGGCGGCCCGATCTGATCGAGTTAACCACAATGCGCCGGCGGCGCGGGGAGATGCGTGATGGAACGTTCACCGTGGCACGCTGGCGAGCAACAACTGCAGGCCCATGTCGGCGTTGCCGAGCGCATGGAGGCCTTCGGTCGAAAAGTGATTCGCGACTGGATGCCAGATCAGCACCGCGCCTTTTATGAGCAGTTACCGTTCATGCTGTACGGCGCGGTCGATGCTGACGGGCGCCCATGGGCCAGCGTGATCGAAGGCGCGCCGGGGTTTGCGCATTCGCCTGATCCCGAGCATCTGCATTTCGCCAGCCAACCCGCTGCCGATGATCCGGCGCAATTGCGCAATGGCGAGCCGATCGGGTTGCTCGGCATTGAGTTGCATACCCGCCGCCGCAATCGCCTCAACGGTCATGTCGACAATCTGACCGTGCAGGGTTTCGAGGTGGGCGTGGATCAGGCTTTCGGCAACTGTCCGCAATACATTCAACTGCGCCAGTTCCAGCGCGTGCCGCTGAGCGATCCGCAGACGCGGCCAGCGCAGCACGACGACGGTCTTGATGACGCAGCCAGAGCCATGATCGAAGGCGCCGATACCTTCTTTGTCGCCAGTTACGTCGATGTGGACGGACAACGTGCGGTGGATGTTTCCCATCGTGGCGGGCAGGCCGGGTTTGTCCGGGTTGAAGGTAATCGTCTGACCATCCCGGATTTTGCCGGCAACCTGCACTTCAACACGCTCGGCAACCTGCTGCTCAATCCCAAGGCCGGCCTGCTGTTCATCGACTTTTCCACAGGCGATGTGCTGCAACTGAGCGGGCGGACCGAAATCATCCTCGACGGGCCGCAGATCGAAGCGTTCCAAGGCGCCGAGCGCCTCTGGACATTCGAGGTGGAGAGACTGGTGCGGCGCCCGGCGGCACTGGCCCTGCGCTGGCGCTTCGACGGCATGTCGCCCACCAGTCTGCTGACCGGCACCTGGGCCCAGGCCGATGCACGCTTGCAGGCCAAAGCGCTGGGTGACCGCTGGCGGCCGCTGCGGGTGACCCGCATCGAAAGGGAGAGCCAGCACATCCGCTCGATCTATCTGCAACCAGACGATGGCGCAGGGATGCCGGTGTTTCAGGCTGGCCAGCATCTGCCGTTGCGTTTCACTCTGGATGGTGAAACGCATATTCGCACTTATAGCCTGTCGAGTGCGCCATCGGATGATTTCCTGCGCATCAGTGTGAAACGCGAGGGCCTGGTTTCAGGCCATTTGCACCAGCAGATCCGGGTCGGCGATGTTCTTGAGGCACGGGCGCCACAGGGGCACTTCACGGTGGCACCGCTGGAACACCGGCCGCTGGTGCTGCTGGCGGCGGGGGTTGGCATCACGCCGTTGCTGTCGATGCTGCGCGAGGTGGTGTATCAAGGTCTGCGCACCCGGCGGATTCGGCCGACGTGGTTGCTGCAGAGTTCGCGTAGCCTGGCCGATCAGCCGTTTCGCGAGGAAATCGATCGCGTGCTGGAAAGTGCTGGCGACGCGGTACGGGTGATTCGCCTGCTCAGTCAGCCGGAAGCCGATGCGCACGAGGGCGAGGATTTCGACCGCCATGGGCGCATTGATCGGGCATTGCTGCGCGATCTGCTGGAGGTCGAGGATTACGACCAGATCGATTTTGCTGTCTGTGGCCCCGGCGCTTTTACCCAAAGTGTCTACGACAGTCTGCGCGAGCTGGACATTCGCGACGCGCGGATCCATGCCGAGACCTTCGGCCCGTCGACGCTCAGGCGCCAGCCGGACCCGGATGCGGCGGTCATCGAGCAACCACCGGCCGCCATCACGTCAGTGCCGGTGATGTTCGAGCGTTCTGCCAAAGAGGCGCGCTGGCAGCCGGACGGCGGCAGTCTGCTGGAGCTCGCAGAAAGCCGTGGCTTGCGCCCCGAGTTCAGTTGCCGGGGAGGTTCGTGCGGCACCTGCAAGACACGTCTGGTCAGTGGCGCGGTGAATTATCCACAGCCCCCGGCAGACCTGCCGGAAGCGGGGCAGGTGCTGATTTGCTGCGCGGTGCCGGCGCAGAGCGAGCAATTGCTGGTGCTGGATCTTTAACCCTATCCTCCCTTCGCCACGAAAACTTGTGGGAGCGAGCCTGCTCGCGAAAGCAATCTGTCAGTCGCCGCTGATGTGACTGAGAGGACGCTTTCGCGAGCAAGCTCGCTCCCACAGGGGTCAGTCGAGATCAGGCGTAAGACAGGTCTTTCTCTTCGAGCAACTCCTGATACAGCTCGGTCCACTTGCGGCCCATCTCGTCGGCGGTAAACAACTGCCGGTAACGCGCCTCGGCCTTTATGCCCATGGCTGCTGCGCGTTCGGGGTTTTTCCAGAGGCTGCGCATTGCCTCGCGAAACGCCTGAGGGTTGCTCGGCGGCACCACCAGCCCGGTTTCGTTGTGGATGTTGATGTAGCTGGTGCCGGTACCGATTTCGCTGGAGATCATTGGTTTGCCGTACATCGCGCCTTCGAGCAGCGAAATGCCGAACGCTTCGGAACGCAGGTGCGACGGAAACACGATGGCGTAGCACAGCTGTAGCAGGGCGACCTTGTCTTCATCGCCCAGGCGCCCGAGAAAGTGGATGTTACGCAGCCCCAGCGCAGCAGCCTGGGCGTGCAACTCCAGTTCCAGCGGCCCGGCACCGACGATCACCACGGGATAGTCCACGTCCTTCAAGGCGTCGAGCAGGATGTGCAGACCTTTGTAGTAACGCATGACCCCGACGAACAGGAAAAACTTATCCCCAAGCTGCTGGCGCCAGCGATTCATCCGTTCGCTGTCGGCCTGTGGATAACCGGCCTTGTTCAAACCGTATGGAATCACCCGGGTCTTGTTCTGAAACTGCTGCAGCACGTCGCTGGTGTGCAGGTAGTTCGGCGAGGCCGCGACAATCCGGTCGGCGCTGGCGAGGAAGCGGTTCATCAGCGGTCGGTAGAGTTTGAGCAGATGCTTCTGACGAATAATGTCCGAGTGGTAGGTCACCACGCTCGGTTTGTTCATGCCGCTGGCAAAGTGCACCAGGTCCATGAACGGCCACGGAAAGTGATAGTTGACCACATCGGCTTCGGCGGCCAGCTCGCGAAACTGTTTGAACACGCTCCAGGAAAACCCGGTGGAGGCGAACTGAATGTCGAGTCTGGCGCGATGCACTTCGTGTTGACCCAGTTGCACCACCGGCGGGGTCGGGTCGGCGCTGAGTGTCAGCACCTGGCCGTCGATACCGTGATGCGCACCGCTTTCGCACAGCTGAAATATCACCTGCTCGATACCGCCGACCGAGTCAGGCAAGTAGGTTTTGAAAAAATGAAGAACTCGCATTCAACCTCCCATGGCCTGGCGGTAGGCACCGGCCGTGGCCTGTGCGCAGCGCTGCCAGGAAAAAAGCCGCGCCCGCTGCAATCCGGCTTCTCGGCATGCTTGCCAATGCACCTGATCGTCGAGCAGACGGATCAGCGCGTCGCGCAAGCCGTCTGCATTGTCAGGTTCAATATAGTTGCCCGCGTCGCCCGCGACTTCCGGCATGGCCGAAGCGCGGGTGAGTACCACCGGCGTGCCGCTGGCCATCGCCTCCAACACCGGCAGGCCAAAGCCTTCGTATAACGAAGGAAAAATCAGCGCCCGGGCACCGGCCAACAGCTGGGCCAGGTGTTCATCGGGCAAGTAGCCGAGCAGGCACACATGCCCGCTTGCCAATGCCTGGCGCAGTTCGGCGCTGAACTGTTCGCGCTGCCAGCCAGCCATGCCGACGATCAGCAGCGGAAAGCGTTGGCGCACGGCCTCCGGCAGCAAGGCATGGGCGCGCAGGGCCAGCCGCAGATTCTTGCGTGGCTCCAGCGTCCCGACACAGAGGAAATACTCCCGCGCCGTAACGGCATGGGTCTTGAGTACCGGGTCGATGGTGTGTGCGTCACGCGGATGAAAGCGCTCGGCCACGCCCAAGGGAGCGACCACGAAACGTTCAGCGGGCAGGCCGAAACAGCTTTGAGCTTCGTCGGCGATCGCTTGTGAATCGGTGAGGATCACTTGTGCCTGCCGCACGCCGGTAGCCAGTCGGCGCTCGATCTCTTGCAAACGTGCCGGCGGCTGAGTTTCGGGGTAATGCAGGTGCGTCAGGTCGTGCAGGGTGATCACGGTCGGGCCGTCGAAGGCCAGTGGCCACAGACTCGGTTCGTGATACAGATCGATGCCATGCGCGCGCGCCTGATCGAAACGCTTTTGTTCCAGCCAGCGCCGCGCCTGATAAGCCCCGGGGATCTGCCGCAGCAGTGGCGTCAGGCGCGAATAACCGGGCATCGCCGCCTCCGGCAAGGCCGAACTCCAGCCCCAGCCGTGGAACAACTCAATTTCGATATCGGTATCGCTGCGCAACGCATTCACCAACTCGGCGACGTAATGGCCGATGCCGGTGCGCGGTGCCTGCAGGATCCGGGCATTAAGGGCAATGCGCATGCGGCCTCGCTGGCGCCAATGGCGCTTGCACTGCATTGCGTACGGTGCGCTCGGCCAGTTGCGCACTCGCCTCGTGCCAGTCGATCCAGCGCCAGTCCGCCACATCGCGAGCAGCGGGGAATTGGCCACTCTGCAGGAACCGCATGATCAAGTCAGCGAGGCTTTGCGGATCCTGCAAATCGAAATAGGCCATGAATTCGCCGCCGATTTCGCGGAACACCGCAATGTCGCTGCCCATCGCCGGCAAGCCACGCTGCATGGCTTCCACCAGCGGCAGGCCAAAGCCTTCGACAAACGAAGGGAATACCAGCGCACTGGCGTGGGCGTAGGCATGTTCGAGGCTGGTGTCGCTCAAGTCGTTGAACATGAACAGGCGGCGATTCAGTTCGGGATGACTGCGCACCCGGGCGAGCAGGGCGTCGCACTTCCAGCCGATGCGCCCGGCGAAGCACAGACGCGCCGGGGAGCCGGCGGTCCAAGCCCGTTCGAAGGCATCGAGCAGGTATGCGTGGTTCTTGCGCGGCTCAATGGTACTGACCATCAGGAACAGCGGCACCGGTGTATTGAACAGCTGTTGCAGGCGCGGTTCGACGGTTTCCCCGGCGCTGTGCAGATCCAGTTCGGAACCGAGGTGGAAATAATCGAACCAGCGTTTTTCGGCCTGTACCGTGCCG
This sequence comes from Pseudomonas sp. IT-93MI4, assembly GCF_949767635.1. Lineage (NCBI taxonomy): Bacteria > Pseudomonadati > Pseudomonadota > Gammaproteobacteria > Pseudomonadales > Pseudomonadaceae > Pseudomonas > Pseudomonas sp. IT-93MI4. The sequence goes on from NZ_CATKPP010000022.1 coordinate 153,734, forward strand.
ATCCGTTGCTGCAGTTCGGCGCGCACCTGATCGCGTACCGTGGCGGAAATGGCCAGGTAGCCGTCGGCCGTGCGGGTGATCCAGTCGAACCATTCACTGAAGACCTGCACCAGCCGCGTGTCGTAGAACTGCGGGTGGGTCAGCGGTATCAAGTCGTAGATGACCGCGACGATACCGACACCCTCGCGCTTGAGCTGTTCGGCGTGGGAGAAAAAGTCCGAGTGCCAGGACGAATCCAGCAGCACCAGTTGGTCTCCGGGCTGATGCTGCAAGGGGGCACAGCGTTTTGGCAGTTGCTGGCGGTTCATCCGCTCGATCAGCCGCAGGGGTACGCCAAATGCCGCGAAAGCGCTCAGCCGATAGCCGACATACAGCAGGCGTCGTGGGGTTTTTGCCTGCAGGCGGCTGTCGAGGCGCTGATGCCATTGCCAGAAACGGTGCGCAAGGCGTTCCAGTCGTTCGCCGAATGTCGCAATGGCGTTGAACAGCGGCGCGTCCAGCGGGGCCAGGCGCGTGACCCGATAGAGCCGGCCCCTCAGCGAAATGACCGGCAGGCACTCGACATCACCCACCCGCGCCGGCAATTGCTTGATGACGTTGCGCACCACGCGTTGAATACCGGAGTTGATCTTCGGGTGTTTGAAGACGTGGGTGCACTCGACCAAGAGGCGGGTCATGGCGCACGCTCGGTCAGCGCTGTCTCGGTGTGAGGGGTGATCGTCGTCTTGGCATTGAGCCAGGAACAGCCGACGAAATCTTCCTGGCGGTTGTTGATCACGTGAAACACCAGACCGTAATCGCGCCATTCGAAGTTGCGGTCCAGATGCGAGTCCAGGCGCGACAGGCTCAACGATACCGAATAGTTGCCCTTGCCCAGCCCCATGACGAAGGCGAAGCGGTAAGTGAAGCGTTCGCCGGCGCGCAGATCGGTCAGGGCCTTGTTCAGGCGATGGGTGTTGATGCCATACATCATCTGGCCCAGACGATCCTTGAGGATGAAGCCGAGCACCAGCCGTTCAATGTCGCGCCGAACTTCGACCTGCACTTCCAGTACCACTGGCTGGCCGACCTCGGCAGCGTCGATGGCGCGATCGTGTTCGTCCAGCAGGCGCACACTCAGAATGCCTGCCTCGCCGGTGCCGGACACGGTCTGCACTTCGCCGCCGGCGAGCATTTCCTGACGCACGATCTGCCCTTCGCGTTCGGCCATCAGGGCGTTGTAATAGTCGAGCACCACTTCCGGCTTGTCGTACATGGCCATGTGGCCATCCTTGAGCAGGATCGCCGAATCGCAGATCGACTGGATGGCCGAGCGGTCGTGGGAGACGATCAGCAGGGTCGTGCCGGCCTTGCGGAAGCTGCGAATGCGTTCAAAGCTCTTGTGCTGAAAGTAGGCGTCGCCCACCGACAGGGCCTCGTCGACGATCAGAATGTCCGGACGCCGCGCGGTGGCGACGCTGAAGGCCAGGCGCATCTGCATGCCGCTGGAGTAGGTGCGCACGGGGTGGTCGATGGCTTCGCCGATTTCTGCGAAGTGTTCGATGTCAGGCATCAGCGCTTCGATTTCGCCAACCTGCAGGCCCAGCAACTGTCCGGCCATGATCGCGTTCTGGCGCCCGGTAAAGTCCGGGTGAAAACCCATGCCCAGCTCCAGCAATGCCGCTACGCGCCCTTCAATCTCGATTTTGCCGCAGGTGGGTTGAGTGGTACCGGTGATCATCTTCAGCAAAGTGCTTTTGCCCGCACCGTTGGCGCCGACGATACCCACGGCCTCGCCGGGGGCAATCTCGAAAGCGACATCCTGCAGCACCCAATGCTCGCGGTGGCGCACCGGGGAAAACGGGATCAGCCATTCCGCCAGACGGCTCCAGCGTGTCGGATACTGTTTATAAGCCTTGCCCAGGCCCGTTACGCGTATAAGTCCCATCAGAGTTCATCCACCATTTCACCGACGCGCTGGCGGAACAACCGCAGGGCGATCAGACACATCACCACCGCGACGATGAACACCGGTAAAAGCGAGTTCCAGACCGGCCATTGCCCATACAGGAACAGGTTCTGATAGCTGCCGATCAGGCTGGTCATCGGGTTGAGTTGCAGCAGCCGCTGGACCCACTCCGGGAGGATGGTGATCGGATACACGATCGGCGTCAGCCAGAACCAGAACTGCAGGCAGATGGCGAAGAGCTGGCCGACATCGCGAAAGAATACATTCAACACGCCGAGGATCATGCCCAGACCAGCGCAGAACAGCATCTGCAGCGCAATCAGGGGAATCAGCGCCAGGAGCGCCATACCGGGCCAACGCCCGCTGATTAATAGAAATCCAAGGAACAGGCCGATGATGATGGCGAAATTGATCGCCGCATTGCACAGCACGATCACCGGCAGGCAGATGCGGGGGAAGCTGATTTTCTTCAGCAGGTTGGCGTTATCCAGAAACATGGTCTGGCTGCGCAGGGTGATTTCCGAAAACATTCCCCAGGCGAGCAGCCCGGCGCAGAGATAGACACTGTAGGCCATGCTGTCATCCACGCCCGGCAGGCGGGCGCGCATGATGTGAGAAAAGATCACGGTGTAGACGATGATCATCGACAGTGGATTGAACACGGGCCACAAGGCGCCGAGCAGCGAATTGCGATAACGCGCTTGAAACTCTCGCTGTACGCTGCCGAGGATGAATCCTCGATAGCTGTAAAGCGAACGGTACAGGGAAAGCAGCATCAAACCGTCCTGCCGTATTGGTCTTCGAAGCGCACGATATCGTCTTCACCCAGGTATTCGCCGCTTTGCACTTCGATGATCACCAGGTCGATCACGCCGGGGTTTTCCAGGCGATGGCGATGGCCAGCGGCAATGAACGTCGATTCGTTCTTGGCCACCAGATGAGTGCCGGTACCGTTGTTGGTGACCTTGGCCATGCCTTCGACCACCACCCAGTGTTCGTTGCGGTGATGGTGCATTTGCAGCGACAGCTTGCCGCCGGGCTTGACCACGATGCGCTTGATCTTGAAACGCGGGCCTTCTTCGAGCACGGTGTAGGTGCCCCACGGACGACTGACCGTGCGATGCAGACGGTAGGCTTCGTGGGATTTGTCCTTGAGCTGTTTGGCAACGCGTCGCACATCCTGGGCGCGATCGGCATGGGCCACCAGCACCGCGTCGGCGGTGTCGACGATGATCAGGTTATCCACACCGACGGCGGCCACCAGTCGGCCTTCGCTCTGCACGAAGTTGTTATGGCTGTCGATGAACACCGCTTCGCCGCTGGCGCGATTGTTGTCGGCATCGGCCGGTACCAGCGCTGCCACGGCACCCCACGAACCGATGTCGCTCCAGTCGAAACCGGCGGGCACCACCACGACTTTCTCCGAACGCTCCATCAAGGCGTAATCGATGGAGATGTCGGTGATTTCAGCAAACAGTGTCGGCGACAGTTCCTGTTGCAGGCAGCCGATAGTTTCCACCGCGGCGCTGGCCTGCATGCAGGCGCGGGTCTGTTCCAGCAACTCTGGCGCGTGCAATTGCAGTTCGTTGATCAGGGTCGCGGTGGTGAAGCAGAACATGCCCGAGTTCCACAGGAAGTTGCCGCTTTCCAGGTAATGGGTGGCGGTTTGCAGGTCGGGCTTTTCCACGAAACGCTGCACTTTCGCTGCGCCTTTGGCGTCCAGCGGTGCGCCGGTTTCGATGTAGCCGAAGCCGGTTTCCGGGGCGGTCGGCAGCACACCGAAGGTCACCAGATAACCGTCCTTCGCCAGATTGACCGCGTGTTCGACGGCACTCTTGAGTGCGTCCTGGTTGACGATCAAATGGTCGGCGGGCATCACCACCATGATTGCGTTGTCGCCGTGCAGCGCCTGCAGTGACAGGGCCGCTGCGGCAATCGCCGGGGCGGTGTTGCGCCCGGTCGGCTCCAGCAGGAAGTGCCCGCGATGGCGCGACACATGGGCGGCGCAATAGTGATCCTTGCTCTGGAAGTAGTACTCGCGGTTGGTCACCGTGACGATGTCGCCCCAGCCGTCGAGCAGTGCTGCCGCCCGCTGGTAGGTCTTGCCGAGCAGCGACTGGCCGTCGGGCAGGGTCATGAACGGCTTGGGATGGCCCTCGCGGGACACCGGCCACAAACGAGTACCGGCACCGCCGGACAGAATCACGGGAATGAGCATGGCCTACTCCTTGGCGACGCGTTTCATGTCCGCATCCATCATCATGCGGATCAGGGTGTCGAGGTCGGTTTTCGGTTTCCAGCCCAATACGCGCTGAGCCTTGGCCGGGTTGCCGAGCAGCACTTCGACTTCGGCCGGGCGGAAGAACGCCGGGTCGATCTTCACGTAGTCGCGGTAGTTGAGGCCAACGTGATCGAAGGCGATGCGGCACATCTCGCGCACGGTGGTGGTGACGCCGGTGGCGACCACGAAATCGTCAGGCTTGTCCTGTTGCAGCATCAGCCACATGGCTTCGACGTAGTCACCGGCAAAACCCCAGTCGCGTTTGGCGTCGATGTTGCCCAGGGCCAGTTCCTGCTGCTTGCCCTGCTTGATGCGGGCCGCGGCGTCGGTGACCTTGCGGGTGACGAACTCGATGCCGCGCAGCGGCGACTCGTGGTTGAAGAGGATGCCGCTGCTGGCGTGCAGGTCGAAACTTTCGCGGTAGTTGACGGTGATCCAGTGACCGTAGAGTTTGGCCACGCCGTAGGGGCTGCGCGGATAGAACGGGGTGTTCTCGTCCTGTTGTTCGGCCTGAATCAGACCGAACATTTCGCTGGTGGAGGCCTGATAGAAACGTGTGTGCGGGCTGAACTGGCGGATCGCTTCGAGCAAGTGGGTGACGCCCAGGCCATCGACGATGCCGGTGGTCACCGGCTGATTCCAGGAAGCGGCAACGAAGCTTTGTGCAGCGAGGTTGTAGACCTCGTCCGGCGCCGACTGAATGACTGCACGTTGTACCGAGCAGGCATCGGCCATGTCACCGTCCAGGTAGACGATGTCGCCTTCGACGCCCATCTCGCGCAAGCGCCAGCGCGAATCGCTGCTACGGCGTGCTACCAGGCCGTGAACCTTGTAACCCTTGTCGAGCAGCAACCTGGCCAGATATGCGCCGTCCTGGCCGGTGATCCCCGTGATCAGTGCACTTTTCATTGTTGTTTTACTCGCTGCTCCCAGTCGGACAGGATCGCCCGCAGGGATTGTTGTGTGGTGATTGCCGGTGCCCAGCCCGTGGTCTGGACCAGCTTTGCGTGACTGCCGCAAACGCGACGCTGATCGGCGCGCCGCATGCGTGCCGGATCCTGCACCAGTTGCACTTCGACCTGCGCCAGATCGCCCAACTGCTCGATCAGACTGCGGATGCTTTGTTCGCGGCCCGAGCAGATGTTGTAGACCTGCCCGGGTGTGCCTTTTTCCAGAAGGGCGAAATAAGCCGCGATCACATCGCCGACATCGAGGAAGTCGCGCGTGACGTCAATGTCGCCGACTTCCAGTCGTGCTGCCTGCAAGCCTTGCTTGATGCGGTTGATCTGGCGTGCGGCGCTGGCGATGACGAAGCTGTCTTTCTGTCCGGCGCCGATATGGTTGAACGGCCGCGCCACCAGCACCGGCCAGCCCTCACTCAGGCCCCATTGCAGGCTGAGAAACTCGGCCGAGAGCTTGCTCACCGCATAGGGGTTGCGCGGGCAGGGCGGTTGCAGTTCGGTGATGGGCAGGGCGCTCTCGTCGACTTGCCCATAGACGTCGCCAGAGCTGACATACAGGAAGGTCCCCCGAAATCCGCGGGCCTTGAGGGCCTGCAACAGATTGAGGGTACCCAGCAGATTGATCTCGAGCGTACGGGCCGGGTCACGGAAGGCTTCGGGAACGAAGGTCTGACCAGCGAGGTGAATCACCGCGTCGGGCAATTGTGGCCACAGGTCGACGAGGCTCGCCGCTGACGTGAGATCGTAGGGTGCGATGGCAGGCAGCAGTTCCCACGTCGAGTCAGACTGGGACAGACGCGACTGGATATGTTGTCCCACGAACCCACTGAGGCCCGTGACGAACAGACGCTTTTTCAAACAGCGACCCCTTGGTCTTTAACATTCGCCACTTTCCCACAGGCTTTGAGGGGAAGTCTGTCAGGCCGCATGAAAAAGGCCGACAGGACGACAGGCGAAGTCGTTGTTGTAGTTGTTTGTTACCAATCTGTGCCAAATGCTTGGCAATTTCAACAGTGCAAACCGTGACTGGTCAGTTCTCGTCAGAGTAGACGGATTTATTCTCGCCGGGCGGTTCACGAATCCGCGACGGATGTGTTTAGAATGCCCCTCGTCGCGTTCAACAGGGGTTGTTCAGCCCCAGTCAGACCGACCACTAAAAACAAGAACAAAGACGGGCTGGAAGATGCAGGACGAGTGTCGGCATGCCGACCACGATTCAGCGCTTCGCCGTCATGGATTGAAGCAGCCGGGATGGCGGCTTCATCGTGGGATGCCATGAACTTCATTCTTTACTCGGACGTCAACGACCGTTCCATCAGCCAGAGTCTCGGGCGTCCCGAATACAGTTACTACTTCGTGCTCAAGGCTTATCGCCCAGTGCTGGAAAGCCTTGGGCGGGTGCATGTGGTGTCCGCCATCACCGAGGTTGATCCGCTCTTTCGCCAATTGCGCGAGGTGGGCGAAGACAGCCTGTTTCTCTCCTTCACCCCGCCGCAAAATACGCCGACCGATCTTGAGTGTCCGACCCTGTGTGTGGTTGCCTGGGAGTTCGATTCGATCCCGGACGAGATCTGGGACAACGATCCGCGCCACGACTGGACGCAGATGCTGGCCCGACAAGGGCGGGTGATTACTCTGTCCAGCCATACTGCCCGGGCGATTCGCCGGGCGCTGGGCGAGGATTTTCCGGTACTGGTTTTGCCGACACCGTTGTGGGAGAACTTTGCGGCGATTCGTCAGCAGCAAGTTCCGGCGCCGGTCAATCCAGGCACGCCGCTGGCGATCAAGGGCTGCTTTTTCGACAGCCGTACGCTGGCGCTCTCAGCCGATGACCTGCTGCCCAAACCACTGACCGCCGAGCAACTGGCCGCGATCGAGGCACAGCGACCTCCTCCGCTGACCGTCAAACGGCGCCTGGTCATCGCCCGGCACTACCTGCGCCAGTGGCGCCTGGATGCAGGCCGCGAACAGCAACAGCCGCGGGTGAAGTTTCTGCATCACTGGTATTGGGAGGGACTGCGTGATCTTTTCTCACGCAGGGCGCATGCCTGGCTGGAGCGACAGCTGCCGAGTATCGCCGGTCCACAGGCGGTGGCAGTGGTCGAACCGCCGCAGCTGGATCTGCCGGACACCACGTCGGTGGTCGACACCACGGTCGACGGTGTGGTCTACGTCACCGTATTCAACCCCAAAGATGGCCGCAAGAACTGGCATCAACTGATCACCGCGTTTTGCTGGGCGTTTCGGGAAACGGCCGATGCGACGCTGGTATTGAAAATCACCCAGAACGACCTGGCGTCTTACTACAGCGAATTAATGACCCTGTTGGCGCAGCTCTCACCCTTTGCCTGCAGGGTGGTGGTGATGCACGGTTATCTGGATGACGCCCAGTACACCCGGCTTTACGCCGCTGCCAGTTACTACGTCAACGCCTCGCGCTGTGAGGGCCTGTGTCTGCCGTTGATGGAGTTCATGTCCAGTGGCAAACCGGTAATCGCCCCGGACCACACGGCCATGGAAGACTACATCGACGACAGCGTCGCCTTCGTGATCAAGTCCAGCGAAGAACCCGCCATCTGGCCGCAGGACTCACGGCTGATTTACCGCACCCTGCGCCACCGCCCGGATTGGGCTTCGCTGAAACAAGCCTACGAGGACAGCTACCGCATGGCCAAAGACCAGCCGGAGCGGTACCGGCAGATGTCGGCGGCAGCGGTCGAGCGCATGCATGACTACTGCGCTTTTGCCCCCGTGCAAACGCGCATGGCGGAATTTTTCGGGCTTGCACCGCATCCCGCCAATGCTGCGTCAGTGACGGAAAACGCCTCATGCTGATCATCATTCATTCGGAAACCAACCAGCACACCATTGCACAGAATCTGGGGCGCTCGGAGTACAGCTATTACTTCGTGCTCAAGGAATATCGCCCGGTACTCGAGCGTCTCGGACGCGTGGTGGAAGTGGCCGATCCGCTGACCGAAGTCGACGCGCTTTACGAGGAATGCCGCGCCAGTGGCGAGCCGTGCGTCTTCCTGTCGTTCTCGCCGCCCCATCGCACGCCGGTACACCTGATGTGTCCGACTTTGCCGGTGTTTGCGTGGGAGTTCAGCACCATCCCCAATGAGCCGTTTGCCGGTGAGCCGCGCAACGACTGGCGCACGGTGCTGCAGGCTTGCGGAGCGGCGATCACCCATTCCAGCTACACCGTCAACGCGGTGTGCGACGCAATGGACAGCGATTACCCGATCGTCGCGGTGCCTGCGCCGGTATGGGATCGCTTTGCCGCCCGCGGTGCGCCGTTGCAGGGCCAGTCACCGAATGGACCGGTACGGTTGAAGATCAAGGGATTGGTGGCCGACAGTCGCAAACTTGACTTGAACGCATTCGCCCCCCGGCCTTTGCGCACGGGCAAGGGACTCGATTTCCATGCGCCGGTCAGGGAGCAGGAGTTGCTGCTCGACGGCGTGGTCTACACCTCAGTGTTCAATCCCGGCGATGGGCGCAAGAACTGGGAGGACATGCTCAGTGCATTCTGCGTGACGTTCCGCGAGGTCGAGGACGCAACGCTCGTGCTGAAACTGACGCACCACGATGCCGAAGAAGCGCTGAGCGACATCCTCCACCACCTGTACAAGAATCAGTCCTACCGCTGCCGGATCGTGCTGATCTACGGCTACCTCGCGGACGCCGATTATGAGCGCCTGGTGCAGGCGACCCGCTATGTGGTCAACACGTCCTACGGCGAGGGCCAGTGCCTGCCGTTGATGGAATTCATGTCCTGCGGCAAACCGGCGGTGGCGCCGCGTACGACGGCAATGATCGATTACCTGAGTGCCGACAACGCCTTTCTGATCGACTCCACCGACGAGCTCACGGCCTGGCCGCATGACCCGCGCAAGGCCTTCCGCACCCTGCGTTATGTGACTAACTGGACGTCGTTGTGCACGGCCTATCGCGCCAGCTATGCGGTCGCCAAAGACGATCCGCAACGTTATGCACAGATGGCCGCTCAGGCGGTGAGCAGCCTGCAGGATTTCTGCAGTCAGGCAGTGGCCGAGCAGCGGTTGCAGGTGTTTCTGGGGCAGTTGTTCGAACGCCGGTTCGCCTCAGACCCCGAGATGCGCGGGGCATGAACAGCAAGCGGATCATGGACATCGAGGTACTGCGCGCGATCGCGGTGCTCGGTGTGCTGTTTCATCACCTGCAGGGCAGCCTGTTCACCGACACCGTGCCGCTGCTGCAAACAGTCCACCATTGGGCGCAGTCCTGGTGGGGCGTTGACCTGTTTTTTGCGATCTCCGGATTTGTCATCGCCCGCAGCCTGATCCCCGTGCTGCAAGGCTGCACGAGCCGTCGACAGTGCTGGGAGCAGACACGCAATTTCTGGCTGCGCCGGGCCTTTCGTTTGTTGCCCTCGGCCTGGCTGTGGCTGGCGCTGATGTTGCTGGCCTGTGTCTTGCTCAATCGCTCAGGTGCGTTCGGCACGCTGCACGCCAACCTGCAGGCGACACTGGCCGGGGTGTTGCATTACGCCAATTTCCGTTTTGCCGACAGTTTCTTTCAATACGAATACGGCAGCAGTTTCGTCTACTGGAGCCTGGCGCTGGAGGAGCAGTTCTACTTGCTGTTCCCGCTGCTGATTGTCGTGTGTCGCCGACATCTGGGCTGGGTATTGCTGGCGCTGGTCGCGGTGCAACTGTTCACGTTGCGCACCCCCTTGCTGATGGTGGTGCGCACCGATGCCCTGGCCCTCGGCGTATTGCTGGCGATGTGGAGCGCGCAGCCGGGGTATTCCCGTTGGGAACCGAGGTTCCTGCGGCGGCCGTGGGCCGGCGTTACGGTACTGATTGTGCTGGCGATGCTGCTGAGCTTCATGGCCACCGACCGCTTCACGTTCGCCTCTTACCGCATCGGCACGATCGCCGTGCTCAGCGCGCTGCTGGTGTGGATTGCCTCGTACAACCGCGATTACCTGCTGCCGCGCGGAAGGTTGCAACGGCTGATGGCGTGGATCGGCAGCCGTTCCTACGGCATCTACCTGATCCATATTCCGGCCTATCTGCTGGTCCGTGAATTGATCTTCCGCTTGCAGGACGCGGGGCTGCCCAGTCCGGCCGGGCACCCGATTCTCACGGTGCTGATCGCCGGCGGTCTGATCGCGCTGCTCAGCGAATTGAATTACCGATTCATCGAAATGCCGATGCGCAATCGCGGCGCCGCGCTGGTGCGCCGCCTCGGTACGTCGCGAACCGCCGTCCCATCCTCTGGAGCTACCTCATGCTGAGCCTTTTGAAGAAACTCACGGCAACGTCTCCCGCACCGGTTGCTGTGCCATCTGCCGCCGACAAGGTTGATCCGTACATGCTCGGCCTGTACGACGCAAAGCTCAGTGGCTGGTTCAATCAGGAGACCGACGAGCTGTTCACAGGCTTTCGGGTGAGCGCCGATGACACGTTGCTCGATGTCGGCTGTGGCGACGGCGGTAATGTGCATTTCTGCGGCATGCGCGGGGCGAAGATCATCATTGCCGACATCGACGCGGCCAAAGTCGAGGCCACCCGCCAGCGTCTGAGCGATACCCCGGCACGCAGCGTCGAATGCCACGTGACCGACTGCAACCCGCTGCCGATTGCCGATGCCACCGCCACCCGCGTGGTCTCCACCGAAGTCATCGAGCATGTCGACGATCCGGCGCAATTTCTCGCCGAACTGGTACGGGTCGGCAAGCCGGGAGCGCTGTACCTGCTGAGCGTGCCGCATCCCAGCTCGGAAGATTTGCAGAAAGACATTGCCTCGCCGGATTATTTCCAGAAGCCCAACCACATTCGCATCATCAGTGAAGAGCAGTTCAAGGCGATGGTCAATGACGCCGGGCTGGAGATCATCAGCCACAGTCAGTACGGCTTTTACTGGTCGATGTGGATGCTGTTGTTCTGGGAAGCCAAGGTCGAATTCAGTAACCCCGATCACCCGTTGCTCGAGCATTGGGCCAATACCTGGCAAGCGGTGCTCGATTCGCCCCGTGGTGCACAGATCAAGCAGGCGCTGGACGCGGTGGTGGCGAAGAGTCAGGTGATCATTGCCCGCAAGCCTTGAGTGCTTTTGTGTACCCTTGCAGCCTGATGTCTCAGGGATCTGCAAGGTATGCGCGTTATCGTCGGGTTGTCGGCCATGCTGGCGGTGTTGTTGCTCTGTGCTTGTGAACGACAGGACGCAGCGCCACTCGATCAGCAACTCTACGTCTGGCAACGGCAATGGACGTCCGCCCATGAGCTCGCGCTGAAAGACAGCCGCAGCGACTTTTCGACCCTGCGCGTGTTGGCCTTGCAGGCATTCCCCAGTGACGGCTGGCATCGGGCGCGGATCGATGCGCCGTTGCTCAAGCACGATGGCCGGCCTCTGATCGCGGTGATTCGTCTCGACGGTCAGCTCAAAAGTCTGGATCAGTCGCAGGTCACGGCGCAGATTCTTCAGGTTGTCGCCGACTGGCAGGCGCAGGGACTGACCCTGAGTGGCGTCGAGATCGATCATGACGCGGGTAATGCGCGTCTGCCGGAATACATCGAGTTCCTCACACATCTGCGTTCCGCGTTGCCCGCATCGTTGCCGCTGAGCATCACCGCGCTGCCGGCGTGGCTCGGCAGTTCACAGCTGCCGGCGTTGTTGGCCACAGTCGACAGCAGCGTGCTGCAGGTGCACGCCGTCAGCGATCCGCGACGCGGCTTGTTCGACCCCGAGCAGGCTCGGCGCTGGGCCAGCGGCTGGGGCAAAATCAGCAGCAAACCGTTCTATCTGGCGCTGCCGGCCTATGGCGTGGCGCTGCTGCCGGATGCCGACGGTGCCCCGGTGGTGGAAAGCGAAGTACCGATCGAACGTGAAGGGCAACGCCGGGAACTGCTCGCCGATCCGTTGCAACTGAGCCGACTTGCAAAAGCGCTGCGCGAGGACCCGCCGGAACATCTGGCCGGGCTGATCTGGTTTCGCCTGCCGCTGGCCAATGATCGCCGCGCCTGGAGCCTGACCACGTTGCGCGCCGTGGCCCGCGGCGATGCTTTGAGCAGCCAACTCGGTCTGGCGTTCAGCGACCACGATGGCCTGCAGGACATCGCCCTGCGCAATGTCGGAAACCTCGACAGTGCCTGGCCCGCACGGATCATCGTCAAGGCCAGCGCTTGCGAAGGCGCCGATGCGCTCGCCGGTTACTCGTTGCAACAGAGCGCGGATCTGCTTACCTTCACCCGCCTGCGCGACGGTCGTTTGCCGGCGGGTGGACAACGCGCCATCGGTTGGGCGCGCTGTGCATTTATTGATCAAGGAGGTTCGCATGTTGACCCGTAACTGGCCCCGCCATCTGCTCTGCCTGAGCCTCAGCCTGCCGCTGGGTTCGGCGTTGGCCTGCGGCCCGGACTTCCCGATGCGCCTGCTCGACAATCGCGGGCAAACCCTGGCCGATTTTCCGGAGGGCAACTTCAACTTCGAGATCAGCCGCCTCGGCAAGACCATTGCCGGGCTGAAGAACGTCACGGCGGCGACGCACAATCCCGACGACATGTACGGCGACGCAAGCGAGCCTGCTGCGCTGCGCGAAAAAGCCGAGCAGGTCGGTCTGAGCGCCGAACAACAGGCGCTGGTCAAGCAACTGCGTGGCCTGACCGATGCGCGTCAGGTCGAGGCGCAGGGCGCCAGTCTGCCGGCGGAAATCCGTTTGTACGTGGCCGGCGCGGTGGCGTTTGCCACTGGCGATCATCCGCTGGCGATCGAATACTTCAACAAAGTGCTGGCACTGCCGGCCGATCAGCGCCCGCTGCGCAGCACCTGGGCGGCTTATTCCCTGGGCCGTGCCTGGTTTGCCACGAGTGCCGAGGCGGGCGATGTCATCGAAGTGCTGGAGGACGCACGTGGGGCCTTCCGTCAGGCTCGACAACTGAGCATCGATGGCTTCAGTGATCCGCTGGAACTCGGTGTGGCCAGCCTCGGTGAAGAGGCGCGGGTGCTGCGCAACGCCGGCGACTGGAACGGCGCCATCGAACTGTATGAAGCGCAGAACCTGCACGGTTCGGCCGTGGGTTACACCTCGCTGAAACAACTGATGAATGAGCTGGCCGAACTGCCCGAGCCGCAACTGGCCAAGTTGCTGGAGCGCAAAGCCGTGCAGCAACTGGTTACCGCTTCGTTGATCAGCCGCATGGGTTGGTCATTCGACGAACAACCGCCGAACGAGAAGAAACTGATCAAGCTGCTGCAGAACAGCACCCGTGGCAACCTGGAAAACGCCGATCGACTGGCAGCGATGAATTATCAACAGGGTGATTACGCCAGCGCCAAGGCCTTCCTTGAAAACGCCGGTGACGGCGGACTGGCGTGGTGGCTGCGGGCCAAACTGGCGGTGCGTGACGGCGATAAAAATGCCGCAGCTGCCGCCTATGCCAAAGCCGCGCAGGCGTTCCCGCAGAGCGAAGATTGGGGCTACCGGCGCACCCCTGACTGGGACTTCGAAACCGTCCAGCCGAAATGCCGGGTCGAGGGCGAAAGTGCGATTCTGGCGCTGCAACGTGGCGAATACCTGCAAGCGTTCGTGCAGCTGTATCGCAGCAACAGCATCTATTGGTTCGACGCAGCGACAGTGGCCGAGCGCGTGCTGACGGTCGATGAGCTCAAACGCTATGTCGATGACAACGTGCCGGCGCCACCGGCGCTGACCCAGCAGCAGCGCGACAACTACGTGCCGCTGCCGGTCGCCGCCAGCCTGCGCAATCTGCTGGGGCGACGCTTGCTGCGTGAAGGGCATTACGAGGAAGCAGTCGGCTATTTCGACAATCCCGATCTGCAGCACAAGGCCCGTCTGTACGGCGAGCAACGGATGAAGGCTGATGCTGCGTGGTGGCCGACCAAACGCGCCAGCGCCTTGTACAACGCGGCGTGGACCGCGCGTGAATGGGGCATGGACATTCTCGGCTACGAGATGGCGCCGGACTACGCCACGTTTGGCGGCAACTACAGCCTGGAAAACACCGAGCTGAAAGTCGGGCCGCTGGTGGCCGAGGCTGAAGTCCAGCGCCAGAAGGCCAGTGAAGCGCAGCCGGATGAGCGTTATCACTACCGTTTTGTCGCCACCGCGCTGGCCAGCCGGGCCGCGGATAATTTGCCGCACACCAGTCAGGCGTTTGCGGCGGTGTTGTGTAACGCTGCGGGTTTCAACAGCAGCCTGGAAGAGCAGAGCGCGCTGTATCGACGCTACGTCAATGAAGGCCCGTACGTGCCGTGGGCGGTGGACTTCGGTAATCAGTGCCCCTATCCGGATTTCGAAAACGCCGACAAGCGTTACGTGACCCAGGTGACCAACGCTGTGCGCAATTCGTTGCGTCCGTACAAGTGGCCGGTGGTCGGTGTCCTGCTGTTAATCAGTGCTGGCGTGCTGGTGTTGTTCAGTCGTCGGCGCAAGTCCCGCAAACCCTAGGCCTGCTGAATAAACGTCAGGCGTACGGCGAAGCCGATCAACAGGCTGCCGAACAGCCATTGCTGAACGCGTTGGGCGGTTGGACTGTGTTGCAGCCAACGGCCCAGCGCCGCGCCGGTCAGGGCATAGGCACTGTCGAACAGCAGCCCGATGCCCACCAGCAACCCGCCGAGGGTGGCAAACTGGGTCAGCACCGCTGCGCCGTCATTGACGATGAATTGCGGCAACAGCACCGAGCAGAACAGCAAGGCCTTGGGGTTGAGCAGATTGGTCAGCAGGCCACGGCGAATCGCCTCGCGCCATTGTCCTTGGGTGTCAGTTACGGCAGTCGTATTCAGGTTCGGCAGCAGGCTGCTGCGCAGGCATTGAATGCCGATCCACAGCAAGTACGCCGCACCGGCCAGGCGCACCAGATCAAACGTCCACGGCGCCGCCTTGAACAGCGCCGCCAGACCCAATGCCGCCAATGCCACGTGACAGCCCCGGGCGATCGCCAGGCCAACGGCGGTTGCCAGCGCCGCACCGCGACCCTGGCGGGCACCGGTTTGCAGCAACAGAATCATGTCCGGGCCGGGCAACAGGAAGACCACCGCCAATGCCAGAAAAAACAGCCAGAAACTCGTCATGTCGCAGCCCTTTCGTTATCGATTCGGTGAGCAAAGTCTATGGCGCAAGGGCGGGGCAGGTGCTTGCGAAGTCAGCTTCAAAAACCCTTGGGATTGGCATAACCTGCTTTCTTTTTGTGCCTTGACCAGCAGGATCTGCCAAACATGAAACTCGACGCTTTTGATCGCAAGATTCTCGCTGCCTTGCAGCGCAACGGACGGCTGAGCAATGTCGAGCTGGCGGACGAGATCGGCCTGTCGGCGTCACCTTGCTTGCGCCGGGTGCGGATGCTGGAGGAGGCCGGGGTGATTCGTGGCTACCAGGCCAACCTCGATCGCGATGAAGTGGGACTGGGGCTGACGGTGTTTGTCGGGGTCAAGGTCGAGCGCCACAACGATGAGCAGGCCGAAGCCTTTTACGCGGCGGTCACCGCCCTGCCGGAAGTGATCTCGGCGTTTCTGGTGTCGGGGGAGTCGGACTTTCTGTTGCAGGTGGTGGTGCCGGACCTGCGCGCATACGACCGCTTTCTCAGCGGCTGCCTGCTGAAGCTGCCGGGGGTGAGTGACATTCGCAGCAACTTTGCGATTCACACGGTGAAGACGCCGGGGGCGTTGCCGTTGGGGCATCTTCCGCTGTAGAGCGGGTTGCTCCCTTCGCGAGCAGGCTCGCTCCCACATTGGAATGTGATCGAATGTGGGAGCGAGCCTGCTCGCGAAGAGGTTGGCGGTCGACGGTTACATCTGCGTCGCCATGCCCTCGACATTCATCGCCGCCTGACGCAGCGCCTCGGAGCGGGTCGGGTGCGGATGGCAAGTCAGCGCGATGTCTTCGGCTGACGCGCTGAACTCCATAGCCACGCAGTATTCACCGATCATTTCACTGACGCTCGGGCCGACCAGATGCACGCCGAGGATTTCGTCCGTGCGTTCGTCGGCGAGGACTTTGGCAAAACCTTCGGTTTCATGGTTGATCTTGGCCCGGCTGTTGGCGGTGAACGGGAATTTACCGACTTTATAGGTGCGCCCTTCAGCCTTGAGCTGCTCCTCGGTCTTGCCGACGCTGGCCAGCTCGGGCCGGGTGTAGATGACGTTGGGGATCAGCTCGTAGTTGACCTCGCCGGCCTTGCCGACGATCTGTTCCACGCAGGCCATCGCTTCGTCTTCGGCCTTATGTGCAAGCATCGGGCCGGATGTCACGTCGCCGATCACCCACACGCCGGAGGCTTCGGTACGGTGCTGGCGGTTGGCGAGCATGCCGCGTTTGTCGGTGCTCAGGCCGACGTTCTCCAGGCCCAGGCCTTTGGTGTACGGGCGCCGGCCGATCGCGACCAGCACGTAGTCGGCTTCCAGTAACTCGGCGCTGCCACCGGCGGCGGGTTCGACGCTGAGCTGCACACCGTTGATCGAGGGGGTGGCGCTGGTGACCTTCGAGCTCAATTTGAAGCTGATGCCTTGCTTGCTCAGCGCACGCTGCAGGGTTTTGCCGGCCTCGCCATCGACACCGGGGCAGATGCGGTCGAGGTATTCGACCACGGTCACCTGGGCGCCGAGACGCCGCCAGACCGAGCCCAGTTCCAGGCCGATCACCCCCGCGCCGATCACCACCAGATGCTTGGGTACTTCGCTCAGCGACAGCGCGCCGGTGGAGTCGAGGACGCGCTGATTGTCGATCTCGACGCCGGGCAGGGGCGTGGGTTCGGAGCCGGTGGCGATGATGATGTCCTTGGCGCTCAGCTCGGTCTTGTTGCCCTGATCGTCGGTTACCGTGACTTTGCCCGGGCCGTCGATGTGACCCCAGCCTTTGATCCAGTCGACCTTGTTTTTGCGAAACAGAAACTCGATGCCTTTGGTCAGGCCGCTCACGCTTTCGTCTTTCTGTTTCATCATTTGCGCGAGGTTGAGCGTGGGTTTGACCTCGATGCCGAGGTTGGCGAATTCCGCACCCATGGCCGCGTCGTACAGCTCCGAAGCATGCAGCAAGGCCTTCGACGGCATGCAACCGACGTTCAGGCAGGTGCCGCCGAGGGTGGCGCGGCCTTCCACGCAGGCTGCCTTCAGGCCCAGCTGGCCGGCGCGGATCGCTGCGTTATAACCACCGGGGCCGCCGCCCAGAATGACCACGTCGTAGTTGCTCATGCTGTTGCTCCTCGTTGGGGATGCGGATCGCTAAAAATAGTCGGTCGATAAAATTACGAACGTAATATGTGCGTTTCCGGACATTTCGGTCAAGGCTTCAGGCAAGCGACAGGTTGCGCATCTTTAGATAAGCGAATTTGTGTACGAATATTTCACGCTTTTCGTTATATCGTAACGATAAGACCGGTGAATCAATGGCTTTGGGGTGATATGCAAGTCGATCTGAATGTCGATGGCACGCAAGTGACCGGGTTGCCGCGCTTTCAACAAGCGGCCGCGCAAGGGCGACGCTTGCGTAGTCTGGCCATCGGCCTCGGCGGATTGGCCGGGGCAGGGTGGCTGCTGGCGTTGTTTGTCGAGCTGTTTGCCGCGCAATCGATATGGCCGGTCTTGCTGGTGAATTTGGGTGCGGCGTTGCTGGTGCTGGTCGCCGGCCTGCAGTCGGCGTGGTGGTTGACGCAATGGCGTGCAGGGGTGATTGACCCGCCGATATCGGTGGCGCTGACCGAGGAGCTGGAGCCAGTAGCGCCAGATGGCTGGTACGAACGGCTGCTGGAGCGATTGAGTCAGCGTGGTCTGCACCTGCTCGGTCAGATTGGCGCGGCCACGTTGTGGCTGGGCGGCTGGTCAGTACTGGTGGTGCTCGCCGTCGGGCAGGTGTGGAATCTGGCATTGCCTGCCGCTGCGGTCGGGTTGTCGGCCACGGTGGGCGCGGCGCTGATGTTGTTGCTGGGTTTCGGCCTGCTGGTGCTGGAGCGGCAACTGGCTCAGGAGAGTCCGGCGCAATGGCCGGAAGCCGGGTCTCTCGCCCAACTGGCGCGGGTTGCGATCATCAGTCTGGTGCTGGGCGCGTTGTGCCTGCTGTTCGCCAGCGACGCTTCGGTGTGGCCAGTGCGGCTTGCGGTATTGATCGGGATCTTGCCTGGATTGGTTGCGATCGAGTTGCTATTGCGCGCAGTTCTGTCGGTGTTCAGCCCTCGACGCGAGCAGCTCGAACCGACCCTGCTGGCGCGCAGTTTTGTTGCCGATATGCTGCGCTGGCCACCGCAGCCGTTGCTCGCCTTGCAGCATGAACTGCACAACCGGTTCGGCATCGATCTGCGCCAGATCTGGGCGTTCAGCTATATGCGCCGGGCCTTCCTGCCGGTGCTGGTGCTGGTCGCTGCGGTCGGCTGGTTACTGACCGGTATCCACGAAATCCCGCTGCAGGGGCGAGGTATCTACGAGCGCTTCGGCAAACCGGTGCAAGTGTTCGGCCCCGGATTGCATGCCGGTCTGCCGTGGCCATTGGGCCGTGTATTGAGCGTCGAGAATGGCGTGGTGCACGAGTTGGCAACCAGCGTCGGCGATGCTCCCGCGCCAACCCAGGCTGAGCCTGCCGAAGGCCCGGCACCGATGACCGCCAACCGCTTGTGGGATGCCAGCCACGTCAATGACAAATCCCAGGTGATCGCCAGCAGCCGTGGCGATCAGCAGAGCTTTCAGATCGTCAACATGGACGTGCGCTTCGTTTATCGCATTGGTCTGCGTGATCAGGATGCCTTGGCCGCCACTTACAACAACGCTGATGTGCCGACGCTGATTCGCAGCACCGCGAGCCGGATTCTGGTGCACGATTTTGCCTCGCGCACCCTCGACGGTTTGCTCGGCGCTGACCGGGTAGGGCTGGGCGAAGAAATCGGCCGCGCAGTGCAAGGTGATCTACAGAAACTCGACAGCGGTGTGGAGATTCTCGCCACCGTGGTCGAAGCGATTCACCCGCCAGCCGGTGCGGCTAATGCTTATCACAGCGTGCAAGCAGCACAGATCGGCGCGCAGGCGTTGATCTCCCGTGAACGCGGCGCTGCGGCAGAAGCCAGTAATCAGGCGCAGTTGCAGGCCAGCCTGGCCCGCGATCAGGCGAGTGCCAGCGCCCGTGAAATCAACGCCACCGCGCAGGCGGCGGATCTGAAATTCAAGGCTGAGCAGAAAGCCTATTCCAGCGCTGGCCAGGCGTTCGTGCTTGAGCAATATCTGAATCAGCTCAGCCTGGGTCTGAACAAGGCCAAATTGTTAATACTCGACCACCGTTTAGGCGGCAGCAGCAATGCGCCGACCATCGATCTGCGTACGTTTACGCTGCCGGCTGATCCGACGCCTGCGCGCACCACCGCTCAACCAGGAGTTGCCCCTTGAGCCAGTCGCACTCTCACGATTCCCATGACCACAGCGGCCACGATCATGGCCACGCCGGGCATCACCATCATCATGGGCATCATCACCATCACCACGGAGCGCCGGAAGAGGCGGGGCCGCTCCCGTGGCGGCGCATGGGCTGGGCGCTGTTGCTGGTGGGGTTTGCCATCGCGGCGGCAAGCCTGGTTCAGGTGCGCTCGGGCGAGGCCACCGTCATCACCCGTTTCGGTAATCCGTCGCGGGTGCTGCTTGAGCCGGGTTTGAGCTGGCGCTGGCCGGCGCCGTTCGAAGCGGCGATCCCGGTGGATCTGCGCCTGCGTACCACCTCGAGTGGTTTGCAGGATGTCGGCACCCGCGACGGTTTGCGCATCATCGTTCAGGCCTACGTGGCGTGGCAGGTGCAGGGCGACCCGGACAATGTGCAGCGTTTCATGCGCGCGGTGCAGAACCAGCCGGACGAAGCGGCGCGGCAGATTCGCACCTTTGTTGGTTCGGCGCTGGAAACCACCGCCAGCAGTTTCGACCTGGCGGATCTGGTGAATACCGATGCCAGCAAAGTGCGTATCGCCGATTTCGAAGCGCAACTGCGTCAGCAGATCGACCAGCAGTTGCTGGCCACCTACGGCGTGCGTGTGGTTCAGGTGGGCATCGAACGCCTGACCTTGCCTTCGGTCACGCTCACGGCCACGGTTGATCGGATGCGCGCCGAGCGTGAAACAATCGCCACCGAACGCACCGCCATCGGCAAGCGAGAAGCCGCGCAGATCCGTTCTGCGGCCGAGCGCGATGCGCGAATTGTCCAGGCCGATGCCACGGTGAAGGCCGCAGAAATCGAAGCACAGTCGCGGGTCGAAGCCGCGCAAATCTACGGCCGTGCCTATGCTGGCTCGCCGCAGCTGTACAACCTGCTGCGCTCACTCGATACCCTTGGCACCATCGTTACGCCGGACACCAAGCTGATCCTGCGCACCGACGCCGCGCCATTCCGCGTGCTGGTGGACGGCCCGCCGACTGTTGAAAACAAATCCGGATCGCAGCCATGAGTGATGAAGTTCCACGTGGAACACATTCGTTGAGCAGTCCGTGGATTCAGGCCGGACGCCTGGCGTTTTTCGCCTTATATGCGGTAACGGTATTGGCTGCGTTGGCGTGGGCGTTTTCCAATGTGCGGCAGATTGATCCGCAAAATCGCGCGGTGGTCTTGCACTTTGGCGCACTGCACCGCGTCCAGAATGCCGGGCTGTTGCTGGCTTGGCCGCAGCCGTTCGAGCAGGTGGTTTTGCTGCCGGCAGCGGATCGGGTCATCGAGCGCCGAGTGGAAAACCTGCTGCGCAGCAGTGAGGCGATCAAGGCTGATCGTGTAGCAACCTTCGCCACGCCACTGAGCGATGCACTGGCCGGTTCCGGCTATCTGCTGACCGGCGACGCCGGCGTGGTGCAACTGGATGTGCGGGTGTTTTACAAAGTCAGCGATCCCTATGACTTCGTGCTGCAGGGTGATCATGTGCTGCCAGCACTGGATCGGCTGGTCACCCGCAGCGCTGTGGCCCTGACCGCTGCTCGGGATCTGGATACGATTCTGGTCGCTCGGCCGGAGTTGATCGGCGCCGACAATCAAGCGGCTGAACGTCGTGAGCGTCTGCGCGGTGATCTGGTGCAAGGCATCAACAAGCGCTTGGCTGAATTGAAGACGAGTGGGCAGGGCATCGGCATCGAAGTGGCGCGGGTCGACGTTCAGTCGAGTCTGCCGGATCCGGCGGTCAGTGCCTTTAATGCGGTGTTGACCGCCAGTCAGCAGGCCGACAAAGCCGTCGCCAATGCACGCACCGAGGCGGAAAAACTCACCCAGACTGCGAACGAGCAAGCCGACCGCACGCTGCAAGTGGCCCATGCACAGGCAGGCGAACGCTTGGCCAAAGCCTCTGCCGACACTGCCACGGTCATGAGCCTGGCCAAGGCGCAACAACAAGGCACCGACCCGCAGATGCTCCTGCGGCTGTACCGCGAACGCATGCCGAAAATTCTTGGTCAGGCCGGTTCGGTGACCACGGTCGATCCGAAAGACGATTCCCGCCTGATCATTCAGGGAGCCAGTAAATGACTGCGACCACCGCTGCACCGAGCCTGTTGTCCTCGGCCGAACAGCGCCGCGCTGCGCGCCAATTGACTTTGGCAATGCTCGCCTTGGGCTTGCTCGGCCTCGGTTTGATCTGGCGCTGGATGGTGCCGGAGCAAACCGGTGTCAGTCAGTTGCTGCTGGGTTTCGCCTCCTTATTAGTAGCGGTGCCGGTGATGCGCTCTGCTTGGTACAGCTTGCGTTATCCGAGCCTGCACGGCATCACCGATCAACTGATTGCTTTGGCGATGCTCGGTGCCTGGGCGACTGGCGATCTGCTGACCGCCGCGTTGCTGCCGATCATCATGATCTTCGGCCACGTGCTGGAAGAGCGCAGCGTGATCGGCTCGCAGGAAGCGATTCACGCTCTCGGCCAATTGACCCGTAGTCACGCGCGCAAGATTCAGGCGGACGGCTCGATCATCGAAGTCGATAACGGCACCCTCCAACCCGGTGACACAGTCGAAGTGCGCGCCGGCGATCGGGTGCCGGCGGATGGCCGAGTGTTGTTTGGCCAGGCCAGCCTCGATACGGCGTCGATTACCGGCGAGTCGGTGCCAGTGGAAACGGCAGTGGGCATGACGGTGTTTGGCGGCGCGATCAACCTCGATGGCTTGCTGCGCATTGAGGTGACCCGCACCGGTGATCAATCGACGCTGGGCAAAGTCATCGCGCTGATGCAGAACGCCGAGCGTTCGAAGCCGCCGATCACCCGTCTGCTTGAACGCTATGCCGGCAGCTACATGGTGCTGGTGTTGCTGTTGGCGGCGGTGACCTGGTTTGTCACCCATGACGCGCAAGCGATGCTCGCGGTGCTGGTAGCCGCATGTCCTTGCGCTTTGGTGCTGTCGGCACCGGCCACAGCAATTGCCGGAGTGGCGGTGGCGGCGCGCCACGGTATTCTGATCCGCAGCTCGGCGTTCCTTGAGGAGTTGGCAGACCTCACATCACTGGTGGTCGACAAGACCGGCACGCTGACTTACGGCACCTTGCGTTTGCAATCGATCAGCAGCCCGCGTCTGGATCAGGCCTCGGTGATGGCGCTGGCCGCCAGTCTCGGTGCGGCCAGCAGTCATCCTGTCAGCCGGGCGTTGGCGGGGCTGGTGAGTCAAGAGCAGAGCCTGCCGCTAACAGATATTCACGAGCGTCAGGGTCTTGGGGTGGTCGCCATGACCACGCAGGGCGAGGCGGCGCTGGGGCGTCCCGAACTGTTCGCGCAACTGGGCATCGTCACTACCATCGTTCCCGAGCACGACGGGCCGATTGCCGGATTGGCACTGAACGGCGAATTTGTCGCCTGGCTGTTGCTGGCCGACAGCGTCAAACCGGAAGCGCGCTTTGCCCTCGCTGAATTGCGCGAACTGGGGCTGGGTCGCCAGTTGCTGTTGACCGGCGACCGCCAGAGTGTTGCGCAGACCCTGGCCCGCGAGGTCGGCCTGCAAGAGGTGGAAGCGCAGGCGCTGCCTGAGGACAAGCTCAACCGCGTGCTCAAGGAAATCGACAACGGTTTCCGGCCGATGGTGGTGGGTGACGGCATCAATGATTCGCTGGCGCTCAAGGCCGGGGTGGTGGGTGTGGCGATGGGCGCCGGCGGTGCCGACATCGCGCTGGCCTCGGCGGATATCGTGTTGATCGGCAGCGATCTGCGCCGTCTGGGCACCTGTGTGCGGCTGAGTCGTCAGTGCCGTCGAACCTTGCAGGTCAACGTGATCATCGGTCTGGGCTGGACCCTGGCGATCGTGGTGTTTGCGGCGTTCGGCTGGCTCGGCGCGGCCGGGGCGATGATCGCCGCGCTGCTGCACAACCTCAGCACGCTGCTGGTGTTGGGCAATGCCGGACGGCTGCTGCGGTTTCAGGAGCCATTGCTCAAGCTCAAGGATGATCACTGAAGTGAGTTTCAGCGAACTGTGCGCCGAATAGGCAGTCATCTATGGAGAGGGCGCACACTTCACGCCGTTACCTGGGCTAAAGCAGTAGTGGGTGCATGACGGCATGCAGGAGCGCCTGGAACGATAGTCTCGGCTAATTAAATCGATAGCCTGCTATTTTTCAAGGATGGTCTACCCTCAGATCTGACGTCTGAAACAAGGGGGATTTTCCATGCTCGCGCAACTTCCACCGGCCTTACAGAATCTGCAGCTTCCGCTTCGCTTGCGACTCTGGGATGGCCATGAGTTCAACCTGGGGCCGACGCCCAGTGTCACCATTGTGGTCAAGGACCCGACGATGGTCACCCAGTTCACCCATCCGAGTCTCGACGCGCTGGGGGCGGCGTTTGTCGAAGGCAGGCTGGAACTGGAGGGCTCGATCAGCGAGGTCATCCGGGTCTGCGACGAATTGAGCAGCGCCTTGCTCGATGAAGACGAAAGCGCGCAGCCAGTGCGTGCGGTGCACGACAAGGAAACCGACGCCAAAGCCATTTCCTATCACTATGACCTGTCCAACGCGTTCTATCAGCTGTGGCTGGACAGCGACATGGCGTATTCCTGCGCGTATTTCGAAACCGGCAGCGAAACTCTGGAACAGGCACAGCAGGCCAAGTTCCGACATCTGTGTCGCAAACTGCGTTTGCAGCCCGGTGATTATCTGCTGGATGTCGGTTGCGGCTGGGGTGGTCTGGCGCGTTACGCCGCGCGTGAATTCGGCGCCAAAGTGTTCGGCATCACCTTGAGCAAGGAACAGCTGGAACTGGCCCGAGAGCGGGTCAAGGCCGAGGGCCTGGAAGATCAGGTTGAGCTGCAATTGCTCGACTACCGCGATCTGCCGCAGGACGGGCGTTTCGACAAGGTAGTCAGCGTCGGCATGTTCGAACACGTCGGCCACGCCAACCTCGCCGAGTACTGCAAGGTCCTGTTCGGCGCGGTGAAGGAGGGCGGTCTGGTGATGAACCACGGCATCACCGCCAAACACACCGATGGCCGTCCCGTGGGACGCGGTGCTGGCGACTTCATCGAGAAATACGTGTTCCCCAACGGCGAGCTGCCGCACCTGGCGATGATCTCGGCCGAGATCAGCGAAGCCGGACTGGAGATCGTCGACGTGGAAAGCCTGCGTTTGCACTACGCGCGCACACTCGACCATTGGAGCGAGCGGCTGGAGGACAACCTCGAGGCCGCCGGGAAACTGGTGCCGGATCAGGCGTTGCGTATCTGGCGGCTGTATCTGGCTGGATGTGCCTACGCGTTCGCGCGTGGCTGGATCAACCTGCACCAGATTCTTGCGGTGAAGGCGCATCCGGATGGCAGCCATGAACTGCCCTGGACCCGCGACGACATTTATCACCCCTGAGGCCTGACGACCGTTCGCTCGTTCGAGCGAGCGGCCGGTTAAAGAATCGGTGAAATAAGCCGGGCGATCCGCATGCCGAGCTGTTGCAGGCGGTGGATCTCCCGGCTTTCTTCTTTGGCGACTTCATAAGCCTGCTCGAAGTCTTCGTTGAGCATCTGTTCCACGTGGGCGGCGAACTCGCTGTCGACGGTAAGCAGCATCACTTCGAAATTCAGCCGGAACGAGCGGTTGTCCAGATTGGCGCTGCCGATGGCGCTGATTTCGCTGTCGATCAACACCACTTTCTGATGCAGGAACCCCGGCTCGTAGCGGAATACCCGCACGCCGGCACGCACCGCTTCAAACGCATACAGGCTGGACGCGGCGTAGACGATGCGGTGATCAGGGCGTGAGGGCAGCAGCAGGCGCACGTCGACGCCGCGCAGCACCGCCAGGCGCAACGCGGCGAACACGGCTTCATCGGGAATGAAGTAGGGGCTGGTGATCCACACTCGTTCCGTCGCCGCGTGGATGGCTTCGACGAAGAACAGTGAACAGGTTTCGTAGGCATCCGCCGGGCCGCTCGCCAGCAATTGGCAGAGCACGCCATCTTCCGGGTAGACATCCGGCAGGATCAGCGGTGGCAACGTCCGTGCTGCCCAGAACCAGTCCTCGGCAAACGACTCCTGCATGCAGGCCACCACCGGCCCGCGCACCTGAACATGGGTATCGCGCCACGGCGCCAGGGGCGGTTTCGCGCCCATGTATTCATCGCCGACGTTATGCCCGCCGACGAAGCCGAGTACGCCATCGACCACGACGATTTTGCGGTGGTTGCGGAAATTCACCTGGAAGCGATTGAGCCAGCCGCTGCGTGTGGCGAAGGCTTTGACCTCGACACCGCCATCGCGCAGCGCCTGCACATAACTGTGGGGCAGGGCGTGGCTGCCGATCCGGTCATAGAGCAGATGAATCGCCACGCCCTCAGCCGCTTTCTTCAGCAACAGATCGCGCAGGCGCTGACCGAGGCGGTCGTCATGGATGATGAAAAACTGTACCAGTACGGCTTCGCGCGCTTGATCGATGGCGTGGAAGATCGCCTCGAAGGTCGCGTGGCCATTCACCAGCAGTTGCACCTGGTTGTTCGCCAGGCACGGCATGCGTCCCAGTTTGGGCATGGCGCGCAGCGAGGCGTAGGCCTTCGAGGCGCGGGCGGTGAGGGCTTCTTCAACCCACGGGCGCCAGTTCAACTCGGAGATCGCCTGACGCATCTGTTCGTTGGCTTGACGCCGCGCCTTGATATAGCCGTCGAAGGTGCTGCGGCCGAAAACCAGATAAGGGATGAGGGTCAGGTAGGGAATGAAAATAAGCGACAATGCCCAGGCGATCGAGCCTTGGGCGGTGCGTACGGTCAGCACCGCATGGATGGCGGCGATCAAGCCGAGGCTATGTATCAGGGCGATCAGATAACCGAAAATGTGCGGTCCAAAATAATCCATGGGGCAGCCTTGCTCCTGAAGACTCAATGCGTAACAGACCATGTTCCGAGGCGAATGTCGCTATTTAATTGGTGCATGAACCGAAGCAATCGGCCGACGTCTAACGGCCACTACTGATCAGGAGTTTTTCGATGAACGTTCGTCTGCTGGGTTTGGCGCTGGGCCTGGGTTTGGCAATGCCGGTGGTAGCGCAGGCGCAAATGCTGCAGCCGGGGCTGTGGGAAATGACCTCGAGCAACGTCAAGGTCGATGACCAGCCCATGGATGTGCAATCGATTCTTGGCCAGTTGCAAGGCCAGATGACCCCGCAACAGCGTGCGGCGCTGGAGAAGAACGGCATCAACATCGGCGGCAAGGGCATTCGTGCCTGCCTGACGCCGCAGCAAGTGGCGACCAACGATATTCCCTTGGCCGATCCGCAGTCGGGCTGCAAACAGCAGATCACCGAGCGCACCGGCAACCAGTGGAAATTCCGCTTCAGCTGCCCGAAAGCGCAAGGCACCGGGGTTGCCACGTTCCTCAGTGATCGTGAGTTCACCACGGTGGCCAACGGCACGTTCAACGCCATCGGGATCAACCAGAAGGGCAGCCTGGAAACCCGTGCGGTGTGGTTGGGTCAGGATTGCGGCACTGTGAAGCCAAGAGCTTAAAAGCTTCGCGAGCAAGCCCGCTCCCACAGGGGACAGCACAATCCTTGTGGGAGCGGGCTTGCTCGCGAAGGCGTCTTGGTTGTCACCGCATGAATCGCAGCGCCAGCCCCTGACATCCTTCGTTGATACGCTGCTCTCGCCAGGCAATCTGCCCCGACACCAACGTGGTATTCACCCGATAGCGAAAAGTCTTGTCAGCAAACGGCGTCCAGCCGCACTGTGACAGAATCGGTTGCCGCGACACTTCAAGAGCCAAGGGCTCAACCAGCACCAGATCCGCCCAATACCCCTCGCGCAAATAACCCCGATCCGGAATCGCAAACAGATCCGCCACCCGATGGCTGGTCTTCGCCACCAGCGTGGTGATCGGCAGCACGCCATCGGCCACCAGATCCAGTAGCGCCGGCAAAGCGTGTTGCACCAGTGGCAAACCGGACGGCGCTTCGGCATATGGGCGCTGTTTTTCCGCCCAGGTATGTGGCGCGTGATCGCTGCCGATCACATCCAGTCGATTGCTCAGCAAGGCCTGACGGAGCGCGTCTCGGTCGGCTTGTGTCTTGATCGCCGGGTTGCATTTGATCAGGTTGCCGAGGGCCGGATAGTCGCGGTCATCGAATAGCAGATGATGCAGGCAGACTTCGGCCGTGATGTGTTTCTGGGCGAGCGGCTTGTCCTCGAACAACTCGAGTTCGCGAGCGGTGGTCAGATGCAAAACGTGCAGGCGGGTGCCGTGACGTCTGGCCAGTTCCACTGCCAACGAAGAGGAGCGGTAGCAAGCCTCGGCATCGCGAATCAGTGCATGGATATTCGCGGGCAGGTGTTCGCCAAGACGTTCGCGCAGACGTGTTGCATTGGCCTCGATGCTCGGCGTGTGTTCGCAATGCGCCAGCAGTATCGTCGGCACTTCGGCGAATAAACGCTCAAGCGTTCTCGGATCGTCCACCAACATATTGCCGGTGGAGGCACCCATGAACACTTTGACCCCGGCTACTTCGCAGGGGTTGAGCGCGGCGACGGTGTCGAGGTTGTCCTGGCTCACGCCAAAGTGAAAGCCGTAGTTGGCCACGGAGTTAATTGCCGCCCGACGCTTTTTATCCGCCATCGCTTCGAGGGTGAGGGTGGGCGGCTGGGTGTTGGGCATGTCCATGAAACTGGTGATGCCGCCCGCCACCGCTGCGCGCGACTCGGTGTGGATGCAGCCCTTGGCCGGCGCCCCCGGCTCGCGAAAATGCACCTGGTCATCAATCATCCCCGGCAACAGCCATTGGCCATTGGCGTCGATTTCCACACGGGCATTTTCACCATAGATGCTGCGCGCGATCTTGACGATGCGGCCATGGTTGACCAGCAGATCGCCATCGAACTCGCGTCCTTCATTGACCAGTCTGGCGTTGCGAATCAGCACGCTGCTCATGATTCAGAACTCGTTCTGCAAGGCTTTGTAGCCGCGTACCAGATCGACATTGGTGCGTGCCACGTCTTCGGAAAACTCCGAGGCGCTGACACTCACCGGCGGGAACTGCGAGAGGTCGGTATTGGGGCCGATGCGGGTGGTGGAGGGCACGTAGAACGCATCCGGCAAATCGCGGCCATCGACCACCGAGTTGTGCCGCACCACACAGCCGTCACCGATCACGCAATTGAACAGCACGCTGTTGAAGCCGATGAACACCCGGTCGCCGACCACGCACGGACCATGCACGATCGAGCGGTGAGCGATCGAGGTGAATTCGCCGATGGTCACGGCAGCACCGGATTTCGAATGGATCACCACGCCGTCCTGGATGTTCGAATTGGCGCCGATGGTGATCGGCTCCATCGCGCCTGAAGCGTCTACTTCATCGGCGCGAATCACGGCGTAGGGGCCGACGAAGACGTTCTCGCCAACGACCACCTTGCCGCAGATGATCGCGGTTTTGTCGACGTAGGCCGACTCGGCAATTTGCGGAAGATCGCCGGAAGGATTTTTACGGATCATGGCTGGCTCAGTGCGTCGTAAAGGGTGTTGAGGTTGTATTCGAACAGTCCGGTAAAGGTGCTGGCCGGGCCGCTAGCGGCGAGGGCATCGGAGTACAACGTGCCGCCGATGTGCGCGCCGCTTTCCTCGGCGATCTGCTTGAGCAGGCGCGCGTCTTTGATATTTTCCATGAACACCGCTTTGACCTTGGCCTGACGGATCTGCGTGATCAGCGCGGCGACTTCGGCGGCTGACGGTTCACGCTCTGTGGACAGACCTTGCGGCGCCATGAAGTCGATGCCGTAGGCCTGCCCGAGATAACCGAAGGCATCGTGGCTGGTGACGATCTTGCGATTGCCCGGTGGCAGCGAGCCGAGCTTGGCCTTGGCTTCGGCGAGCAGGGCGTAGATCTGTTTCAGGTAGGTCTGGCTGTTGCGTTGGTAGTCGGCCTTGTTCGCCGGATCAGCGGCGATCAGCGCCTTGGTGATGTTGGCGATGTACAGTTCGGTATTGGCCAGGTTGTGCCAGGCGTGCGGGTCGGGAATGGTCTCGCCGTCTTCCACCAGCGAGCGTGGAATCACGCCATGACTGGCACTGATGACGGGGGCTTTGGTCTCGGTGCTGGTCACCAGGCGATCGAGCCATGGCTCGAAACCCAGGCCATTCTTGATAATCAGTTTGGCTTTGAGCAGCGCTTTGGCATCATCAGGCGTCGGTTCATAGGTGTGTGCGTCGGCGTCCGGGCCGACCATGTTGGTGATCTGGATATGCTCGCCACCCACCTGGTGAACCATGTCGGCGAGGATGCTGAAGCTGGTGACCACCGGCAATTTTTCCGCCGCCGATAACGACATCGACAGCAGCAAGCTGAACAACACGAGTAGAGCGCGCATCGGGAAACACCTCATTGGGATGTGAGCAAAGGCGGGCGGCGCAACAAGCCGTGCACCGGCCCGAACACCACGGACAGCAGATAACCGATACCCGCGACCAGCACGATCGCCGGACCGCTCGGCAGCGAGTAGTAGAACGAGATCAACAATCCGCACCACACCGAGAGGCAGCCGATAAGCGCCGAGATGGCAATCAGGCTCGGCAGGCGACGAGTCCAGAACCGTGATGCGGCGGCGGGCAGCATCATCAGGCCGACCACCATCAAGGCGCCGATGGCCTGGAAACCGATCACCAGATTGAGCACCACCAAGGTCAGGAACACGCCGTGGGCGAGTGGACCGAGACGGCTGACGGTTTGCAGGAATAGAGGATCGAGGGTATCGAGCAGCAGCGGTTTGTAGATCAAGGCCATGGCGACCAGACTCAGTCCCGACACCCACAACATTCCATTGAGGGTCGGACCGTCGACGGCGAGCGCTGAGCCGAACAGCAAGTGCAGCAAGTCGAGGCGCTTGCCGGCGATGCCAAGAATCAGCACGCTACTGGCGAGCGAGATCGGGTAGATCGCGGCGAGGCTGGCGTCTTCGCGCAGGCCGGTGCGACGGGTAATCCAGGCGGCGAGACCGGCCATGCCCAGGCCGGCGCCCAGACCACCGAAGGTCAACGCGGGCAGACTCAGACCGGCGAGCCAGAAGCCCAATGCCGCGCCGGGAAGGATACCGTGGGCAACGGCGTCACCGATCAGGCTCATGCGCCGCAGGATCAGAAACACGCCAAGTGGCGCTGTGCTGCAGGCCAATACCAGTCCGCCGAGCAGCGCTCGGCGCATGAACACGAACTCGCTGAACGGTTGCCAGAGGTGGGCGACGGTGAGCATCAGGCCACCTGCATATTGGGTGTTTGCTGGATCAGTTCGGCACTGGGTCCGAACAGGCATTCGCGGTTTTTGATCAGCAGTGTCTGCGGGATGTGTTGGCGGACGGCGGCGAGGTCATGGCAGACCATCAGCAGTGTTCGTCCTTCGGAGTGCCAGGCATGGATGTGTTGCCAGAGTAACTGCTGGCCCAGTTCATCGAGTGCTGCGTGGGGTTCGTCGAGGAGTAGCAATGGGGCGTCGGTTAGACTCAAACGGGCGAGCAGGGCACGTTGCAACTCGCCACCGGAAAGAGCCATCAGCGGGCGCTTTTCCAATCCGCTCAAGTGCCAATTTTCCAGGGCGTTGACGAGTCGTTGTGCGCGCAGTTGCGTCGACAATCGACGCCCCCAGAAACCCGCGGCTACCAGTTCTTCGAGGCTGATGGGGAACTGCCGGTCGAGGTGTTGCTGTTGCGGCAGGAACGCAAAACCGCCCTGACGTGGAACACCCAGTGCGACCTTTCCCGATAACGGCTTCTGCAATCCGGCGATGACTTTCAACAGGCTGCTCTTACCGCAGCCGTTGGCGCCGATGATGGCGCCGAGGCTGCCGTGTTCCAGCGAGAGGGTCAGTGGCGAAGTCAGTGGTTGGCCGGGTGCGCCCCAACTCAGGGTGTGGCAACGGATCATTGGAGTTCTCGATGCCAGTGGCTTTCGGCGACCGCGTCGTGGGCGTGCAGGCTTTCGGCGTGGATCACTCGCAGGTGGAATCCGCTGACGCCGGGGGAGCGGCGCAGAGCCAGATTAAGTCGTCGCGCGGCGTCTTCGCAGAACATCAGGTTCTGTCCATTGGCCAACGCGAAGGCTTGCTCGTCGGCGCGTTTCACGGCGGTTTGCACGGCGGTGCCGAGCGCCGCTTCGGCGTCATTGATGATCACACTCAGGGGAAGCTCGTCGATGAACTCGTCGAGATACATATGCAATTGCGCGGTGCTGCGTTGGCTGTGCGGGGTGGCGACAATGCCTTGGCTTGATCCTAGCCAAGCCAACACTTCGGCATGTTGCAGTGGCTTGTTGGCGA
This sequence comes from Pseudomonas sp. IT-93MI4, assembly GCF_949767635.1. NCBI lineage: Bacteria > Pseudomonadati > Pseudomonadota > Gammaproteobacteria > Pseudomonadales > Pseudomonadaceae > Pseudomonas > Pseudomonas sp. IT-93MI4. The sequence continues at coordinate 185,617 of NZ_CATKPP010000022.1, forward strand.
AATCATCGATGAATTGCTGCTGAATCAACTGTCGCGCCAGCGCTGCTGAGCAGGGGCAAGTTGAGGAGTAGGGCACCTCGATTTTCAGTTCCACGTGGAACACTTGGTTTTTCAGACTCGCTGAAATGCTCACTGGGTAGCTCTTCCAACCCGCTATAGGGCTGACTAACGCAGGCCTTTTCAGCAGCACTTCGCAGTGGATTTTCAGGTAGGCGCTGTTGGATAAACCATCGTGGCTGACCAGAAATTCCTCGAGAACCTGCCGTAATAAGGAGGGTGATAGGTCCTGCCGCTCAAGTGCCGCCAGTGCGAGGTATAGCCGCGACATGTGAATGCCGCGCGCTTCGCCATCATCGAGACTCACGCCTGCATCTACTTTTGCGCTCAGACGTTGGCCTTGCAATAAAACTGGCAGAGCAATGCCGCACATTCCCACCCAATCAAGCGGTAACGCCTGCCGAGCGGCTTGAGTCGCAATATCCGGAAGTGTCAGCGAATTCATGTTCGGAACCGTCGTGTTGATTGAATTAGATGTTACATTATAACAATTCAAATCACGATGCCTTTTTCATGAACAGGCCTTCATATGTACCGACGTCATCTGCTCAACCTGCTTCTGGCCAGCACGGCCTTGGCTTTTCCCTTCACCGTTTCGGCTACGCAAATTCGCAATGCACGCCTCTGGCGTTCGGATGACAAGCTCAGATTGGTATTCGACCTTAGCGGTCCTATGCGCTACAAAACCTTTTCGCTGAGCGCTCCAGAACGCTTGATCATCGACCTTTCCGGGGCGAGTTTGAGTAGCGATCTCAGTCAATTGAAGCTTGCCAATACTGCGATTCGTTCGATTCGAACAGGGCACTTTGGTCAAGGTGATACACGGATCGTTCTCGACCTGCACCATCCGGTGCTATTGAACAGCTTCCTTTTGGCGCCTCAAGATGGTCAAGGACACCGCTTGGTGCTGGATCTGGTAAACGCCAAACAGGCATCCAGTCTGGCAATGGTTCCACGTGAAACACCTCAGACTCACCCCAAGCGCGACATCATCGTTGTCGTTGATCCTGGGCACGGAGGGAAAGATCCAGGTGCAGTCGGCGCCAAGGGTGAGCGGGAAAAAGATGTGGTTCTTGCCATCGCTCAGTTGCTCGCCAAACGCCTGAAAAGGGAGAAAGGCTTCGACGTAAAACTGGTGCGCAATGACGACTTCTTCGTGCCGCTGCGCAAGCGTGTGGACATCGCACGTCAGCACAAGGCCGACATGTTTATTTCGGTGCACGCCGATGCGGCGCCGCGTCTTACCGCGTCGGGAGGATCTGTATATTGCTTGTCTGAAGGTGGTGCGACGTCAGCAACTGCACGCTTCATGGCACAGCGAGAGAATGGCGCGGATCTGCTGGGCGCGACCAGTCTGCTCAACCTTAAGGACAAAGATCCGATGCTCGCCGGCGTGATTCTCGACATGTCGATGAACGCCACCATTGCCGCCAGTTTGCAACTCGGCAGCACCGTTCTCGGCAGTCTGGCGGGCATTACCACGCTGCATCAGAAGCGCGTGGAGCAGGCAGGGTTTGCCGTGCTGAAGTCGCCGGACGTGCCGTCGATTCTGGTGGAAACCGGCTTCATTTCCAACGCCCGTGACAGCCAGCGCCTGGTCACGCCTCGACATCAGCAGGCCGTGGCGGATGGTTTATTCGAAGGGCTGCAGCGTTACTTCCAGAAAAATCCGCCAGTAGATAGCTACATCGCCTGGCAGCAGGAGCAGCAAGAAGCGCAGGTTTAGCAGCCGGTGATCCGACTGCAGGTGAACTTGGCGCTGCTGCCGCCAGAGCTGGAAAAGCGATTGATCGTCGTCCAGCCAACGCGACGGGTGTAGCCAACCCAGGCTTCGCCGTCAGAGGTGAGCCCGGTGAAGAACGTCAGCTGGCCGAAACGACTGTTGGTCTGTGCCCAGTAGCGATTGCCGTGCTTTTCAAAGCCACGCAGGTAAATCGTGCTGCCCACCGTGTTTACGCTGTAGGTATTGCCCTGCGCATCGATGCAGGCCAGCAGATTGGCGCTGCGTGTGCAGTTGGCGGGCGGGGGAATTTTCCCCCAGGCATTGGCCATCGACAGCAATACGAGACTCAGCAGCGAGCATTTCAGGGCAATTTTCATCTCGGTATCCGATGGGCAGTTTGCGTGCAGCTTCCAGCGCTTTATCGGTTCGGGCAAGAGCGGGCTGGCTTATTTATATTGTTATACTATAACATAAATTTGAATTGAGCCTGAGCTCGCCGATTGCAAGCGTCTGCTTCTGCCAAAGCGCTGTTTTGAAGCCCAAGAACGCGGTGCGCTACGCCAAAACACGCCAAAACGCACATCGGCCACAACCTGATGAGGATTATCCAATGTCATCTCCACTTCCCGTGACCGTTCTATCGGGCTTTCTCGGCGCCGGAAAAAGTACACTTTTGAATTACGTACTACGTAATCGAGAGGGTTTGCGCGTTGCGGTCATCGTTAACGATATGAGCGAAATCAACATTGATGGCAGCGAAGTCCAGCGCGATGTCAGCCTTAACCGTGCGGAAGAAAAACTGGTGGAGATGAGCAACGGTTGTATCTGCTGTACGTTACGCGAGGACCTGCTCGAAGAAGTCAGCAAACTCGCCCGCGAAGGAAGATTCGATTACTTGCTCATCGAATCTACCGGTATTTCCGAACCACTGCCGGTAGCCGAGACGTTTACCTTCCGCGATGAACAGGGCCAGAGCCTGGCTGACGTCGCGCGGCTCGACACCATGGTGACGGTAGTCGACGGCGTGAATTTCCTCCTCGACTACCAGGCCGCCGAGAGTCTGGCTTCCCGAGGCGAGACCCTGGGTGATGAAGATGAACGCTCAATCACTGATCTGCTGATCGAACAAATCGAGTTCGCCGATGTACTGCTGATCAGCAAGATCGACCTCATCAGCCGCCAGGAGCGCGAAGAGCTGATGGCCATCCTCAAACGCCTCAACGCCGAGGCGGAGATCATCCCGATGGTGATGGGCGAGGTGCAGCTGGAGAAGATCCTCAACACCGGGCGTTTCGATTTCGAGAAAGCCGCTCAGGCCCCAGGCTGGTTGCAGGAATTGCGCGGTGAGCACGTGCCGGAAACCACGGAATACGGTATCGCCTCGACAGCCTACCGCGCACGCCGTCCGTTCCATCCGCAGCGCTTTTTCGACTTCATCGATCGCCCATGGCCGAACGGCAAACTGCTGCGCTCCAAAGGCTTCTTCTGGCTCGCCAGCAAACCCAGCGACGCGGGCAGTTGGTCGCAGGCCGGTGGTTTGATGCGCCATGGTTTCGCCGGTCGCTGGTGGCGTTTCGTGCCGAAAAACCAATGGCCGCAGGATCAGGAAAGTACCGCAGCGATCATGGAGAACTGGACACCGAGCGTTGGAGATTGTCGTCAGGAGCTGGTATTCATCGGCCAGAACATCGACTTCGTACAGCTCAAGTCGGAGCTCGACGCCTGCCTGCTGACTGATGAAGAAATGGCCATTGGCGCAGATGGTTGGCGCAGGCTGCCGGACCCGTTCGGCCCTTGGCACGAAGAGGCCGCCTGATGCTTGCGCTCAAACTGCAGCAAAACCGGGCGCGCCATCAGCATCAGGGGGTGACGCCGAAAACGCTGACGCGAATCCTCGAAGACGACGTCAATCTCGCGGTCTGGCAGCGCCAACTGCCGCTGCACATCGCCGATTTCGCAGAGTTGCTGCTGTCGCTCAACGAGCCTTTGGCGGAATCACTGTGCATCGAATTGCCGAATGAAGACGCCGACCCTGATCTGCAAGGACTGGCCGCCGGGTTCCGTGATCTGCAAGGCTACGAGGGCTTCATCGCGGACCTGCAATGGCTGGTGAGTGCCTTCGCCTGTCTGCTGGGCGCTCGCCGCATCGGTTTGCGCCTGCAGGTGTTGGACAAAGCCATGTGCCCACGCTTCCATGTCGATCATGTGCCGGTGCGCTTGATTACAACCTACGGCGGGATCGGCAGTCAGTGGCTCAAGGAAGGCGTGATGGATCGCGAGCAATTGGGCCAGGCAAACGCCGAACCACGGGACATCGCGAACATCCAGCAACTGCAGAGCGGTGACGTGGCGTTATTGAAAGGCGAGAAGTGGCACGGCAATGAAGGCTATGGCTTGATTCATCGCTCCCCGCAACCGGCGCCGGGTGAGCGACGTCTGCTGCTCACCCTCGATTGGCTCGGCTGACGGCTCAAGGCTTGAGCCACTTGCCCTGGCTCTGGCCTTCGCAGTACGGCTGCAAATACGCCGCGTCGGAGGCGACGCCGTAATAGTGGATATCCTGGCGATAGGGCATATTGGCGACTTGCGCGTTGCTGCACACGCCGAACGCGCCGCTCGGGCATTGATCGACGTACTGCACCTCGACTTTCTGCCCGGCCAGGGTCGGTTGGCAGAAGCCGTCGCTGAACAGCTTCTCGGGAATATTGCGGTTCTGCTGGCAGACTTTGACGTCGAGCCGCTCGCCCTGGCTGTGCACCACGCAAGCCTGGGCCCATGCTTCGCTCGACAGCAGCGTCAACAGCAACGACCATCCCATCCAACGCATGTCCAATCCCCTCAGAAAACGCCCAGTCATGTTGCAGAACATTCCTACCCATGTCATCGCCGGCCCTTTGGGCGCCGGCAAGACCAGCCTGATTCGCCAGCTCATGGCCCAACGGCCGGACGGCGAGCGCTGGGCGGTGTTGATCAACGAGTTCGGTCAGATCGGCCTCGATGCCGCGTTGCTGACCCGCGACGCCGATGGTATCGCACTGGGCGAAGTCGCCGGAGGGTGCCTTTGTTGCGTGAACGGTGCGCCGTTTCAAATCGGCCTCGGCCGTTTGCTGCGCAAGGCCAGGCCGGATCGACTGTTCATCGAGCCGTCCGGACTGGGCCATCCGGCGCAATTGCTCAAGCAGTTAGGCGAGGCGCCGTGGTTGGGTGTACTGGCGCTGCAGCCCTGTGTGTTAGTGCTGGATTCCCAAGCGCTGGCCGCCGGGAAAGCCTTGCCGACCGCTCAGCAGGAGGCTTTGGCCAGCGCCGGCCTGCTGTTGCTGAACAAGGCAGAAAGTCTGGATGAGGCTGCACGGCAGACCATCGTCGAGCGTTTGCCGGCAGTCAAAATGATCTGGACGCAGCAGGCGCAACTGCCGTTGAGCGAGCTGCCGGGTGTGGCTGCGCAAGCGGGGGCTGCGGTGGATAACCTTGTTGTGCCCGAGGGATCGGGACCGATTCCGGCGATCTGGAGCGACCCGGCATCGCCGATCTGCCTGAGTCAGGCACAGGAGGGCGGTTGGAGCATCGGCTGGCGTTGGCACCCTGGACAGACGTTCGATACGCAACGTCTGAGCCAATGGCTGCAGAGCCTGGACTGGCGGCGGGCCAAACTGGTTATCCACAGCGCCGGGGGCTGGGTGTCGGCCAATGCGGTGGATAACGCCGAACTGGATTGGCAACCGAGTGAGTGGCGACGGGATTCACGTATAGAGCTGATCTTTGCCGATGCACAACGTATCGATGCTTTGCAGTCAGGCCTGACGCAATGCCGGGTGCAGGCGGGTTAGCTCAAGGCTTCCACTTGTTGTGTTCCTGCCGCCACTGGCTCAGTTCGATCACTTCGGCCCGTGGGCGGGTAACTTCGACCACCGGCGGCGTATCGTCGAACGGCGCCGGGTAGGGCGCCAGTTCGATTTGCGCACTGTGCGCGCCGAACTGGGTGATGGTGCCGTTGTGCCGGGTTTCACCGGTCACGGTGAACTCGAAGTTATAGACCCGGGCCAGGCGCCGCCGCCCGCTGGCGTCCTTGATCAGACCGATTTTTTTCAACGCGACGTTACCGTCCAGCAGTTCGACGCCGACGTTGATGCAATGCTGCTTGACCCGCTCCAGCGCCCGCTCGCGCAAGCCGTGGTTGTGCCATAACCATGCGCCGGCAGCGGCGAACAGCATCAGCACGAAGATGTTTTCGAGGGTCAGCATCAACAGGAAACTCCAAAAGATAAGCTCAGCTTAACTGCGTCGCCGGTCTGTCGTACAGGCTGTGTTTCATCGCATACTGCGCGGCTTGAATTTCAATCGTTTTACGGAATAACCCGAATGAAACGTACGCCTCATCTGCTCGCCATTCAGTCCCATGTGGTCTTCGGCCACGCCGGCAACAGCGCCGCCGTGTTTCCGATGCAGCGGGTCGGGGTGAATGTCTGGCCGCTCAACACCGTGCAGTTTTCCAATCACACCCAGTACGGGCAGTGGGCCGGTGAAGTGCTGGCGCCGCACCAGATCCCCGAACTGGTCGAAGGCATTGCCGCCATTGGCGAGCTGGGCAACTGCGACGCCGTGCTTTCCGGTTATCTGGGCAGCGCGGCGCAGGGCCGGGCGATTCTCAGTGGCGTCGAGCGCATCAAGTCGGTCAATCCGAAGGCGTTGTACCTGTGCGACCCGGTGATGGGCCATCCGGAGAAGGGCTGCAGTGTGCCGGCCGAAGTCAGCGATTTCCTGCTGGAGGAAGCCGCTGCGGTGGCGGACATCATGTGCCCGAACCAACTGGAGCTGGACAGCTTCTCCGGGCGCAAGCCGCAGTCGCTGTTCGATTGTCTGGCGATGGCTCGGGCATTGCTGGCACGTGGGCCGAAAGCGGTGCTGGTCAAGCATCTGGATTATCCGGGCAAGCCGGCGGACGGTTTCGAGATGTTGTTGGTGACCGCAGACGAAAGCTGGCACCTGCGCCGTCCGCTGCTGGCGTTTCCGCGTCAGCCAGTGGGTGTCGGCGATCTGACGTCTGGGCTGTTCCTCGCGCGGGTACTGCTCGGCGACAGTCTGGTGGCGGCGTTTGAGTTCACCGCAGCGGCGGTGCATGAGGTGCTGCTGGAAACCCAGGCGTGTGCCAGTTACGAGCTGCAACTGGTGCGAGCGCAGGACCGGATTGCGCATCCGCGGGTGAAGTTCGAGGCGACGGCGATCAGTCTGTAAGACCGCATTACGTCCATTCGCGAGCAAGCCCGCTCCCACGTTCGACTGCATTCCCATGGGAGGACTGCGATTCAATGTGGGAGCGGGCTTGCTCGCGAAGGCGATCTGTAAAGCGACATCATTCCAAAGGGCTGATCAGGCGTCGCCCTTGATCTCCTGATAACGCTTTTCCAGCTCCTGGCGAATTTGCCGACGCTGCTGGGCCTGCATATAACGACGCTTGTCTTCGCTGTTCTGCGGTTGCAGCGGCGGCACGGCGGCCGGTTTGCGCTGGTCATCCACCGCAACCATGGTGAAGAAGCAGCTGTTGGTGTGGCGCACCGAGCGCTCGCGGATGTTCTCGGTCACCACTTTGATGCCGACTTCCATCGAGGTGTTGCCGGTGTAGTTGACCGACGCGAGGAAGGTCACCAGTTCGCCGACATGGATCGGCTCGCGGAAAATCACCTGATCCACCGACAGCGTTACCACGTAGCGGCCGGCATAGCGGCTCGCACAGGCGTAGGCCACTTCGTCGAGGTATTTGAGCAGGGTACCGCCGTGGACATTGCCAGAGAAGTTGGCCATGTCGGGGGTCATCAATACCGTCATCGACAGTTGGGCGTTTCCGGGTTCCATAACGTTCTCACGGATCAAGGCTGGATGGCTGGACGCACCTCTGCGGGTGCCTGGTGGTTTTTTCAAAAGCACCGTTATCGGGACGCCAGACGACTGGCTGCCGTCACGCCGCGACCGATCTGTTTCCTTATATTGCACCGCCTTCCAGCCGGAAGTCGCGGTGTTAACCTGCAAAAGGCCCTGCCCAAGGGCAATTCCTACACGAAAAGCGGATTTTTACCCAGCTCGCTCAGACCTTTCTGATGTCTGACGGCGGGTCACGTCATACAAGGAGCCCACACCATGCATGCCATCAGCTTTATTCAGGACCTGGCAGTGATCATGTTGGTCGCAGGTGTGGTCACCGTGCTGTTTCACCGCTTCAAGCAGCCGGTGGTGCTCGGTTACATCGTCGCCGGTTTCATCATCGGCCCGCACACACCGCCGTTCGGCCTGATCCACGACGAAGAAACCATCAAGACCCTCGCCGAGCTGGGGGTGATTTTCCTGATGTTCTGCCTCGGGCTGGAATTCAGTCTGCGCAAGTTGTTCAAGGTCGGGGCCACGGCGTTTATCGCAGCGTTCCTTGAAATCGTCCTGATGATCTGGATTGGCTACGAAATCGGCCGCTGGTTCGACTGGAACACCATGGACTCGCTGTTCCTCGGCGCAATCCTCGCCATCTCCTCAACCACCATCATCGTCAAGGCGCTCAACGACCTGAAGATGAAGAACGAGCGCTTTGCGCAACTGATCTTCGGCGTACTGATCGTCGAGGACATCCTCGGCATTGGCATCATCGCCTTGCTGTCGAGCATCGCAGTCAGCGGCACGGTCAGCTCCGGCGAAGTGTTCTCCACGGTCGGCAAACTGTCGCTGTTCATGATCGTCGCGCTGGTGGTCGGCATTTTGCTGGTACCGCGTCTGCTGGCGTATGTCGCCAAATTCGAAAGCAACGAGATGCTGCTGATTACCGTGCTGGGTTTGTGTTTCGGTTTCTGCCTGCTGGTGGTCAAGCTTGAATACAGCATGGTGCTCGGCGCCTTCCTGATCGGCGCGATCATGGCCGAGTCGCGGCAGCTGCTGAAGATCGAACGGCTGATCGAGCCGGTTCGCGACCTGTTCAGTGCAATCTTCTTCGTCGCCATCGGCCTGATGCTCGATCCTATGATCCTGCTGCAATACGCGTGGCCGATTGCAGTCATTACCGTGGCGGTGGTGCTCGGCAAGATGTTGTCCTGCGGCCTCGGGGCGTTTATCGCCGGCAATGACGGACGCACCTCACTGCGGGTCGGGATGGGGCTGTCACAGATTGGCGAATTTTCCTTCATCATCGCCGCGCTCGGGATGACGCTGCAGGTCACCAGCAACTTCCTTTATCCCGTTGCGGTGGCGGTGTCGGTGATCACCACGCTGCTGACGCCGTATCTGATCCGTGCGGCCGATCCGCTGTCGATCAAGCTCTCGGCGGCGGTGCCCAAGCGTCTGGGCCGGGTGTTCGGCATGTATGGCGAATGGCTGCGCAGCATTCAACCGCAAGGCGAGGGCGCGATGCTGGCGGCGATGATCCGGCGGATCCTGTTGCAGGTCGGGGTCAATCTGGCGCTGGTGATCGCGATCTTCTTCAGCGGCGCGTTCTTCGCCGGACGGTTGTCGGTGTGGATGCAGGACTGGATCGCTGATCCGAGCTGGCAGAAGGCGTTGATCTGGGGCGGGGCACTGTTGCTGTCGCTGCCGTTCCTGATTGCGGCGTATCGCAAGCTCAAGGCGTTGTCGATGCTGTTGGCGGAGATGGGTGTGAAGCCGGAGATGGCCGGGCGTCACACGCAGCGAGTGCGTCGGGTGATCTCCGAAGTGATCCCGATCCTCTCGCTGTTGGTGATCTTCCTGCTGTTGGCAGCCTTGTCGGCCAGTATCCTGCCGACCAACAAGTTGCTGGTGCTGGTCGCCGTGGTCGCGGCCGCCGTGGCGGCGCTGCTCTGGCGCTGGTTCATCCGCGTGCACACGCGGATGCAGGTGGCCCTGCTGGAAACCCTCGACAACCACAAGGAGTCGTCGGGGCACTGACCGACCCGGGCGTCTGGCGAATCAGCTTTCCAGCCAGACGTCCCGCGCCCAGTGCCACACCGATTCCCAGGACTCTTCGGTGATCAGCTCTTCTTCGCCGGACCACAGCACCACGGTGCCGTCTTCTTCGACGCAGTAGTAGTTGTCGCCGTCCTGGCAGATCGGGATCAGGTCGCGCGGTACGCCAGCGTCCCAGGCATTGGCCGCGACATCCGGCAAGTAGGTGTGTGATTGCGGGTCGGTGACGGTCACCGGCTCGAGGCTGCCGTACACCACGTCGCTGACGGTCAGCAGAAACTCTTTGAAGACGAACGGGATGTTGATGAAGAGTTCTTCTTCGATCTCCACCAATTGGTCTTCGTCGGGCAACTCCAGGGGAACCGGTACGGGTTCGTTGGCTTCGCGCAGTTGTTCGATGATTTCTTCCACGTCCGGGATCCTCTTGCTTGAATGGCGCGGTTTATATGGGCCGGTTTATACAGTAGCTCGCTATAGATGCAACTGCGAAATAGAAAACCCCGGCCGAGGCCGGGGTTTTTATTACCACATGCGTAACGCGATGGGGATCAGCCGTTCTGGCGGATACCGGCCACCAGCCAAGGCTGGTTTTCGCCCTGCGGACGTTCCATGTTCCAGCTTTCGCTGAACACTTCGCCCTGGTCGAAACGCGAGGTCTTCGACACGCCGCTGAAGGTCAGGGTGGCGATGGTCTTGTCGGCACGATCATCCACGCCGTCCAGCTGCACCTGCAGGTTGTCGATGTAGGTCGACTGGAAGCCGTCGCCCAGGTCCGCACGCTCACGCTTGAGGAAGTCGAGCATCTGCGGGGTCACGAACTCGGCGATCTTGTCCATTTCGTTGGCGTCCCAGTGCTGCTGCAGCGACTGGAAGTGGCTGCGCGCGGCGGCAAGGAAGTTCTGCTCGTTGAACCAGGCCGGCGCGTTGATCACCGGACGAGCGGCAACCGGCGCGGCCGAACCACCGAAGATCGAACCCATGGCGGCAGGCTTCTGCTCGAACACTTCACGCTGCATCGGCGCGCCGGCCGGAGCCAGGTGCTCCTGCTGCTTGCGTCGACGCGCGGCGATGAAGCGGAAGATCACGAACGCGATCACGGCCATGATCAGGATGTCGAAGATCTGCATGCCCTGGAAGCCGCCGCCCATGAACATGGACGCGAGCAGGCCACCGGCGGCGATACCGGCCAGAGGGCCGAGCCATTTAGAAGCGCCGCCAGCCTTGGCCGCGGCACCGGCAGCGCCGGCTGCACCAGCGGTCGCTGCTGCGCCGCCCATGCCTGGGGAAGAAGGAGCCATCTGGCTGGTCTGGTGCGTCGGCGCAGCGCCGGCGCTTTTGCCACCACCAAAGCGCTTGGCGTTGGCGTCGAGGCTCATCGTCAGGCCGATGCACAACGCCATGGCGATGCTAAGAAAACGTTTCATAAAGGGAATTCCCGTTTGTGGAGACACGCGCGCCATGTTGCACAGCTGAAGTGTTACTGGCTAGCGAGAGAGTGTTTCGGGCTTTTGCCTGACAGCTTAGGTTCAGCTCCATCGAAGCAATAAGGCCATGTACTTTTGTCTGTAGGAAAATGGGATAGGTTCAGCGGGAAACCTGCTTATCGACGCAACGCCAGCATTACCACACCGGCGGTGATCAGGCCGATGCCGCCCCATTGGCGCAGGTCGAGTTTCTCGCCCAGCAGGATCACGCCGAGCACCGCCACCAGTACCACGCTGAGCTTGTCCACTGGCGCGACCAGCGAAGCCGGGCCGACTTTCAGCGCGCGGAAGTAACACAGCCACGATGCGCCGGTACCCAGGCCAGATAACAGCAGGAACAAGTAGCTCTTGGCGGAAATTGATCCCAATGACTGATATTGGCCCGTCGCGTACAAAATCAAGGCCAGGCTGACCAGGACCACGATGGTGCGCAGCAGGGTAGCGAAGTCGGAATTGACGTTTTCGATGCCGATCTTGGCGAAGATCGCCGTCAGCGCGGCAAAAGTCGCCGAGAGCAGGGCCCAGAATGTCCAGGAAGAAAAGAAGCCTGAGCCCATGCAAATATCCTTGTTAGATCATCCGACCCCTGTGGGAGCGAGCCTGCTCGCGAAAGCCACGCTGCGGTTTATCAGATCAACCACGGTGATGTCATTCGCGAGCAGGCTCGCTCCCACAGAAAAGCGAAACCGGCGTCAGATGGCTTCCAGCTTGGCGTATCCCAGCATCAGCCACTTGCTGCCTTCGCTGAAGTTCACCTGCACCCGCGCCTGCGCGCCGGAACCTTCGAAGTTGAGGATCACGCCGTCGCCGAAGATCGAATGTCGTACCGCCTGACCGAGGCTGAAGCCGGTTTCCGGGATCTCGCTACCGCTGAACAGGTTGCTGCCGCTCATCGACTGGTTGCCGCCGAACGGTCGGCTGACACTGTTCGACAGGCGCACTTCCTGAATCAGCCCCTTCGGCACTTCACGGACGAAACGCGAGACCTTGTTGTAGGTTTCGCTGCCGTACAGGCGCCGGGTTTCAGCATAGGTCATCACCAGATTCTGCATGGCCCGGGTGATGCCGACGTAGGCCAGGCGACGTTCTTCTTCAAGGCGCCCCGGTTCTTCCAGGCTCATCTTGTGCGGGAACAGGCCTTCTTCCATGCCCACCAGGAACACGTAAGGGAATTCCAGGCCTTTGGCGCTGTGCAGGGTCATCAGCTGAATGCTGTCTTCATGCTCGTCGGCCTGGGTATCACCGGCTTCCAGCGAAGCATGGCCGAGGAATGCCGCCAGTGGCGTCAGCTCTTCGTCTTCTTCGGTGGTTTCGAAGTTGCGCGCGGCGCTGACCAATTCCTCGAGGTTTTCCACCCGGGCCTGGCCTTTCTCGCCTTTTTCCGCTTCGTGATAGGCGATCAGCCCCGATTGCTCGATGACGGTCTGCGTCATCAAGTGCAGCGGCATCTCCATGCACTTGGCGGCAAGGTTCTCGATCAGTTCGATAAACGCACCCAACGCGCCGGCAGCGCGACCGGTCAGGCCTTTATTGGCGACCAGTTGGCGCATCGCTTCCCACATCGACACATCGCTGTGACGTGCATGGTCGCGGATCGCTTCGACGGTTTTCTCGCCAATGCCACGGGCCGGGACGTTGATCACCCGCTCCAGCGCGGCGTCGTTGCCACGGCCTTCGAGCAAGCGCAGGTAAGCCATGGCGTTCTTGATTTCCGCGCGCTCGAAGAAGCGCTGGCCGCCATAGATGCGGTACGGAATGCGCTCACGGAGCAAGGCTTCTTCGAGAACGCGCGATTGGGCGTTGGAGCGGTAGAGAATCGCGATATCGCTCCGAGCCAGGCCGGTTTTCAGCGCGCTTTCGATGGTTTCGACAACGTAGCGTGCTTCGTCGTGTTCGTTGAACGCGGCGTACAGGTTGATCGCTTCACCATCGCCACCGTCGGTCCACAGCTCTTTGCCGAGACGTCCGGTGTTGTTGGCGATCAGGGCGTTGGCCGCCTTGAGGATGCCGGCGGTGGAGCGGTAGTTCTGCTCCAGACGAATGGTCACCGAATCCGGGAAGTCGGACGAGTACTGATGAATGTTCTCGATTTTCGCCCCGCGCCAGCCGTAGATCGACTGGTCGTCGTCGCCGACCACCATCAGGCTGTCGCCGCCCTTGCCGAGCAGGCGCAACCAGGCGTACTGCACGGCGTTGGTGTCCTGGAATTCGTCGACGAGGATGTGGCGGAAGCGCTTCTGATAGTGCGCCAGCAGACCCGGGTGATCGCGCCACAGGTCGAGGGCGCGCAGCAGCAGTTCGGAGAAGTCGATGACGCCGGCGCGCTGGCAGGCCGCCTCGTAAGCTTCGTAAATGCCGCGCATGGTCGCCAGGTACAAGTCGCCGCTGGCCTGAATGTGTTGCGGACGCAGACCTTCGTCTTTCTGCCCGTTGATGAACCACTGGGCCTGACGGGCCGGCCAGCGTTGTTCGTCCAGCCCCAGCTCGCGGATCACCCGCTTGACCAGCCGCTGCTGGTCGTCGCTGTCGAGAATCTGGAAAGTCTGGCTCAACCCGGCTTCCTGCCAGTGCGCCCGCAGCAAGCGGTGCGCCAGGCCGTGGAAGGTGCCGACCCACATGCCGGCCGGGTTGATACCCAGCAACTGCTCGATGCGATGACGCATCTCGGCAGCGGCCTTGTTGGTGAAGGTCACCGACAGAATGGAGTGGGGCGAGGCGTTTTCGACCTGGATCAACCAGGCGATACGGTGCACCAGCACTCGGGTTTTACCGGAACCGGCACCGGCCAGGACCAACTGACGGCCAACGGGGGCTGCTACGGCCTGGCGTTGGGCATCGTTGAGGGAGTTCAGCAGAAGGGAGAGATCATCGCGCATCGGGGCATTCTAGGGTGCGCCGCAGGCCCGGGCAAACCGAGCTTTGCATTAGCCGATGAAAGTGCCGCCGATGACGACCGGTCGGTCACTGGCTACAGGCTTCGGCCCGCCTCACTCTGCGGGTTTTGCCAGTGATCGGACGGCGGAAAGTTTCCGGCAAATTATGATCTGGAGCAGTTTGGCAACGGGGTTGGCTTGTGTATGCTCCGTCCACGTTTCGGGCCCATGCTCACTCTTATAAGAACAACAACATTGCACAAGACCCTCAGCTCAGACCTGTCGGGCCCCTCTGTGGAACCCCGGGTCATCCGCAAGCATTACGCCGTCGAAATGGCGGTCGAACGCACGCGCCTGCTGTATCAGGGCTCGCTGCTGCCGACGATGTTCATGTTACTCAATGGTCTGGTCTGCGCCGCTTTGCTCTGGAGCCCGCAGCGCTATTTCGTGGTCAGCATCTGGCTGGTCTGGTTGTTGTCGCTGGTGGCACTGCGGGTGATTCAGGTCGCGGCGTTCGATTCGGCGATCCCGGACCGTCAGGCTCAGCCGATCTGGTTTCGCATGTTCCTGCTCGGCTCGACCATGACCGGTCTGACCCTGGCCGGTGCCGGCATCGCCCTGGTGCCCGCCGACAACTTCATGCAGCAAGCCTGGGTGTTCGGCCTGATCGGTGCCGCGACGTTATCGGCCAGCGTTGCCTACGCCGTCAGCCTGCCGGCGTTTCTGTCCTTTACCTTGCCGTGCCTGCTGCCGGCGATCGGTTACCTTTTCTGGGGCGGTGATGAGCAAGCGCGCGGTTGGGGCTGGCTCGGGTTGATTCTGCTCGGTTCGCTAAGCGTGGTCGCCTGGCAGGTCAATCGGCTGATTGATCGCGGCTTGCTGCGACGCTTTCAGAATCAGCACTTGATCGAACACCTGCAGCAAGCGCAGAACCGCAGCGAGCAGCTCAATCAGGCGCTGGCCAAGGAGATCGAACAGCGGCGCTGTGCCGAGGGCCAATTGCGTGAAGCACAGATCGAGCTGGAAGATCGCGTGGCCCAGCGCAGTCGCGAACTGGACGTGGCCAATCAGGCGTTGAGCAAAAGCGAAGCCCGTCTGGCCCTGGCGTTGAAGGCCAGTGAACTGGGGCTGTGGGACTGGAACCTGCAAACCGACGAAGTCCACCACACGCAGATTCAGGAGCTGTTCGGCCTCGCGCCGGAGTACGTCACGGCGATCTTGCGCGACCTCAAGCCACGCCTGCACCCGGAGGATGTGCCAGGGCTCAAGCAGGCGCTGATCGAACACCTGAAAGGGCGCACCGAGGACTATCAGATCGAATACCGCGTACGTCACGGCGACGGTCATTGGGTGTGGATCGAGGATCGCGGTCGCGCCGTGGAGCGCAGTGACAGTGGGCGGGTGATCCGCATGGTCGGCACCCGGCGCGACATCAGCGCGAGCAAAAGCCTCGAAGAACAGCAGCGACTGGCGGCCACGGTGTTCGAAGCGGCCAGCGAAGGCATCGTCATTCTTGATCCGAACTACGCCTTGATCGCGATCAATCAGGCGTTCAGCCGCGTCACCGGTTATGACATTGAAGACATGCTCGGGCGCAACGTCGTCGAACTGCCGTGCAGCCGCGACGCCCGCCGGCATTACGTTTCGATCCGCCACGCGTTAGAGCAGCACGGCAGTTGGCAGGGCGAACTGGTGGAAACCCGCAAGAACGGCGAGCTGTATCCGCAGTGGCTGCAACTCAACGCGGTGCGCGACAGTCGAGGAAATGTCAGCCATATCGTCGGCTTCTTCGCCGATCTTTCCGCGCGGCGCGAATCCGAGGAGCGCATGCGCTTCCTGACGCACTACGATGAGCTGACCGGGCTGGCCAACCGCTCGCTGTTCCGCGAACGCCTGCACGAAGCCCATCAGCGCGTGCGTCAGGGCGGGCGCCGCAGTCTGGCGCTGCTGCACATCAATCTGGATCGCTTCAAATTGCTCAACGACAGCCTAGGCCACGAGGTGGCGGATCAGCTGTTGCAGAAAATGGCTCGACGCCTGGTCAACGCCTTGCCGGAGGCCGACACCATTGCCCGACTATCCGGTGATGAATTTGCCGTGCTGTTCGATGCCTACGGCAACCTGTCGAGCTTGGCGCGGGTCGCTACGCGGCTGTCGAGCAAGCTACGTCTGCCGCTGACGGTCGAAGGGCATGAACTGGTGGTCAGTGCCTCGATGGGCATCAGTATGCTGCCGGACAACGCCCGGGAAATCTCTGCGCTGGTCAGTCAATCGAACATGGCCATGCAACACGCCAAGCATCTGGGCGGCAACAATTTCCAGTTCTACACCGACAGCTTGCAGGCCAGTACCCTTGAGCGCCTGCAACTGGAAAACCAGCTGCGCAAAGCCATCGAAGACAAGCAGCTCAAGGTGTTCTATCAGCCGAAGCTGTGCCTGCAAACCGGGCGCCTGAATGCGGCGGAAGCGCTGGTGCGCTGGGATCATCCAAGCATGGGCCGGGTGCCACCGGGGGACTTCATTGGTTTGGCCGAGGAAACCGGACTGATCGGCCCGATCGGCGAATTCGTGCTGCGTCAGGCCTGCTGGCAGGCGTGCGAGTGGCAGCGGCAAGGGCTGGAGCCGATTCGGGTATCGGTGAACCTGTCGGTGCATCAACTGCGTCAGGGCAAACTGGTCAGTCTGGTGCGCCAGGTGCTGGAGGAAACCGGGCTGGCGCCGCACTACCTCGAACTGGAGCTCACCGAGAGTCAACTGCTCGACAGCGTCGAACACATCATCGCGACCTTCCAGCAACTGCGCGATTTGGGAGTGAAGCTGGCGATCGATGACTTCGGCACTGGCTATTCGTCGCTGAGTTACCTCAAACGGATTCCGGTGGATTACGTGAAGATCGATCAGGCGTTCATTCGCGGGCTGGGGCAGGGCAGTGAGGATGCGGCGATCACTCGGGCGATCATTGCCATGGCTCACGGGCTGTCGTTGAAAGTGGTCGCCGAAGGTGTCGAGCGGCAGGAGCAGCTGGAGTTTTTACGTGCTGAGCGCTGCGACGAAGTTCAGGGGTATCTGATCAGCCGCCCGGTGGAGGCTGAGCGTCTGGCTGGGCTTTTACGCGAACAGGGAAATCCGCTTTAAGGGCTACATGCACTCCATCGCGCCTGATACGGGGACATGGAGTTACGCATTGAGCAGGCAAAAAGCCAATTCATGTAGTATAACTACAAGCGTGCTACATCCTTGCCCATAAGAAGAGTCCAGCCCCTTGAATCTGCTGCAACACATCGCCCAGTCACGTCACCTGTTACGCAAGTCGGAGCTCAAGGTCGCCGACCACGTGCTGCTTGACCCTGCGGCGGTGATGCACAGTTCCATGGCCGATCTGGCCCACAGCGTTGGTATCAGCGAGCCGACCATCGTGCGTTTCTGCCGGGCCATCGGCTGCTCCGGGTTTCAGGATCTCAAGCTGAAACTGGCGCAAAGCCTGGCCGCTGGTGCCAGCTTCGGTCAGTTCGCGATCCATGAGGACGACTCGGTCGCCGACTACAGCCTGAAAATTTTCGACACTACCCTGCACACTCTGATGGAGGTTCGCGAGAAGCTCGATCCAGTGGAATTGCAGCGTGCGGTGACGCTGATGTCTCAGGCGCAGCGTGTCGAGTTCTATGGCTTTGGTGCGTCAGGCGCGGTGGCGGCGGATGCGCAGCACAAGTTCTTCCGTCTGCTGCTGACGGCGGCGGCGTATTCCGACCCGCACATGCAGGCGATGTCTGCAGTGACCTTGAAGCCGACCGACGTGGCGATCTGCATTTCCCAGTCCGGGCGCTCCAAGGATCTGCTGATCACCGCCAACCTCGTTCGCGAGAGCGGCGCTTCGCTGATCACCTTGTGCCCGAGCCAGACACCGCTGGCTGAGCTGTCGACCGTCAACCTGGCGATCGATGTGCACGAAGACACCGAGATCTATACACCGCTGACCTCGCGAATCGCGCATCTGGTGGTAATCGACGTGCTGGCGATGGGCGTGGCCATGGCGCGCGGGCCGAGTCTGGTCAACCACCTGAAGAGCGTGAAGCGCAGCCTGCGCAGCTTGCGGCTATCCCCCAAGGCCGTGAAAGCCCTGGACGACTGAAGTCATCTAAGGTCGTTCCGACCTTAATCGCGAGCAGGCTCGCTCCCACATTTGATCTCGGTGTGACACAAAATTTGTGCTCACAGAAGATCCACTGTGGGAGCGAGCCTGCTCGCGAAGGCGTCCTCAATAGCACCGCACTTTTCAAAAGTTTCATCGCACTGTCATCCCCGCGCAGCCAAACCGTCATCCGTCCCGCCTATCGTGAAACTCCCGTACTCGCCTTGGGAGACTCGAAATGGCTCAGCCCTACGAAGAACGCAACAGCGCCGCGAAAACCCGTCGTCAGCAGGAAGACCAGCGCCGCATGGAATTCCGTCGCGCGATCGAAGATCGCTTCGAACTTCGTCAGCTTCAAAGCGAAATCAGCGATTTTCCCGAGGACATCGAACTCAACTACTGGCAGGCAGCGCCCGCAGCTTCCCGTCGAAGCGTTCAACCAGCGCGCTGATCTGCACCCGTTCGCTGCGGATAAACGCCAGGAAGGCGTGCGCCACCGGTGACAGGCGTTTGGCCTTGGCTTGCACCAGGCACCAGCTGCGAAACAGCGGCAACTCTTCGACCGGCAGCTCGACCAGGCCGCCGGTCGCCAGCTCCAGGTTCAGGGCGTGGCGCGTCAACAGCGCCAGGCCCAGACCCGCCACCACGCATTCACGCTGGGCTTCGGCTGACGCCACTTCCTGGGTCTGGGTAAAGTGCACGCGTTTCTCCTTGAAATACTCTTCACAGGCCAGTCGCGTGCCCGAACCGGGTTCGCGGATCAGCAGTGTGTAAGGCTCAAGATCCTGCAGGCGCAGCGGCCCCATGTGTGCCAGCGGATGGTCCGGACGCGCGACAGCGACAATCGGATTATTGAGAAACGGCAGGAACTCCAGGCCCATGTCCTGCGGCACCATCGACATGATCACCAGATCATCGCGGTTGTCCGAGAGGCGACGAATTACCTGGCCACGGTTAACCACCGTCAGTTGCAGATTCACTTCCGGATGCTGGCGCTTGAACGCGGCGAACAGGTGCGGCACGAAGTATTTGGCGCTGGATTCCACTGCCAGTTTCAGCTGGCCTTGCAGCGAGCCCTGCATGTCCGACAGCTGCATGTCGAGGTTTTCCAGGCGGCCGAAGATGTCCCGGCTGGCACGCTGCAGGGCTTCGGCGGCCTCGGTCATGTAGAGTTTTTTGCCGACATAATCGAATAATGGTTGCCCGATCAGCTCTTCCAGCTGACGAATCTGCAGGCTGACGGCCGGTTGTGTCAGAGACATTTCATCGGCTGCGCGGCTGTAGGAACGTAAATCACACACTTCGTTGAAGATCTGCAACTGGCGTAATGTCATACGCATCAAGGACTTACGCATTTTTTATAGGCTCTGACGGCAGGCTGATGGTTTAACTATAAGTCTTTGCTTATGCCTGACCCAATTTTTATTCATTTTTGTTAATCCCTTGTGAGGGCTAGTGTGGGGGCGCGACCAGATTGAAACATTTGGTCACGCGTCGACCTGGGTCTAGCAGGTCGTGGTGCCACCGGCTCAAGGGAATTTCCAAGTGATAAAAAAGATCCTGATCGCCAACCGTGGTGAGATTGCCGTACGAATCGTGCGGGCCTGCGCCGAGATGGGCATTCGCTCGGTAGCGATTTTTTCCGACGCCGATCGCCATGCCCTGCATGTGAAGCGTGCGGACGAAGCCCACAGCATCGGTGCCGAGCCACTGGCCGGTTACCTCAACCCGCGCAAGCTAGTGAACCTGGCGGTGGAAACCGGTTGCGATGCCTTGCACCCCGGTTACGGCTTCCTCTCGGAAAATGCCGAGTTGGCAGACATCTGCGCCGAACGCGGAATCAAATTCATTGGCCCGTCGGCGGAAGTCATTCGCCGCATGGGCGACAAGACCGAAGCCCGGCGCAGCATGATCAAGGCCGGCGTACCGGTCACCCCGGGCACCGAAGGCAACGTGTCGGGCATCGAAGAAGCCCTGACCGAGGGCGACCGCATCGGTTACCCGGTGATGCTCAAGGCCACCTCCGGTGGTGGCGGGCGCGGCATTCGTCGCTGCAACAGCCGCGAAGAACTCGAACAGAACTTCCCTCGGGTCATCTCCGAAGCGACCAAGGCTTTCGGTTCGGCGGAAGTGTTCCTGGAGAAGTGCATCGTCAATCCCAAGCACATCGAAGCGCAGATCCTCGGCGACAGCTTCGGCAATGTGGTGCACCTGTTCGAGCGTGACTGCTCGATTCAGCGCCGCAACCAGAAGCTGATCGAGATTGCCCCGAGCCCGCAACTGACCCCGGAACAGCGCGCCTACATCGGCGACCTGTCGGTGCGTGCGGCCAAGGCTGTGGGCTACGAGAATGCCGGCACCGTGGAGTTCCTGCTCGCCGAGGGCGAGGTGTACTTCATGGAGATGAACACCCGGGTGCAGGTGGAACACACCATCACCGAAGAAATCACCGGGATCGATATCGTCCGCGAACAGATCCGCATCGCCTCCGGCCTGCCGCTGTCGGTGAAGCAGGAAGACATTCAGCATCGTGGTTTCGCGTTGCAGTTCCGCATCAACGCTGAGGATCCGAAGAACAACTTCCTGCCGAGCTTCGGCAAGATCACCCGCTACTACGCCCCCGGCGGCCCCGGCGTGCGTACCGACACGGCGATCTACACCGGCTACACCATTCCGCCGTTCTACGACTCGATGTGCCTGAAGCTGGTGGTCTGGGCGTTGACCTGGGAAGAGGCGATGGACCGGGGCCTGCGCGCCCTCGACGACATGCGTCTGCAAGGCGTGAAAACCACCGCCGCGTACTACCAGGAAATCCTGCGCAATCCGGAATTCCGTAGCGGCCAGTTCAATACCAGCTTCGTTGAAAGCCACCCTGAACTGACCAACTACTCGATCAAGCGCAAACCCGAAGAGCTGGCCCTGGCCATCGCCGCCGCCATCGCCGCCCACGCAGGCCTGTGAGGAATACAACAATGTCCAAGAAAATTTTCGTAACCGACACCATCCTGCGCGACGCTCACCAATCGCTGCTCGCCACCCGCATGCGCACTGAAGACATGCTGCCGATCTGCGACAAGCTCGATAAGGTCGGCTACTGGTCGCTGGAGTGCTGGGGCGGTGCGACGTTCGACGCCTGCGTGCGCTTTCTGAAAGAAGACCCGTGGGAGCGTCTGCGCCAACTGCGCGCCGCGCTGCCCAACACCCGTCTGCAAATGCTTCTGCGCGGGCAGAACCTGCTGGGCTACCGCCACTACAGCGACGACGTGGTCAAAGCTTTCGTTGCCAAGGCAGCGGTCAACGGCATCGACGTGTTCCGCATCTTCGACGCAATGAACGACGTGCGTAACCTGCGCGTAGCGATCGAAGCGGTGAAGGCTGCCGGCAAACACGCTCAGGGCACCATCGCCTATACCACCAGCCCGGTGCACACCATCGACGCGTTTGTGGCGCAAGCCAAGCAGATGGAAGCCATGGGTTGCGACTCGGTGGCGATCAAGGACATGGCCGGTCTGCTGACACCGTACGCCACCGGCGAACTGGTTCGCGCACTGAAAGCCGAGCAGTCGCTGCCAGTGTTCATCCACTCGCATGACACGGCGGGTCTGGCGGCGATGTGCCAATTGAAAGCCATCGAAAATGGTGCCGATCACATTGATACCGCGATCTCCAGCTTCGCCTCGGGCACCAGCCATCCAGGCACCGAGTCGATGGTTGCTGCGCTCAAAGGCACCGAGTACGACACCGGTCTGAACCTGGAGCTGCTGCAGGAAATCGGTCTGTACTTCTACGCCGTGCGCAAGAAGTACCACCAGTTCGAAAGCGAGTTCACCGCAGTCGATACCCGCGTGCAAGTCAACCAGGTACCGGGCGGGATGATCTCCAACCTCGCCAACCAGCTGAAAGAGCAGGGCGCACTGAACCGCATGGCCGAAGTGCTGGCGGAAATCCCGCGGGTGCGTGAAGACCTTGGTTTCCCGCCACTGGTGACCCCGACTTCGCAGATCGTCGGCACCCAGGCGTTCTTCAACGTGCTGGCCGGCGAGCGTTACAAGACCATCACCAACGAAGTGAAGCTGTACCTGCAGGGCGGTTACGGCAAGGCGCCGGGCGTGGTCAACGAAAAACTGCGTCGTCAGGCCATCGGCAGCGAAGAGGTGATCGACGTACGTCCGGCCGATCTGCTCAAGCCGGAGATGACCAAGCTGCGTGCCGACATTGGCGCACTGGCCAAGTCTGAAGAAGACGTGCTGACTTTCGCCATGTTCCCGGACATCGGCCGCAAATTCCTCGAAGAGCGTGCCGCCGGCACTCTCGTTCCGGAAGTGCTGTTGCCGATCCCTGAGGCCGGTGGTGTGGCGAAGGCCGGCGGCGAAGGCGTGCCGACCGAGTTTGTCATCGACGTCCACGGCGAAACCTACCGCGTCGACATCACCGGTGTCGGCGTGAAGGCCGAAGGCAAGCGTCACTTCTACCTGTCCATCGATGGCATGCCGGAAGAAGTGGTGTTCGAACCGCTCAACGAATTTGTCGGCGGTGGCAGCAGCAAACGCAAACAAGCATCGGCACCGGGCCACGTCAGCACCACCATGCCGGGCAACATCGTCGATGTGCTGGTGAAGGAAGGCGACACCGTCAAGGCTGGCCAGTCGGTGCTGATCACCGAAGCGATGAAGATGGAAACCGAAGTTCAGGCAGCGATTGCCGGCAAGGTCACCGCCATCCATGTGGCCAAGGGCGACCGGGTGAATCCTGGCGAAATCCTGATCGAGATCGAAGGCTGAGATAACTGCCGCGATTCAACGTTTTAAACCTCGGGGGGGGCATGTGCTCCCCTTTTTTTTCGCCTGCAATATGCCGTTCTCTGTAGGAGCTGCCGAAGGCTCGGGCCTGCGGCAGCTACACGTCGCTTTGTGTCAGAACGCCATGCGCCACTGGCCCATCACGCCGTAACTGCGGCTGTCGCTACCGGCCTCGCCAGTGAGCCCAACGCCCAGAGTGTTACGGGCGGACAGGGTCAGATCCAGACCGGCGTCCAGCGTGAAGCTGTTGCGATCCATCTCGGCCCCGGCGACTTTAAAGCTTCTGCCACCCTTGACCAGTTGCTGGCGCGTTTCGTTATCGAGCTCGCCGTAGGTATGTTTCACGCTGGCGCTGAGACGTGGCGTCAACTGCATGCCGTTGGCCAGGTGACTGGTTTTCGCCAGGCGCAGGCCGACGGTGCTGCTCGGGTTCGCCCGGGTCTGCCCCTGAACCTTGAGCGCCGCATTGCCACCTTTCTCGGTGTAACCATCACGCTGGTAGCGTTGATAACCGACACTGGCGAACGGTTCGAAGCTGACGTTGCCACGTCCCAGGTTGTAGCCGACTTCGGCAAACACCTGCTGGGTGCTGGCGTCATAGCTGCTCTTGAGGCGATCACTGAAACCATTGAAGGCAACGCGACGTTTGCCACTGCCGTCATGACTACCGTACGAGGCGCCCAGGCGCAGGGCGAACGGGCCGTCCTGACGCAGCGCGTAGGCGCCGAGGTGCCAGCTGTCGAGATCACCGTCGAACTGCCGGGCATCGAAGCGGGTTTGCGCTTTTGCGCCCATCAGGCCGACATGCCATTGCTCGTCGATTCGCCAGTCGGCCCCCATGATCAGACCTTGAGTGGAATGCTTCAGGACACTGTCGGCGTCCCGGTCGACCTTGCCGCCATGCCCCAGCGCTTGCAGCCAGACCCGTCCATTGCCTTCGTCGGAAGCAGCCAGACGTGGTGCATTCCCTGAGCTCCGCGCTCCATTGGCGCTGTCCAGTTGATGCATGGCCGAAAGCATGCTGGCGCTGAGCGGATTGACGCTGCTCAGTGTGGCTTTGGCGAGGTTGGCGTTGCTGCCGGCGGCGAGTTGTTCGAGAGCCACGCTGGCCGTTGGCTTGCTGGCGCCGAGCAGGGCCGTGACGGCAGTATTTTGAGGTGTGGCCGCGCCCATGGCTGTGCTTGGTTGGCGAGATACCGCAGGTTCTTGAGGTTGCTGAGGTTGCTGAGGTTGCTGAGGTTGCTGAGGTTGCTGAGGGGTGGAGGGTGTCTCGTCAATGCTTTGCGCGAGCGCCTGACTATTCTGCGTGGTCGCAAGGTTTTCGAGCGGCACATCGTTACGGGCATAGAGCAAGCCCACTCGTTGTGTTTCGTAGTGCAGCGTCGGGGTCATGTATGCCAGATCGTTTTCAATGGTGCCGAACTGTCCCTCAATCTTTCCCGCTTCCAGAACGGTGTGCTGACTGCTTTGCGGGTAGTCGCCGGCGGTGACGAGTTTCAGGGTGGCGTCACCCAAATGAGCAGTTCCCTTGACGATCACGGTCGGACTGTTACCGGAGGCATCCACGGCATAGGCCAGCACGGCAGAACGGGTCAGGCGCAGATCTCCCGCGACCTTGGGGGCGCCGTAGACATCGTCGACGGTCATGCGTCCGTACACGTTCAAATGATTAACCGCACCATTCCCGGCTATATGGCCGTTTTCCTGAACCTCCACCATGCCGTCAATCAGGCCCTGGTTGGTGAGGTCGCCGCCAGACGCGACAGTGGCGCCGCCATTGATCGCCCCTTTGTTGATCAAGATGCCCTCGGTCACTGCCGAGCCCAGAATTTGCCCTTCATTGACCAGCAGAGCCTTCGGATGAACCAGTACACCGAGGCTGAAATCACCCGGTCCGCTGCGGGTCCAGCTCCCGCGCCTGACCTCCAGCCCACTGAAGTTACGGGTTTCACCCAGCACGCCTTTCCTGTTCGCGTCGAGTTGCAGCAGGTTATCGCCCCCGCCACCGTCGACCAGGCCGGCGAAACTGCCCCGAGATTGCACTGTGACAAGGTCATTGCGCTCATCGAGCGCCAGCGCCACACCCTCCTGTGCCGGATAGGCTTTGCTGACCTTCAGTTGGACGGTTTCCGGATGATTGGTGAAAGCGTTGATCGCTGATTTGAATGTTTCAGGGTAAGCGGGAGAGATGCCTTGAGTTTCAGGCGGTGCGTCCTGAGCCATGGACAGATCGGCACATCCCATGGCCAAAGCAATGGCTAATGTCAGGTGTTTTGGTCGAAAGTGGAATTGAACGGGCATCGAGTTCAGCCTCTCGTGGAAGGAGGCCAAACTCTAAGTTGGAGCCGGCAGGCGCCGATGTCAGCCGGATCGCTCGGTGCTGCGGGCTGCGTCTGTTTGATCTTCGGAAAAGAGCGGCTCGACAAAAATTGGCGGATTACGTCGTGCCGTCGCGTTGTCTTTTCCTACAAATTGAATTGCCATTAGCCGCTTGTAATGATCAGAAATTCATTTGCCAGTGCCGATCAACCCGTGGTTGCGACTGTTGCTTCCAATCTCGCCGCTGCAGGGCGAGAAAGGCATGGATGGAGGGCCTTTTGTTACTAGCGGGCGGTCCGTAAATCGAGGGGTTCTTACAGAATGAAGTCGGAGGATGACCTGCATTATTTTGCGTTCAGATGATCTTAAGCTCAGTCGTATCTGCATTTTGTTGCAGATTGCAACGCCCCATCATCCGTCGAAATGCACTATATTGCATCTGCGGGCAATAAATCGCCTGTTTGAATGCAATTAAATGCAGGTGTCGAGACATGTACGACCTGACATTACAGATATTCAGTGCTGGAAAATGGCACGACGCAATGATTCTCAGGTTCGACAATCCTGAAAAGGGGTTCGAAAGTCGCTGCAGCTTCGGCTACGAGACGCCATACCTTGTCGAAAATATTGAAGCCACAGGCTCTCCGTTTTCCAAGGCCGTCAGTGCGTTGTATCCATTGGATTGGGAAGGGCGACGCTCCAGTACGCCCGCATTTGTCTATGACACTGCCCCCGCAGGAGCGGCAAAAAGATTTCTGCTTGCGCGTCTGGGGCAGGAGAAACCGGCGCATATCGGTGCCGATCTGTATCTGCTCGGCCAGAGCACTCCAGCTCCCATTGGCAATATGCGCATAAAAGAGTCGGCCGAGGCTGTCGATGAGCGTGAGCCCATCGGATTCAAGCGTGAGGATGTTGTTCACCGCGACAGTCGCTTTCTGGAATATGCCTATGAGCAAGGTGCGGCAATTGGTGGTGCTACAGGGGCAGGCGGTGAAGCACCGAAGCTATTGTTGACTGAAAACAAGGCCGGCCTTTTGTACCCCGATGCGGTATTGGGCGATGAAGAGGTCAGGCAGCATTGGTTTATAAAATTTGCCAGAAACAAAGGAAGTCTGGTCGATCAAGATATCCTGCGCAGCGAGTTCCATTACTACAAGGCGCTTCAGAAACTCGGCATTGAAACGATCGCGGTAGAAGGTTTGGCACTAGAAGAGGCGAGTAAGCCGAGCTTGTGGATGCAGCGCTTTGATCGAGAAGTAACGAACGGTGAAGTCAGTCGTTTTGCTGTCGAGTCGATTTATTCACTGGCTCAAGTAACGGCGCCGGGAAGTGCAATGAACCATATGGATGTCATCCGCATGCTCGCCGGGCTCTGGCGAAAAGCAGGACAGGCCAGTCAGATTCCCGCACTGGTGACGGATTACTTACGTCGGGACCTGATCAACAAGATCCTCGGTAACTCGGATAACCATGGTCGTAACACCGCGATAATTCGCCAGGAAAGTTCGTTTCGTCTGGCGCCGATCTATGACTTGGCCCCGATGGTCATGGATGACGAGGGTGTGACCCGTACAACCAAATGGCCAAAAGATCTGGAGAGGGCGGGAGAGGTCGATTGGCGGGGAGTGTGCCGCGCATTGGCTGATATCACCGATCCTAAAGACCCTTTGGCAGGTTTGACCGACGCATCAGATCCTTTCGAACGCTTGCGTGAAGATGCCCAGCGTCTGTCGGCGCTCCCCGACATATTGACGGCGAGTGGTTTGCCCGACAGAACGATGAACCACCCGGGAATCCATCTGAAAAATCTGGAGCAACGCTTGAAAGAGTGGGATCTGAAATGAGCATGACAGTAGCCGAGCGCACGGTGCTCATCGAAAACATTCAAGAGGCGCTGGCCCAAGGGACACTGGAGATCGGTGAAGCGGTTCGTCGTCTACGCGTGGAAGTGACCGGTCTGCATCAAACCCAGTTTGCCAGGATGTGCAAAATATCGGTTCGCACGCTGGTGCATATCGAGCATGGCGAGGGCAATCAGACATTGAAATCGTTGAATGCGGTGTTTCGTCCGTTTGGACTGAAAATGGGCGTGGTGCGGATCCGACGAGAGATCAATTAAAAACCGACGCTGGCGCAAGGTGCTGATTAACCTATCTACGCCGCACATAAGCCTTGCCGTAATACCGCTCCATGCGCGCCTGGATCAGCTCCAGACCGATCGACATCAGCCAGTAGATGATCGCCGCCGTGGTCAGCATCTCGATATAGCGGTAGCTCGAGCGTCCGTAAGACTGCGCCAGAAACATCACTTCCCAGACGCCCATCACCGAGATCAGTGACGAGTCCTTGAGCATCGAGATGAACTGGTTGGTGGTCGGCGGGATGATCGTGCGCATCGCCTGGGGCAGGGTGATGCGCCAGAAGATCACGCTCTCGCGCATGCCCAGCGCCAGCGAAGCTTCGCGTTGGCCGTAGGGCACGCCGAGGATACCGGCGCGGAAAATTTCGCTGAGGTAGGCGCCGTAGTTAAGTGACAGGGCAATGATCCCCGCCACCACCGCGCCGGGCACCACACCCAGTTGCGGCAGGCCGAGGTAGATCAGCAGGATCTGGATCAGCAGCGGCGTGCCGCGAAAGAACGAGGTGTAGAAACTGGCGATCCCGAATGCCACGGCGCTTTTCGACAGGCGCGCCAGAGCGGTGACGAAGCCCAGCAAGGACGAGGCGACGATCGCGCAGGCGCAGAGAAACAGGGTCAGGGCCGCGCCCTGCAGAAAGCCGTTGGGCGCCAGGTGCACGCCGAGCAGATTCGGCAGCTTGTCGAGGATGATCGAGAGCTTCAGGTCGAAGCTGAGGAAAAAACCGGCAAACAGGCTGAACATCGCCGCCCAGGTCAGGTACAGGCGCGTGCGGAAACCAAGCAGCCGTTGCAGGCGCGATTCAGCCACCGGTTGCGGCGGCTGTGGAGGTGTCGGGAAGGCAGTCATTGGCTGATATCGGCGCCGATCCATTTCTGCGACAGCTTGCTCAGCGTGCCGTCCTGCTTGAGTTGCGCAAACACCTCGCGCACTTTGGCGTCCCACTCGGCATCACCCTTTTCGATGGCCACCGAGTTCGGCTCCGAGTACAGCGGCGCGCCGGCCAGTTTGAAGCGCTGGTCCTGATTCAGGCGCGGCTGCGCGGTCACCAGGTTGGTGAGGATGGCGTCCAGGCGCACACCGGCGCCCAGGCCCAGGTCCTGGAAGGCAACGTTGTCGGTATCGTACGGAGCGATCTGCACATCCTCGAACGGGTACTCCAGACGCGTGTCTTCGGCGCCTTCGATGACCAGATTCTTGTTCAGATAGCTTTCGTAGCTGGAGGCGCTGGTCAGGCCGACTTTCTTGCCGCTCAAGTCTTTGGCGCCGTGGATGCGATCGTCCTTGGCGTTGACCACGATCACGGCGGGCGAGGCGTAGTACTCGACCGGGAAATCGAACACTTCGGCGCGCGCCTTGCTCGGGGTCATGGAGCAGATGCAGATGTCATAGCGCCCGCTCCAGCGGCCGGCAGCGATCACGTCCCAGGAGGGTGTTTCGAGGCGCAGCTTGACCCCCAGCTTGTCCGCAACGGCTTTGGCGACGTCCACGTCGAAGCCGTCGAGCTGATTCTGCTCATTGAGAAACGAGAAGGGTGGGTAGCTTTCCATCAGCACGCCGACCAGTTGTTTTTTCTGTTCGACGCGATCGAGTGTGGCGCCGCCGAAGGCTTGAGTGGACGCGGCCAGAATCGTCAGGCCCAGGGCCAGTAGCGGTTGAAGTTTCACAGTCGACACCTGAAAAAAAGGGGTTGTTATTAACCGAATGGTGCGTATTAAATAGTTATAAGAACCACTCTGGTAGTGAGTAATTTTCATAAGCATATGAGCGAAAAGCATATGGGCACAGCAAGCACGGTAATTCTCGATGGCGGCATGGGCCGTGAGTTGCAACGCGCCGGGGCGCCGTTTCGGCAGCCCGAGTGGTCGGCGCTGGCCCTGATCGAAGCACCGCAAGCTGTCGAAGCGGTGCACGCCGCCTACATCGCCAGCGGCGCCAATGTGATCACCAGCAACAGCTATGCGGTCGTGCCGTTTCACATCGGCGAGGCGCGGTTTGCCGCTGAAGGTCAGGCACTGGCGGCGTTGGCCGGAGAGCTGGCGCAGCGTGCGGTGCAGGCCTCGGGCAAAGCGGTGCGAGTGGCCGGTTCGTTGCCGCCGCTGTTCGGCTCCTATCGCCCGGATCTGTTCGAAGCGGCGCGGGTGAACGAATTGCTGACGCCACTGGTGACCGGCCTGGCGCCACATGTCGACCTGTGGCTCGCGGAAACCCAGAGCTCGATCATCGAGGCGCGTTCCATTCGCGCCGGTCTGCCGCAGGACGGCAAACCGTTCTGGCTGTCGTTTACTTTGAAGGATGAAGACACCGATGAGGTGCCGCGTCTGCGTTCCGGCGAACCGGTGGCCGAAGCAGCGGCGGTGGCGGCGGAATTGGGCGTCGAGACGCTGCTGTTCAACTGCAGCCAGCCGGAAGTGATCGGTGCGGCGATTGATGCGGCGCGCGATACCTTCGAACGCCTGGGTGTGCAGATTCATATCGGCGCGTATGCCAATGCGTTTCCACCGCAACCGAAAGAGGCGACCGCTAACGACGGTCTCGACCCGCTGCGCGACGATCTGGATCCGCCAGGGTATCTGCACTGGGCGAAGGATTGGCAGCAGCGTGGTGCCAGTCACCTGGGCGGTTGCTGCGGGATCGGCCCGGAACACATCGCGGTGCTGGCGCAAAAGTTGGGGTAAACAACAGATCAAAAGATCGCAGCCTGCGGCAGCTCCTACATGGGATTGACGTTCACCCTGTAGGAGCTGCCGCAGGCTGCGATCTTTTGCTTTGACGATTTAATTACGGCACTCGACCAAACCTTTCACCTGCCCGGTCGGCGTCTGGTTGGCATCGCTCAACCACTGCTCGAACCCTGTCGCAATCGCCGGCCACTCCGAATCCACAATCGAATACCACGCGGTATCGCGGTTCTGGCCCTTGACCACCATGTGCTGGCGGAACACGCCTTCGAAGCTGAAACCCAGACGTTCGGCGGCGTATTTGGAGCGGGCGTTGCCGTTGTTGCACTTCCATTCCAGGCGACGATAGCCCTGTTCGAAGGCGTATTTGGCCAACAGGTAAACCGCTTCGGTACTCTTCGGTGAACGTTGCATTGGCGCACCGAAGGTGACGTGGCCGATCTCGATGCGCCCCTGCGCCGGGACGATCGACATCAGGCTCAGAATGCCTTGCACCTGGCCCGTGACGCGGTCGATCACGCTGAAGAAATACGGATCGCTGCTGGCCGCATGGTTGTTCAACCAGTCATTGAAAACGCTGCGCTCGGGGAACGGCCCATAGGGCAAGTAATCCCACAGCTTCGGGTCGGCGCCGGGGCCTTCGAGGGCGTTGAACAACTCGTCGCCGTGGCGCGCCGGGTCGAGGCGTTCCAGGCGGATGAAGCGGCCTTCGAGCAAGGTGGCGGTGGGGGCGGGGACGCCTTTCCAGTCGGCAAGTGCAGTGGTCATGTACGCGGCTCCTTAAATGGCTTTGCGAAACTGGATGAATCCCGGGCGCTCGGCGATGCGCTCGTAGAGCTGAATCGCGGTGGCATTGGTTTCGTGGGTCAGCCAATGCACTTTGCAGCAACCGTCGGCCTTGGCAGTGGCGTAGACGTGTTCGATCAGCAAGCGACCGACGCCGGTGCCACGAGTCTCCGGCGCCACCAGCAGGTCCTGCAGGTAGCAGGAGTTTTCGATGCTCCAATTGGAGCGGTGATAAATGAAATGCACCATGCCCACTGCTTTGCCGTCAGCCCAGGCGAGGGCGGCGTGGGTTGGTTCGCTCGGGTCGAGGAAACGCTGCCAGGTGCTGTGCGTGACGGCGTCCGGCAACTCGGTATTGTAGAAGCGCAGGTAGGCCTGCCACAGCGGCAACCAGGCGGCGTGATCACCGGCGGTCACCGGGCGGATCTGGATCTGACTCATGCTGATTTCCTTAACGCATCAAGTGGGCGAGGGTTCGGTCGGCGATGTCGGGGCTGGCAGCCAGGCCTTCGCGCACGCCGGCAATGTCTTCGGCGCTGCGGTTCTGGCTGAGCTTGCGCTTGCCTTCGAGGCGGTCGATGGGAATGGCGAAACCGACGATGGCCTTGAGCATGCCGTCGATGTAGTCGGCCGGCGCATCGTCGACCTTCCACGGTTGTGCGCGACCGGCTTCATGGCGATCAGTCAGCGTGCTGACGATGTCGAGCAGGCGCCCGCCGTCGCTGAAGGTTTCGGCGTGGCCGTAGGCGTGCACGGCGACGTAGTTCCAGGTCGGCACGACTTTGCCGTGCTCGGCCTTGCTCGGGTAAAACCCCGGGCTGACGTAGGCGTCGGGGCCGGCAAAAATCAGCATCGCTTCAGCGCCGTCGCGCAGGTCTTTCCATTGCGGATTGGCTTTGGCCAGGTGCCCGTACAGCGTGCCGTTCGGACCCTGTTCGCGGTGCAGCAGCACTGGCACGTGGCTGGCTTGAAGGCCGTTTTCACCGTGGCTCACCAGAATCGCGAGGCGAGTGGCGAGGATCAGTTCGTGCAGTTGCGACAGTTCGTCGATGGCAAAGGCGCGGGGCGTGTACATGGATAGATTTTCCTTGGCGAATGCCTGCATCCTAGGCAGGCTATTGGTCTGTTGTAAGAGCCATTGATGACCAATTTCATAGGTCCATTGTCATGCCCGAATCGCCCACGCTGTCCATGCCGTTTAATCCGGCCGGTATCGAGCTCGACCGCCGTCAGGGTTTGAGCCGCCAGCTCTATCAGGCGCTGCGCCTGCGGGTGCTGGACGGGCGTCTGGCCAGTGGCACGCGGCTGCCGGCCAGCCGTGATCTGGCGGCGGCATTGGCGATTTCCCGCAACAGCGTGGTGCGCGCCTACGATCAGTTGTACGCCGAAGGCTTCATCGAGGGCCGCGTCGGGGACGGCACGTATGTGGCGCAATTGCCGCAAAGCGCATTGCCCACAAAAAAACTATCCACAAAAGTATCCACAGGGTTTTCAACAAGCTTACCCACAGCCTTATCCACAAATTGGCTGGATTTACCTGTGGTTCCATCCAGTAAAGTTATCCACAGCGATGCATTGCGGCGGGTTGAAAACAATCATCTGGCCCTGCCACCCAGTGGTCCGCCGCGTGCTTTTCGGGTCGGCGTTCCAGCCTTCGATCTGTTCCCGTTTGACGTCTGGGCCAAGCTGAACGCGGCTTTCTGGCGCAAGCCGGATTTGCAGCAGTTGTGTTATGGCGATCCGGCGGGCGATGCGCGGTTGCGCGGGATGATCGCGGCCTATTTGCGCAGCTCACGGGGCATGCAGTGCACGGCTGAGCAAATTGTGATCACCAGTGGCGCACAGCAGGGCATAAGCCTTTGTGCACAGTTGCTGGTAGCGCCGGGCGACGGCGTAGCGATTGAAAATCCCGGGTATCGAGCGGCCGGTCATGCCTTCGCCGTGGCCGGTGCCCGGTTGCACGGGGTGGCGGTGGACAGCGAGGGAATCGACTGTCAGCAACTGGCAGGACTGACCGATTGCCGCCTTATCTATGTCACGCCATCCCACCAGTACCCCACGGGGGTGGTAATGAGTCTGGCCCGCCGCCTCGAATTGCTGGCCTGGGCCGAGCGCACGCAGGGCTGGATCGTCGAGGATGATTACGATGGCGAGTATCGTTACAGCGGCGCGCCGCTGGCGCCTTTGGCCGCTCTCGATCGACAGGGGCGAGTGCTGTATGTCGGCACGTTCGGCAAGGTCGCGTTCCCGGCGTTGCGCCTGGGGTATCTGGTGTTGCCGCCGGGGTTGGTGGAGGCATTTGCGCAAAGGCGTGCGGTGGATGTGCGTCACTCCGAAGTCAGTACCCAGGCGGTGATGGCCGAGTTCATGGCCGCCGGGCATTTCCAGCGGCACATCCGACGCATGCGCCGCGCGGCGCTGAGCCGACGCAATGTCCTGCTCGGTGGCTGGCCGCAGAAAATTCCGGGCGTCGGCCAGTTGCCCGGCGTTGCCGCCGGGCTGCACCTGACCGTGCCGGTCGCCAGTGTGGCGCGTGAAAGCCAACTGATCGAACTGGCGCGTAGCGTTGACGTCGAGATCAATGGTCTGAGCAGCTATTGGCTGCCTGATTCCACGACCCCGGTCGACCAGCGCGCCGGACTGGTGCTGGGCTTTGCCGCGGTGCCTGAGCGCGCAATCGAAGCGGCGCTCGAGCGTTTGCGAACCGTGTGGCACACCCTCTGAAGCGGGCGCGGATCGACGCGCCCGACGGCGGTATCACGGTTGTGCTTCGAGTTGCAGGAACAGGCTCGGATCGCCAATCCGGCGCAGCACGTAATCGATTGGCGTCAGACTTGTCAGAGCCTGTCGACGTTCTGCGCTGAGGGTCTTCAAATGCGCATCGGCGATTTTCAGGTGCGCCGCGGTGAATTGTTCCGGCGCGGCTTCGGGCGAGTCGTAGTGAAAATGCGCGAGCCATAACGGCTGATCATGCTGGGTGCTGTCGAGTATCTGATACTCCTGAAAATAATCCTGGCGCTTTTTGGTCTTGATCCGGCCCTGGACGTTCCTGACGATCCGTACCTGATGATTGTCCAGCAACCATTGCAAATAGGCTTGTCGAGGTTGGCGGTCCTTGAGCAGACTGGCGCGCACGGCGATGCCTTGAGCACGTAACCGGATCGCGGCGCTGTTGAGTTCCGCACTCAAGTTGCCCACCGGCAACCGCGTGCCTCCAGAGGCGACAATGCGTGCCTGCGCCTGTTCGACGCTGGCAGCAATCTGTTCCAGTCGCCGAGCCTGCTGATCGAACAGATCCTGCATGTCTGCCGGTATGCGGTTGGGCCTCAGAGCGTCACGCCGGGTCCGGTCAATGAACGCCTGCACTCGCTCATTCTGGTTCAGGGCATCGGCAATGAACTCGATGTCGCCCACCTGCGTCGTCGGGGAGGCGGTGGGTCTGACGGGAAGCATTTCTTCCAGAGGTGATTCGCTGGCGGCTGCGGGCCTGGCGGGCGCAGGGTCACGAGGCCGGCTTTTGGTGACCTTGCCAACCGGTCGGGACGGTCCTGCGACAGAGGGGCCCGGTGTGGCCGGCGTGCTGCGGGCTCCGGTTTCCGGCAGCAGTTCGCTCAGTTGCTCCTGCGCCAGTTGTCTGAATTCGCCGAGCAAGCTTCTTAGCCGCGTCAGTTCTGCCGCAACCACCATGCCCGGATATTCGCCTGGCAAGTCCCCCAGACGCTGATCGGCATCGACATAGACATCAATCAGTCGGCTCAGACGATCAATGCGCAGCGCCGTGCTGTCGCCGTTGTCGGGTTTCCTGATCAGGGCGGCATGGCGGTGTGTGGCGGTGGCGGCTTCGATTATCAGCCAACCGGTGGCTTCCCGCGCCGCTTCGGTGGCTGTTTCCTGCATGCACAACTCGTGAGACATGCCGATGGCATTGGATTTCAGGTCCCACTGGTTAAACGCCGGGAGCAGTTGGCGCAAGCGTTGCGCGGTGGTCATGCCTGCACTGCCGATGGTGTCGAGGGTTTCCAAGGAGGTACGGGAAAGCTGCAGGCGGGCGATCATGTCCTGGCTCAAAGCCAGAGCCTGGTGCAGTTCCTCGTTGTAACTTTGCAGCGCTTGCGGTGTATTGATGACCGTGTGTTGAGCCAATTTACGGGTCAATACTGCGTAAGCGTTGCGTTTGAGAACGAACCAGAGGCTGAGGTTTTTTTGCAGCAAAGTGGTCATGCGCTGCAATTCGACGAAATAGCCATCGCTCCCCCCTTTGAGGCGCCATTGGCCGAGTATTTTCAAGGCCTCGTCGTAATCCCCGATCAGCTTTTCGACGTGTTCAAGGTAACGCCGGGTCGCCTCTTCGTGGGCTTGTCCGGAGGCGCCAAGCATGGCTGACTGGGCTTGTTCCAGAGCAGCGTTGCCGACGGCTTCCTGATTTCTGAATGCTTCCAGAGCCGTACCGAGCTGGTTCCTCTGGGTTTCCTTTTCCTTGCGCTGGGCCTTGAGCTGACTTTGCAGGCTGGTGCCCCCGGCGCCACCGCGCAGACGCAGTCGGGTATCCACGAACCATTGGCCTTGCTGGTTGTGAATCAGCAGCGGACCGGTTTTTGACGGTGTCTGCGGATCAACGATTTGCACCTGCTGGTCATCGTTTTCAATCACGCGGAACCAGCGATCGCCCGCCTGCGCATAGGTGCTGTTAGCGAGGCGATACAGGGTCGCCTTGCCGCGCAGCAGGGTTTCCACCGCGGCTACCGTGAGGTCGGGAGCCGGCACGGCCAGAGTATTCAGAAACGTTGCCAAGGCACCGGGCGAACGCCGGGGCACCGAGCCGTAGGCTTCAAGCGAGGAGTAATGGCTGGCCGGGAGTGGGTCACTCAACAGCGTGGTGACGTGTGTAACCGTGGGCGGGACAGGCGCTTGTGCAGGGGCGGTCTGGATCCGGGGCAGTCCTTCGCTTTCGATATCGCTTGCGCCTTCGCTGCGCAACGCTGTGCGGGGGCCGGTTGTGCGTTGGGTGGCCGCATGATGGGCCAGGATCATGCCCAGGTTCAGCAACATATCGGCAACCGCGCTCCACTGGGCGTGGGTATCGCCACGGTTGTGGGCATCCACGACCTGATCGATTTCGCTGATGCTTTGCCAGACCCAGATCGCCGCGCCTGCCGGGCCGCAGAGAAAGTTCGCGGCAACGTTGAACAACGCCCACCCGCTGTCTCGCAGCAAGGCCCAGCGGCGTTGCGCATTGGACAACGACTGTCGGTCGGCGAGTTCGGCCATCGCCAGTGCATGGGTCTTGAACAGCACCGGGAACACGTCGCCAGTCAGCGCCGTGGAGGCAAGCCCGACCGGCCCGGCCCACTTGACGCTGGTCCAGGGTTCGGCGAGCAACTGCGCGCCCAGCCACGGACTGGGCAGACCGATGGGGAAGGTGTATTGGGCATATTTGAAACTGGTTTGCGAATCCGCCAGCCACGCGAGCACCGAATCTCTCAATTCGCCTGGCTGATGTATGGCGTACAGCAGGTTTTGCGTTGAGGGGAATTGCAGCAATGGCTGCTCAAGCAGCGGACGATACAGCAGGCATGGCCCGGCTCCAGGCAGACGCGGAGCAATGATGAACATGTTGGTGACAACATCGCCAACAGTCTCCCCGGCATGGATAAACGTCAGCGGGCGAATGACCACAGTGTGTGGATGACCGGGTATCGGTTTGAGCCACTCCTGGACACAGCGATAACCTTGCTCATCCACGCCGCCGAGGCGACGCAGCTTGGATTCCAGTGCAATCAGCGGCAGCAGTGCGTGCAACTGGCGGATGTAAAAGCGCTGCTGCAGGGGGGCCTGCAGCGGATCGTTGATCAGCCTGTCCCTGATCAAGCCGGGGTATACCTCACCCATGTCGATCTTGTTTGCCATCTTCGTCAGGTAGGCGACAGTCAGCCACTGCGGCAGCGCTTGTGGCGGGTCGAATTGCAGCGTCGCCAGATACGGCGTGCGGTTTTGCAAGGCGTACTCGCCCAGGGTTTCGATATGGGTGTCATGCGGATCGGGCAGTGTCACGCCTCCCGATTCGAAGCTGTTGGTGATGCGGATTTGCAATTTGTCCAAAGGCAGCCTGGCCGCCGATGGCTGATCGGCAATGATCGCCTCACGCATGCAATTGTGCGCATACGTATCAATCGACGGGATTGGCATCAGCGCCTTGTCTGCCTGCCGGTACAACTGGCCCAGCGCATTGATCGACTGGCTGTATTGATCGAGCTCGGAAGCCGAAGCGTCGAGCAACCAGTCGGGTATCGAATCATCGAGGTCGATGAGGGTGTTTTTCTGCGGTTCGCTGGCTTGCTCGATCAGGGGCAGAAGGGAGATACCGTCCTCGGTCTCCTCGTCGAGACTTTGTCGGGTGATTGCCCGGATGGCATCGAGCTGGTTGGCAATCAGGACCCACGCCATGTGGTCGAAAAAATTGCCCTCGGGTTCGAACAACTGCCACTGCAGATTCTGTCCGGCCGGCAACAGTTCGATACGCTGCGGCAGTGATTCACCCAGTTGCTGCAGAGAGTCGAATGTCTCGTAACCATCTTCCACGGTGTACATCATGACCAGATCGCGCAGGCCATAGCGTCCGAAAATCACCACGGCGCCGCCCAGAATCAGGTGCCGGGCAGCGCCTTGAGCATCGACCGAGTCGATGTCGATCAGGCACACGCGGATGTCCGACAGTGTTATGTCGTGACGCTGGCGCTCCTGTTTGTCCGGGCGCCGCGAAATCGCCCGGGCGACCAGGCACTGTTCATCGTCCCAGCCCTCGGCGTTATGGACGTTCAGGGCTTCGCGCAGGGCATCGGAGAGTTCTTGCCAGCGCGGCAATTGGCGTCGGGTGCTGTTCCAGTAATCCAGCTGTCGCTCGGCGAAGGCAACAAACAACAGGGGCGCATAATCGTTGAGCAGATCGGCAATGGCCTCGATATCGACATCCATATGCACCACTGGCGTGGCCTGGTGGTTCAAGGTCAGAAAGTGTTCACCCTCCAGATAGTTGGCGCTGGAGCCGTTGAAAAATTGCCGGACGAGTGCCTCTGTCAGTGATTCAAATCGGGTCGGCAGGGCCACTCGTTCCGCGTTTAGCCATTGCCATTGTGGCGTGCCGATCATGGCCTGCTCGGGATCAATCTTGCGTTGTGGATACAGCGCTTCGAGCGCCTGACGCAGCACTGCGCTGGCGACTTCATCGACTGTGGGTCCGCGACTGGTCTGATGGACGATCTGGCTCTTTTGCAGCAATGCATGGGTTTCGGTGTTCGCTGAATGCTCAGTCATTGTCATTGTCCTTTTTGACGTTTGGGGCTTATGAGAAAAACAGCGAACGCGCCAGCTGCGGGCTGATCGCGCTGCGATAGATAGCGATGATTTGCGGGTTGCTGGTGGCTGAGTCCAGGTCGAAGGCGCCGGCCATCCGCCGTTGCTCCTGCAGTTTCAAATGGGCGGCGGTGAAGGCGTCGGCCGGTGCATCGGGGCTGTTGTAATGGAAGTGCGCGTACCACAACGTCTTGCCGGTGCGCCGCTCGCGAATTTCGTACTCCTGCAGATAATCCCTGCGCGGGCCTTTGAGGCGACGCCGGGCACCGCCAGACACAATGTCGATCTCATCCTTGTGCAATAACCATTCGACCCGGGCGGCAGTTGGCGGTTGTTGCTTGGTCATCTCGACCCGTATCCGGTAGCCCTCGGCGTACAGGCGTTCACCCGCCTGGTTCAATTGGGCGATCAGGGCTGGCGGCTCCTCGGTGCTGTTCGCCCGCAGCCGGGCCTGTTCAAGGCTTTTCGCGCTTTCGTCGAGCTGTTCGGCCTTGCGCTGGAACTGCTCTTCGATCTCGACCGGAATCCGACCGGGTTTTTTGGCATGGGCTTCGGTTTGCCGGATGAAGCTTTCTACGCCATCAAGCAGCGCCTGGCCCTGGCTGATCTGGGTGGCGAGATCCGCTACCGGAGCAGGCGGGCGGCGCCGTCCGGGCTGAATGCGTTCGACCCAGACACCGGGCGTTTTCTCGTGAAAAGTGGCGATGACGTTCCCGGTCATGGGCGCTTTCACGTCAAGCAGAACCGGTTGCCCTGGCGCCGAGGAACGCAACTCGCCGACCACTGTGCCCTTGAAGCGGGTTTTGATAATCCGTTTACGTGAGGCTGGCGCTGGCCTTGAAGGACCGGGCCGAGGCTCCACCGGCCGGTGTTCGAGGAGCAATTGCGCCAGGTGCTCTTCGGTCTGGCGTTGAAACTCGTTGATTCGTTTACGCGTGTGGCTGAAGGGCTCGTCGAGCAGCACATCCTTGTGGTTGAGGGCGAAATCCTCAAACGACTGATCGATGGCGGCAAACTGTTCGAGCATGCCGTTGAGGCCTTCGATCCGCTCGTTGGCCCCCAGGCTGGTGTGGTCAAGCAGCAGTTCCTGGGAGGTCTGAATCACCAGGTTGGTTGTGTCGAGCAGGCGTACCAGATCGCCTTGCGCCTGAGTCAGCGCTGGCGAAGCCTGGTCTTTCAGGCAGATGTCGCGAGCCAGCGACACCTGAAGCGCCTTGAGATCATTGAGACTGAACACAGGCAGCTTTGCTCGATAGGTATTGGCGACTTCAGCGGCACGTTTGCCCAGTCGGCTCAACTCCTGAAAACGTGACTGGGCAAACTCGATCTTGCTGATCATGTCCTCGGTCAAATCGTACATTCTGCGGTAGGTGACAGGGTCACCGGTGCCTGCCGCCGTTTCTTCGGCCTCGAGCAGCACCAGGGTTTCCTTGAGGGTTCTGGCGAAGAGGGGATCACGTTGAGCGAGCCATGTCTGGTTGAAGAACAACTGGGTACCGAGCATCTCGGTCATGGCGGTGCGGAAATGGGGTACGGTCTCAAGCAGGTTCAGCGATTTCAGCTGGTCGATGGGCGCCGCGTATTCCTCGGTGCGGCGTTCAAGTGCTGCAAGAAACGTGGTCTGCTGCGCCACCAGAGTGTCGTCGCTGGCCGCAGTCATGGCGGTGTGAGCGGCTGTCAGCTCTGCGCGGGCCTGCTCGCGCGTGTTATCGAACTCGGTCAGTTGTTTCTTGAGTTCGGCGATGCGTTCATTGTTTTCCCGTCGTTTGGCCTTGCGCCGACTCGACAGACCACCACCGCGCAGACGCAGGCGAGTGTCGACGAACCACTCGCCCCGCCGATTGCGGATCAAGCCCGGACCCGCACGTCCGGGCTGTCGCTGCGAATTGATGATCGAAACCTCACCGGTGTCGGCGACCGCCACTTCGAACCAGCGCTCACCCACGGGTGCGTAGTACCCGCTGGCATGTCGATAAAGGTGGCGATAAAGACCGGCGTCGCTGGCGGTCGGGGTGAGCGCTTCGGGGCGCGTAACGGCAAAGCGATCCAGGGTTTGGGTCAGGCTCAGCACGGTGTCGGTCATCAACGAAGTCTGATGTTGCGCCGGATACTCACCGATCACATCAGGGCGTTGCACGATGTTTACCGGCGTTGGTGGCACCGGCTCCTTGGGCTCGGTTTCGACGGTCACCGGCTTCTTTTCAGTGATGTCCCGAGGCGTCGCGTTACGAGTGCTGGCGTGATGGGCGAGCACCATGGCCAGGGTCAGCAACAGATCGGTCATCGCGGTTTTCTGCTGCCCGGTGTCGCCTGTGGCGGCGGCGTCGAAGGTTTGTTGCAGGTCGTCCAGCACTTGCCAGATCCAGGCGGCGGTACCGACGGTTCGACCGAAAAACGGCAGTGCGGCGCTGAGGATCATCCAGCTCGCATGCTTGAAGCTTTCCCAGCGACTTTCGCTATTGGACACCGATTGCCGATTCGCCAGTTCGACCATTGCACTGACGTTGGCCTTGAACAGAAAAGCCAGGTAATTGGTAGCGATGACTGCTGTTCCCAAGGTCAGCGTGCCGCTCATCTGCAAGGAAGTCAGGGGATCGGCGAGCAGTTGTGAGAGCGACCATACCGAGGGTCGATCATCGCTGAATACGTAATTGGCATAGTTGGCGCGCGCACTGTCCGGCAACCAGGCGAGGACCGACTGACGCAATGTCGGTGAATGCTTGATGGCGTAGACCAGGTTGGCCGGCGACGGGTACTGGAGCAAGGCATGATCGGACAGCGGCCGGTACAGCAGGCAGGGTCCCTTGTCCATCTGTCGGGGGCCGATCACGAACATGTTGGCCACTTCATCGGTGGTCGCCCCCGGGCGCCACGCGGGATTGAAGGCCAGCGGTCGAATGACGATCTCCTGACCGTCCACCCGGCGATTGTCGTCCAGCAATTGAACCACGGCCGCGACATAGCGATAGCCCGCCTCGTCGACCCCGCCCTGTGCGCGAATCTTCTGCTGCAACGCCAGTAACGGCAATTCGACACGCAGCCGACTGGTGAACAGATTCTGCCGTCGCAGGCTTTCCAGCGGGTCATCGCGCAGTTTTTGCCTGATCAGCGCAGGATAGGTCTGGCCGATGTCGACACTGACGATCAACCTTTCCAGATAATCAGCCGTCATCCATGCCGGCACCGCAGTGCTGCCGATACTGCTCACGGTCTTGTTGCCGAGCGGCAAGGCAATCAGATTCTGCAGCGCCAGATCGACCAGGCTGAAGGTGCTGCGTTCGGGCTCCAGCAACGGTGTGAAACTGCCCCACACCACCACGCTGTCGACCACGATGCGAATCTCGGCCAGATTCAGTTCAGTGGCCTCGGGATGCTCCTTGAGCAGGGCCGCCTCCAGTTGCTCCAGCGCGAACTCGCGAATCGGTTTGATGCCGTCGTCAAAGGACTGCTCGGCGTTCTGACTTTGCACCTGCGCCAGATCCATCAGATGACGGCTGTAGGCGGTCAGGTCGCTGGGCGAGGCGTCGACCATCCACTCTGGCAACGCTTGCTCGACCAGGTTGAAGCGTGAAGACGACTGCTTGTCCGTGGGATCGAGTTCGTTGGTCGTGCGGCTGACGTGGGGCGTCAGGTTGGTTGTCGCCGGTTCGTTCGCCAACTCGCCAATCGCGTCGGCCTGCAGGGCGATCAGATTGCACGCCAGATGATCGAAGTAGTCACCGTCAGGTTCGATCAGCCGCCATTGCAGGGTTGCAGGCGGCGGTCCGTCCGTCTGGGTCTGCAGTGAGGCACCCAGTTCCTGCAGGGTATCGAAGGCCTGGAAACCACGAGTGATGGTGTGGGTGAGAATCACCGTGCGGCTGCCGAGCGTGCCGATCAGTACGGCCATATCGAGGACGTGCAGGTGAGTGGAAGTGCCATCGCGCGTGGTGTCCAGATCGATCAGGCAGGCGCGGGACTGATAGCGATCATCGGTACTGCGGGCAGTTTTTTGCGGATGGTCGAAAAGACTCCGGGCCATGGCGCGCTGGTCGTCGTCCCACGCCGGGTTCGTCCCGACGTTCCACAGTTCGCGCAGGGACCTGGACAATCCCTGCCAGCGCGGGGCGGAGGCGCGGGTGAACTGGTTCCAGTAATCGACCTGTTGTTCCTCGAAGGCAACAAACAGCAGCGGCGCCAGTTCATTGAGCAGCCTGGCGATAGCCTCGATGTTGACGGGCAGTTGTACCGGTGTCTCGTGCGCAGGATGCAAGGTGAGGTAGTGCTCGCCATCCAGGTAGGTCACTGGCTTGTTGGCGACGCCATGACGCACCAGCGCATCGGTCAGCGATTCGAAGTGTCGCGGCCCGGGGACGACACGCTGGTCACGCAAGGTCCAGCCAGGTGTCACCACCATTGCCAGTCGCGGGTCGATCTGTAACTTGGGGTATAGCGTCTTCAGTGCCGGTTGCAGGGCGCGGGTGGCGACTTCCCTGATTGAGGGGCCGGCGATCAGTTGGGTGAGCAGGGCGTCTTGATCATCCGGCAGCTTGTGGTCGGCGGGAGAGTTGAGGGTTTCTGGCATGGTCACATCCTTGGTCAGAATAGCAGGCACCGCGAAAGTGGCGGCGGGCGATGCGTTGCAAGGTAGTGACGGGCCGAGCACCGAAGGTGGTAGATAAATATCGCAGGCAAAAAAAAGACCCGCACGGCGGCGGGTCTTGTCGTCAGCGTCGGCTCAGGTACCGGACTTGATCTTGGTCCAGGCCCGGGTGCGTGCACGCTCGGCATCCCGCGGCAGCGGTTGCAGGGTGTAAAGCGTGCCCATCGCCGCATCGGTCGGGTACAGGTTGGGGTTGTTGCGGATCGCCGGATCGACCAGTTGGGTGGCGTCCTTGTTCGGGTTCGGATACCCGACGAAGTCGCTGACCGGCGCGATCACCGCCGGTTGCAGCAGGTAGTTGATGAAGGTGTAGGCGTCCTCGGTGTTCTTCGCGCCCTTGGGAATAGCGAGCATGTCGAACCAGATCGGTGCGCCTTCCTTGGGCAGGCGCATGTCGACCACTACACCGTTCTTCGCTTCCTTGGCGCGGTTGGCCGCTTGCGAGAAGCTGCCGGAATAACCGACCGCGACGCAGATGTCACCGTTGGCGATGTCGGCCATGTACTTGGATGAGTGGAAGTAGGTGATGTACGGCCTGATCTTCATCAGCAGCGCTTCGGCCTTGGCGTAATCCGCCGGGTTCTTGCTGTTGGGATCCAGACCCAGGTGTTGCAGCGCCAGCGGCAGGATCTCCGACGGCGAGTCGAGCAGGGCGACGCCGCACTGCTTGAGCTTGCTGAGATTCTCTTCCTTGAAGATCAGGTCCCAGCTGTCCACCGGCGCGTTATCGCCCAGCGCGGCTTTGACCTTGGCCGGGTTGAAGCCGATCAGGATGGTGCCATACATGTACGGCACGGCGAACTTGTTGCCCGGGTCGTTGGCTTCGATCAGCTTCATCAGTTTCGGAACGAGGTGATTCCAGTTCGGCAACTTGCTGCGATCCAGCGGCTGAAACACCCCGGCCTCGATCTGCTTGGCGAGGAACACGTTGGATGGCACCACCACGTCATAGCCGGAGTTACCGGTCAGCAGCTTGGCTTCCAGTGCTTCGTTGGTGTCGAAGATGTCGTAGACCAGTCTGGTCTGGGTGTTCTGTGCCTTGAAGTCTTCCAGCGCCTTGGGCGTGATGTAGTCGAACCAGTTGTAGACGCGCAGGGTGCGTTCTTCGGCGTGGGCGCCGACGCTGAGCAGCGCGGCGCACACGGCTGGCGCAATGCAGTGCTTGAGTCGGTTCATTGTTCGAACCCTTCGAGCACGTTCACTGCGTTGATACCGATTTCCTCCACCGCGTAGCCACCTTCCATGACGAACAGCGTCGGTTTGCCGAGGGCGGCGATGCGTTTGCCCATGGCCAGGTAATCCGGGCTGTCGAGCTTGAACTGCGAGATCGGATCGTCCTTGAAGGTGTCGACGCCCAGCGACACGACGATGATGTCGGCACCGTAGCTGTCGATCTCGTTGCAGGCCTGTTCCAGCGCCGCACTCCACACATCCCAGCCGGAACCGGCCGGCAGCGGATAGTTGAAGTTGAAGCCTTCACCGGCGCCTCCGCCACGTTCATCTTCGTAGCCGAGGAAGAACGGAAACTCGGCTTCCGGGTGGCCGTGGATCGAGG
This sequence comes from Pseudomonas sp. IT-93MI4, assembly GCF_949767635.1. Lineage (NCBI taxonomy): Bacteria > Pseudomonadati > Pseudomonadota > Gammaproteobacteria > Pseudomonadales > Pseudomonadaceae > Pseudomonas > Pseudomonas sp. IT-93MI4. The sequence goes on from NZ_CATKPP010000022.1 coordinate 230,067, forward strand.
TGAACAGCACGTCGCTGCGCTCATAGAAAATCGACTGGGTGCCGTTGCCGTGGTGGTAATCGACGTCGAGGATCGCGACTTTCCTGTGGCCGGCATCGATGAATGCCTGAGCAGCGATAGCAGCGTTGTTGAGGTAGCAATAACCGCCCATCAAGTCGCTGGCGGCGTGGTGTCCCGGTGGTCGGCACAGGGCGAAGGCACTGTGTGCACCGCGCTGGATTTCCGCCTGGGCAGTCAGCGCCACTTGCGCTGCACTGTAGGCTGCTTGCCAGGTGCCGGCGGTGATCGGCGCGCCGCCGTCGAAGCTGTAGTAGCCGAGCTGGCCGTGCAGGCTGGTCGGTTTGATTTGCCGCAGAGTGCGGGCGGGCCAGGTGTAGGGCAGCAGGTCGCCGTCGGTGTTGAATTCGGTCCAGCGTGCCCATGCACCTTTGAAGAAGTCGAGGTAATCGCGGCTGTGGATGCGCGCGATCGGTTCGAGGCCAAAATCCTTTGGCGCTTCTACCGGGCCGAGGTTCTGGTGTTGTACCCGTTGCAGCACGTGGTCGGCGCGCGACGGCATTTCGAAACACGGCTTGAGCTGGCCGTCGATGAGTTCGCAGCGGCCGTGGTGCAGGTGGTGATCGTCCGAGTAGATCGTCAGCATTTGTTGTTCTCCGCAGGGGGCTGATTCGGTTGCCCCCAGTGTTGCGGCGCGCGGCGAATCGGAGAACGGCAGGAAAGGCCAAAAGGGGATCGATATGGCCAAAAACTCTGACCGCAATTCGCCCCTCTTTTCAGTACAGCCTTGCTTCGATTCAGGCATGAAATGCGTCCCGGTGGGAGCGGGCTTGCTCGCGAATACGGTATGTCAGATAAATTGATCGCGACTGACACTGCGAATTCGCGAGCAAGCCCGCTCCCACATTGGAACATCAATGAGGGCGAAACTGGCTCGGCGCCACCCCGCTCCAGCGCACGAACGCATGGCGGAAACTCGCGGTCTCGCTGAAGCCCAGGGTCTCGGCGATGCGGTAGATCGGCAGTTGATCCTCACACAGCATCTGCTTGGCCCGCTCGAAGCGCAGTTCGTCGAGCAGTTCCTGATAACTGCTGCCCATGTCCTTCAAATGGCGGCGCAAGGTGCGCGGCGAGCACTTCATTTGCTGGGCCAGCCCCTCCAGCCCCGGTGCTGCATTGAGCTGGGCACTGAGCAACTGGCGAATCCGCCCCAGCCACGCCTGACGTCCGGTGAACTCGATGTTCTGTTTGCGGCAGCGGTCGGCCATGGCCTGGTGGGTGATGCTGTCGGCCAAAGGCAACGGCTGATCGAGCCAGCGCCGGTCAAAGGCGAAAGCATTGTCCTTGGCGCCGAAGTGCAGAGGGCTGTTGAAGTGCTCAGCGTAGCTGTCGCGGTAATCCGGCGCGGCATGTTCAAAACGTGTCGCCAGTAGCGGCAGCGGATGCCCAAGCAAATCGTCGCAGATGACCTTCAATGACACCAGGCAGAACTCCGCGTTGAACACCGCCATCGACGGGCTCTCGCGGTAATCGGCGGCGACGAACCAGACCCGCTCGCCGTCGTCTTCCAGGCTCAGTTCGAAAAGTGTTCCCAGCAGCGCCGGATAGCGAATCGCCAGGCGCAAAGCGTCACCTAAGGTGGCACTGGTGAGCAGGGCGTAACCGAGGATGCCGTAGCAGGAAACGTGCATCCGTCGGCCCAGTTCCAGGCCGATGTCATGCTTGAGCGCGACCGCATTGGCGCAGACCTGCATTTCCTGATTGGTGGTGATGCGTGTGTCGGCACGGGCCAGATCCGCCGCACTGATGCCGCTGCCGGCCAGCAGCGCTTCGCTCGACAGGCCTTCGGTCTTGAAGGTGTTGAGTACCAGTGAGACGGCATTGAGCGTCGTGAGGTGGGAGTGGAGCATGAGGCGGCATCCGCTGGTTTTTGGCAAAAGAGGCAGCAAGTAGCGTGCCGTGCACGACGCCCACAGGCAGGGGCGACGTCGTGCACGGTCATCAGCGTATGCCTTAGCTCGCGCTGAAAAACAGCTGTCGGGCCTGCTCCACGCCGATCATGCTGCGGTAGTACGCCAGCCGTTCGGCCCGGCTCAACCCGCGAGTGCTGTCGGCATCGGATCCCAGTTGCCGCTCCGCGGGGGTTTTCAAACGTGCAGAGAGGAAGGCCTTGTCCGGCACCCATGAGGTGGAGTACAGAAAATGCGCGTACCACAGCACCTTGCGCGTGGTCTGGTCAGTGATGCTGTATTCGTCCAGGTAGAGCGCCTTGCCGCCCTTGAGGCGGCGTCGACTGACAGTTTTTGCAATACGGATGCTGTCATTGGTCTGAAGCCAGGCGACACCTGATGGTGTGGGTGATTGTGCCCTGGTCATCATCGACATGGCGGTTTTGGCCTGCTGATATAGGCTGTCGACGGCATCGCTCAGCGCCTTGTTCAGCACCGCAGCCGAGCGCTGGCTGCTGTCCGTGGCGTTGCTGTCGGTCAGGGCCTGTTCAATGGCCGCGCTGACGTGTTCCAGTTGCAGGGCGTGCTGGTGAAACAGGTACTCGATACCGACCGCCGAGCGTCCGGCCTGCTTCATGAGTTCGTTCATGCGCAGGGTGAACGCCGGCAGGCCGTCGAGCAGGTCCTGCCCCTTGTTCAGGCTGGTTTCGAGCGCTGGCGTCGGCGTCGGCAAGGCAGTGCTGATACGTTCGACCCACACCCCGGGAGTTTTTTGATGAAAGGTCGAGATGACCTTGTCCGTGAGCGGTGACTTGATGTCGACCAGGTCGGTTTCCAGGCCCTGTGCCGTCAGGCGCGGCTCGCCGATCAGCACGCCGTTGTAGCGGGTGCGGATGAACTTCTTTTTCGGCCTTGGCGGTTGCACGGGGAGCGCCGGGCGGCTGCGCAGGGTGTCGCGCTCTTCGAGCAACAGCACCAGGTTGTGGCGGGCGCTGCGGTTGAATTGCTCGAGCTGTTGGCGAAGGTTTGTCAGCGGTGCCTCTTACACACTGTCAGCGAACGCGGACTTGAAGTCTGCCAGGCGCTCGTCGAGTACGTTGAATTGTTCGATCAGATCGTTGAGGCAGTCGATGCGTTCGTCGAGCCGGGAAACGCTGCGCTCCTCAAGGGTGTCGCGCAGCGCTTGAACGGCGATATCGGCGGTATCGACAATCTGGTCGAGACTGAGCCAGGCATCCGCGGCGGTCGCTACCGAGTGTTCGGGCAGGCAGACATTGCGCGCCAGTGTCACCTGCAGTGCCTTGAGATCCTCGATCGAGTACGCCGGGAGTGCCTTGCGGGTCAGTTGAATCAAGCGCAAGCCGTCTCTCTCGAACTCTTTGAGTCGCACCAATTGTGCCTGGATCTGCTCCAGACGCGTGATCATGTCCAGATTGAGCTCAAGCATCTGCCGCGTTTCGGCAATATGCCGGTTCTGGGGCTGTTCAGCCTGTTCTTCGAGATGATTGAGTACGCTGCGCAATGTCGGCGTGAACAGGGTCAGCGCTTCGCGAATCCCTGCATGGATGAGTTCGAGCTGCGCCTTCAGGTAGCTCAGGGATCTCTGTTGGTAGTCAGCCGTTGGCGAGAATACATGCAACGCCTTGAGATCGCTCAACGCCTGGGCATAAGCGACGCGTTGCCTGTCCAGAGACTGTAGAAAGAGCTGGCGGTGGGCCGCAGCGGTCTGAGCGGTGGCAGCGTTCATTGCCTGGCGGACCTGTTCCAGCTCGCCTTGCGCTGCCGCCTTACGGCTTTCGAAGGCGGTCAGGCGGGTGCGCAGTTTTTCCGCTTCGATGCGGCGTTGTGCTTCAGCCAGCTGTGTCAGGCCGGCCGAGCCGCCACCGCGCAGACGCAGTCGGGTATCGACGAACCAATCGCCACGCAGATTGCCGATCAAGGCTGGGCCGGTACGGGTTGGATCCTGCGGATCGATGATCATGACGGTACCGTTTTCGTCCACCGCGACCTCGAACCAGTCATGGCCCACCGGGGCGTACCATTTGCTGTTGTAGCTGTAGAGATTGCGATAGAGCCCTGGCGTGGTGTTGGCGCTACCCAGACGTTGCGGGCGAAGGATTTTGAAGTGGGACAGCACGGTGCCCAGACTTGCGGGCGTGCGATTCGCGGCGCCGCTGATATTCAGGGTTTGCTGCAGGTCAGCGGTTTCATGGGGAGCACTTTTTTCCAGTTGTTGCACGGTGATTTCAGTGGTCGTGGGGTCAGGGTTTTTCGGTGTTTCGCGTGCCGCTGTCTCATGGGCCAGCCGTGGTCGGGAGCGACCTGCGATGTGCAACGTGATCGCCATCCCCAGATTGAGCAACACCTCGGTGAACGCTGACCATTGCGCGGAAGAGTCATCCTGCTCCCGGGCTTCCTTCAGGGCTTGCAGTTGCTCCATCACCTGCCAGATCCACGTCGCGACACCCACCGTGCGTCCGAGGAACGGCAAGACGGCATTGAACAGGGTCCATCCGGCCTGTTTGAAACTGGCCCAGCGACTTTCCGCATTTGACACCGACTGGCGGTCGGCCAGCTCGACCAGCGCCGACGCGTTGGCTTTGTACAGAGCGCCTGGCAGATCGCCCTCCACGGTCTTTCTACCGAGGCTGATCGGCCCACTCATGACCCTCATTTTTTCCGCATCCACCAGAAACTCGGTGACGGCCCAGGGGGAGGGCAACGTGCCTGGAAACACATAGTTGGCGTAGTCGCTGCGCACGCGGTCCGGGAGCCAGGCGAGCACCGAGTCACGCAGACTGGCGGATTGCTGGATGGCGTACAGCAAGTTGCTGGGGGAAGGGTATTGGGTCAACGGCTGGTCGAGCATCGGTCGATACAGCAGGCACGGCCCGGCGCTCGGGTCCTCAGGACCGATCACGAACATGTTGGCGACTTCGTCATGGCTGCCGTCTGTTCTGCGTTGAGGTACGAAAGCCAGAGGCCGCATGACGATGGTCTGGTCCTCGACCATGCGATGGTTGCTGTCGGGATCCAGCACCGCGACGACATAGCGGTAACCGCGTGCGTCGATACCGGCCTTGCCGCGAATTTTCGATTGCAGGGCCAGCAGCGGCAACTGGATGCGCAAGTGTTGAGTGAACAGTGCCTGTCTCCCGGCGGAAGCTGGCGTGGTGTCGACCAACTGACGCTTGATCAGCGCCGGGTAGGTCGTACCGATATCCGCGCGGGTTACCAGGTCTTCCAGATAGCTTACGGTCAGCCATGTCGGCAATGGCTTGCCACGGGTGGAGTGCAGGGTCTTGTTGCCTACCGGCACTGCAATCAGATTCTGCAAGGCCAGATCGGTGACGCTGAAATTGTAAGTCTCGATTTTTCCCGGAACAGTAAAGGTGCCCCAGATCACCGGACTTTTGACCCGCAACTGGATCGACTCCAGAGCTGTTTCAAGATCGGTACGCTGCGCATCGGCGTGCGCGCGAAGGGTCTCGGCATGCAAGGCGTTCATTTCGCTCAGCGCGTATTCGCTGATTGGGAGGATGCCATCCAGATAGGACTTGCCGGTGTTCTGGTTATGCAGTGCAGCCAGATCCTTCAAGTGCCGGGAATAGTTGTTCAGATCCGGCAGTGATGCAGCAATGAGCCAGTCAGGCAAGGCATTCTGAAACCAGCTCAATGGCGGGCCGGGCTTTTTCGCCGTGGCGTCGACTTCGGGGGTGGCCGTGGACAATGGCTTGTCGAGCGGGGCAGGTGTGGCAGGAGAAAAATCCAGCGCGCCGATCACATCGATCTGAATCGAGACCAGTGCACACGCCTGATAATCGAAGATGCTGCCCGAGGGTTCCAGCAATCGCCAGTTCAACTGCTGGTACGGCTGAAGATTGCCCACGTGCGCAGGCAAGGATTTGCCCAGGTCATCAAGAGAGTCGAACTTCTGATAACCCTTGAGCAGTGAATGGGCGAGGATGACCGTCTTTCCCTGTTGTGTGCCGATCAGCACGGCCATCGATACTTCGTTCAAATGCTTTACGGTTGTGCCATCGATCAGATCAATGGCGATCAGGCAGGCGCTGTTCTGGTCATCGATTTTCCTGCCGGCCAGACCGGCAGTGCGATACAGCGCGCGGGCCATTGCGCAGTCACTCTCGCTCCAGCCTTGTACCTGATTGACGTTCCAGATCTCGCGCAGGGTGTTCGACAATGTATGCCAACGCGGGCCGTTGCTGTCGTCGGCGTTGTTCCAGTACGCCAGCTGTTGCTCCTGAAACGCCGTGAGCATGACCGGTGCCAGCAGGTTGAGCAGGCTGGCGATTTCGTCGATCCGTACCGGCAGGTGGACGGCCGGATCGCTGATCGGTTGTTGCGTCAGAAAGTGTTCACCTTCGATATACAGCGTCGGCGTGCCCTGCACGACCTGGGCGGCGAGGATTTCGGTCAAGGCCTGGTAGGTCGGATTTCCGGCAACGATCTGTTCGTCGACGATGGACCATTGCGGCGTGCCGATCATGGTAATGCTCGGCTCCAGATCAAGCGTGGGGTACAGCTTGCGCAAATGTTCGCGCAACAGCACGGCGGCCACGTCGCGCAAGTCGGGGCCGACACTCAATTGGGTGATCAGGGCTTCGGTGGGATTGGTGCCGGCAGCCGTCTGCCGGGTGGAGCTTGTGGTTGCTGAACTCATCGTGCGTCCCTGCGTTCTGGTGATGGAGGCGATCCCGAGGACAAGTCTCGGGATCGCTCCATGCTAGGGAGGCACGATGCAGCGTGGGTGGTAGATATGTAGGGCGTCGGACTATCGCCGGCGCCGGCGCCGGACCAGGCTCAGCGCAATTCGCCACACAGGTCGAGTTCGATCAGACGCCGCACTTCGGCGTTGTCCAGACCCGCACCGAGCAAGCCGTGCAGCTTGCCGAACGCCGCTTCTCGGGTCATGCCGCCACCGGACAACACGCCAACGCCGCGCAAACGGCTGCCGGCTTCATACACATCCAGCTCGACCCCGCCTTCATGGCACTGCGTGACCGCAACCACCACCACACCGTTGTCCCGTGCGCGGCCGAGGCTGGCAAGGAACTCGGGATTGTCGCTCGGTCCGGTGCCGCTGCCGTAGCACTCCAGCACCAGACCCCGGGTGCCGCTAGCCAGCAGGCCATTAACCGTCTCGGCGCCGATGCCGGGGAACAGTGGCAGCACAGCAACCTTGGCCAGTTGTTTCGGCTGGTTGTAGTTCAGCGCGGCCGGAATCGACGGCGCTTTCACCCCGCCGCCCTGACGCTCCAAGCGCTTGAACGGATGCCGGCCGAAGCTGCGCACTTTCGCGCAACGGGTCGGCGCCAGCATCTCGCCGTGGAAGTACAGGTGCACGCCCGGCGCCAGACCCTGGCCCAAAGCAACCAGCGCGCCACCGAGGTTTTCCCAGGCATCGCTGTCGGTCACGCCGGCCGGCAGCATCGAGCCGGTGAAACACACCCGGGCATGCAGGCCGAGCAACTGGAAACTCATCGCCGCAGCGCTGTAGGCCAGGGTGTCGGTGCCATGCAGGATCAGTACGCTGTCGCAGCCTTGCACGTCCACCGCATCGACCACCGCTTCGCGCAGTTGCTGCCAGTAGGCCGGAGTCATGTTGGCGCTGTCGATCAGCGGCGACATTTCCCGGAAGCGCCACTGCGGCACAACGAGTTCAGGCTGGCTGTGCAGGTAGTCGCGCATCCGCGCTTCGAAACCGGACGCCGGGGCCAGACCGTTGGCACTGGCCTGCATGCCGATGGTGCCACCGGTGTAGAGCACCATGACGTTTTGGGCGGCGGGAAAGGAATTGGCAATCATCTGAGGGTCTCCACAAGAGATGACATTGTAGGAGTGAGCCTGCTCGCGATAGCGGTTCATCATTCAACATTGATGTTGGCTGAAAGACAGCTATCGCGAGCAGGCTCGCTCCTACAAGTTATTGCATCACAATAACTGACGGGCGCAGGGGATGCGCCCGTCATTCACCTGTCAGCGTTGCGCTGCAGGCACGCCTTGCGGCTCGACTGCGGTCTTGCCGGCGGCTGGCGCCTCGGTCGGCCAGGCCTTCAGGTCCAGATCCAGATCGGCAAATTTGCTGGAGTCGAACACGGGCTGCTTGATGCCGGCGCGGCGCTGCTCGTCGTAGTCGCGCATCACGCGCATGCCGACCTTGAACAGCATGGCCAGGGCCATCAGGTTGACGAAGGCCAGGCAGGTCATGGTGATGTCGGCAAAGGCGAACACGGTCGACAGATCCTGCATCGAACCCCATACCACCAGCGCCAGGACCAGACCGCGGAACACCATCAGCAACGCGCGGTTGCGGCTGAGGAACTGCAGGCTGTTTTCGCCCAGGTAGTAGTTGTAGAGGATGCAGGTGAAGACGAACAGCGACAGCGCAACGCTGACGAAGATGCGGCCCCAGTCACCGACCACGGCGGCCAGCGAATTCTGGGTCAGGACGATGCCGTCACCTTCGAAGCCCGGGGTGTAGAAGCCCGACAACAGGATCAGCAGCGCGGTGCAGGTGCAGATCACGAAAGTGTCGAGGAACACGCTGAAGGCCTGAACCACGCCCTGAGCGCCCGGGTGTTTCACCGAGGCCACGGCGGCGACGTTCGGCGCACTGCCCAGGCCCGCTTCGTTGGCGAACACGCCACGCTTCACGCCCATGACGATGGCGCTGCCGAGCAGGCCACCGAAGGCCGGGTCGAGACCGAAGGCGCTCTTGAAGATGGTTTCCAGCATCGCTGGCACGTGTTCGATCTGGGTGCCGATTACGTACAGGGTCACGCCGATATAGGCCAGGGTCTTGACCGGTACCAACAGGTCGGACACTGCAGCGATGCGCTTGATGCCGCCGAGGAAGGTGATGGCCAGCAACACTGCCAGGACGATCCCGGTGTGGCTTGGGTCGAAGGCGAAGGCGTTCTGCAGCGAGTGGGTCACGGTGTAGGACTGCAGGCCGATGAAGGCGAAGCCGTAGGTGACCAGCAGCAGGACCGAGAACACCACTGCCATGCCTTTCAACTTCAGGCCGTGCCGGATGTAGTAGGCCGGGCCGCCACGGTACAGACCGTCGCCATCGGCGCGCTTGTAGACCTGCGCCAGGGTGCATTCGAAGAAGCTGCTGGACATACCGACCAGTGCGGTCACCCACATCCAGAACACCGCACCCGGACCACCGAGGGTCACGGCGATGCCGACACCGGCGATGTTGCCTGCACCGACGCGGCCGGCAAGGCTGAGCATCAGGGCCTGGAACGAGCTGAGTTGCCCGCCGCTGCTTTTCAGGCTGTCGCGGAACACCGCGAACATGTGGAAGAAGTGGCGCAATTGAACGAAACGCGAGCGAATCGTGAAGTAGCTACCGAGCCCGACAATGAGCACGATCAGTACTTTCCCTGAGAGGAAGTCGTTGATGACTTCGAGCATGGATTTTTCCTCGCTGTTTTTTGTTTAAGCAAATGCTGGATGTTCCGAAACATCGCGTTACACCGGTTTGCGCGCGGCACGACAGGTGAGGCGAAGGTTTCGTCCCGGATCCATTTCGCGGGTTTGTTATTAGTTCGGGTTTCGCATGGGTTATGGCCTCGTTACCGACGACCGCTCACGCGAAGAGGGGCGGCACTATACCGATCAGTGCGGCGCCCGTCTGCACGCTCGTGGTGCAAGCGACGAAACGAAGCGTTGAAACACCCGGCGTTACCGGCGCCGGGCTTGTGCGGGAACTGCTCTTCTGTGGGAGCGAGCCTGCTCGCGAAAGCGGTGTATCAGGCGCATTGGCGTTGAATGTGCCGCCTTCGCGAGCAGGCTCGCTCCCACATTGTTCAGTCCCCAGACATACGGGTCTCAGGATCAGAAAGTTAAAAAAAAGGGCTTGGGGACAAATCCCCAAGCCCTCAAAAGGTGAGAGGTGTCTAGTCCCTCGACCTGGTGAGCGGTGCTACAAATAACGCGTCGGCTCAGGCTTTGAGCGGAACCAGACGCGGGGCAATCATGTTTTCCGGGCGCAGGATGTCGGCGAGCATGGCTTCGTCGAGCAGACCTTCTTCGCGCACCAGTTCCAGCACGCCGCGGCCGCTTTCAAGGGCGATACGGGCAATGCGGGTGGCGTTTTTGTAGCCGATGTACGGGTTCAGCGCGGTGACCAGACCGATCGAGTGTTCGACCAGTTCGCGGCAGCGGGCTTCGTTGGCGGTGATGCCGACGATGCAGTGCTCGCGCAGCATGTCCATGGCGCGTTGCAGCAGACGGATCGAGTCGAGGATCTTGAACGCGATCAGCGGCTCCATCACGTTCAGTTGCAGTTGGCCGCCTTCGGCTGCCATGGTCAGCGCCAGATCGTTACCGATGACCTGGAAGGCCACCTGGTTAACGGCTTCCGGAATCACCGGGTTGACCTTGCCGGGCATGATCGAGCTGCCTGGCTGACGCGCCGGCAGGTTGATCTCGTTGATGCCGGTGCGTGGGCCGCTGGACAGCAGGCGCAGGTCGTTGCAGATCTTCGACAGCTTGACCGCGGTGCGCTTGAGCATGCCGGAGAACAGCACGAAGGCGCCCATGTCGGAGGTGGCTTCGATCAGGTCGGCGGCCGGCACCAGCGGTTGACCGCTGATCAGCGCCAGACGCTGAACGGCCAGCGCTTGATAGCGCGGGTCGGCGTTGATGCCGGTGCCGATCGCGGTGCCGCCCAGGTTCACTTCAGTCAGCAGTTCCGGGGCCAGCGTCTTCAGACGGGCCAGGTCTTCGCCCATGGTGGTGGCGAAAGCACGGAATTCTTGACCCAAAGTCATCGGTACGGCGTCTTGCAGCTGGGTACGGCCCATTTTCAGGACGTGATCGAATTCTTTGCCCTTGGCCGCGAAGGCCTGAATCAGGCTGTCGAGGCTGGCCAGCAGCGCGTCGTGACCCAGCAGCAGACCCAGGCGGATCGCGGTCGGGTAGGCGTCGTTGGTCGACTGCGCCATGTTGACGTCGTCGTTCGGGTGCAGGTACTGGTACTCGCCCTTCTGGTGACCCATTGCTTCGAGCGCAATGTTGGCGATCACTTCGTTGGCGTTCATGTTGGTGGAAGTACCGGCGCCACCTTGAATCATGTCGACCACGAACTCTTCGTGGAAATCACCGCGGATCAATCGGGCACAGGCTTCGCTGATGGCAGCGTGCTTGGCTTCGCTCAGATGACCCAACTCACGGTTGGCGTCAGCGGCGGCCTGTTTGACCATCGCCAGACCGACAACCAGTTTCGGGTAATGCGAAATCGGAACGCCGGAGAGACGGAAGTTGTTCACCGCTCGCAGGGTCTGGATGCCGTAATACGCTTGAGCCGGTACTTCGAGGGCGCCAAGCAGGTCGTTTTCTGTGCGGAAAGATGCAGCGGAGGACATGATAGAAATCATCTCGATATGGACCCGGTCTGTGCCGGAACGCTGCGAATGCTAGGCTTGTGGGATTTTTTGGGCCAATGCTGTTAAACACTGGCCTATGCACATTCGGCATAATGCCCGTGTGACGCCGCCTGCGCGGCAGACGTGTGACCTGTTTTGGTGCGTTCCCGGGAGGGCGTGATGAATCTGGAAAGCAAATGGCTCGAGGACTTCAGTGCTCTGGCCGCGACCCGCAGCTTCTCGCAGGCCGCCGAACGGCGCTTCGTGACCCAGCCGGCGTTCAGTCGGCGGATCCGCAGCCTGGAAGCTGCGCTTGGGCTGACGCTGGTCAACCGTTCGCGCACGCCGATCGAGCTGACGGCGGCGGGACAATTGTTTCTAGTGACCGCGCGCACCGTGGTCGAACAGCTCGGCGAAGTGCTGCGCCATCTGCATCACCTGGAAGGCGGGCAGGGCGAAGTGATCCAGGTCGCGGCGGCGCACTCGCTGGCGCTGGGTTTCTTTCCACGCTGGATCGCACAACTGCGCAACGAAGGGCTGAACATAGCGACGAGATTGGTGGCGACCAACGTCGGCGATGCGGTGCATGCGCTGCGCGAGGGTGGCTGCGACCTGATGTTGGCGTTCTACGACCCGGACGCGGCGATGCAGATGGACCCGGAAATTTTCCCGTCGTTGCACTTGGGCCAGACTGAAATGCTCCCGGTGTGCGCAGCCGATGCCGATGGCAAACCGCTGTTCGATCTGGAAGGCGAGGCCAGTGTGCCGCTGCTGGCGTACAGCGCCGGGGCGTTTCTCGGGCGTTCGGTGAATGGATTATTGCGCCAGCGCCAGCTGCGTTTCACCACCATCTATGAAACCGCCATGGCCGACAGCCTCAAGAGCATGGCCCTGGAGGGGCTCGGCATCGCCTGGGTGCCGCAGTTGAGTGTGCGGGCAGAGCTGGCTCGCGGCGAACTGGTGGTCTGCGGCGGCCCGCAATGGCACGTGCCGCTGGAGATTCGCCTGTATCGCTGCGCACTGGTGCGCAAGGCCAACGTGCGGTTGCTGTGGCGCAAGCTTGAAGGCGGCGCTGCACAGGCTTCCTGAGCCATCGCAGATCCAATTGTGGGAGCGGGCTTGCTCGCGAATACGGTGTGTCAGTCGAGATTCATGTATCTGACCTGACGCCTTAGCGAGCAAGCCCGCTCCCACAGGGCTGATTTGCGGTGTTCTGTCGCTGACCTTAAAGTCAATAAAACCGGGCCTTTCGCTGATTTGACAGATGGTCGTTTCGGGGGCTGTTTATTGCTTTCTTTGCGGTATACTGCGCGGCCTTCGGCCGGTACGTCCGGCCATTTTTCGTACAATCAAGCCACGCAATCCTGCGTGGCTTGTTGTTTTTGACGCGCCTGCGGGCGCCCAGAGAGAAGAGGCGCGACGATGAGTGCACTGGTTGGCGTGATCATGGGCTCCAAGTCCGATTGGTCCACCCTTAGCCACACCGCCGATATGCTGGAAAAGCTCGGCATCCCGTACGAGGTCAAGGTGGTCTCTGCCCACCGCACCCCGGATCTGCTGTTCCAGTACGCCGAAGAGGCTGAGGGCCGCGGCATCGAGGTGATCATCGCCGGTGCCGGTGGCGCAGCCCACCTGCCAGGCATGTGTGCGGCCAAGACCCACCTGCCTGTACTGGGCGTTCCGGTGCAGTCGTCGATGCTCTCGGGCGTTGATTCGCTGCTGTCGATCGTGCAGATGCCGGCGGGCATCCCGGTTGCCACCCTGGCCATCGGCAAGGCCGGCGCGATCAACGCCGCGCTGCTCTCGGCGAGCATCCTTGGTGCCAAGCATCCACAGTTCCATGCGGTACTGAAAACCTTCCGTGCCGAGCAGACAGACAGCGTCCTGGACAATCCAGACCCACGTATTGCCTGAGGTTGTTGAGATGAAGATCGGTGTAATCGGTGGCGGCCAGTTGGGCCGCATGTTGGCGCTGGCGGGCACTCCGCTGGGCATGAACTTCGCTTTCCTCGACCCGGCGCCGGACGCTTGCGCCGCAGCACTGGGCGAACACCTGCGGGCCGATTACGGCGATCAGGATCACCTGCGCCAACTGGCGGATGAAGTCGACCTGGTGACGTTCGAGTTCGAAAGCGTCCCGGCGGAAACCGTGGCGTTTCTCTCGCAATTCGTCCCGGTCTATCCGAGCGCCGAAGCCCTGCGCATCGCTCGCGACCGCTGGTTCGAGAAGAGCATGTTCAAGGAGCTGGGCATCCCGACCCCGGCCTTCGCCGACATTCAATCGCAAGCCGACCTGGACGCCGCCGTGGCTGCCATCGGTCTGCCGGCCGTGCTGAAAACCCGCACCCTGGGTTACGACGGCAAGGGTCAGAAAGTCCTGCGCAAGCCGGAAGACGTGGTCGGTACATTCGCCGAGCTGGGCAGCGTGGCCTGCCTGCTGGAAGGCTTCGTGCCGTTCACCGGCGAAGTCTCGCTGATTGCCGTGCGTGCCCGCGATGGTGAAACCAAGTTCTATCCGCTGGTACACAACACCCACGACAGCGGCATCCTCAAGCTGTCGGTGGCCAGCACCGATCACCCGCTGCAGGCGTTGGCTGAAGATTACTCCAGCCGTGTGCTCAAGCAGCTGGATTACGTCGGCGTGATGGCGTTCGAGTTCTTTGAAGTCGACGGTGGCCTCAAGGCCAACGAGATCGCCCCGCGCGTGCACAACTCCGGGCACTGGACCACCGAAGGCGCCGAGTGCAGCCAGTTCGAAAACCACCTGCGTGCCGTGGCCGGCCTGCCGCTGGGTTCGACCGCCAAGGTCGGCGAGAGCGCGATGCTCAACTTCATCGGCGTGGTTCCGCCGGTTGAGAAAGTGATCGCCATCGAAGATTGCCATCTGCACCACTACGGCAAAGCCTTCAAGGCCGGGCGCAAGGTCGGTCACGCCAACCTGCGCTGCGCCGACATGGCCACGCTGCAGGCGCAGATCGTCAAGGTCGAAGCGCTTATCGCCGAGTAAACAGTTTCATGTGGCAACGGCGGAACCTTCGGGAGCCGCCGTTCTCTCATGGCAGGATGCCAAAGTCTGACTAGGCTTTGGCATATCTACCATTCAGAGTCAGAGGGAAATGCCATGGGAATTATCGGAACCATCTTTATCGGCTTGATCGTCGGCCTGCTGGCACGCTTCCTCAAACCGGGCGATGACAGCATGGGCTGGATCATGACCATCCTGCTCGGTATCGGCGGTTCGCTGGCGGCCACTTACGGCGGCCAGGCCCTGGGTATCTATCAGGCAGGTCAGGGCGCAGGCTTCATCGGTGCACTGGTCGGCGCGATCGTGCTGCTGGTGATCTACGGCCTGATCAAAAAGAACTGATCCAAGCGACCAAGTCCTCTCTGCCAACGCGGCAGGGAGGGCTAGAATGCTCGGCGATTCAACGTCCTTCCTTTATCCGAGCATCTTTTACCGAGCACCTCCATGCGCCGTCTTCTGTTGACTCTTCTTTTGCTGGGCAGCGGTCTGGCTCACGCCGGCGAACTGCCGGAAACCGACTGGCTGGAACTGATGCCCAAGTCGGACCAGAAAGCCCTCGAGGCCATGCCCGAAATCGACCACAACTCCCCGGAAGCCACCGGCACCTTCACCGAGAAGGGCGGGATGAAACAGGCTAAAGGCCTGCCGGCGGTGATGTATTCGACCAAGACCGTGGCGTCGATGAACGACAAGCACATCCGCATCGGTGGCTACCCAGTGCCGCTGGAATCCGACGCCAAGGGCCGCAGCACGCTGTTCTTCCTCGTGCCGTATCCGGGCGCCTGCATCCACGTGCCGCCGCCACCACCGAATCAACTGGTGCTGGTGCGTTATCCCAAAGGTTTGAAGCTGGATGACATCTACACGCCGCTGTGGGTGACCGGCACGCTGAAGATCGAGAAGGTCAGCAATGACCTGGCCGATGCGGCGTATGCGCTGGAAGCTGACAAGGTGCGGGTGGTGCAGGAGTCCGATCTCTAACATCTGAACAATTGTAGCGAGGGGATTTATCCCCGATGGGTTGCGAAGCGACCCCCGCTTTGAATCAAGGGCAGGGGCCTGCTCCGCAGGCCATCGGGGATAAATCCCCTCACCACAAAGGCTTTCACCCACATTGATATTGCGGTGTTGGTTAGAGCGGTTTACTACCGATGCTGACACCCATCGTATGGCTCGCACCCGAGACCAGATTCACCACATCATCCATCACATTCGCCGTCTCGATGCACAGCATGCGCTGCCAGCCATCGTTGTCCATGTCGGCCAGTGCTGCCGCGCGGTCGATCCACGGGTTCCAGATCACGGCGGTGCGTGAGCCGCTGGCGGTCAGTACGATGTGCCGTTCCCAGATCGGGTCGACAATGCTCAGTTGCGGCGGAGCGTCGAGGTAGATGCGGTCGGTTTCGCCAGCGAAATGCAGGTCACCTTGCTGGCTGTGGGTTTTCCACTCATCCAGCGTCTCGATGTAATCCAGACCGTCCACACCGTCGACCTGCACGTTACGCACATCGCTGACCGCGAAATAAGTGTGCAGCGCCTGGCTGATGCTGACGGTTTCGACACCCCGATTGTGGCTGGTCAGGCTGATGTGCAACTGATCACTCAGATGCAGGGTCAGGGTCAGATCGACCTGATGCGGCCAGCCCGGCAGGCCACCTTCGGGGTAGGGCAGCCTGAATTCAACCTTGACGCCGTCAGCCTCTGATTCGATGCCGCCCAGCTCCCAATCCATCGCCCGCACCAGACCGTGCGCGGGTGCCGGTTGCTCACCGGTGTACATGGCCTGCACGCTCTGCGGGTTGCGTTCGAACTTGCCGAACCAAGGCCAGCACACCGGCACACCGGCGCGGATGCTGTTGCCGGTCTTGAACACAGCCTTGTCGTTGAGCCAGATGATCGGCGGCTGGCCGTCGATTTGATAACTGAGGATGTGCGCGCCTTGCTGGGCCACCAGCACTTCAGCCTGACCGTGGCGGATGCGCCAGCAGTTCAGTTCATCCAGTTTCACCGCTTCAACGTTGGGCGTGTTCATGGGGCAACTCTCGATCAGACACTTGGGACGACTATCGACCGCAAAACCGCGGCGATGTTTAACGCGCGCGTGGTGGCACCGAGCGGGTGCGACCGCTGCCGTCGATGGCGACGAAGACGAATACCGCCTCGGTCACTTTACGCCACTCGCTGGACAGCGGATCGTCGCTCCACACTTCGACCATCATCTGGATCGAGCTGCGGCCGATTTCCAGGGTCTGGGTATAAAAGGACAATTGCGCGCCCACCGCGACCGGCACCAGGAAGGCCATGCGGTCGATGGCGACAGTGGCTACGCGACCACCGGCCACGCGGCTGGCCATTGCGGTACCCGCCAGATCCATCTGCGCCACCAGCCAGCCGCCGAAAATATCGCCAAAGCCGTTGGTTTCGCGCGGGAGTGCGGTAATTTGCAAGGCCAGGTCGCCTTGCGGGATCGGATCTTCTTGTTCGAGCTCTATCATGCCGGGGGTGCCTCTGACCCGTGACTCTTCGTTGGTATTGCTGGTGGTAGCCGTCTTCAGGAAAAACGATTCAGCACCGAACATACTGCGTTCGTCACGTTTTCCATAGGCGCCTAAAGGGGAAACTCTGCGAAACCGGCTGATCCCGTTCAAAGGCCGGGCCAACGACGTTTTCGCACAGCAACCCCCTACAAACCGGAGCAAGGTTGCGAGTATATCGGTCGGTAGACTCCGCGACGACCATCGGGTTCTGATTTTGACCGGCAAATACGCGCCTCTATGTGCTTTTTCGAACAATTTGCTATGGTGCCGAACCTGCCCAAGCCACAGCCAGCGTTGTTGTGGCGGTAGATCCGCCTATAAGAGAAGCCCTTGCCATGACCACAGCGCCTTCGAGCCTCGCGCAGCCCGAGCAACCTGCACGCCCCCTGACCCGCAATGATTACAAGACTCTGTCGCTATCTGCGCTGGGCGGTGCGCTGGAGTTTTACGACTTCATCATCTTCGTGTTCTTCGCCACCGTGGTCGGCAAGCTGTTCTTCCCGGCCGACATGCCCGAGTGGCTGCGCCTGATGCAGACCTTCGGCATTTTCGCTGCCGGTTACCTGGCGCGGCCGCTGGGCGGCATTGTCATGGCGCACTTCGGCGACCTGCTGGGGCGCAAGAAGATGTTCACCCTGAGCATTTTCATGATGGCCGTGCCGACCCTGATCATGGGCCTGCTGCCGACCTACGCGCAGATCGGTATGTGGGCGCCGATCCTGCTGTTACTGATGCGAGTGATTCAGGGCGCGGCGATTGGCGGGGAAGTGCCGGGAGCGTGGGTCTTCGTTTCCGAACACGTGCCGCAAAAGCACATCGGCTACGCCTGCGGGACGCTGACCAGCGGTTTGACCGCCGGCATCTTGCTTGGCTCGCTGGTCGCCACGGCAATCAACAGCATTTATACACCGGGGGAAGTCGCGGATTACGCCTGGCGGATCCCGTTCCTGCTCGGCGGCGTATTCGGCCTGTTCTCGGTCTATCTGCGCCGCTGGCTGCACGAAACTCCGGTGTTCGCTGAGCTGCAACTGCGCAAGGCGCTGGCCGAAGAAGTACCGCTGCGTGCGGTGCTGCGTGACCATCGCGGGGCGATTGCGGTCTCGATGCTGCTGACCTGGCTGCTGTCCGCCGGGATTGTCGTGGTGATCCTGATGACCCCGACCGTGCTGCAGACGGTCTATCACTTCTCAGCGACAGTGGCGCTGCAATCCAACAGCCTGGCGATCGTGTTCCTCAGCGTCGGTTGCATCATCTCCGGTGCCCTGGCCGACCGCTTCGGCGCCGGCCGGGTGTTTGTCTTCGGTTGCCTGGGCTTGCTGATCAGCTCCTGGACCTTCTATCACAGCCTCGCCGATCACCCGAACTGGCTGTTCCCGCTGTATGCGTTGACCGGTCTGCTGGTTGGCACCATCGGTGCGGTGCCATACGTGATGGTCAAGGCATTCCCGCCGGTGGTGCGCTTCAGCGGATTGTCGTTCTCGTACAACGTGGCGTACGCGATCTTCGGTGGCCTGACGCCGATGGTGGTCAGCCTGCTGCTTAAAGAGAGTGCGATGGGCCCGGCCTACTATGTGGCGGTGCTGTGCGCGATGGGGATTCTGGTGGGGGCGTGGCTCTGGAAAAAGGGGCGCTGATCCGGAATTTCCTCCAGCAGTACCGGCTCTTTCGCGAGCAGGCTCGCTCCCACATTGGAATGCATTTCAACTGTGGGAGCGAGCCTGCTCGCGAATGAGGGCGACTCGAATCATTCAGTAAAACCCGGATGCTGGCCTTTCATCCAATTGTCATATTTCAGCCATAGAGTGTTCACACGGCCTGCTGATACTTGGCCCCGACTTAACACACCCTATCTGCTAGGAGTAAGGCATGAAACTGAAGCGTTTGATGGCGGCAATGACTTTTGTCGCTGCTGGCGTTGCGACTGCCAACGCGGTTGCCGCTGTTGACCCTGCTATCCCGAGCTACACCAAGACCACTGGTG
Source organism: Pseudomonas sp. IT-93MI4 (assembly GCF_949767635.1). NCBI lineage: Bacteria > Pseudomonadati > Pseudomonadota > Gammaproteobacteria > Pseudomonadales > Pseudomonadaceae > Pseudomonas > Pseudomonas sp. IT-93MI4. The sequence goes on from NZ_CATKPP010000022.1 coordinate 248,954, forward strand.
TGTCGGGCAACCTGTCCAGCGTCGGTTCCGATACCCTGGCTAACCTCATGACCCTGTGGGCTGAGAACTACAAGAAAGAATACCCGAACGTAAACATTCAGATTCAGGCCGCTGGCTCCGCCACCGCGCCACCTGCGCTGACTGAAGGCACCTCCAACCTCGGCCCGATGAGCCGCAAGATGAAGGACACCGAACTGGCGGCCTTCGAACAGAAATACGGCTACAAGCCAACCGCTATCCCGGTGGCCGTGGACGCCCTGGCGGTGTTCGTGCACAAGGACAACCCGATCCAGCACCTGACCATGGAACAGGTTGACGCGATCTTCTCGTCCACCCGTCTGTGCGGCGCCAAAGCCGACGTGAAAACCTGGGGCGACCTGGGCGTGACCGGCGACCTGGCCAACAAGCCAGTGCAACTGTTCGGTCGTAACTCGGTATCCGGCACTTACGGCTACTTCAAGGAAGAAGCCCTGTGCAAAGGCGACTACAAGCCTAACGTCAACGAGCAACCAGGTTCGGCGTCGGTCGTGCAGTCGATCAGCTCCTCGCTGAACGGCATCGGTTACTCGGGCATCGGCTACAAGACTGCCAGCGTGAAGACCGTTGCTCTGTCGAAGAAAGGCAGCACTGACTTCATCGAAGACACCGAAGAAAACGCCCTGAACGGCAAGTACCCTCTGTCGCGCTTCCTCTACGTTTACGTGAACAAGGCCCCGAACAAGCCTCTGGCCCCGCTGGAAGCCGAGTTCGTGAAACTGGTTCTGTCCAAACAGGGCCAGGAAGTTGTGGTGAAAGACGGCTACATCCCACTGCCGGCCAAGGTTGCTGCAAAAGCACTGGCTGACCTGGGTCTGCAGGAAGGCGGCGCTGAAGTCGCAAAAAAGTAACAAACTGAGTCCGAGGTGAACCCCACCGGACTCAGGTAAAAGGCCGGCTCTGCCCGCAGACCGGCCTTTTACACACCTCAAATTTTCGATCCTCTGCCAGTCCCGCTGGCGGTGGATTTGCTGCGTCACTGCACTGTCATCTTTCTGTCATACAGGATCGCTAGGGTGAGCGCATGAATGATCTGGCCAATTCCCCAATGACTACGACTTCCCCTCCCAAGCGCATTGATTTCAATACGCCTGAGCTGCAACGCAAGCGCCGCATTCGCGCGCTCAAGGATCGCTTCACCCGTTGGTACGTCCTCGTTGGCGGTCTGGCGGTGCTGGCAGCCATCACCCTGATCTTCTTCTTCCTCGCCTACGTCGTTGCACCGTTGTTCCAGGGTGCCAGCCTGACCGCGAAAGAGGCTATTACCCCAGCCTGGATGCAGGACGCCGGCAAGCCGCTGATGATTTCGCTCGAAGAGCAGAATCAGGTGGCGATGCGCGTTTCCGACAAGGGCCAGGCGCTGTTCTTCGACATCGACAGTGGCGCTGAATTGAAGCGCGTCGATCTGCCGGTTCCTGCCGGCGCCAGCGTAACTTCCATTGGCGAAGATCAGCCAGGTCATCCGCTGGTGGCGGTGGGCCTGTCCAACGGCCAGGCGCTGGTGTTCCGTCACACCTATAAGGTCAGCTACCCCGATGGCAAGAAAACCATCACTCCAGCCATCGAGTTTCCTTACGGCAATACACCGATCGCGGTGAACGAAAGCGGCGGGCCACTGGAGCACGTCAGCCTCAACGCCACCGATTCGACGCTGATGCTGGTCGGTTCTACCGGTTCGCAGCTCAATGTGCTGGCGCTGACCAGCGAAGAAAACATGATGACCGGCGAAGTCACCAACGAGCAGAAGCGTATCGAGCTGCCGCAGATGACCGAGCCGGTGAAGAACATCTTCGTCGACCCGCGCCAGCAATGGCTGTACGTGGTCAACGGGCGTGCCCAGGCCGACGTGTTCAGCCTGCGCGACAAGAGCCTCAACGGTCGCTATAAACTGCTGGAAAACGCTGACGCCGAAGTCACCGCGAGCACGCAACTGGTGGGCGGCATCTCGCTGATCATCGGTGATTCCAAGGGTGGTCTGGCCCAGTGGTTCATGGCTCGCGATACCGATGGCGAGCTGCGCCTGAAGCAGATCCGTACCTTCCAGATGGGCACCACGCCGATCGTTGAAATCACCGCCGAAGAGCGTCGCAAGGGTTTCGTGGCCCTCGATGCCAGCGGCAAGCTCGGCGTGTTCCACAGCACCGCGCACCGCACCCTGTTGGTCGAGCCGGTAGCCGAAGGCCAGGGCCTGTTCGGTCTGTCGCCGCGCGCCAACCGGGTGATCGTCGAGGCCGGCGGCAAGCTGCAACCGCTGCTGCTCGACAACCCGCACCCGGAAGTGTCGTGGAGCGCGTTGTGGAGCAAGGTCTGGTACGAGAACTACGACGAACCTAAGTACGTCTGGCAATCGACCGCCGCCAACACCGATTTCGAACCGAAACTGAGCCTGTCGCCACTGACCTTCGGCACCCTGAAGGCGGCGTTCTACGCCATGCTGCTGGCCGCGCCGCTGGCGGTTGCCGCCGCGATCTACACCGCGTACTTCATGGCCCCGGGCATGCGCCGCAAGGTCAAACCGGTGATCGAGCTGATGGAGGCGATGCCGACGGTGATCCTCGGGTTCTTCGCCGGTCTGTTTCTCGCCCCGTATGTGGAAGGACATCTGCCGGGCATCTTCAGCCTGCTGATGCTGTTGCCGATCGGCATTCTGGTCGCCGGCTTCACCTTCAGTCGTCTGCCTGAGTCGATCCGCCTGAAAGTCCCGGATGGCTGGGAAAGTGCGCTGCTGATTCCGGTGATCCTGTTTGTCGGTTGGCTGTCGCTGTACATGAGTCCGTACATGGAGAACTGGTTCTTCGGCGGTGACATGCGCATGTGGATCTCCCACGACCTGGGCATCACCTACGACCAGCGCAACGCTCTGGTGGTCGGTCTGGCGATGGGTTTTGCGGTGATCCCGAACATCTACTCGATTGCCGAAGATGCCGTGTTCAGTGTGCCGCGCGGCCTGACCCTCGGTTCCCTGGCGCTCGGTGCCACGCCGTGGCAGACCATGACCCGCGTGGTGATCCTCACCGCCAGCCCGGGGATCTTCTCCGCGCTGATGATCGGCATGGGCCGTGCGGTCGGCGAAACCATGATCGTGCTGATGGCCACGGGTAATACCCCGGTCATGGAAATGAACCTGTTCGAAGGCCTGCGCACCCTGGCCGCCAACGTCGCGGTGGAAATGCCCGAGTCGGAAGTCGGCGGCAGCCACTACCGCGTGCTGTTCCTCTCGGCGCTGGTGCTGCTGTTGTTCACCTTCGTCATGAACACCCTGGCAGAACTGATTCGTCAGCGTCTGCGCAAGAAATACTCGTCGCTTTAAGAAAGGTAGAAGTCTGTGAAACAGAACTCCCTGAATGGATGGTTCAAGAGCGGCGCCCCAGGCGTCTGGATCAGCGGTGGCGCGGTGTCCATCGCGGTCATCATGACCATTGGCCTGCTGGCGGTGATTGCCGTGCGCGGTCTGGGTCACTTCTGGCCGGCGGACCTGATCCATGCCAGCTACGACGTACCTGGCCAGGCCAATCATCTGGTCATCGGCGAAGTGGTACAGAAAGAAGAGGTGCCGCGTGCACGCCTGAAAAGCGCCGGCCTGCCGGTGCCTGATCAGGGCCCGGAATTCATGACCCGCGAGCTGATCAAGGTCGGCAACCGTGACCTGAACGGCAACGACTTCACCTGGGTGGTCGGCGAGTGGCTGACCAAGCAGACCACGCCGCCGGAACTGATGGCGATCGAGCGTCGCGAGTGGGGCAACTTCTACGGCTACCTGGTCAACGTCAAACAGGACGGCAAGGTGATCGCCGAAGGCGAAGCGGCCTGGCCTGAGCTGCAAGCGCGGATCAACCGGGTGAACGGCCTTGCTGCACAACTCAAGTCGCTGGAAAAGACCGACATCGGTGCGATCAACGCAGGGCTCGAGCGCATCCGTCTGCACGGGCGCAAACTGGAACTCGACGGCAAGCTCGACGCCACCGCGCAAGCGGACATGGACGCCGAGCGTGCCGAGCTGAACGCGCGTTATCAGGACATCGAAGCGCGTCTGAGCGATCTGCATGCGCAGTTCAACCGCGACGCATTGACTGCTCGCGATGCCAACGGCAAAGAGATCGAAATCAGCCTGGGCAAAGTGGTTCACGCCTATCAGCCGAATGCCATGGGCACGATGACCAAGATCGGTTTCTACTTCAGCAAGGTCTGGGAATTCCTTTCCGACGATCCGCGTGAAGCGAACACCGAAGGCGGGATCTTCCCGGCGATTTTCGGCACGGTGATGATGACTTTGATCATGGCGATGATCGTCACCCCGTTCGGCGTGCTGGCGGCGGTCTACCTGCGTGAATACGCCAAGCAGAACGCCCTGACCCGGATCATCCGCATCGCCGTGAACAACCTCGCCGGCGTTCCGGCGATCGTCTACGGCGTATTCGGTCTGGGCTTCTTCGTCTACGTGCTGGGTGGTTCGGTCGACCGTTTGTTCTTCCCCGAAGCACTGCCGGCGCCGACGTTCGGTACTCCGGGTCTGCTCTGGGCCTCGCTGACCCTGGCGCTGCTGGCGGTGCCGGTGGTGATCGTGGCGACCGAGGAAGGTCTGGCGCGTATCCCGCGCACCGTCCGTGAAGGCTCGCTGGCGCTGGGCGCGACCAAGGCGGAAACGCTGTGGAAGATCGTCCTGCCAATGGCCAGCCCGGCCATGATGACCGGGATGATCCTCGCCGTGGCCCGCGCCGCCGGTGAAGTGGCGCCGCTGATGCTGGTGGGTGTGGTGAAACTGGCGCCGTCGCTGCCGGTGGACGGCAACTACCCGTACCTGCACCTGGACCAGAAGATCATGCACTTGGGCTTCCACATCTACGACGTCGGCTTCCAGAGCCCGAACGTCGAAGCGGCACGCCCGCTGGTGTACGCCACGGCGCTGCTGCTGGTGCTGGTGATCGCCACGTTGAACCTGTCGGCGGTGTGGATCCGTAACCACCTGCGCGAAAAATACAAAGCACTGGACAGCTGATTTTGCAGCACTGATTTCTATGTGGGAGCGAGCCTGCTCGCGAAGGCATCACCGCGGTTTCATAGACGAACCGCAGCGCCTGAATCGCCAGCAGGCTGGCTCCCACAAAAACCGAACCGAATTTGTTAGCACAGGGAGCCTCCCATGCAGCACGAAACACATACCCACGGCATCAACATGTCGGCCCTGGGTCGCGACAAGCAGAGCCTGAGCCTCGAGCAGGAAACCGTGGCCATCGAAGTCCCGGGCCTGAACCTGTTCTACGGCGATAAACAAGCGCTGTACGACGTCAGCCTGAACATCCCGAAACAGCGCGTGACGGCCTTCATCGGCCCGTCCGGCTGCGGTAAGTCCACGCTGCTGCGCACCTTCAACCGCATGAACGATCTGGTTGACGGCTGCCGTGTCGAAGGTGCGATCAACCTGTACGGCAACAACATCTACCGCAAAGGTGAAGACGTTGCCGAGCTGCGTCGCCGCGTCGGCATGGTGTTCCAGAAGCCCAACCCGTTCCCCAAGACCATCTACGAAAACGTGGTCTACGGGCTGCGCATTCAGGGCATCAACAAGAAGCGCATTCTCGACGAAGCCGTCGAGTGGGCATTGAAAGGCGCGGCACTGTGGGACGAAGTCAAAGACCGTCTGCACGACTCGGCACTCGGCCTGTCCGGTGGTCAGCAGCAGCGTCTGGTGATCGCACGCACCATCGCCGTTGAACCGGAAGTGTTGCTGCTCGACGAACCGTGCTCGGCCCTCGATCCGATCTCAACCCTGAAAGTCGAAGAGCTGATCTACGAGCTGAAGTCCAAGTTCACCATCGTCATCGTGACCCACAACATGCAGCAGGCCGCGCGGGTTTCCGACTACACGGCGTTCATGTACATGGGCAAACTGGTGGAATTCGGCGACACCGATACCCTGTTCACCAATCCGGCGAAGAAACAGACCGAAGACTACATCACCGGTCGTTATGGCTGACAGTTGCGGTTATTCACAGAATTGACGCTGCGGCCCACCGCACCTTACCGGACGCTCCAAGGACGCCACCATGATTAGTAAAGAAGGCCTTACCCACCACATCTCCGCGCAGTTCAACGCCGAGCTTGAGGAAGTGCGCAGCCACCTCCTGGCCATGGGCGGGCTGGTCGAGAAGCAGGTCAACGACGCGGTCACCGCGCTGATTGAGGCCGATTCCGGTCTGGCCCAGCAGGTGCGCGAGATCGACGATCAGATCAACCAGATGGAACGCAACATCGACGAAGAATGCCTGCGCATTCTTGCCCGTCGTCAGCCGGCGGCGTCCGACCTGCGGCTGATCATCAGCATCTCCAAGTCGGTGATCGATCTGGAGCGCATCGGCGACGAAGCGACCAAGATCGCCCGCCGTGCCATTCAGCTGTGCGAAGAAGGTGAAGCACCGCGCGGTTACGTCGAGGTTCGTCACATCGGCGATCAGGTGCGCAACATGGTTCGCGATGCGCTGGACGCGTTTGCCCGCTTCGATGCCGATCTGGCGCTGTCGGTGGCGCAGTACGACAAGGTCATCGACCGCGAATACAAGACCGCCCTGCGCGAGCTGGCGACCTACATGATGGAAGACCCGCGCTCTATCTCGCGGGTTCTGAGCATCATCTGGGTGCTGCGTTCGCTGGAACGCATCGGCGATCATGCGCGCAACATCTCGGAACTGGTGATCTACCTGGTGCGCGGCACCGATGTGCGCCACCTGGGCCTCAAACGCATGAAAGAAGAAGTTGAAGGTACAAGCGGCGAAACCGCTAATGTTCCGGGCAATGCTGACGATAAGTAAGATTGCCTGAGAAAAGCGCCCGGCCCTTTGGCCGGGCGTTTTTGTTTAGGGCGCCTGAATCAGGAAATCGAATTAAAAAGCAGCACCCGCGAACGAAAAGTCCCGGCGTGACTGAAGATTGTTGGCAATGTGCCATCAGTAAAAGCGGTATGCTTGCCGGGATTTTTATAGGGGTGTTGGATGAGCAAGATCAGTGTGTTGGTCGTGGACGATGCTTCGTTCATTCGTGACCTGGTGAAAAAGTGCCTGCGTAATTACTTCCCGGGGATCCGCACCGAGGACGCCGTCAACGGCAAAAAGGCCCAGGCCATGCTGGCCAGGGAAGCGTTCGACCTGGTGCTGTGCGACTGGGAAATGCCGGAAATGTCCGGCCTCGAGCTGCTGACCTGGTGCCGCGAGCAGGACAATCTCAAGACCATGCCGTTCGTCATGGTCACCAGCCGTGGCGATAAAGAGAACGTGGTGCAGGCGATTCAGGCCGGGGTTTCCGGCTACGTCAGCAAGCCGTTCACCAACGAACAACTGCTGACCAAGGTCAAGCAGGCGCTGAACAAGGTTGGCAAGCTCGACACCCTGATGAACAGCGCGCCGACCAAGATGAACTCGGCGTTCGGCAACGATTCCCTGAGCGCATTGACCGGCGGCAAGCCTGCCGTGGTCGGTGCTGCGCCGGCGGCCGCTGCTGCGGTCAATCCGTTCGCCAAGCCAGCGGTTGTCGCGCCAACGCCAGCTGCTGCGCCGTCGCGCGGTTTGCTTAACAGCCCGCCGGTGCAGGCACCGGCTGCCTCGAAAGCGCCAGTCGGTGGTCGTGGCCAGGGTCAGTTGCGCCTGCCAAGTGGCACCCAGCAATGCGTGATCAAGGCCCTGAGCATCAAGGAAGCGCTGCTGGTAGTGAAACGCACTGACACCCTGCCGCAGATCCTCGACAGCGCCGTGCTCGACCTGGAGCAGGGCGACAACGCCGAAATCGCCCGCCTCAACGGCTACCTGCACGCCATCGTTGCCCACGAGCAGAAAGCCGACAGCGACTGGCTGCAACTGACTTTCCGTTTCGTCGACCAGGATGCGCAGAAGCTCGATTACATCTCCCGCCTGATCGCCCGCGGCACGGCGCAGAAGCACTTCGTTCCGGGCGCTTGATCCTCGTCGCCTGACACACCGCCTTCGCGAGCAAGCCCGCTCTCACCTTGAAATGCATTTCATAGGTGGGAGCGAGCCTGCTCGCGAAGGGGCCATCACTTACGACATCGATTTCCCAGACCGCCCAATTTGAAACATCTGTCGACTAGCCTGGTCTGCTTCACCTGCTAGGCTCATTTCCAGGCCTTCCTTCGACAGACTCTTTGCCCATGCTCGCGCGCCTGCTGTTTTTCTGTGGTCTTTTCCTGGCCTCCACCTCGACTGTGGCCATGACCATCTACAAATCCACCGATGCCAACGGTGTGGTCTCGTACAGCGACCGGCCGAGCAAAGGCTCGCAGGTGTTCGTGTTTCAGGACCGCATGGTCGAGCACCTCGAACGTCAGGTGTACCTCGACATCAAGAAACAGAAGGGCAGCGACGTGGTGTTTGTGCGCAACGATCTGTATGCGCCGGTCGAGATTGCACTGGCGTTTACCGGCCTGAGCAATGTGCGTGGCGCTCCGGCGCAGACGATTCGCCGGGTGCTGCCGGCGCGCAGCAATACGCGGTTGGCGTTGCTGACGGCGATCAGCCGGGGTCAGCCGCTGGTGTATTCGCCGCAATTCCAGTACTCGCTGGGTGACCCCTCAGGCGCTGCGCAGAGCTATCGCTATCCGTTGCCGTGGCGGGGCGGGCCGTTCCGTCTCAGTCAGGGTGCCAACGGTCAGTACAGCCACTATGGGCCGAAGAACCGGTATGCGATGGACATCGCCATGCCGGTAGGGACGCCGATCATTGCCGCACGGGCCGGGGTGGTGGTGAAAACCGAAAATTCACAGAGCGGACGCGGCAATGATGCCTCCGGCAATTTCGTCCGGGTGCTGCACGACGACGGCACGATGGGTGTGTACCTGCATCTCAAGCAAGGTTCGGTGAGCGTACGCGAGGGGCAGCGGGTGACGGTTGGCAGCCCGTTGGCGCTGTCCGGCAATACCGGCAACAGCAGCGGCCCGCACCTGCACTTTGTGGTGCAGCGCAATACCGGGCAGGGGCTGGTGTCGATTCCGTATCAGTTCAACCAGCCACTGGGGGCGTTGCCCAACTTTGCGTTGGGCAAACAGTAGAAGCGTTAGGGGGCCGCTGTGGAGGGGCGTTTGTGGTGAGGGGATTTATCCCCGATGGACGGCGCAGCCGTCCCAAAATCATTAAAGGCATTGAGTCAGGAGTTACGCGATTGCAGATTACAGGGCCGCTCCGCGACCCATCGGGGATAAATCCCCTCACCACAGAAGCGTCCCCCAAAACACCCATCAATCCAGCATCAAAACCTTCGCCAGCACAATCTTCGGCCCTTTCATCTTCTTGATGATGATCCGCAGGCCTTCGACTTCCAGCACTTCTTCCTCTTCCGGCACTCGTTTCAGGGTCTCGTAGACCAGACCGGCGAGGGTTTCGGCTTCGATGTGATCCAGGTCGATTCCGAGCAGGCGTTCAACCTTGAACAGCGGCGTATCACCACGCACCAGCAGCTTGCCTGGCTGATACGCGAGGATCCCGCGCTCGGCCTTGCGGTGTTCGTCCTGGATGTCGCCGACCAGCACTTCCAGCACGTCTTCCATGGTCAGGTAGCCGATGATGTTGCCGTCGGCTTCTTCCACCACGGCGAAGTGCGAGCCGCCCTTGCGGAACTGCTCCAGCAGCTGCGACAGCGGCATGTGCCGCGACACGCGCTCCAGTGGACGGGTCAGTTCAGCCAGGTTGAACGACTCCGGAATGTGGTCCAGCGCCGCCAGTTCCAGCAGCAGGTCCTTGATGTGCAGCAGGCCGACGAACTCCTGGCGCTCGCTGTCGTACACCGGATACCGGCTGAACTTGTGGCGACGGAACATCGCGAGGATTTCTTTCAGCGGCGCGTTGAATTCCAGGGTGATCAGGTCTTCGCGGGAGTTGGCCCAGTCGACCACTTCCAGTTCGCCCATTTCCACCGCCGATGCCAGCACGCGCATGCCTTGGTCGCTCGGGTCCTGGCCACGGCTGGAGTGCAGGATCAGTTTCAGTTCTTCGCGGCTGTAATGGTGTTCGTGGTGCGGGCCGGGTTCGCCCTGGCCGGCGATCCGCAGAATCGCGTTGGCGCTGGCATTGAGCAGGTAGATCGCCGGGTACATCGCCCAGTAGAACAGGTACAGCGGCACCGCCGTCCACAGCGACAGCAGCTCCGGTTTGCGGATCGCCCACGACTTGGGCGCCAGCTCACCGACCACGATGTGCAGGTAGGAAATGATGAAGAACGCGGTAAAGAACGAAATGCCTTTGACCACTTCCGGCGACTGCACGCCGACCGCGCTCAGCAGCGGTTCAAGAATGTGCGCGAATGCCGGCTCACCGACCCAGCCCAGACCGAGGGAGGCGAGGGTGATACCGAGCTGACACGCCGAGAGGTACGCATCGAGCTGACTGTGTACGGTGCGCAGGATATGCCCGCGCCAGCCGTTCTTGTCAGCGATGGCCTCGACCCGGGTCGAGCGCAGTTTGACCATGGCGAATTCCGCCGCAACGAAGAAGCCGTTGAGCAAAACCAGGATCAGAGCGAAAAGAATCATGCCGAAATCGGCGAAAATCGTAGCGAGGGACAAGCCAGGGGAAGGGTCCATGATGGAGTTTTGCGGGTTCCGTGTGATTCAAAAGAGAGAAAAGTCGCGCCTGAAAGGCAGGCGCAAGTCAGCCAATGTAGCGGCTGACCTGGCGATTGCCTAGTGCGACATTACTCAGCGGTGCTGATCGCCCGTGCGCTGGCCACTTGCGCCGGAGCGAAATGACAGGTGAATGTGCTGCCGTGACCGGGCACGCTGCTGATCTCCATCCGTGCGCGGTGGCGCAGCAACACGTGTTTGACGATCGCCAGACCCAGGCCAGTGCCGCCGGTGTTGGAGTTGCGGCTGGAGTCTACGCGGTAGAAGCGTTCGGTCAGGCGTGGCAGGTGCTTGCTGTCGATGCCGATCCCGGAATCCTGCACGCTCAGGTGCGCGCCTTGCTCGTCGCCCCACCAGCGAATGCGGATGTTGCCCTCGGCCGGGGTGTACTTCACCGCGTTGAACACCAGGTTGGAGAAGGCGCTGCGCAGTTCCGCCTCGCTGCCCTTGAGCAGGATGCGCGCATCGGCTTCGAGAGTGATTTTCTGGTTCTTCTGCCCGGACAACTGCTGGGCGTCGCTCTTGATTGACTGCAGCAGGGCGTCGATCTGCACTGGCTGGTTGTCCGACGGGTAATCGGTGGCTTCCAGTTTCGCCAGCAGCAGCAGGTCGTTGAGCAGCGTCTGCATGCGTCCGCCCTGTTGCTGCATCTGCTGCAGCGCGCGGCTCCAGCGCGGGTTCACTTCCTCGACGTTGTCGAGCAGGGTTTCCAGGTAGCCGCAGATCACCGTCAGCGGTGTGCGCAGTTCGTGGGAGACGTTGGCGATGAAATCTTTGCGCATCTGTTCCAGCTGATGGATACGCGTGACATCGCGCACCAGCATCAAGTGTTCGTTGTTGCCGTAGCGCGTGAGGTACAGCTGGATGCGCACCCGATCATTGGTCGGCGAGGGGATTTCCAGCGGTTCGGCATAGCTGTCCTGCTCGAAGTATTCCTTGAAGCGCGGATGCCGTACCAGGTTGGTCACCGGTTGGCCACTGTCCTGCGGGGTCTTGAGGCCGAGCAGGGTTTCGGCAGCGCGGTTCCACCATTCCAGGTTGCCGTCGCTGTCGAGCATGATCACCGCGTCTTTGAGCGCGGCGGTGGACTCCTGCACCCGGTCGATCACCGCTTGCAGGCGCCCGCGCACCCGTTGGTCGCGGCGTTGCAGGTGGTAGATGCTGTCGAACACCTCGCCCCACAGGCCATAGCCGTCGGGCGGTGCTTCATCGGGTTGGTGCAGGCGCAGCCATTCGTGCAGACGCAACAGTTGCTTGAGCGTCCAGGCCAGGTAAATACCCAGGCCGGCAGCGAGGCTCCAGCCGTAGTAGCCGGTGATCAGGCCAATCACCAGACACGCTGTGACCAGCAACAGCATGTGGCGAATCAGGGTGCCATGCCAGTTTTGATTCACGGAAAATACGGTCCTTGTCAGCGAGTCTGGCGGTCGGATCAGGCCTTGGTGGAAAACCGGTAGCCGGTGCCGCGCACGGTTTGTACCAGATTTTCGTAGGCGTCGCCGAGGGCCTTGCGCAGGCGGCGGATGTGCACGTCGACGGTGCGCTCTTCAACATAGACGTTGCCGCCCCAGACCTGATCCAGCAACTGCCCGCGCGTGTAGGCGCGTTCCTGGTGGGTCATGAAGAATTGCAGCAGACGGTATTCGGTCGGGCCCATCTCGGCCGGACGGCCGTCGATGGTCACGCGATGGCTGATCGGGTCGAGCAGCAGGCCGCCGACTTCGATTGGCGCTTCGCCATCGGTCGGGCCGGCGCGGCGCAGCACAGCCTTGAGGCGTGCGACCAGTTCGCGTGGAGAAAACGGTTTGGTGATGTAGTCGTCGGCGCCGACTTCAAGACCCTGGATCTTGTTGTCCTCTTCGCCCTTGGCGGTGAGCATGATGATCGGGATGTCCCCGGTCAGCTCGTCGCGCTTGAGACGGCGGGCCAGTTCGATGCCGGAGGTGCCAGGCAGCATCCAGTCGAGCAGGATCAGGTCCGGTTTACGGTCAACGATGATGGCGTGTGCCTGCTGCGAGTTTTCCGCCTCGAGGCAGTCATAGCCGGCCATTTCCAACGCAACGGCGATCATTTCGCGAATGGGCGCTTCGTCGTCGACGATCAGAATGCTCCTGCCAACCATGCCTTAATCCTCTTGTCATTTAACTGTCTTGCGCCGCATTAGATAACGGAATTATTGCAGTCGTGTGACAGTATTTTAGTCGCCCGGCGGTTGGCGTGATCCTGGACTAAGCTCTAAGTCCGAATCCTGACAACCACAAAAGAAGGTTTCCATGACTCAAATGACTGCTTCTTTCAAAGCTCTGCTGATGGCTGCTGCCGTTGCTTTACCGACCATGGCGTTTGCTGCTGAGCCAGCGATGGAGAAGGACGGCATGTTTACCGATCACAAGGGCATGACCCTGTATACCTTTGCCAAAGACTCTGCGGGCAAGTCCATGTGCAACGACAAATGCGCGGCGAACTGGCCACCACTAATGGCTACGGCCGGCGACAAGTCCATGGGCGACTGGACCGTGATCAAGCGTGACGATGGCAAGATGCAATGGGCCTACGAGGGCAAACCGCTGTACACCTTCGTCATGGACAAGAAGGCTGGTGACATGACCGGTGAAGGCAAGATGGACGGCGCCTGGCACGTCGCCAAGGCCAAGTAAACGCAAATCCCCTGTGGGAGCGGGCTTGCTCGCGAAAGCGGTGTGTCAGTTGACGAAGAGGCCAACTGACACGACGCCTTCGCGAGCAAGCCCGCTCCCACAGGTTTTGTGGATCAACGCAGTGCGTAATCCAGCACGATCCCGACAAAAATCGCCAGCCCGGCCCAGTGGTTGTGCAGAAACGCCTTGAAGCAACGCATGCGGTCGCGATCACGGGTGTACCAGAACTCCCACGCATAGCATCCAGCGGCCACCAACAGGCCGAGATGGAACCACGTCCCCAGCTCGAACTTCGAGCCTGCCAGCAGCAGGCAACCCAGCGACAATGCCTGCAAGCTCAGGATGATCACCCGATCCGCCTCGCCGAACAGAATCGCCGTGGATTTCACGCCGATCTTCAGGTCGTCGTCACGATCAGTCATCGCGTAATAGGTGTCGTAACCCACCGTCCACAGCAGGTTGGCAATCCACAGCAGCCACGCCGCGGCGGGCAGTTCACCGGTTTCAGCGGTGAACGCCATCGGCATGCCCCACGAGAACGCCGCGCCGAGCACCACTTGCGGGTAATAGGTGTAGCGCTTCATGAACGGGTAGGTGAACGCCAGCGCCAGACCGCCCAGCGACAGCCAGATGGTCGGCGCATTGGTGCACAGCACCAGCAGGAAACTCACGCCCATCAGCAGCGCGAAGAACACCAGCGCCTCTTTCGAATTGATCTTGCCGCTGGCCAGCGGTCGTTGCGCGGTGCGTTTAACGTGGCCGTCGACCTTGCGATCGGCCCAGTCGTTGATCACACAGCCACCGGCGCGGGTCAGCACCACACCGAGGACGAAAATCACAATGTTGGCCAGCGACGGCGAGCCCTTACCGGCAATCCATAGCGCCCATAGCGTCGGCCACAGCAGCAGGTAGATGCCGATCGGCTTGTCCATGCGCGTCAGCTGAATGAAATCCCAGGCGCGCGGGTTCAAGCGGTTCAGGGACTTGAGCAGGCTCTGGTACATCAGCAGTTCTCCGGATGGGCGCGGGCGGCGCTCCACAGGGGCGGCAGGAAAATCTCCGCCACCAGTACGCTCAAGGCGCCACGGTCAAAGCGCGAGCGCCGGCCCCACAGTTCCGGGGCGCGGCAGGCTGGCGGCAGCCAGTCTTGCGGGTAGTGACAGACCTCGATGGCGCGGCGCTGGAAGGCGTGGTCGCAAAACAGCAGTTCGCCCAGCGAGCGGCTGCCCAGTTCGTCCATTTGCAGGCCGTCGCCTTGCAGGGCGGCGCGTGACGCCACGCTACGGGCGAACACCCAAGCCTCGCCGTGACCGCGCAGATACACCTCGCGCACCCAGCCTTCGCTGCCTTCGGCCAGATCCAGCGCCGCGCATTCGTCGCTGCGCAGGGTGCCCCAGCCTTCGAACAACGGCGTGACACTGAAGCCGTCATTCGACAGCCGCGTCAGGCGGCGGGTCAGCGAGCCTTCGTCGAACAACCAGTTCAGGGTCAACGAATCGGTAAGGGGCGTCAGTCGGCTTTGAGTCAGCCAGAGCGGGGCCGGGCAGGCATTTGAATGTTGCACAATGAGTCATTATTGGCCGCAAATGAGGCGGCGAGCTTAACATGGCGTGCTGCGAATTTGATGGATCCGGGGCGCCGTTGCGCCGAACAGGCTTGCATCTGCCCGGCACCCTCAGTACAAAACGCCCTGAGCCGGATGGCAGCGCAACCACCATCGACCATCCGCGCCGACAAAAGCCTGAATTGAGGAAGTACCTGAATGAAAAAGTGGCAATGCATCGTCTGCGGCCTGATCTACAACGAAGCTGACGGTTGGCCGGATGACGGCATCGCGCCGGGCACCCTGTGGCAGGACGTGCCGGAAGACTGGCTGTGCCCGGACTGCGGCGTGGGCAAGTCGGACTTCGAAATGATCGAAATCAACTGAGAAAAACCAAGGAGTAAGGCATGAACGCACCTGTCGTAATTGTCGGCACCGGGCTTGCGGGCTACAACCTGGCCCGCGAGTTTCGCAAACTCGATGGCGAAACCCCGCTGCTGCTGATTACCGCCGATGACGGGCGCTCTTACTCCAAACCGATGCTCTCCACCGGTTTCGGCAAGAACAAGGACGCCGATGGCCTGAGCATGGCCGAACCCGGCGCCATGGCCGAGCAGTTGAAGGCCGAAGTGCGCACCCACACGCGCATCAGCGGCATCGACGCCGGCCACAAGCGCCTGTGGATCGGCGAAGAAGCGGTGTACTACCGCGACCTGATCCTCGCCTGGGGTGCGGAAACCGTGCGAGTACCGATCGAAGGTGACGGTGCTGATCTGGTGTTCCCGATCAACGATCTCGAAGATTACGCGCGCTTTCGTGCAGCCGCTGCGGGCAAGCGCCGCGTATTGCTGCTAGGCGCCGGGCTGATCGGCTGTGAATTCGCCAACGACCTGATCCTCGGCGGCTACGAGGTGCAACTGGTGGCGCCGTGCGAGCAGGTGATGCCGATGCTGCTGCACCCGGCCGCTGCGGCCGCTGTGCAGGCCGGGCTGGAAAGCCTGGGCGCGCGTTTCCACCTCGGCCCGGTGCTGACTCGCCTGCGGAAGGTCGCGGACGGGCTGGAAGCGCATCTGTCCGACGGTCAGGTGATTGCCTGCGATGTGGTGGTGTCGGCCATCGGCCTGCGCCCGCGCATCGATCTGGCCGCGGCTGCCGGGGTGCAGGTCAATCGCGGTGTCGTAGTCGACCGGTATCTGAAGACGTCCCACGCCAATATTTACGCCCTGGGCGACTGTGCCGAGGTCGATGGGCTGAATTTGTTGTACGTGATGCCCCTCATGAGCTGTGCGCGTGCGCTGGCACAAACCCTGGCGGGCAATCCGACGGCCGTGAGTTACGGCCCGATGCCGATCACGGTGAAAACTCCGGTGTGCCCGTTGGTCGTTTCGCCACCGCCACGGGGCAGCGAAGGCGTCTGGACCGTCGAAGGGCAGGGCGCCGACATCAAAGCCCTGTGCCACAGCGCCGATGGCCAACTACTCGGTTACGCGCTGACCGGCACGGCGGTGATGGAAAAACTCGCCCTGAACAAACAGCTACCGGCCCTGCTGGCGTAAATACCGGTCGTTCTGTCGGAATCACCCCGCTTTTGCCCCCACAAAGGTCGCGGGGAGACTGGCGCCGCCGGTATCCGCGTGCCATTCTCACTCCCGTCTGCCGCAGAGTAGAGCCTGCGGCGCCTTGGGCGCTGTTCCAACGAGAACAGCACGGACATAACAACAAAAAACCGTCAAAGGGGCTTCACTAATGCGTAAACCAGAACTCGCCGCTGCAATCGCTGAAAAAGCGGATCTGACCAAAGAACAGGCCAACCGCGTTCTCAACGCCGTCCTCGAAGAAATCACCGGCGCTCTGCACCGCAAGGACAGCGTCACGCTGGTGGGCTTCGGCACCTTCCTGCAACGCCACCGCGGCGCCCGCACCGGCAAGAACCCGCAAACCGGTGAACCGGTGAAAATCAAGGCCAGCAACACCGTGGCATTCAAGCCAGGCAAGTCGTTGAAAGACAGCGTCAATCCTTAAATTGCGGCGAACTCCCTGAGTAGCGGGGAGAACTGCAATAAAAAATGGGCACACCGATTGCGGTCGGGTGCCCATTTTTTGTGCCTGCCAATCGGCTTATTGACGCCGGAAGCAGGCCTTGCCGTTGCCGAAATCCACGGCCAGGCAGTTCGGTTCGATCGCCAGTTGCAGATCCTGGAACAGGCCGGACAAATCGCTGTTCGACGCCGGTTTGGTTTCGCTCTTCAGCGTTACGGTGTGGTTTTCCACCCGCCAGGTGCCCTTGGCAAAGCCATCTGCGCTGCCATACGACACGCCGGCGTCAAACGTGCCGTCCTTGCGCAGCATCAATTCGGCGCCCATTTCCATTGCGCCGGTCAGATAGTAATGACCGTCCAGTGGCGGGGTGTCCGCTGACGCTTGAGTTGTTGGCAACCAAATAAGTGCTGCGAAAAATATGGCTTTCAATTCCATGAGGTAAAGCTCCTTGGCGGCTCCGGGCTCGGGAGCCGAATGAGATGCAGGCTTCGGACCGTGGCTCAACAGTCAGCCAGTCTGGTTGACATTGCCGGTCGAAAAGAATTTACCAAGGCAAGCTGGCAACGTGGGAAATAAAACGATGTAAGAATTATCCCTGACATTTGTCAGAGTATTTTCGGCGTGGAAGTGTTGCGTAAGTGGTGGAAATGACTGTTGGATCGCACTTCGATAATTATTGAGTTGGCACTGAAGTACAGCATTCACGAGATGAATATAGTTTCAGAAAAATGAATTGCCATCAAATTGATGGCACTTTTTTTGTTGAGCGTTGTCCCCGCTGAATTGTTTGTAATTCCAGCGGGTTCTCGGAAAAATCCTACTTCTATTTTTTTCGAGAGTTGTCATGCTGGCCCCCGTGTAATAGGACGGATGTTCGACGCGATTCGCGCAGGCGGGATCGGGCCGCTCTGGATCAAGGGTTCTGAGGGCGCAGGGCAAATGTTCACAATATAAATCGCCATCAGGGATTCCCCTGCCACATATAGGGCGATCTCCTACACGGTCCAATGAACACTTCGTCTTGTTGTTTAACCAGATGCTTGCTAGTGGCCATCATAGTGATTACGATGCGCCCACTTGAAAGAGCACATCTCAATTGGATGAGTCGCTTCACTGCTCTTCGATACTGTCCCGCGCCGCGGCAACTCCAATAGGCGCATGACTGTAATCCTAATTAAAGGCCATGGATGTCCTACTCAAGCAAACTTTCCGCCCATTACCTCGAACTCGCAAAAGTCTCTGTTTCCAAAGAGAATTTCGCGGGCGAAGACGTTCGTTTTTCGAGCGAATTCGAGGCGCTGGAAAGCGAGCTGGCCAAAGCCTCGTCGATGCACGAAAGCGGGCAGATCGACTGGCTGAAAATCCGTGAAAACAGCGAAAATCTGCTGCGTACCCAATCCAAGGATTTACGCGTCGGCGCCTGGCTGACCTGGTCGTTGTACCAGCGTGAATCCTTCCCCGGGCTGCTGGCCGGCCTCGGTCTGCTGCACCATCTGTCGGAAAACCACTGGGCCGACGTTCACCCGCTCAAACCGCGCACCCGTGCCGCTGCCATCGGCTGGCTGGTGCCGCGCCTGGAGCAGGTGCTCACTGAAAACATCGCGATCAAGGAACAGCTGCCGATGTTCCGGCAACTGTCCGAGCATCTGGCCGGCCTCGATGCCGCATGCACCGAGCACTTGGGCGATGACGCACCGCTGCTGCTGCCGCTCTCGCGTCGCTTGAAAACCATGATCCAGCGTGCCGCCGACAATCAGCCGGCCCCCGGTGTGGTGGGTGCGGCGGTGGCGCAGGTCAAGCAGGCCGCGAACCAGTTGCTGACCCCCGGCGCACCGATCGATAACGAAAAAGACGCTTACAAGGCCCTGCGCGCCCAGCAGGAAAGCGCGCGTCCGTTGTGTGCCTGGTGGCTCAAGCAGAAGGCCACTGACCTGCGCGCCTTGCGTCTGAATCGCACTTTGCTCTGGCTGCCGATCGACGCGGTGCCCGAGCGCAACGCCGAGCAGATCACCGTGCTGCGCGGCCTGCCGGTGGACAAACTCAAGCAGTATCAGGATCGCTTCGATCAGGGCAAATACGCCGACCTGCTGGTGGAACTGGAGGCGAGCCTGGCGAAGGCGCCGTTCTGGTTCGATGGCCAGAGGATGGTCTGGGAATGTCTCCAGAACCTCAACGCCGAGATGGCAATGCGCGAAGTGGAAATCCACTTCGCGCTTTTGGTTCAACGCCTGCCCGGCATCATCGAATGTCGTTTCCATGACGGCGCGCCGTTTGCCGATCCGTCCACCCGGGCGTGGATCGCCGGCAATGTCATGCCGCACCTGCAGAGCGCCAGTGCGCCGCGCAAGGTCGAAACCGACGACGTCGAAACCCAGCCCGCCTGGGAAAAGGCCCTTCAGGACGTGCTGCCGATGCTGCGCAAGGAAGGCCTGAAGCCTGCCGTGCAGACGCTCAAGCAAGGGCTGCAATCGGCTCACGGTGGACGCGAGCGGTTCTTCTGGCAGTTCGCCCTTGCCCGGCTGTGCTTCATGGCCAAGAAGTACGAACTGGCCAAGAACCAGCTAGAAACCCTCGATCAGACATTACAGGACTCAGGCCTGCACGCCTGGGAGCCCGATCTTGCATTGGAAGTGCTGCATTTACTGCATAGCTGCTGCGAGTTGTTGCCGCAGAACCATGCCGTACGTGAACGCAAGGAAGAGATTTATCGCAGGCTGTGCCACCTCGACCTCGAAGTGGTACTCGAATAGGCCCCAGGGCCACAACCGCAAGGAGAAAAGCCATGGCCAAAGAAGGCTCGGTAGCCCCCAAGGAACGCATCAACGTCACCTTCAAACCCGCCACCGGCGGTGCTCAGGAAGAGATTGAACTGCCGCTGAAGCTGCTGGCAATCGGTGACTACACCCACCGCAAGGACGATCGCAAAATCGAAGATCGCAAGCCGATCAGCATCGACAAGATGACCTTCGACGAAGTGTTGGCCAAGCAAGAGCTGGGTCTGACGCTGAGCGTGCCGAACCGTCTGCAGGAAGATGGCGAGGCCGACGAGCTGGCTGTGCAACTGCGCGTCAATTCGATGAAGGACTTCAACCCGGCCAGCCTGGTCGAGCAAGTGCCTGAGCTGAAAAAACTGATGGAACTGCGCGATGCGCTGGTGGCCCTCAAAGGCCCGCTGGGTAACGCACCTGCGTTCCGTAAAGCGATCGAAGGCGTGCTCGCCGACGACGAATCCCGCGGTCGCGTACTCGGTGAGCTGGGCCTGAACGCCGCAGCCCCGGACGCCTGAGACTCCAGCCAAGGAAGCCAACACAATGAGCACTAGCGCAGCACAAGAGAAGAGCGCCGAAAGCGGCGAGTACAGCATTCTCGACAGCATCATCGCCGAAACCCGTCTGACTCCGGACGACGAAGCCTATGACATCGCCAAGCGTGGCGTGTCGGCGTTCATCGAAGAACTGCTCAAGCCGCAGAACAACGGTGAGCCGGTCAAGAAGGCCATGGTTGACCGCATGATCGCCGAGATCGATGCCAAGCTCAGCCGTCAGATGGACGAGATCCTGCACCACCCGGACTTCCAGGCTCTGGAATCGTCGTGGCGTGGCCTGCAGTTGCTGGTCGACCGCACCAACTTCCGCGAAAACATCAAGATCGAAATCCTCAACGTCTCCAAAGAAGACCTGCTGGACGATTTCGAAGACTCGCCGGAAGTCATGCAGTCGGGCCTGTACAAGCACATCTACACCGCTGAATACGGCCAGTTCGGTGGTCAGCCGGTGGGCGCGATCATCGCCAACTACTTCATGTCCCCAAGCTCGCCGGACGTGAAACTGATGCAATACGTGGCCAGCGTATCCTGCATGTCCCACGCGCCATTCATCGCCGCCGCCGGCCCGAAATTCTTCGGTCTGGAAAGCTTCACCGGCCTGCCGGATCTGAAAGATCTGAAAGACCACTTCGAAGGCCCGCAATTCGCCAAATGGCAGAGCTTCCGTACTTCGGAAGACTCCCGCTACGTCGGCCTGACCGTGCCGCGTTTCCTGCTGCGTAACCCGTACGATCCGGAAGAAAACCCGGTGAAATCGTTCGTGTACAAGGAAACCGTTGCCAACAGCCACGAGCACTACCTGTGGGGCAACACCGCGTTCGCGTTCGGCACCAAGCTGACCGACAGCTTCGCCAAATTCCGCTGGTGCCCGAACATCATCGGCCCACAGAGCGGTGGCGCGGTTGAAGATCTGCCGCTGCACCACTTCGAAAGCATGGGCGAAATCGAAACCAAGATCCCGACCGAGGTTCTGGTTTCCGACCGTCGTGAATACGAACTGGCCGAGGAAGGCTTCATCTCCCTGACCATGCGCAAAGGCTCCGACAACGCGGCGTTCTTCTCCGCCAGCTCGGTGCAGAAGCCGAAGTTCTTCGGCATCAGCGCAGAAGGCAAGGCGGCAGAGCTGAACTACAAGCTCGGCACCCAACTGCCGTACATGATGATCGTCAACCGCCTGGCTCACTACCTGAAAGTACTGCAGCGCGAGCAACTCGGCTCGTGGAAAGAGCGTACCGACCTCGAGCTGGAACTGAACAAGTGGATCCGCCAGTACGTGGCTGACCAGGAAAACCCGAGCGCCGAAGTGCGTGGCCGTCGTCCGCTGCGTGCTGCGCAAGTGATCGTCAGCGACGTTGAAGGCGAGCCGGGCTGGTACCGCGTGAGCTTGAACGTGCGTCCGCACTTCAAGTACATGGGCGCCGATTTCACCCTGTCGCTGGTTGGCAAGCTGGACAAAGAGTAAGAGCGACTCATGGACGGATACGGCAGCCTGTTCGAGCGCCTCAACGGCGACGCGCAACTACGCAAGGGCAACAGCCTTGAGGCTTGTGCCATGGCGTCAGTGGCTGCCCATCTGGCCAAAATGCTCAGCACCCGGGCCGGCAGCGTGCAAACGCTGGCCGACTACGGGTTGCCCGATCTCAATGACATGCGTCTGAGCCTGCACGACTCCCTGAGTCAGGCCCGTCTGGCCATCGAAAACTTCATCGAAGCCTACGAGCCGCGCCTGAGCAACGTGCGTGTCATTTCCCTGCCGCGTGACCACGACCAGCTACGGCTTGCCTTCAGCATCGAAGGCCTGCTGGAAGTCGAGGGTTTCAAGCGTCAGGTCAGTTTTTCCGCGCGCCTGGATGGCAGCGGTCAAGTGAAGGTCACCTAAGGAGATTCCCGATGTCTGGCAAACCCGCAGCACGCGTATCCGACCCCACCGCTTGCCCACTTCCTGGCCACGGTACCAACCCGATCGCCGCCGGTTCCGGCGACGTGTTCTTCGACGGCCTCGCGGCCGCCCGCCAAGGCGATGCCTCGGCGTGTGGTGGTGCGTTGGTTGGCGATCTGGCGACCACGGTTTTGATCAATGGCAAACCCGCTGCGACCGTAGGTTCGGTTGGTGCTCACGGCAACAAGGTCACGGCAGGTTCCGGGACGGTGATTATCGGTAATTCGCACTCGCCGGCGCCGTTTGTGCCACCAATTCCGTTGAATATATTTGGCTTTGATGTACGTGTTCAGTTAATGGACCCAGTATCGGGAGCCCCACTTAAAAATATTGCATACACCGCTACGCTTGAGGATGGTTCGGAAATTCGAGGCGTAACAGACGAGACCGGACTATCCAAGTCGCTGGGCTCAAAAGCTCAAGTCCAAAATATACAAATTTCGGCTATACCAAATTGGTTGGTTAGGGGAGAGTGAAATGCCTCAAGCCGTAAAACTCGCAACTGTAGCGACCACTCCTGCTAAGGATAAGACCCCAGTACAAATTTACTTGGTAAGTGATCATGATTTTGTGATTCCTGTTGTGTTTCCGGACTACAAAATTCATGTGGAGGCTTTGGGTATTAGTCATAAGTTCTCTGACTTAGGCCACGCAGGTGTACTAATTGTCAACGGTAAAACGGGGCTGACGAAGTACGGAGAGTACGGGCGTTATGAAGGAGCAGGTCCACCGGGAATTGTGAGGTTACGCCCTGTTCCTAATGTGACGATCAAAGGCGGAGCGATTACTGAGTCATCACTCAAAAAAACGTTGAGAAGTATGTCTTCAGCTTATGGTCAGTCGAGCAATGTGTCTGGGGTTGTACTCAGGGGGGCCGCTTTTTCTCAGGCCGAAGCATGGCTTAAAAATAAAGAAAAAGACAATGACAACATGAATAGAGAACCGTACAGCATAAGAAGCCACAACTGTATGACGTTTGTGGCTGATTTAGTTGATAGTCTGGATCTCGGTGCGCCTAAAAGATCCTATTTTGCAGTGATACCAAAAGATTATATGGAGGATTTCCAAGAAACAAAGCCAGATCTGGATTACACATTCAGCAGCGATACGTTGGAGATAAAAGATTGATCTGGTTGAAGCGTTTTCTGATGACCGTTGGTGCACTGTCTCTGTTGATAGCATTCGGGGTAATGTTTTTTATGGATTTTTCAGAAGATAAGCCGCATGTACTCAGCGAATATCCAAATGCTCATTGGAGAGGTGGTGCTGATGGAGGTCAATACATTGAAGTGACTAAGTCAGAACCTCCATATTATTTCGTTCAAGTCAGGCATGAAAGTGGTGAGTTGTGGGATGAAGGATGGCTCAAGTTTGGAGACGAGAATAGCGAGCCACTCACATCTAACAGTGTAATTGCCTTTTCAGGAGAAGGTGTTATTTATCTTCAGCAACGCAAAGTCCTAAGTTCTGAAAAAGCTAAAGCGAAATAGCTATGAGCAAATATTAAAAGGCATTCTTGGGTATACGTTGGAAGCTGATGAAAATATCTGAAGCAGGTGAAATTCAAGGCTACCTCGCCTTTGTTGCCGACAGCGACCTGTTCGGCTGGCTGGCCCTGTTGAGCTTTTTTTTACTCGCGGCAGCAATTTTTCCCGCTGCTCGGAATTCGCGCCTGCACCGTGTGATGACGTTTTCGGTTCTGGTAGCCATTGTTGCTATCCATGGCTTTGGTTCGTGGTATGGGAATTTGAGGCTTACATGAGTAGCTACGTTCGTCTCGCCCTATGCCTATTAATCCACGCCCTCGGATGCGTGGCTTATGCATTTTTGAATGACGCGGTTGTGCATGCTTACAGGCTTTTTAACGGCGGATTTACCTCCCATGGTGTCGCCATCGGCATTGCGAGTTACGCACTGTTTTACATTTTTCTGGGCGTCAACCTGATCGTTGCGCTAATTCCAGGTCTGGTCGCCAAGCTGGCCATCCTTTTTCTGATGGTGGGCTTCATCCTGCTCTGGATGCTACCCGACAACCCGTTAAGAGCCCTGTTTTACGGCGTAGCTCAAGGCTGCGTCACGTTGCTGGCGATCCTCACCACTCAAGTCATCGAGTTGCGTTGGGCTTTGCGAAACATCGCAGGTCGCATTCAGCCAAGTCAGCCTGCAGGTGCAATCCAATGACCAGGTCGGACATCCAGCGTAATCCGCAGGACAGTTATTCCATGAGTTCCACTACCAGGCAGGTAACCCGTGTCCTTTAACCACTACTACCAAAGCGAACTCACCGCACTGCGCCAGTTGGGCCGCCGTTTCGCCGAGCGTAGTCCGGCGCTGGCGCCGTTCCTGGGGCAGGCCGGGCGGGATCCGGATGTGGAGCGGTTGCTGGAAGGTTTTGCGTTCCTCACCGGGCGTCTGCGGCAGAAGCTCGATGATGAGCTGCCGGAGCTCAGCCATTCGCTGATGCAACTGCTGTGGCCGAACTACATGCGTCCGCTTCCGGCGTTCAGCATTCTGCAGTTCGATCCGTTGAAACGTTCTGGCCCGGCGCTGGTGGTCGAGCGCGATACGCCGATCGAAAGCAAACCGATCGAAGACGTGCGTTGCCGCTTCCGCACCTGTTACCCGACTGAAGTGCTGCCGCTGGATCTGGCCGCGCTGAACTACTCGGTGAAGGGCGACGGTTCGCTGCTCAGCCTGCGTCTGGAAATGAGCGCCGACGGCCACCTCGGTGAGCTGGAGCTGAGCAAACTGCGCCTGCACTTTGCCGGCGAGCGCTACATCAGCCAGATGCTGTATCTGAGCCTGCTGCGCAACCTGGAAGGCATTGAGCTGATCCCGCTGGACGGTGCCGGCAAGCCGATCGATGGCGTGTCCGGCAAGCCGATGGCGTTCAAGATTCCCGGTGACCGGGTCAAGCCAGTGGGCTTTGCCGAAGAAGAGGCGTTGATCCCATATCCGCTGAACACCTTCCGTGGCTATCGCTACCTGCAGGAATACTTCGCCTTCCAGGACAAGTTCCTGTTCGTCGATGTCAACGGTCTGGACATCCTCAAGGCGCTGCCGGAAGACACGCTCAAGCAGATGCGCGGTCTGGAGTTGCGTTTCGATATCCGCAAGAGCGGGATCATGCGCATGCGGCCGACCCTGGATAACGTGAAGCTGTTCTGCACGCCGATTGCCAACCTGTTCGCCCACGACGCGCTGCCGATCCGCCTCGACGGCAAACAGGATGAATACCTGCTGCTGCCAGCGGAATACGATCTGGAAAACTGCGGCGTGTTTTCGGTGGAAACCGTCACCGGCTGGAAGCCCGGCGGCCTCGGTTATCAGGAGTACGTGCCGTTCGAATCCTTCGAGCACGACCCGAGTTTCGATGTGCCCAACAGCCGTCCGCATTACAGCATCCGCCAGCGTTCGTCGTTGCTGCATGACGGTCTCGACACCTACCTGAGTTTCGGCATCCGCCACACCGAAGCTCACGAAACCCTGTCGATCGAGCTGATCTGCACCAACCAGAACCTGCCGCGCAAGCTCAAGCTCGGCGACATCTGCATGGCCTGCGAAGAGACGCCGGAGTTCCTGAGTTTCCGCAACATCACCCCGGCCACTTCGAGCTTTGCGCCGCCGCTGAACCGTGACTTCCTGTGGAAGCTGATCAGCAACATGTCGCTCAACTATCTGTCGCTGGCCGACGTCAACGCGTTGAAGGTGATTCTCGAAACCTACGACCTGCCACGCTACTACGACCAGCACGCGGAGAAGGTCAGCAAACGCCTGCTCGGCGGCCTCAAGCACATCAAGCATCACCACGTCGACCGGCTGCACCGTGGCTTGCCGGTACGTGGTCTGCGCACCGAACTGACCATCGACCCGGAAGGGTATATCGGCGAAGGCGACCTGTTCGTTTTCGCTTCGGTTCTTAACGAGTTTTTCGCGCTTTACGCCAGTCTCAATTCGTACCACGAGCTGCGGGTAAAAAGCACACAGGGAGAGGTGTACCAATGGACACCACGTATGGGCCTGCAGCCCCTGCTTTAAGCGGGCTGACCAAGGTAATACGCGAGTACTCGCTGTTTCAGGCCGTGCTGCTGGTGATCGACCGGCTGCGCGAGGCGCACCCGTACCTGAGCGAAGACGATCTGTACGATCAGGTGGAGTTCCAGGCCAACCCGAGCCTGGGCTTTCCGCGCAGCGACGTCGATCGCGTAGAGTTTTTCGAAGAGCACGGGCAGATGCGCGCGCGCATGCGTTTCAACCTGATCGGGCTGGTCGGCTCCGGTTCGCCGCTGCCGGCGTTCTACGGCGAACAGGCTCTGGGCGACAGCGAGGACGGCAACCCGACGCGCAACTTCCTCGACCTGTTCCACCATCGCCTGCAACGACTGATGCTGCCGATCTGGCGCAAGTACCGCTATCGCGCCAGCTTCCAGAGCGGCGCGATCGACCCGTTTTCGTCGCAGCTGTTCGCGCTGATCGGTCTGGGCGGCGACGAGATCCGCAAGGCCAAGGAGCTGAACTGGAAACGCCTGCTGCCGTATCTCGGTTTGCTCAGCTTGCGCGCGCACTCCGCGGCGCTGATCGAAGCCGTGCTGCGTTATTACTTCAAGCACGAAGACCTGGTCATCGAGCAGTGCATCGAGCGCCGCGTGGAGATCCTCGACGAGCAGCGCAACCGCCTCGGTCGCGCCAACAGCCTGCTCGGTGAAGACCTGGTGCTGGGCGAGCAGGTGCGCGACCGCAGCGGCAAATTCCGCATTCACATCACCGAACTCGACTGGGAGCGATTCCACGAATTCCTGCCGATCGGTTTCGGTTACCAGCCGCTGTGCGCGCTGGTGCGGTTCACCCTGCGTGACCCGCTCGATTACGACATTCGCCTGGTGCTGCGCCCGGAAGAAATCCGCGAACTGCGCATTGGTGAGAAGAACGACTGTCGCCTGGGGTGGACCAGTTGGCTGGGCTGCGAAAAAGCAGACGGCGTGGTCACCCTGGGCAGCAAAATTCATTAAGGACGTGAGCCATGATCAACGTAGACCTGCAACAACTCATCCAGGCGCTGGACGCCGAAACCCGTCGTGACCTGGAACGTTCGGCCGAACGTTGCGTGGCCCGTGGCGGCAGCAAGATCCTCGTCGAAGACCTGCTGCTGGGCCTGCTGGAGCGCCCGAACGGCTTGCTCTCGCGTGCGTTGCAGGATGCCGACGTCGATGCCGGTGAACTGAGCGCCGCACTGCAATCTCGCGTTGAACACAGCGCCTCGCGCAACCCGGTGTTCGCCCCGGAACTGGTGCAATGGCTGCAAGACGCACTGCTGGTGGCGAACCTCGAACTGGGCCAGACCCAGGTCGAAGACGCTGCGCTGATCCTCGCGCTGCTGCGCAACCCGATGCGCTACGCCGGCAGCCGTTATCAGCCGCTGCTCGCCAAGTTGAACATCGATCGCCTGAAGGAATTTGCCCTGTCGCAACAGGAGCAACCGGCGGCCAACGGCAAGCCAGCGGCGCAGGGCGAATCGCTGTTGCAGCGCTTCACCCACAACCTGACCCAACAGGCCCGCGACGGCAAACTCGACCCGGTGCTGTGCCGCGATGGCGCGATCCGGCAGATGGTCGACATCCTCGCCCGTCGGCGCAAGAACAACCCGATCGTCGTGGGTGAGGCCGGTGTCGGTAAGACCGCCATCGTCGAAGGCCTGGCCTCGCGCATCGCTGCCGGTGAAGTGCCGCAGGTGCTCAAGGGCGTCGAGCTGCTGTCGCTGGACATGGGCCTGCTGCAGGCCGGCGCCAGCGTCAAAGGTGAATTCGAGCGTCGTCTTAAAGGCGTGATCGACGAGGTCAAAGCCTCGCCGAAACCGATCATCCTGTTCATCGACGAAGCCCACACCCTGATCGGCGCTGGTGGCAACGCCGGCGGTTCCGACGCGGCCAACCTGCTGAAACCGGCGCTGGCCCGTGGTGAGCTGCGCACCATCGCCGCCACCACTTGGGCCGAGTACAAGAAATACTTCGAGAAGGATCCGGCGCTGGCCCGTCGTTTCCAACCGGTGCAGTTGCACGAACCGACCGTCAGCGAAGCGGTGACCATCCTCCGTGGGCTGGCGCAGGTCTACGAGAAGAGCCACGGCATCTACCTGCGGGATGACGCGGTGGTCTCGGCGGCGGAATTGTCCGCGCGCTATCTGGCCGGTCGCCAGCTGCCGGACAAAGCCGTCGACGTCCTCGACACCGCATGTGCCCGTGTGCGCATCAGCCTCGCCGCTGCCCCGGAAAGCCTCGAACGCCTGCGTGGCGAACTGGCCGAAGGCGGTCGTCAGCGTCAGGCCTTGCGTCGCGATGCCGAGGCCGGTCTGCTGATCGACCACGAAGCGCTGGATGCACTGGAAGCGCGACTGGACGAAGCCGAAAGCGAAATGGTCGCGCTGGAAAGTCTGTGGACCGAGCAGAAACAACTGGCCGAGCGTCTGCTGGAACTGCGCCAGCAACTGGCCAAGGCACGCGAAGCTGCCGCTGTCGAGCCGACCGTCAGCGTTGAAGAAGACGCCGAAGGCACGGTGATCGAAACCATCGCCGCCGAGGTCGAGGAAGGCCAGAGCGTTGAAGCGCTGGAAGCCGAACTGCACCAGACCCACAGCGCCCTGACCGCTGCTCAAGTCAAAGAGCGTCTGGTCAGCTTCGAAGTCTGCCCGCGTCTGGTGGCCGAAGTGATCAGCGCCTGGACCGGTGTGCCGCTGGCGCAACTGGCCCGCGAGCACAACGCCAAGGTCGCCAGTTTCGCCACCGACCTGCGCACGCGCATCCGTGGTCAGGAACAAGCCGTGCACGCACTGGATCGCTCGATGCGCGCCACTGCCGCCGGCCTGAACAAGCCTGACGCACCGGTCGGCGTGTTCCTGCTGGTCGGCCCGAGCGGCGTCGGCAAGACCGAAACCGCGCTGGCCCTGGCTGACCTGCTGTACGGCGGCGACCGTTTCATCACCACCATCAACATGTCCGAATTCCAGGAGAAGCACACCGTCTCGCGTCTGATCGGTGCGCCACCGGGCTACGTCGGTTACGGCGAGGGCGGCATGCTCACAGAAGCGGTGCGCCAGAAGCCGTACTCGGTGGTGCTGCTCGATGAAGTCGAAAAGGCTGATCCCGACGTGCTCAACCTGTTCTATCAAATTTTCGACAAGGGCGTGGCCAACGACGGCGAAGGTCGCGAGATCGACTTCCGCAACACCTTGATCCTGATGACCTCGAACCTCGGCAGCGACAAGATCAGCGACCTCTGCGAAGACGGCGCCCGCCCGACCGCCGAGTTGCTCGAAGAGACCATTCGCCCAGTGCTGAGCAAACACTTCAAACCGGCGCTGCTGGCGCGGATGAAAGTGGTGCCGTACTACCCGGTCGGTGGCCCGGTGCTGCGCGAGCTGATCGAGATCAAACTCGGTCGTCTCGGCGAGCGCCTGAACCGTCGTCAGCTGGATTTCAGTTGGTGCCAGAACCTCGTCGATCACCTGTCCGAGCGCTGCACGCAAAGCGAAAGCGGCGCGCGCCTGATCGACCATTTGCTCGATCAGCACGTGCTGCCGCTGGTGGCCGACCGCTTGCTCGATGCGATGGCCACCGGTGAAAGCCTCAAACGTGTGCATGCCACGCTCGACGGCAACGCCAGCGTGACGTGCGAGTTCGCCTGAGGTGGGTGTGATGTTCACTCAAGTGCCGCAGCCACTGGTCTATGCCGAAGCCTTGCTGGCGCAGTTTGCCAGCCTGTCGCGCGCGGCGGACGGTGCTGCGCTGCTGGGTGACTTCGTGCGTGGACTGGCCGAACTGAGCGGTTGCGAACTGACGCAGCTGTATCTGCTCGACGCCACCCACACTTGCCTGGGGATGAACGCCGAATGCCTCGACGGCGCGCTGCAACCGCGCGCCGCCACCAGCCTGCCGGCGGACTACAACGGTGAGCAGCTGCTGCAGTTCGCCCTGTGCCAGAACCGCGTGGTGTGCCTGGACGATCTCGGCGCCAGCCTGCACGAAACCAGTTTCCTGCCGGCCACCGCTGGTGCTTGGCAATCGCTGCTGTGCGTGCCGCTGGTCAATCAGCAGAAGGCGGTTGAAGGCCTGCTGCTGTGCGCCAGTCGTCGTCACGTCGACCTGCAAGGCTTTGCCGATTCGCTCGGCCAGCTCGGCTCGTTCGTCCTCGGTCAATTGCATTTGCTGCAGCGTCTGCGCCAGCCGCCGGCAGAGTCGTCCACGGTGGCGCGCAGTGTGCCGAGCATCAACGGCTATGGCCTGATCGGCAAAAGCGCCGCCATGCGCCAGACCCACTCGTTGATCAGCAAAGTCCTGCACAGCCCGTACACCGTGCTGCTGCGCGGCGAGACCGGCACCGGCAAGGAAGTCGTGGCCCGGGCGATTCACGATTGCGGCCCGCGTCGCTCTCAGGCGTTCATCGTGCAGAACTGCGCAGCAGTCCCGGAAAACCTGCTGGAAAGCGAGCTGTTCGGCTATCGCAAAGGCGCCTTCACCGGCGCTGACCGTGACCGCGCGGGGCTGTTCGATGCGGCCAACGGTGGCACGCTGTTGCTCGACGAGATCGGCGACATGCCGCTGTCGCTGCAAGCGAAGATTCTGCGGGTTTTGCAGGAGGGCGAGATTCGTCCGCTGGGTTCCAACGACACGCACAAGATCGATGTGCGCATCATCGCCGCGACCCACCGCGATCTGTCGACGCTGGTCAGCGAAGGCAAATTCCGCGAGGACCTGTATTACCGACTGGCGCAGTTTCCGATCGAGCTGCCGGCCCTGCGTCAGCGCGAAGGCGACATCCTCGAACTGGCTCAGCACTTTGCCGAGAAGACCTGCGCATATTTGCAGCGTGATCCGGTGCGCTGGTCGAGCGCGGCGCTGGAACACCTGTCCGGTTACACCTTCCCCGGCAACGTGCGCGAACTCAAGGCACTGGTCGAACGCGCGGTGCTGTTGTGCGAGGGCGGCGAATTGCTGGCCGAGCATTTCTCCCTGCGCATGGAGCCGATGCCCGAAGACCACAGCGGCCTGAATCTGCGTGAACGCCTGGAGAAAGTCGAACGCACGCTGTTGCTCGATTGCCTGCGCAAGAACGACGGCAACCAGACCCTCGCCGCCCGCGAACTGGGCCTGCCGCGCCGCACCCTGCTGTACCGCCTCGGGCGCCTGAATATCAACCTGGGTGATTTCGATGGTTGATCTGAACCTGTCTCTTGCAGTGTGCCCAACTCCTGTCTTGAGGGGCTTCTCTGTGGCGAGGGGATTCATCCCCGATCGGCTGCGAAGCAGTCGTAATCCAGCAAACGCGGTTCTCCTGAAAGAACCGGTAATCAGGTTTTGGGGCTGCTTCGCAGCCGATCGGGGACAAGTCCCCTCGCCACAAATTGCTCACTTGCCACAGGAGGTGCGTACGCCTCGGTGGTCTGGCTCAAGGCCCCGATGTAGAGCCTTCGAGACCACTCAAAGAATTAATTTCAGCGCCGCCCGCAAGGGTCGGCGCTTTGTGCTTTGTCTACCCCTGGAGACCCTCTGATGTCTGTTCGTCACTGGCACGCTGTCCTGCTGACCCTCGTCGTTCTATGCGGCCTTGGCGGCTGTAGCGGCAATTACAAATTCAACGACAACGACTATCGCCCGTTGGGTGATCCGCAAGCGGTCAATCGCGGCAAGTGACCGCAAGGAGCATCAAACATGGAACTGGTTTTCGAAATGCTGAACACCAAGCAGTTCGTGCCCACCGAGTTGTGCCAGAAGACCTTCAAACAGGCCGGCGGCGTGATCGGGCGGGGCGAGGACTGCGACTGGATCATTCCTGACCGCAAGCGGCATCTGTCCAATCACCACGCGATTGTCAGCTACCGCGAAGGCACGTTTTTCCTCACCGACACCAGCAGCAACGGCGTCCAGGACGGCGGCAGCGGCGCACGCCTGCACAAGGGCGAACCGGTGCGCATCGAGCACGGCAGCACCTACGTGCTCGGTGACTTCGAGATTCGTGCGCGGCTGGTGCGTGACCCGGCGACCTTCGACGGTGAAGTCGGCCGTCCGCGTGCCGCCGGCAGCATCATTCCGGACGACGCCTTCCTCGACCTCGATCCGTTGAACGCGATCGAACAGCAAGAGCGCGTCTATTCGGAAATCGACGAACTGTTGGCCCCGACCGCCAAGCCCGAGGACTCCCGTCAGCGCGCCGACTACGCGCGCATCGACATGGAAAGCCTGATGGTGCCCGAGCTGATCGCCCCGGTTGAGCCCGAGCCTGCTCCGGCCCCGAAGGTCGTCGAGCGGCAGAGCGAGGGTTTCTGGGAGCATTTCGGCGCAGCGCTGGGCGTGGATGTCAAAGGCCTCGATCACGACGCCCGCGAAGCCCTGGCGCTGAACGCCGCGCGTCTGCTACGGCAGAGCATTGGCGGTTTGCAGCAGAGCCTGCGCACCCGTTCGGAGTTGAAAAACGAACTGCGTCTGGCCCAGACCACCGTGCAAGGCACAAACAAGAACCCGCTGAAATTCGCCGTCGATCCGAGCGAAGCGCTGGAGATTCTGTTGCAGCCGCACAAGCCAGGGCACCTGCCGGCCGAGCAGGCGATCTCCCGTGCATTCCGCGATCTGCAAGCGCATCAGGTCGCGCTGCTCACCGCCAGCCGCGCCGCCGTGCGCGGCACGCTGGAGCACTTCTCGCCAGAGCAGTTGACCCTGCGTTTCGAGCGCGACAACAAGCCGTTGATCGCCACCTCGGGCGGACGCTGGAGAGCGTTCGGCCGCTACCACCAGGCCCTGCGTCAGGACGATGACTGGAGCGAGCGTCTGCTGGCCCGCGACTTCGCCCAGGCCTACGAAGAACAGATCCGCCTGATCTCCACCCTCCACACCGACCACCAAGGATGATGCGCATGTCTCGCCGCTCGACCGCTTTTTTCAAGACGCTGACTGCGCTCACCGTGCTGGTGCTGCTCGCCGGTTGCTCGTCGCTGTCGCCGTACTCGAAAGTGACCAAGATCAATCTGAAGCTGACCGGCAGCGATCAGCTCAACCCGGACCTCAACGGCCGTCCTTCGCCGATCGTCGTGCGCCTGTTCGAACTCAAGCACCCGGTGACTTTCGAGAACGCTGATTTCTTCAGCCTCTACGAGCGCGCCAAGGAATCCCTCAACCCGGATCTGGTGGCCAGCGAAGAACTCGAACTGCGCCCGGGTGAAACCGTGGAAATGAAACTCAGCGTGGAGGAGGGCAGCCGCTACGTCGGCGTTCTCGCCGCCTACCGCGATCTGCCGGAAACCAAGTGGCGCTACACCGTTCAGGTCACCCCGCTGGAGCTGACCGAGGCCGATCTGACCCTCGATCAGGCCGGTATCCGCAACACCCATGAAGCGCTCGCCAAGGCGGATGACTGAACATGAATACCCATAAAGTCATTTGGCAGGAAGGCATGTTGCTGCGGCCGCAGCACTTCCAGCACAACGATCGCTACTACGATCACCAGATGAAAACCCGCACCCAGTTGCTGGGTGGCTACACCTGGGGTTTCCTCAATCTGGAGATCGACCTGCAGTTCCTCAACATGGGCAAACTGGTGATCAGTGCCGCGTCGGGGATCCTGCCGGACGGCAGCCTGTTCGAACTCGGCGGCAACACCGAGCCGCTGGCGCTGGACGTACCGCCGAACACTGGCAACACGCCGATTTACCTGGCGCTGCCGTTGGTCACCGGTAACCACATCGAGGCGCGCCGTCCGGAGCAGTCCGACGTGCTCGCGCGTTACACCGCGTACGACGCCGAAGTGGCCGACTCCAACGCCGGCGACGATTCCGCCAGTCAGGTCAGCTGTGGTCGCCCGGATTTCAAACTGTTGCTCGGCGAGCAGCAGAGCGATCAGGCCTACGTGAAGTTGAAGATCTGCGACGTGCTCGACACCACGCCGGACGGCGTGATCAGCCTCGACCCGGATTTCGTGCCGACCTACATCCAGGCCCACGCGTCCAGCTATCTGCTGTCGTGCCTGAAAGAAGTCATCAGCATGCTCAACCACCGGGGCGACACGATTGCCGAGCGGATCCGCTCCAACGGCAAGGTCGGCGGCGCGGAAGTCGGTGACTTCATGATGCTGCAACTGATCAACCGTACCGAACTGCTGCTGCGCCACTACCTCGGTCTGGAGCAGGTACACCCGGAAGAGTTGTACCGCACGCTGCTGACCATGCTTGGCGATCTGGCGACCTTCTCCAGCGACAGCAAGCGCCCGCGTCTGGACAGCCGCTATTCCCACGCCGATCAGGGTGCAAGCTTCCGCAAACTGATGGAAGCGATTCGTCAGGTGCTGTCGATGGTGCTCGAACAGCACGCTATCGAACTGATCCTGCAAGCGCGTCAGTACGGCATCATCGTGTCGCCGTTGCACGACCACAAACTGCTCGGCTCGGCGTCGTTCGTGTTGGCGGCAAGTGCCAACTGCGACTCCGAAGAACTGCGCCACCGCTTGCCGGCGCACCTCAAGGTCGGCCCGGTGGAGCGTATCCGCCAACTGGTCAACCTGCACTTGCCGGGGATCAAGGTCAAACCGTTGCCGGTGGCCCCGCGGCAGATCGCGTTCCACTCGAACAAAACCTACTTCATCCTCGAACTCAGTTCCGAAGACCTGGCGCAACTCGAGCGCTCCGGCGGCTTCGCGTTCCACGTGTCCGGCGAATTCGCCGAGCTTGAACTGAAATTCTGGGCCATCAGGAACTGACCGCCATGATCAAGGAAACGGATTACAACCAGGACGACAAAACCGTCCTGCTCGATCGTCAGGGCCACGGACCGGCAGCCAGTCCGCTGACCGACTTCGCCGCGCCGCCGCGCTTCGAGCAACTGGAAGAACGGATGATCTACGCCGCGCGCCTGCGCCCGGCGGAGGCCTTCAACATCAGCCTCAATTCGCTGGTGGCGGCGTCGTCCGAACTGCTCTCGGAAGTGGTGCGCCTCAAGCACAGCGAAACCCGCGAAGACCTCTACGCGCTCAACGAGCGCCTGACCGCCGGGCTCAAGCTGTTTGAAGTGCGCGCGTTGCACAACGGCGCCGAAAGCAGCCAGGTGATGGCCGCGCGTTACGTGCTCTGCACCGTGGTCGACGAAGCTGTGGTGACTACGCCGTGGGGCAACGAAAGCGAGTGGTCGCAGATGAGCCTGCTCAGCAGCTTCCACAACGAGACCTTCGGTGGCGAGAAGTTCTTCCAGCTGCTCGATCGCCTGTCGAAGAACCCGGTCAAACACCTGCCGATGCTCGAGCTGATGTACCTGTGCCTGTCCCTTGGTTTCGAGGGCAAGTACCGCGTGCAGGCCCGTGGCATGCTTGAGCTTGAAGGCATCCGCGACGCCCTGTACCGGCAGATCCGTCAGTTGCGTGGCGACGTGCCGCGCGAGTTGTCGCCGCACTGGGAAGGCCTCAACGACCAGCGCCGCAACCTGGTGCGCATCGTGCCGGCGTGGATGGTGGTGCTGTTCACGTTGGTCTGCCTGGTGGTGATGTATTCGGGCTTCGCCTGGGTCCTGGGCGAGCAGCGCGACACCGTTCTGCAACCCTATCAGCCGATCGATCCGGCCGCGGTGCAACCGCAGTCGCAGCCGTAAACAGGGACGTGTGATGAAAAAGTTTTTCAAGAAAGTCGGCGCCTTCCTGCGCCAGACCTGGGTCTGGACTCTGCTGCTGGTGCTGTTCGTGGCGCTGCTGGTGTGGTTCGTCGGCCCGTTGTTGGCGGTGGATGACTACAAGTTCTGGGAAAGCGCGACCTCGCGTCTGCTGACCATCGCCGTGTTGTTCCTGATCTGGGGCCTGACCATGGTCTTCGTCAGCTGGCGCGCGGGCATCCGCAAGAAAGCCGTCGAAGAAACCGAAGATGGCCAGGATCGCATCCGTCGTGACGAGCTGATCGAAGAAGAGCAGAAAGAGTTGAAGTCGCGCTTCAAGGACGCGCTGAAAACCCTGAAGACTTCGAGCCTGTATCGCGGCCGCAGCGAACGCTGGCGCAACGACTTGCCGTGGTACCTGCTGATCGGTCCGCAGGCTTCCGGCAAGACCAGTCTGCTGGACTTCTCCGGGCTGGAATTCCCGATCAACAAGATCGACCGCAAGCTGACCCGCGACACCCTCGGCACCCGGCATTGCGACTGGTACTTCGCCGATCACGGTGTGCTGATCGACACCGCCGGGCGCTACACCACGCAGCCGGACGCCGAAGTCGACGGCAGTGCCTGGACCACCTTGCTCGAACTGCTGCGCAAGCGTCGTCGCGGGCGTCCGTTGAACGGTGTGCTGGTGACCATTCCGGTGGAATCGCTGATCGGTGGCAGCGAGCAGGACATCGACACCCTGGCGCGCCAGGTGCGCGGTCGTCTGCAAGACGTCTATCAGAAACTGCACGTCGATGTGCCGGTGTATCTGGTACTGAGCAAGGCTGACAAGCTGCTCGGTTTCGACGAGTTCTTCGATCAACTGACCCGCGAAGAAAGCGATCAGGTGCTGGGTACCAGTTTCCGCAAGGATCAGGTCGGCACCGACGTCGCGGTACTGCGCGGCGAATTCGAAGAGCTGCTGCGGCGCCTGAACAATCAGGTGATCATGCGCATGCACTCCGAGCGCGATACCCAGCGCCGTGGCCGCATCCTCGACTTCCCGCATCAACTGGGGCAGATCGGTGAGCGCCTGTGCCTGTTCGTCGACATGGCGTTCACTGGCAACCGGTATCAGCGCGCGTCGCTGCTGCGGGGTTTCTACCTGACCAGCGCTCCGCACCTGACGCAGGAAATGGACGCAACCACCGCCGGCATCGGCGCCAACCTCGGCATGAATGCCGGTGTGCTGCCAACCCTGCGCAGTGGCCGTTCGCGCTTCATCCATCATCTGTTCAGTCGGGTGATTTTCCCCGAGTCGGATCTGGCCGGCCTCGACAAGCGTGAGCGCAGCCGCATCCATTGGGGTCAGCGTGCGTTGTACGTTGGCGCACTGGCGGCATTGGCGCTGTTCGGCATGCTCTGGGCCGGTGGTTTCTCGGCCAACTATGAGCGTCTGGAAAACCTTCGCACGCTGGCGCAGAACTGGACCCAGCAGCGTTCGGCGCTGACCCCGCGTGATGATGCGATGGGCGTGCTGAAAACCCTCGATACCAGCTACGCCGCGACTCAGGTGTTCCCGAAGAAAGGCGACGTCTCGTACCACGAGCGTGGCGGCCTGTATCAGGGCGAAGACGTCAATCCGGTGGTCAAGCAAGCCTACGAGCACGAGCTCGAAGCGCAATTGCTGCCACGGGTCGCGACGATGCTCGAAGGGCAGATTCGCGCCAATATGAAGGACCGCGACAAGCTGCTCAACAGCCTGCGTGCGTACCTGATGCTGAACATGAAGGACCGTCGTGACGCCGTGTGGCTCAAGGACTGGGTCGCCACTGACTGGTCGCAGCGCTACACCGGCAACACCGCGGTGCAGAATGGTCTGAACACCCACCTTGAGCGCCTGCTGAAGCAGCCGTTCATCTACCCGCTGAACGATCAACTGGTGACTCAGGCACGTCAGGTGCTGCGCGCCGAATCGCTGGCTACCGTGGTGTACCGCATGCTCCGCGAGCAGGCGCGCAACCTGCCGGAATACCGTTTCAGCCAACACCTCGGCCCGCAGGGCTCGCTGTTCATCGGCACCGAATACGTGATCCCGGGCTTCTACACCCAGCAGGGTTATCAGCAGTATTTCTCGGTGCAGGGTTCGGCGCTGGTCACCGACATCCTGCGTGACAACTGGGTGCTGGGCGAAGGCGCGGGCATCAGCGACATGGACTTGCGTCGCCTGATGGTCGAGCTGGAGCAATTGTACTTCCGCGACTACGCCAACTACT
Source organism: Pseudomonas sp. IT-93MI4 (assembly GCF_949767635.1). Lineage (NCBI taxonomy): Bacteria > Pseudomonadati > Pseudomonadota > Gammaproteobacteria > Pseudomonadales > Pseudomonadaceae > Pseudomonas > Pseudomonas sp. IT-93MI4. The sequence continues at coordinate 286,983 of NZ_CATKPP010000022.1, forward strand.
GGAGCGAGGCCGTTGGCCAGGTGGCCTTGCCGCCGATCAGCGACGCCGGTGAAGGCGCCGAGCAACTGGCGGGCCTGACGTCGGCCAACTCGCCTGTGCTGGCGTTGCTCACTGAAGTGCGCGAGAACACGCGCTTCCCGGCTGCTGCCGATCCGGTGGACGAAGCCGGTGATGCCGCCGATGCACTGGCAGGGCAGAAGGGCAAACTGGGCAAGGTCGGCAAACTGGCGTCTGCCGTGGCGGACAAGGCTTCGGCGATGGCCGTGGCGAAGAGCCTCCCGGACACCGCGAAGAAGTCGCTGCAACGTCGCTTCGAGCCGCTGCATCGCTTGCTCGATGACAACAACGGCCCGGCCGCAGACCTCACCCCGGCCATCAGCGCGCTCAACGACCTGCAACTGCAACTGTCCGGTCTGGCCCGTTCCAGCACGCCGGAACAAGCCGCGTTCGAAATGGCGAAAACCCGCATGAGCGGCCAGCGTGATGCGCTGACCAACCTGCGTGCGGCCTCGGGTCGCCTGCCGCGTCCGCTGAGCGTGTGGTTCAACGTGCTGGCCGAAGACTCGTGGCGCCTGGTGCTCAACGACGCTTACCAATACCTGAACGGCCGTTATCAGAACGAGCTGTACAGCGTGTATGGCAAAACCATCAGCAAGCGTTATCCGTTCAGCGCCAGCAGCACCAGCGACGTGGCGATCAGCGACTTCCGCGAGTTCTTCCGCGCTCAAGGCACCGTCGATCGCTTCTTCGACAGCTACATGCGTCCGTTCGTCAGCGGTGATCCGGGCAACTACCGGATGCGCAGCGTCGACGGTCACAGCCTGCCGGTATCGAAGATGTACCTCGACCAGATGGCGGCGGCGCTGACGATTCGCCAGAGCTTCTTCTCGATCAACCCGGCCGAGCCGACCGTGCAGTTCAAACTGGAGCCGTACACCCTCGATCCGGCGGTGAGCCGTTCCGAGTTCAAGTTCGGCGACAAGACCATGGAGTACCGCCACGGTCCGATCCTGCCAATGACGTTCAAGTGGCCGACCGACGCTGAAGACGGTCGCACCAGCCTGGTGATGGACAAGATGGCCGGGCGTCCGATCGGTATCGAGAAGAACTCCGGCCCATGGTCGCTGTTCCGTCTGTTTGACCTGATGCAGACCGAGTACCTGACCGGACGCGACGTGCTGGTGCTGAAAGCTGACGTGGGTGGCCTGCGCGCCAACTACCTGCTGACCAGCCAGCGCACGCCGAACCCGTTCGACATGGGCGTGCTGCGCACCTTCCGTATGCCGGTGCAGCTCTGATGCTGGTGGCCAGTCCCTGGCGCAGCGCGGCGCGTACCGACCCGGGCAAGGTGCGGGCGCGCAACGAAGATGCCTTCCTCGACTCGCCACAGCAGGGGCTGTGGGTGGTCGCGGACGGCATGGGCGGTCATCAGGGTGGCGACATCGCCAGCCAGTTGATCGTCGCCAGCCTGGCTGAACTGCCGCAGCACGAGGACTTCGACGAACGCCTCAAAGCCATCCGCCAGTGCCTGCACTGGCTGAACCGGCGCTTGGGGCAAGAGTTGACGGTCACCGCCGGACGCCACGACAGCATCATGGGCAGCACCGTCGTGGCGCTGCTGGTGGAAGGCAATCGCGCGGCCTGCATCTGGGCCGGCGACAGCCGTTGCTATATGTGGCGCGGGCAGCGGCTGTATCAGCTGTCCAAGGATCATTCGCTGCAGCAGCAACTGATCGACGAGCAACAGATGAGCGTCGAACAGGCGGCAGCGCACCCGGCAGCTCAGGCCTTGACCCGAGCCGTCGGTGCGGCCGAACAACTGACCCTGGATGTCCTCGAACTCGAGGTCTATCCGGGCGATGCGTTTTTGCTGTGCAGCGATGGTTTGTATCAGGGCCTGAGCAGCGATGCCCTCGGCAACGCCCTCAGCCTCAGCGCGCCGCACGTGGCGCTGGAACGTCTGTTCGACGGCGCCCTGCGGGGCGCCGCTCGGGACAACCTGACTGCCGTGGTGATCCGCCAATGACTGAAATCGAATCCTCAGTCGATGACTTGCTGATGAGCGAAGAGCAGGCCAGCAACCTGACCTACTTCGCCTTCGCCAAGGCAAACAACGCCGAGCCGCTGCTGGCGCCGACCAAGGCCAGCATCGGTGCATTGCCGGACGTACTCGCCGGCCGCTACCACCTCGAGCGTCTGCTCGGGGCGGGCGGCATGGGCGCGGTCTATCGGGCACGGGATCTGCTGCACGAGCAGTTCGGCGATCCCGACCCTTACATTGCGCTGAAAATCCTCAGCGAAGAATTTGCCGAATCGCCGGACGCCAGTGCCTTGCTTTACAGCGAGTTCGCCCTGACCCGACGCCTGCGCCACGACAACGTCGTGCGTGCGCACACTTTTGAAGTCGATACCGACTGCCAGCGGGCCTTCATCACCATGGAATACATGCGTGGCCTGACCCTGGACAAATTGCTCTGCGAGCGGCCTCTCGGCCTGCCGTGGAAAGAAACGCGCGACATCGCGTTGCCGCTGCTCGACACGCTGGCCTACGCCCACCGTCGCGGCGTGCTGCACGGTGACATGAAACCGAGCAATGTCATGCTCAGCGAAGACGGCCTGCGCCTGTTCGACTTCGGTCTCGGCCAGGCAGACGAGGGCGTGTTGCCCGGCCTGCCGCACCTGAGCCGCGAGCGCTTCAACGCCTGGACCCCGGGCTACGCCGCCCCCGAACTGCTTGAGGGCCAACCGTTGTCGGCCAGCGCGGACGTGTACGGCGTGGCTTGCGTGATCTATGAACTGGCGAGCGGCAAACACCCGTTCCGCCGCTTGCCCTCGACCCAGGCCCGCGACGAGCACCTGGAGCGCGAGCTGCGAGCCCCGGCGAACTTACCGAAACACGGCTGGCCAGCGCTGCGAACCGCGCTGAGCTTCAATGCGGCAGAACGCACCATCACTGCCCAACAATTGCGTGACGCCTTGGGCGCCACTTCGTCCTGGCTGCAACGGTTGCGACTTCGGGCGTAACGGACGACATTCGAACAGGGAGCGCTTTATGTTCAACCCAGCTAACGAAACCCACTTCAGCCTCAAGGTCGAAGACTACGTGGGCGACCTGCAAGTGCTGTCGTTCACCGGCACCGAAGGCATCAGCCAGCCGTTTCGCTTCGACCTCGAACTGGTCAGCGAAAACCCCGATCTGGATCTGGAAAAACTCCTGCACAAGCAGGCGTTCCTCGCATTCGATCCACAAGGGTCAGGCATTCACGGGCAGATCTACCGCGTCGCCCAGGGTGATGCCGGCAAGCGCCTGACCCGCTACAAGGTCTCGCTGGTGCCGCAACTGCAATACCTGCATCACCGCACCAACCAGCGCATTTACCAGCAGATGTCGGCGCCGAAAATCATCGCGCTGATCCTCGACGAACACGGGATCAAGGGCAACGCCTACAGCTTCCAGCTGAGCCAGCCGTGCCCGGATCGCGACTACTGCGTGCAGTACGACGAAACCGATCTGCACTTCGTCCAGCGCCTGTGCGAGGAGGAGGGTATTCACTACCACTTCCAGCACAGCGACAAGGGCCACCTGCTGGTGTTCGGCGACGACCAGACCGTGTTCCCCGACCTCGGCCAGCCGACCGCCTACATACAGGGCAGCGGCATGGTCGCTGAAGAGCCGGTGATCAAAGGCTTCAAACTGCGCCTGGAAACCCGCACCAGCCGCACCACGCGCCGCGACTACGACTTCGAAAAACCGCGCCTGCAGATGGAAGCGGCTTACAAACCGGATGGCGAGAGCACTGAACCGGATCTCGAAGACTACGACTACCCGGGCCGCTTCATCGACCGCGCGCGCGGCAAGTTCCTCAGCCAGCGCGCCCTCGAACGCCATCGCGCCGACTACCGCCAGGCCGAAGGTCGCGGCGACCAGACCAAACTGGTCAGCGGTCACTTCATGGCCATGTCCGACCACCCGCGCAGCGAGTGGAACGACCTGTGGCTGCTCACCGAAATCTTCCACGAAGGCAAACAGCCGCAAGTCCTCGAAGAAGGCGTGACCAGCGACACCACCGACAACAAGGACGACTTCCACCAGGGCTACCGCAACACCTTCCTCGCCACCCCGTGGGACGTGTTCTACCGGCCGGCCCTCGAACACCCGAAACCGCGCGTGCTCGGCAGCCAGACTGCCATGGTCACCGGCCCCAAAGGCGAAGAAATCCACTGCGACCAATACGGCCGCATCAAAGTCCAGTTCCACTGGGACCGCGAAGGCCTGGCCGACGACAAAACCAGCTGCTGGCTACGCGTCTCCAGCTCCTGGGCCGGCGACCGCTACGGCGCCATCAGCATCCCGCGCATCGGCATGGAAGTCCTCGTCACCTTCCTCGAAGGCGACCCCGACCAACCCCTCGTCACCGGCTGCCTGTACCACAAGGAAAACCCGGTGCCGTACGCCCTGCCGGCCAACAAAACCCGCAGCGTCTTCAAAACCCTCAGCTCCCCGGGTGGTGGCGGTTACAACGAACTGCGCATCGAAGACAAGAAAGGTGCGGAGCAGATCTACATCCACGCCCAGCGCGACTGGGACGAGAACATCGAGCACGACCAGAAGATTCGTGTCGGCAATGAACGTCATGACACGGTGGTGAAGAACACTTACACCGAGCTCAAGGCTGAAGAACACCGCACGACGATTTCCGACCGCAAGGTTGAAGCGAAGCTGGATGATCACCTCACGGTTGGGCAGAACCAGCATGTGAAGCTGGGGACTGCGCAGCTCACCAGCGTGGGGAAAGAGATTCACCTCAAGGCTGGGGACAAGATTGTTATTGAGGCGGGGACGGAGCTGACCATTCTTGGGGGTGGGAGCTTTATCAAGCTTGATGGCGGTGGTGTGACGGTGGTTGGGCCGGTGGTGAAGATTAATGCCGGGGGCTCGCCGGGGAGTGGCACCGGGATCGGGATTCTGGCTCCGGTCATTCCACTGATTGCTGATCAGGCTCGGGCGGGCAATACACTTAAATCCGGGACTGCGAATAGCCCGAAATATGATGAACAGATCCGTTTTGTGACTGGCCTAGGTCAACCTATCAAGTCGGTAAAAGCCGCAATTATTCTCCCTTCTTCAGTCGCTCCAAAAATCTCCAAAAGCAACACCGAGGGTCTGCACCCGCGTGTTGTAAGCGATAGCGAGGAAACCGCGGAAGTCCATTTGATGTGGGATGAACTCATCGTGCCGGAAGGCTCCGACGATTACGAAGCGAGTAGAAATAAATGAGCACACCTGTTGCTACCTTCAAAACAAACAATCAGAGCTGCTCCGTTCAAGACATTACGTTGAAATGTGACAAATTGTGGACGATGGGGCAGCAAGAGGCGATCAGTCGGCTAAGTGTGGCTGAGACGAGCTGGTTCTCTTCGTCCAGCAAGATGGTATTGGTGGGTGATTTCAGCGCACGAGCCGCACGCATCGCCGCTGCCTATGCCGAGTTTTATTTGGAGCGTGGTGAAGATGGAAAGCCAGACTTAAAAGGTAGATTTTATTGGATGGGGCTGGCAGCTTTCGCGAGTAAGCAGGTCATGTGCGGTCTGGATTACATTCCTTCGGAACCGTACCTGACAGGGATAGTGCCGTTGCCGTTTCAGATCCCCTACAAAATAGGTAAAAACGGCCTCGGTATGGGCAATTTTTGGCTGTTTCAGGATATTTTTGTTTGGCACTGGTTCTATAAAAAGTATCCAGAACAATTTAATGATTGTGCGCCGAAGCGAAATGCCAAGAGCTGTGATGCGCAAGTTCAAATGAATATTGATGAACTGCCTTGGGCAGACGATGCACTACCCGTTCTGAATAATCTGGGCTTGACCCCAGATATCACCACTGGCTTCAATCTTATAAAAAAATCCGAGACGACATCTGATCCAGTTGCGAAACGAAATCTTCAGCAGCAATCGCTTCTGGCAATTGCTGATCATGAGCAAAGAAGAATTCTTCAGCCGCTTATTTACAACGGATTTCTGTTTCAGAAGGTTCTACAGACTCAAGCTGCTGCCGAAGGTGCCCCTTTTGTACCGTTACGGGTTGCCTCTTTTAGTTCTGCTTGTGATGTGAACAATAAGGAGTTGAGAGTTCAGATGACGAAAGGCGATTTGTTTAACGAGTCAGATCGAATGGTGTTCATTCAGGAAATTGCAGAGCAGTACCATAAAATGATGGGGCAGAAAAAAGAATATATGGAGCAGCAAATAGGGATGATTTCTACCTGGAAAAACCGGAAATGAAATTTTATGGCTTATTGGTTTTTTTATTGCTTGCAGCATGCGGCGATTCAGACAGTGTAGGAGCTGGCTCCATGACGAACAAAAATCCGCTAATCAGTGTTGAGATTGGCGAAGAGATCAAAGATCTACTTTCTAATTCCCCGGTGCCTTTCTCGAAAGAGTGCATCTCTGACGTAAACATGTGTTGGTATAAAGTCAAGAAGTCTTTCGGTGACGATGATCTGCCGTCAGTTGAGGTGAATAAAAATCTGCGACTGAATCAGGTCGCCAGCGTCAGCACTGCAGTAGATGGTGAGGTAGGTACGACTATAGAGAACCTTGACTTATCGGTTCGCAGCCTCCCGGATGGCAGCAAACATGATGAGTATCGAGCGTTTTTGTACGGGTTGATTAAAGACATAAAAAAAGCGGGTTGGATGCACTATTACGCACCTTCTGACCCAAGAATTTCGGGCAGTCAGATTGACAAGATTAATTCAGCTGATGAAGTTATGGGGGATTACGTATTAAGCCACCCGTGGCTGGATCCGAACTATGAACTGGATCTTGAGCGGTGGTTGAAGGTTGGTAAATTTTACAATTGGCATTTTCACAAAGATGGCAATCATCTGACGTTGAAGGCATGGCGGCGAGATTCTGATGATGCTCCTGATGAGCGCGGAACCTATTTGGTGAGCTTGAGCTTCACAACCGACCGTGAGTATTGGAGTGCTGCTTTTCCAGAGACTGAAGATAAAAAACGCTGGAAAGAACTGCTACCAGGCAAGTTGAAAGAATACGCTGCGATTCGGCAGTCCCGGGAAAACAAGGCGGAAAAGGCGGGTATTGAAATTGATTCGAGCTATCAAGACCCAACCATCCAAGCATTAAAGTAAGCAGGTTGAATGGGGGCGGATTGTGTATTGAGTTTTGCCCGTCCCCCTTAAACTCTCCACCCCAAGTAATGCGCTCAGGACACGGAATGCCAGCCCCCTCGACCTCGCTTCGCCCCGCGGTAGTGTTCTGGTTATACACCGCCGCAATCGTGCACATACTTGCCGGCCTCACCCTGGCCTGGGCCGGGCATTCCGGATTACTTGACGGCTATCTGCACACCCTGGAACTCGCATTCTGGGGCGCCGATGCGGTACCTGCCGCCGGCCACGAACAACAGGTCTGGTGGCTCGCGCTGTTTGGCGCGACGCTGCAAAGTTATTCGCTGTACATGCTCGCGCTGGTGCACTTGGGCAATCGCTTGAAAGCTCCAGCAGTGTGGGGATGGTTGATCGCCGGCATCCTGTTATGGGCGCCGCAGGACATGTGGCTGTCTGCGCAAAAGCAGGTTTGGTCGCATCTGTGGCTCGACGGTTTTGCGTTGCTGGTGTTGTTACCGCCGCTGGTGTGGCTGTATCGCCATGACCGCCGGAAGTCTCCTGCAGTAAACACAACGAGCCTGTCTAACCCGTTTGCCAGCGGCGCTTTCAAGCGCGTGCTGATCACCGGCGGCACCGGGTTCATCGGTGAAGCTTTGGTCAACCAACTGCTAGACGCCAGCCATTCGGTCAGCGTCCTAACGCGCGACCCGTTGAACGCGGCCAATCTATTCGACGGCCGCGCCCGCTGCGTGCATTCGCTCAGCGAACTCAGCCGCGACGAAGCCTTCGACGTAGTGATCAATCTCGCCGGCGCACCCGTCGCCGGCCCACGCTGGACTCCCAAACGTCAGGCGCAACTGCTCGCCAGCCGAGTCGGCACCACCGAAGCATTGATGACCTGGCTAAAGAACACCAAGCAAAAACCATCGCTGTGGATTCAAGCCTCTGCCATCGGCTTCTACGGCGTGCGCGATGCCAGCGAAAGCCTCGGTGAACACGCCAGCAAGGGCGACGGTTTCATGGCCGAACTCTGCGCGCGTTGGGAAGCCGCCGCGCAACCGGCCACTGAGTTTGGCGTGCGTCAGGTGGTGCTGCGTCTTGGCGTGGTCTTCGGCCCGGGCGGCGCGTTGACGCCGTTGCTGCTGCCGTTCCGCTTGGGCTTCGGCGGGCGCATGGGCGATGGTCGGCAGATCATGAGTTGGGTGCATCGCGATGATGTGCTTCAGGTGATCGCAATGGCTTTCGATGACGACAGTCTGCGCGGTACCTACAACATGGTGGCGCCGGAAACGGTCAGTCAGGCAGCGTTCGCCGAGCAGGCCGGCAAGGTCCTCAAGCGTCCGGTGTGGTTCCATATTCCCGCCGCGCCAGTGCGTGCGCTGGCAGGGGAGATGGCGCAGTTGTTCTTCGATGGTCAGCGCGTGGTGCCGCAGCGTTTGACCGAGGCTGGCTACACATTCCGTTATCCAACCCTCGACGCTGCTCTGCGCGATCTGACCTGAGGATCGTCCATGAGCAAGCCCTTGATGTATCTGCTGGCCGGCAACGGCAGCGCCGCCGATTGGTGGAGTGACGCGCTGCCGCACTTTCAGCGTTACGACGTGGTGCCGCTGGAGCTGCCGGGCTTCGGCGCCAACCTGCAGCCGCCCTGCGAGGATCTGGCGGACTACGCGCAGACCTTGCTGGCGATGACACAGCAGGGCAGCGCGATCATGGCGGTCGGGGTCAATGCGTTGCTGGTGTTGCATGCGTTGCAACGTCGGCCGGGGCACTTCTCCCGCAGCGTTTTGTTGGCGCCAGTCGGTGCGTTTCTATGGCAGCGGCGGTTGCCGGCGCTGATGTCGCCGCTGCCGATTCGCAAGACCATTCACTGGCTGCTGTCGAACAAACCCGCGCTGTTCGCGCGCAAGTTCTCCAACCAGACCTGGACCCCCGCGCAATACCAGCGCATGGGCGCCGGTTATGCGCGCTGCCGTGCGTTCGTTCCGCATTGGGATCTGATTCGTGCCGACACTGCGCTGCCGCTGCTGGAGTGGATCACCGATCCGGTCGAGCTGGTCTGGGGCGATCAGGACGCTGTGCTCGGCATCGAGCAAGCGGCGGCGTGGTCGGCGATTCTCGCTCGCGCTGATCTGACTATCAGCCTCAAACCCGGTTGGGGCCATTACCCGTGGATCGACTCGCCTGCGCAGTTCGCGCAGTGGCTGGAGTCGGGCGAGCGCGGGTTTGTCGCGCACACCAAGGGCGGGCGTTTGCGCTTGGCTGAACTGGCCCGGCAAGCGGTGCCGGCGGCGCTGACCCTCAACGATTGCAATGATCCGCGTCTGCCAGCATTTCTCGCTGCCCAACCCGACGTGACCTGGGCGGTGCGCTCCTCCAGTTATGGCGAGGATCAGGCCGATTCGGCAAATGCCGGTTTGAGCACAACCTATCTGCGCGAGCCGACCGCCAATGTGTCGAAACGCATCGCCGAACTGACGGCCGAAGGCGTCGAGGAAGTGGTGGTGCAGCGCTTCATCACGCCGGTAGTTTCCGGGATCGCGTTCGTGCGCCATCTCTCGGTAGAGCTGGAGTGGGTTGAAGGCCATCTCGAAACGCTGGCCGACGGTCACGTCAGCCCCTCACAAGCAACGCTTTCGCGGCTTGGTGATGCCTGGCGCAGCGGCACGTTCACGCCGTCCCACGGCTTGACCGAAGACCTGCTGTGGTGCTTTCTGCAAGACGTGTTGCGCGTGTTCCACTATGTGCCCGGCGACGTCGAATGGGCCTGGGACGGCTCGCAACTGTGGCTGCTGCAATACCGGCCGATCAGCGATTATGGCTGGCGCCGGCACCTGACCGCCGCCAACATCGCCGAGATCCTGCCGCCGCAACCGAGCGTGCTGGTCGAGTACGCCCAGCGCCGCGCGGCAGCGAGTATCCCGGCGATCATGGCGCGCTGGGATGCGCGAGTGTTGCAGGACAACGAGCCATTCACTGCTGTGTTCGGCGGTGCTTCCTACATCAACAATGATCTGTTTCTTGCCCGGTTGGCCGACTGGGGCATCAGCGCCGCTAACTACGCCGGTGAAGTTGGCGGAGCGACGCCGCATCTGCCGTGGCAACCGCTGAAGATGCTGCGTTCTTTGCCGCTGTTTTTACGTATGCAACGCAAGGCTCGCGGCCATTTGCTGAATCTTGAAAACGGCTTGCAGCGCTTCGATCGGGAACTGGCCGAACTCGTCGCCCAAGCTGCCGATGGTCAGCAATTGGCGGACTGGTTCACACGGTTTTACGTGTTCGTCGTGCAAGGCAATCTGTGCATTGCCACGGCGCTGGCGAGCAGTGGCGGCGACTGGCTGGGCCGCCCGCCGACCGCGTACGACAACCTGGAAAACTGTCCGCACCGATTGCCGTGGGAAACCGATCCGGCCACCCCGCGACCCGCGTCGAGCGAGCTGCCGCTACAGCCATTCCCGCAATGGTCCGGGCTGGTCCGCCTCGCGCATTCGACCGGCCTGCCGGGCCTGCGCGGTTACTACCTGCAAGTACGCGAGTGGTACCGCGACAACCTGATGCGCATCTTCTTCCGTCTGCATCACGCCATGCCGATGGCGGATCGCGAGCACTGGTTTGCGCCGCATCCCGACGTGCGCACCCGTGACGGCAGCTTCTGGCAGGACGGTCGCGAAGGTGCGGAGCAGGCCACCGGTTTCATGATTTATCCGGGGCAAGTGCAAGGCATTCTGGGCGAGGATATTTTGCTCGAAGACACCCTCGATCCGGGGCGGCACGCGCATTACCAAACGGCGCGGGCAGTGATTGCGCGGATGGGTGGGCGGTTGTCGCATGGCTCGACGTTGCTGCGCGAATTGCGAAAGCCGTCGGCGGTGATGCCGCAGGTGGATCCTGCGTGGGTGGGGTGTGAGGTGTTGTATCGGGATGGTGAGTTGCAATTGATGAATTCGAAGGATACGAAGTGAAACGACGGTTGTTGATGTGTTTGGCCTGGTTGCCGATGGTGAGCATGGCGACGGATCTGTGCAATTCGGAGACCGATACGAAGAATTTTCTCTCGCAATGGGTGGAAAGACCCGATTACATCCTGGATATACATTCAAGTTTTCAACCTGATGGATTCAGTCTGGAGGAGGGCAAGGTGGTGTATCACGGCGATCTTAATGACGACGGCCAGGAAGATTTCATTTTCACCTCCTACTCAAGCCGTGGTTCAGCGGGTGACTCGACCTTCGCCTTCCTCATCCAGTGCCACGGTTACTTGAAGCATGTCGGGGGCGATTATTTCGCCGAGGTCAAAGTTCTGGACGGTACGCCCAAAAACGGCGGCGATGTAAAAGACATCGAGATCTACTCCTACATTCGCGATAAGCGCGGCCAGATCCGCTACAAGGGCAAAGAGGCCATGACCCGGCCACATCTGTGGCGATTCAATCCGCACACACAGCTTTATGAAGGGCAGTCTGAGTGAGCCGACGGTCCCCACTGCATTTACGGAGTTACTACGTGAAAGGATTTTCGATTGTTCTCGGCAGCTTGATATTGGCTGCCGCGTCCATGGCATTCGCTGCCGACCCAACCTTCAAGGATTACACCGTCACGCCAGTGTTCACCGGCCCCAACCATAAGTTGGTGCTGCAAGAAAACAGCAGCTCAATGATGGATCAGGCACGGGTGCAAGCCTTGCAAGGCAAGGTCAACTTCGCCGGCCATTACATCCTGCACAGACTAGGTTGTGGCGGCAGCGCCATTTGCGGCGAAGTGCTGGATGCCCAGACCGGTGAGGTTGTTGGCGGTCTGCCGAATGCTTACGACGGCAGCACCTTCGGCATGGTTTACCAGCCCGATAGTCGTTTGATCATCGTCTCCGGCATCACGCTCGACGGTGAAGAGGACGCCCAAGGGAATGCGTTGGAAAGCGGCAACCGGGATCGTTACTACGAGTTTGTGAATAACGAATTCCGGCTGCTGAGCATGACAGACGTGGAATCGTCGCCGATGGATGAGGAGTGAGTCGATGAATCGGTTTTTCATTCGGCCTGTGCTGATTGCGCTTTCGCTTTTATCTCATTCACTGCCCGCGACTGCCAGCGAAGGGAGTTGCTACGGCTACCTTACTGAGCTTGTCAGGAGCAGCGATTTTCCGTTTCGTTATGTCGGCAAGGACAAGGTCAATTTGCTGATCGATGAGGATGACGGTGAAGTAGTGCGCGCTCAGCTGTTTTTCGACACCGACGGCACCGGCACGATTGGCTGGATCAAATACACCCCGGCTACCCGTGTATTGCTCAATAGCTCGGCGGAGTTGGAGGAGCCAGTGGCATTGTCATTCGATGCCAAGTTTGCGGACGGCTATGCGAAGTGCTTGGCGGAACAACAGGCTGGTTAACGGCGAAAAGGATTTCTTAATGAATCAGTTTTTGTTTTTCGGGGGGCTGGCATGGTTGTTCTCTTCCCCAGCCTTCGCCGCGCCGACGGATGCTTACACCCAACGCGATGTCATGCAGTGCGGCGGTGTTGAAGTGGTGTTGGTGTCGTCTTGCCGATCGGTGACGGTGGATGATGCGGAAACCCACGTTATCCCGGTTTGCTCCGACCAGACCATCAACATCGGTAGCAAGGTGCTTCGACGCGATATCAGCAAAGTTTCACAACTCACTTCCGACGGTGCGAAGACGAAGATGTTGAGCAATGTCGTTGTGGCGATGGATTGCGTGGAAGGCACCCAGGGCAGCCTTGTTTCGATAGGCGGATATGGCGGTTGTGGTGCCTGCGCGGAGTGGCATGGGTATTACTCGACAGCAGGGCTATTGGAGCAATACAGCTTCGATAATAACCAACGCTCTTTTGGCTCGAAGGGATCTCGGGAAGAGCTGATCAAGGCCTATGGCGTTACGAAGAGACAGCTAATGTCAGAAAGCCCGGCGGTGAAGAGGATCGTCTATGGCCAGCCTTAAGTGGGTGTTGATGATCAACTGCCTTCTTGCCGCCACAAGTGCCCTTGCCGAGGACCCGCCCATAGTCGGTATCGACGGACACACGGTTACGTTTCGAGCGACAAAGTGGACTATGCCCGGCGTTGAGCCGGGGACCGCATGGTTCACCGCCAACGGCAAAACCTTCCCGCTTTTCGGCGCCGACATTGGCGCCGATGGGCATTCCAATATGCTCAGTCCTGACAAGAAAACTCTGCTGCTCGATCCAGTGATCTTCGGGATGTTGTCGCTCGAGAATGGTGAAGAAAAACTGGAGTCGCAACAGCATTGCGTTGTGATCTCCATGGAGACCGGTTGCGTGCTGGCTGATCGTTGGTCCACTTTTTGTGTCGGTCAGTGGAAGGGCAATCAGTGGATTTCCGCAGACGGTGATGTGCTCACTCCTGCCCTGGAGACGAAGTCCCCAAAGGACTTGCTGAAATATGTTTCAAGTATGAGGCCGGCGCAATCCCGCGCAGAATCCATCGAATGGGGCCTGAACTTTTTAAGCCCCGAGTCCTACATGGCGTGCCATCCCCCGGCGCAAAATGTTCAGGCGTACAACGACCTGGGTTTTTATCTAGCCGAGGGCGGTAGAGATGAGCTGGCGCTGAAGTTTTATCGCGGCGTTGAAGCCGTTGGTAAACGCACGGTACTGATGTTGAACATTGCCGACTCGCTCTGGCGCCTTGATCGCAAAGATGAAGCGCAGCGCTATTACATCCAGTACCGCGACGCGATGAGTGCCGACGGCAGGGCGCAGAAAATACCTCGACGCGTAGTTGAGCGATCCGCAATTCAGGGAATGAAAAACTGAACATGTTTGTGCGTTTTATCGCGTTGTCCTTTGGATGCCTGTTTGCCTCTTTTGCGATGGCCGAGGACGACTGCAAAGAAATCACCGTTAGCGCCCAGGTCGATCGGTGTGTGGAGGCAGCCCGCAAGGAAGCCGACACGCAACTCAATGCCAGCTACAAGAAACTGCTGGGACGGTTTGAGGCTCAACAGCGGCGCGACCCTGAGCAGGGTAAGGCGCTGGTCGCCATGGCCAGAGAATCCCAGCGCGCCTGGATCAAGCTACGCGACACCACATGCCCGCTTGAAGCCACGGAAATCGAGCCTGGGGTGGCAGCGCATGTCACGACTATCAACAACTGCGTGGCCAGAATGAGTCTGGAACGTGCGGCTTATCTGGACACGATCGTCGCTGATGAGCCGGGTAATGTGGTCGATCTCAACAAAGTGTCCAGAACCGACGCCCATCGATTTGGGGATGTCGTCGCGCGCTATGTCAGCACCTTTGGCAGCCCTTGCCTGACAGTCCAGATATTGGCGCCCAATGGCGGTTGGAGAGTGCTGTCCTTCAAGCGGTTCTGCAGTCTCGAAGGCAAGGCATTTTGGACGGACTATGCCGATGCCGGGTTTGAGGATCATGCGTTTGCCGAGGATGGGTTGCACGTGACGCTCAGTTTGACGGAGCTTCGTGGACTTGGAGAGAGGCGCCTTGCCTGTGTGATTCCGATTCAGAATGAGCAAATCAAAGAACTGAAATGCGGTTCGTTTGAGCCCGGTGCTTAAACGGGCAAGATCTATTGGGCGTATTTGGACATCATTTGATTGAATCAAGGATTGAAGAAAGTGAAACGCGTATTGCAGAGCGTTCTCTGCGCTCTAACTTGTTGTGTCGCTGTACCGGGTTCTCCCGCGCTTGCTGCGCCCCAAGTTCTCAAGGAAATCCCGGCAAACTTATTAGGCGATGAATCTCGGCAAAACGTCTTTGTGCTGGCGGGCGAAGCGGACGAGGTCTCCAACCGGTTGTTGATTGCGCCGGTACAGGCACGTGATGAGAACATCTTGCTCGATACGTCGAAGGCGCTGCCTCTGATCAAGAGTCAGTACTCGTCTGCGCTTCAGGGTGTCTTCAGCGTCCATGTACTCAAAGGTCGCCCTGGCGTCATGACTGTCATTGATCCGCAGGCTGAGGAAGCTGTCGTCAAGCAGCCGTTCGTTGAGGCTGGGGATTACATAGCGCTGGTAACCAGTGAGGAAGACAACGCGGTTTATAACTTCAACCTGTTGTTCGCCTTCAATAGAAGCTCGAAGCAGTTTGAGCTGAAAGCTCTGCTAGAAGTGGCGAATAACGACTCATGTGATCGATCGCTCGTCAGCGTAGTGGAGTTGCCGGTGCAGACATTGGGCCCAATCACTCTCGCTTCTTTCGATGGGCGTGAAGTGCTGCAGAAGTTGCAGGTTGCTCGTGTTGGTCGTATTGAGGGTGTTAAGAAATTGATGACCGTCGATTCGGCTGATCTTCTGGATATGGCGCTGGCAGCCTATAGAAAGGGTGATGAGTTTTCCCTCAAGGATACGATGAGCTACGTGTTGATGGGCGGTGGCTCGCATGACACTTGTCCCCCCGATAGCTATATCGTCGCAAAGTACTACTACCCGCAGCGTCCCGGCTGGTCCAACGACTTAGGTTTTTTACTCGGCGAAGCGGGTTACTACGCAGAGTCCATTGAGCTGTTGAATGCGGTGATTGCACACAACCCAGCGCGGACGGTGGCTTACCTGAATCTCGCAGATAGCTATTGGGCTATGAACGATAAAGAGCGAGCGGTATCGGCGTACAAGCAATATGCGTCGCGTATGTCGGACGCGGGAAAGGCTTTGAAAATTCCTGCTCGGGTAGCTGAGCGCAGTGGCGGAGTATCCGGGTCATGATCAAACTCAAGGCGCTCTGTAGGCCGGTCGCGGGTGTTTTTTTTGCTGCTTTGCTGATTCCTGCGCATGCCCAGGAAGTCTGTAATCCCGACAGTTTTTCCAATCCCGATTTGATCATTTGTGGTCAGCAGACTTTCGAGAAAGTCGATGCAGTGTTGAATGAGCAATATAAGAAAGTTTTGGTCAGTTTGGCGCCTGCTGACAAGAATCAGCTGACCGATGTGCAGAAGAAATGGGTGCGTTTCAAAGAGTCGTTTTGCGAGGATACCTATCAGTCGGCTTTGCCCGGTGCAGAGGCACCCATCGAAAGGCTCGCGTGTCTCGTGCAAACAACCAATGCCCGGTTGGGAGAGTTGATTGCTCTGCAGACGGGCTTACCGCTAGATGGCTTTTACAAGGCGGCATCTGCGATTGCGGGGAAGGATCATGAGAGAGACTTAGCGGCCGCCATTGAGCGACTGGGAGGGGATGAGTTCGATGATCCGCTTTGGAAGCAATATGCGGATGGGCACTGCGAAATGAGCGAGCGTTTGTTCCGTGAGGATTTCGCGAATTGCAGCGTGCGGATGCGCTTTCAGTTACCTCTGAACCGTTGAAGGAATGATCGGTTTGAAATCAATCCGGATGTTATCTGTTGCGTTGTCATTCCTCTTTCCTCTTGTGGCTCACAGCGAGGTCAAAACGGAGATCTATTGCTTCCGTTCACAAGAGGGTAAGAGCAGCAATTTTGAATTGCGGACGTATCACGACTCGAGCGCCAAATGGCAAGTTGCGAGCGTTAGGTACAGTAAGTCGAAAGAGGCGCTTACTCTCGTCTATGGAGGCTCGGAAGAAGAGTTTCCGAACCCTAATCGGCCCCCCGAAATCACGACGAAGTGGGAGGAGGTGTCGGGAGGCCTTGTGACTGGTGATTATGTAATGGCGAGCCAGGATCCCTTCGTTTACGGAATCGTTTACACAAACCGTAAGTCCGGAAAGAAGTACATATTCGAACACGATAGCAACATGAATGCTTTGCCTGAAACAGGCTGTCAGTGGTGACTCACGTACTTGAGAAAGGGGACTTAAAGTCCCCTTTTTTCATCCGCAAATCCCGCTACGACTTGGCCGCCAGGTTCCGCACTTCAATATGGTCGAGCGTCCCTTCCACCATCAATCGCACCCCGTCCGCCATTCTGCTCAGGGCCAGTGCTACTGAGCGGCGGGAGCCGTGGAGGTCGTCGGCGAGGTCGCAGGCGATGGCGCTGATGGACAGGAGGTCTTCGGAGGCGTTGGCCATGAGGGCTTCGGCGTCGGTGCCGGGGGTGAGGCTAAAGAGGCCGGTTTCGCGTTTGGGTTGGGATTCGGTGCGCGGTTTGAAGTGGTGGTCGAGGGCGCGTTCGGCGGCTTCGTGGAATTTCTTGGATTCCAGCGATTCGTAGGGCGATATGTCTGGGGTTTCGGGGGGATTGGGTGTTGGTTTGATCATGGTGCAGCTTCCTGGAGTTGTGAGGCCGACACCTATTCGCTTTGCACTTCGAAATAGGTGGCAGCTGTGCGTTGGTGTGCAAGACCGGTCCAGGTGGCCGGCAGACCCGAAGGTCTCCGACGCACAGCCGCCATAACGATCCGCGAGCATAGGAAAACGCTCGGCGAAATGCCATCAACGAATGTGCACCTGAACCGGACTTGCACGTCCGAGTCACCGATTTGGCGGCGACACACAGAGGCTATCTACGAACTGCCAACCTGCCTAGTTCATAGGTATCGCGGCACTTTGCAGGAAATTTCCCATAGGTTTGCAGGCTGGAAGATCAAAAGATCGCAGCCTTCGGCAGCTCCTACAGGGATGTGTTTCAACAGGTGTAGGACGGTGGGTGCCGAGTTGTGACTTGGCGGTCATCGTGCGGGAAATGGTCTGCATCATCTTCCAATAGCGGCAGATAGTGGCGTTATCGTCTGAATCCCTTACACTGCCCCGGCCGTTCATTTTCCTTTTGAGGCTGTGCGCATGAAATTTCGTTTTCTTCTGTGGATGATGGGTTTGTTGATGGGTAAGGCCAGCCGGACAAATCCTGCGTTCCAGCAGCAGTTGGGTAACAAGGATCTGGTGTTTCAGCTGCAGACGCTGGACGGGAAAGTGGCGCGGCATTTCGTGGTGAAGAATCAGCGCGTTACCAGCAAGTCTGGGGTGGTGACGGAGCCGGCGTTTGCGATTGCGTTCCAGGATGCGGGTTATGCCTTTGCCACGATGCAGGCGAAGAACAAGCAGCTGGCGTTTATGCAGGGGATTCAGGACAAGTCGATCCAGCTGAAGGGGAATCCGGCGCTGGTGATGTGGTTTCAGGGATTGATGAAGTATTTGAAGCCGAGGAAGGCCAAGCCCAAGGCTTGAGTAGAAGGGCTTGAGTAGAAGGGCTTGAGTAGAAGGGCTTGAGAAGATGGGCTGTCGTGGCGAGGGGATTTATCCCCGATGGGCTGCGCAGCGGCCCCAAAACCTGAGACCTCGATATAACTGACACACCCTGTTGGCTGGGTTTGCGACTGCTGCGCAGCCGGTCGGGGATAAATCCCCTCACCACAGGGTTTCGCTGAGCCAGTTGGATCGTGGTGAATTCTTCGCGAGCAGGCTCGCTCCCACAGAGGTTGTGTAAACCTTGGGGGAGCGGGCCTGTTTTGGTTCAGGCCTGGCTGAACTGCGAGGCCAGTTCGCGCAGCAGGACTTCTGCCTCAAGCACTTTACTGACCACGTCATTTGCCTTGTCGCGGGTCAGGCCGACGCGTTCGAGCAGGGCGTCGGGGATGTCTTCGTCGGGGCCGGAGCCAATCCCGCGACCGCGCAGCAGGCGCACGGCCAGGCAGACGAGGTTCGGGTATTCGGCGTAGGCGCCGTCGTAGCTTGGGTCGTGCTGGAAGCGCAGGGCGGTGGCCAGTTCATCGGGCATGTCCCAGTAGCGCATCAGCCACGAGCCGATCTGTTCGCGGCTGATGCCCAGCAGGTGCTGCTCGATGTAGCTGTGGCACAGGTGCGGGTTGACCTCCAGGTGGCGGCAGATCAGCGAGAAGTGCGGCGGGAACACGTGAGCCAGCAGCAGGTAACCGAAGTTGTGCAGCAGACCGGCCAGATAGGTCAGGCCGGCTTCCGGGCGCTGGGCGCGCGGCATGGCGCGGGTCAGGCCTTCGATGACGGCGGCGGTGTAGATCGATTGCTGCCAGTACGGCGTGGTGTGTTGCGGATGGTCTTTCGGCAGGCTCAGGGTCTTGCCGAGGGCCAGGCCCAGGGCGAGGTTGATCACCAGATCGAAACCCAGCACGCGAACGATCGCGTCTTCCACCGAGCGGATCTTGCCCGGCGAGGCGTAGTACGGCGACGCCGCCCAGCTCACCACTTGTGCAGCCAGCGCCGGGTCGGTTTCGACCACGCCGGTGATGTCGTCGATGGTGGCGTTGGGGTCGACGCGCAGCTTGATGATTTTTTGCGCCGTCTCGGCCAGCGGCGGAATCTCGATGGTCGCTTCCAGACGCTGCTGAATCCGGCGTGCAGTGAACGCTTGCACGGCCTGGGTGATTTCCTCGCGGTCATCGTCCGGGCGGTCGAGGTTCGGGCGGATGCTGCTCAGGGCTTCGCCGAAGTTGGCGGCGCTGGCCTTGGTCAGCATGCTCTTGAAGGCTTCGCTGGTGATTTCCAGCAGCAGGCCCGGCTCGCCGGAGTTGATCAGCAGCTTCGGTTCGCGCAGCAGGCTCTCTTCGTAGAGACACGGCGAACTGGTCAGCGCCGGCAGGCCCGGCAGCAGGCTCAGGCTGTGTTTGCCGAGCATCTTTTCCAGGCGCTCGGTGGACACGGCGGTCAGGCGTCGGCCAGTGAGTTCGGCGAGGCGGTTGAGGTCGAGCAACTGGCTCTGCGGAAACAGCACCATCAGCGCGCCGACGGCATCGTCCAGCAACACGGCTTGTACCTTGCGCGAAGCGTTGAGGCCGTGGTGGTCGAGCACTTCTTCGTAGGCGATCCCCAGCTTGCCGAGCAGCAGCCGAATTACAGACGGCGCGTGCGGAAGTTCAGGGGCGAGAGCTGCGTCAGTCATGGTCTGTATCCGTTTTTGAAACAATGGCAGGAGTATAACCAGCTCTGTAGGAACGATCCTGCACAAACTGCGACGGTGCTCACACTTGGCCGTATTGCTGCCCGTGGCGCAACCAGCGGTCGAGCAATGGGCTGACGTGAGTCGGCCAGCGTTCCAGCAGCGCTTGCGCAGCATCGCGCACGGCGGGCAGCAGGTCGGCGTCGCGCATCAGGTCGGCGACCTTGAATTGCAGCAGGCCGGTCTGACGGGTGCCGAGCATTTCCCCGGGGCCGCGCAGTTCGAGGTCTTTTTCGGCGATGACGAAACCGTCGTTGGTCTCGCGCATAATGCCCAGGCGCTGGCGGCCGATCTGCGACAGCGGCGGATGGTAGAGCAGCACGCAATGGCTGACCGCGCTGCCCCGGCCAACGCGGCCACGCAATTGGTGCAACTGCGCGAGGCCCAGACGCTCAGGGTTTTCGATGATCATCAGGCTTGCGTTGGGCACGTCGACGCCGACTTCGATCACGGTGGTGGCGACCAGCAGTTGCAGGTTGCCGGCCTTGAATTCGGCCATGACCGCTGCTTTCTCGGCAGGTTTCATGCGCCCGTGGATCAGCCCGACTTTCAGCTCGCCGAGGGCGGCGGTGAGGTCTTCGAACGTGGTTTCGGCGGCCTGACAGGTCAGCTCTTCCGACTCTTCGATCAGCGTGCACACCCAATAGGCCTGACGCCCTTCGGCGCAGGCGCTGCGCACCCGTTCGATGACTTCGACGCGACGGGTGTCGGTGACCAGTACGGTGTTGACCGGGGTGCGACCGGGCGGCAGTTCGTCGAGGATCGAGGTGTCGAGGTCGGCGTAGGCGCTCATCGCCAGCGTGCGGGGGATCGGCGTGGCGGTCATGATCAGTTGGTGCGGACACATGCGCCCGCCGACGCCTTTCTGCCGTAGCGCCAGACGCTGTTGCACGCCGAAGCGGTGTTGTTCGTCGATGATCACCAACGCCAGGTTCTTGAATTGCACTTCGTCCTGGAACAGCGCGTGGGTGCCGACCACCATCGGCGTGCCGCTGGCGATCTGTTCCAGCGCGGCGACGCGATTCTTGCCCTTGAGCTTGCCTGCCAGCCATGCGACGTCGATGCCCAGCGGTTCGAGCCAGCGCTTGAAGGTGATGAAGTGTTGCTCGGCAAGGATCTCGGTCGGCGCCATCAGCGCGACCTGATAACCGGCCTCCAGCGCTTGCAGTGCCGCGAGGGCGGCGACCACGGTTTTGCCCGCGCCAACATCGCCCTGAATCAGCCGCAGCATCGGTTCGTGCTGGCTGAGGTCGTAGGCGATTTCGTTGCCCACGCGTTGTTGCGCGCCGGTCGGGTTGAAGCCGAGGTTGGCCAGGTATTTCGGCGGCAGCTTTTTCGCCTTCGGCATCGCTGGCGCGCGCAGGGAACGCATGCTTTCGCGCAGACGTTGTTGCGACAGTTGATGGGTCAGCAGTTCTTCGAAGGCCAGCCGATGCTGGGCCCAGTGATGACCGAGGGCCAGCTCATCGACATCGGCATCGGCGGGCGGGTTGTGCAGGTAGCGGATCGCATCGGCCAGCGGCGCCAGTTGGTAGTCGCGGGCCAGTTCGGTCGGCAGCCAGTCGGGCAGGGTGTTTGGCTTGAGCAGCGTCAGGGTCTGCATGCACAACTGGCGCAGGCGCTGTTGGGTCAGGCCTTCGGTGAGCGGGTAGACCGGGGTCAGGGTTTCATCCACGGGCGGCGGTTCGTCACCGGTGATGGCGCGGTATTCCGGGTGGTAGATTTCCAGCCCCGAAGCGCCGGGCCGTACTTCGCCGTAGCAGCGAATCCGCGTGCCGCGCTTGAGGCCTTCTTTCTGCGCGTTGCTGAAATGGTAGAAGCGCAGGCTCAGGCCGCCGGTGCCGTCCTGCATGCGCACGACGAGGCTGCGACGCCGGCCCATGACCACGTCGGCACCGCTGACGGTGCCTTCGACCACGGCGTCCTGGCCCGGGCGCAAGTGGCCGATCGGCACCACGCGGGTGCGATCCTGATAACGCAGCGGCAGGTGAAACAGCACGTCCTGGAGATTCTCCAGGCCGACCTTGGCCAGTTTCTCGGCCATGGCTTCGCCGACACCCTTGAGTGCCGTCACCGACACTTGCGACAGCTCGGTCATGACCCTGGCTTAACCGGCCGTGACCGGTGCGGCGGGCTTGGCCACCGAGCACAGGCGAACAGAGTCGGCGAGGATCTCGATGGCTTTCGGCCGCGGGAAGCTCGCGCGCCAGGCAATCGCCACGGTGCGGAATGGCACCGGCGCCGACAGCGGGCGTACTTCGATCACGCCCGGGGCGTAGTGATGGCTGTCGACAGCCGACAACGGCAGGATCGAGATCCCCAGGCCGGAGGCGACCATGTGGCGGATGGTCTCCAGCGAGCTGGATTCCACCGTGGTGTGCTTGGCGCCGTCGTTGCCCTTGGTCAGGGTCGGGCAGGCTTCGAGCACCTGGTCGCGGAAGCAGTGGCCTTCGCCGAGCAGCAGCAGGCTCTTGTCGTTGAGCAGGCCCGGGTCGATGGATTCTTTTTGCGTCCACGGGTGCTGGGCCGGCATCAAGACGTAGAACGGCTCGTCGTACAGCGGCAGGGTCAGTACGTCGGCTTCGTTGAACGGCAGGGCGATGATGATGGCGTCGAGCTCGCCGTTGCGCAGTTTGTCGCGCAGCACGTGGGTGAAGTTTTCTTCGATGTACAACGGCATCTGCGGGGCGACCCGGTGCAGTTGTGGAATCAGGTGCGGGAACAGGTACGGCCCGACGGTGTAGATCGCGCCGACTTTCAGCGGGGCGGTCAGCTGGTTCTTGCCGGCCTGGGCCAGTTCACGGATGCCTTGCGCCTGTTCCAGGACTTTCTGCGCCTGGGCGACGATGCCTTCGCCGACCGGGGTCAGGCGCACGGCGCTTTTACTGCGCTCGAAAATCAGCACACCGAGTTCGTCTTCAAGTTTTTTCACGCCCACCGACAGGGTCGGCTGGCTGACGTGGCAACGCTCGGCGGCGTGGCCGAAGTGCTGCTCTTGGGCGAGGGTAACGATGTAGCGTAATTCTGTGAGGGTCATAGCAAGCGTCCATGAAGTTGCGGGCCAAGCATAACGGCTGCAATCGATAGACGCACGTTATCAGACTGAGTGAGGAATGCGACACCGGGCAATGTGAGTTTGCCGTTGCCAGATAGGCAAAAGGCACCTTTCGGTGCCTTTTCGTTGCCACTGTCGACCCTGTGGGAGCGGGCTTGCTCGCGAATGCGGTGTGTCAGATCCATGGATGTCGACTGACACGACGCTTTCGCGAGCAAGTCCGCTCCCACATTGGATCAGCGGCGTTTATCCAGCGAGTACACAAACGGCGCGACAATTTCGATTGAGCCGTTGTTGAGCATGTCCGCCGGTGGCTTGGGCAGCGGTTGTGCGCGGCGGATCATTTCCAGGGTGGCCCGGTCCAGATCGGCGTTGCCCGAGCGGCCCACCAGTTCGAACGACAACACATTGCCTTCAGCGTCGACGACGAAACGCAGACGGTTCAAGCCTTCCTTGCCGCGAGCCTGCGCACTGGCCGGATACTTCTTGTACTTGCCCAAGTGCGCGAGCAGGGTGTTTTGCCAGCTGGCCTTGGCGGCCATTTGTGCGGGCGACGGTCCCGGTGCCGGCTGGGCGGATTTCTCCGTCGGTGCCTGGGTCGGCTGCGTCTCCGCCGGTTTTTCCTCGGAAGGTTTTTCCTTCACCGGCTCCGGTTTTTTCTCCACCGGTTTGGGCGGCTGCGGTTTCGGCTTTGGCTTGGGTTTGGGCTTCGGTACGGCAATCTCGGCCTTGGGTGCTTCAGCCAGTTTCGGAATCGGCAACTCTTCGACCGGAGCCGGTGGCTGCGGCGGTGTGACGACTTTCGGCGGAGCAGGCGGTGGCGGGGTCGGAACCGGTGCCAGCTCGACCATCATTGCCTGCGGCGGCAGTTCGATGGGCGGGCGGGCGGTCCAGTTCAGCGCCAGCGCGATCGCCAGCGCGTGTACGCCCAGCACCACGGCCAGGCTACCGCTGTAACGCGTCAGCTTATGGCGCGTCGTGATCATTTCTTGGCTGCGCTCTCAAGGCCCACCAGACCAACCTTCAGGTAACCGGCCGAGCGCAATTTATCCATCACGCTCATCAGGTCGCCGTAGTCCACGCCCTTGTCGGCCTGGAAGAAGATGGTGGTGTCTTTCTTGCCCTGGGTCTTGGCGTCGAGCACGGCGCCAAGGGTATCGGCATTGACTTCGTCGTCGCCGATGTACAGGCGCTGATCAGCTTTAACGCTGAGGAACACCGGTTTCTCCGGGCGCGGCGCCGGTTTGGCGGTCGAGGCCGGCAGGTCGACTTTGATGTCCACCGTAGCCAGCGGCGCGGCCACCATGAAGATGATCAACAGCACCAGCATCACGTCGATGAACGGCGTGACGTTGATTTCGTGGTTCTCGGCCAGATCGTCGTCTGCGCCTTCTTTCAAATGCAGGCCCATGGCCGATTACCCCACTTTCACCATGTGTGGTTGCGAGCTGCTGCGCTCAGGCTGGTGATCGAGGTCACGGCTGACCAGCAACAGGACCTGCGCCGAAGCGTCGGACACCTGCGCCTTGTAGCCAGCGATAGAGCGGGCGAACACGTTGTAGATCACCACCGCAGGAATCGCCGCAACCAGGCCCAGCGCGGTGGCCAGCAGCGCTTCGGCGATGCCCGGCGCCACGACGGCAAGGTTGGTGGTCTGGGTCTTGGCGATGCCGATGAAGCTGTTCATGATGCCCCACACGGTACCGAACAGGCCGACGAACGGCGCGGTGGAGCCGATAGTGGCGAGGACGCCGGTGCCGCTGCTCATGTTACGGCCACAGGCTGCGACGAGGCGCTCAAGACGGAAGCTGACGCGCTCCTTGATGCCTTCTTTCTCGCGGCTGTTGACCGACAGGCGCATCTCTTCGAGGGCGTCGTGCACCAGCAGGTTGGCGAGGGTGCCTTCCTTTGCCGCAGTGGCGCTGGCTTCCTTGAGGGTCGCGGCTTTTTTCAGCGCAGCGATTTCACCGCGCAGACGACGCTTGGCGCCCATCAGCTCGAAGCCTTTGGCGATCCAGATGGTCCAGGTGATGATGGAAGCGATGGCCAGACCGATCATCACGATTTTCACGATGATGTCGGCGTTCTGGTACATGCCCCATGGCGACAGGTCGTGGGCCATGCCCAAGCTGTTGTCAGGTTCGAGCACTTCAGGCGCGTCTGCTGCGCTGGCGTCTACAGCCTGTACCGGGTCGGTGGCGGCTGGCGCGGCGGCGGCAGGTGCGTGTTGTTCGGTGGCAGCCGGGGCGGTTGGCGCCTGGGCATCGGCGAAGGCGGCGGTCGGCGCCAGCATCAGGCTGAGCAGCAGGGCCGCCACCGCGCTGAAGGCGCGAGGTCGTTTGGTTGGCGAAGCGGGGTTTTGATTACGTGTCATGCTGGCCGGACCTGAAGTAGAAAACGGTTGATGCTCTTCCAGGCCTCGTGAGGCCGAGAACAAAAGTGGGGTGCATTATTGCAAGTAATTCTTGTTAACAGAAGTAATAGAGTATCTTTTTTTCCACGATTGCTAGCCGTTCGTCCTTTGCGAGGGCTAGTCTGTTCCTTTCGTTTGGGAGTTTTTTGATGTCCGCGCCTTCTGTTTTGATTGCCGGTTGTGGTGACGTCGGCAGTCGTCTGGCTACGCAATTGTTGGCCGCCGGCTGGGAGGTTCATGGTCTGCGCCGTGATGTTTCGCGTTTGCCGGATGGCGTCATCGGCGTCGCCGGTGACCTGTTCAAGGAAGATTGCCCGGAAAACTGGCCGTTCGGGGCGGTGGATTATCTGGTGTATTGCGCGGCGGCGACCGATCACGATGAAGCCGGTTATCGCGCTGCCTACGTACAGGGTTTGCAGAATGTGCTGAGCTGGCTGAATGACTTTGGCCAGGTGCCTGAGCGACTGCTGTTCGTGTCCAGCAGCAGCGTGTACGGGCAGCAGGAAGGGGAGTGGGTCGACGAGCATTCAGCGACCGTCGCCAGCGGATACTCCGGGCGACTGATGCTCGAAGCTGAGCAAGTGGCGCTGAACAGCGGCATCCCGGCGAGCATTGTGCGCCTGACCGGCATTTACGGCCCGGGACGTGAATGGCTGTTGACCCAGGTACGTCGCGGTTATCGGGTGGCGGTCGAGCCGCCGCTATACGGCAATCGCATTCATGCTGATGACGCGGCGGGGCTGATGGCGTTTCTGCTGCAGGCAGCTCATCAGGGCACGCCGTTGCAGGATGTTTATATCGGTGTGGACGATGCGCCGGCACCGCTGGCCGAAGTGGTCGCCTGGCTGCGCGAGTATCTGGGTGTCACCGATTGGGCGGAAGACGCCAGCGTACGCCGCACCGGCAGCAAGCGCTGCAGCAATGCCCGGGCGAAGGCGCTGGGCTGGACACCAAAGTATCCGAGTTACCGTGAAGGCTATGCGGCGATTCTTGAAGGTAAATGCTGACTTCCAGACACCACAAACCACTGTGGGAGCGGGCTTGCTCGCGAAGAGGGTGTGTCAGGCAACATTGATGTCGACTGACACATCCCCTTCGCGAGCAAGCCCGCTCCCACAGGGTTATGTGTTGCTCTCAGGCGCGGTTACTGCTTCTCAAGCAACCACTTGCGTTCACCCGGGGTGAACTGCGGCATTTCATCCGCCAGTGCGGTATTCACTGCCTGGAAAATCTCCAGCGCCTTGCCTTTGCGGGCGAAGATCCAGTTGTTGCCCTGGCCGTTGAGTTGCAGCCACATGCTGTCGTGGTCGCTGTTCATCGAGGCGCAGTCGCCTGCCAGGCACAGGGCATAGCGGTCGGCGCCGGGCAGACCGGAGACCTGGCCGTCGGCCTGGAACTGCACGGTGTTGCCTTCGCCGTCGCCGCTGGCAATCTTCCAGCTGCCGCCCAGGTACGCTGAATACAGCGCCCGTTCGAAACTGGCGCCAATCGGTGCGCCTTCCGGCACGGGGATTTGTGCGCGGTCGAACAACTGATCCGGCTCGTTCTCGGTGGCGGCTTGTTTCATCCGTCCGCCGTCGCGTTTCAGCTCACTGCCGGAGCTGCCATAGAAGTCGACTTTCCAGGCGCCGGACTGTTCGCCCTGCAGCCGTCCTTCGACGTTCTCGAAACCGTTGGTGTAGCGGGCCTGACCGGCCTTGGTGTTGACGTCCCACTCCAGGTTCGGGCCATAGGCCTGAAGCGCTTCGCGCAGGGGGCCGCCCTTGGCAGCAGCGTCGATCGCCACCTGGTTGATCCAGGTGCCGCTGATGTCACGGTCGGCGGGGTCGCTGGCACAGCCGCCGAGGAAAATGGCGAGCAGCGAGAGAGCAAGCGCTTTGCGCATGGTGGAATCCTTTCAAAACCTTTTCTTTACCGCAGAGCAGTCGGCGCAGCGTTTGAAGGCTGCGCCGTGCGCATTACTCGATGACCAGGATGGCATCCATTTCGACTTGCGAACCCTTCGGCAGGGCAGCAACGCCGATGGCGGCGCGGGCCGGGTACGGCTGATCGAAGTACTTGCCCATGATCTCGTTGACCTTGGCGAAGTGGCTCAGGTCGGTGAGGAAGATGTTCAGCTTGACGATGTCCTTGAACGAACCGCCAGCGGCTTCAGCCACGGCTTTGAGGTTCTCGAACACCTGGACGGTCTGGGCTTCGAAGCCTTCAACCAGTTCCATGGTCTTTGGATCCAGAGGAATCTGGCCCGACATGTAGACAGTGTTGCCGGCCTTGATCGCCTGGGAGTAGGTACCGATGGCGGCTGGGGCCTTGTCGCTGGTGATAACAGTCTTGGTCATGTATGACTCCTTGTTAGGTGTGAATTAGGCACGCATGCGGGTGATGCGGATGACCCCGGTCAGGGCGCGCAGTTTCTTGATCACGCGGGCCAGGTGCACACGGTCGTGGACGCTGACCACCAGCTGGACGACGCTGATGCGGCCATCGCGCTCGTCCATGCTGATTTTCTCGATATTGCCGTCGGCCGCGTTGACGCTGCTGGCCAGCAGGGCGATCAGGCCGCGCTGGTGTTCCAGCTCGACGCGCAGCTCGACGTTGAATTCGCCGGTGACATCCTTGGCCCACGAGAGCTGGATGCATTTTTCCGGGTTGTGCCGGATTTCGCTGATGTTGCGGCAGTTGTCCAGGTGCACGACCATGCCTTTGCCCGCCGACAGGTGCCCGACAATCGGGTCGCCCGGGATCGGCGTGCAGCATTTGGCGTAACTGAGCACCAGACCTTCGGTGCCGCGAATCGCCAACGGGCCTTCCGGGCTCGGCAGCTGCTCGCCTTCGCCGAGCAGGCGGCGCGCCACGACATAGGCCATGCGGTTGCCCAGACCAATGTCTTCGAGCAAATCTTCGATCAGTTCGAGGCGGTATTCGGTGAGCATCGCCTTGACGCGCTCGGCCGGGATCTTCTCCAGTGAGCTGTCGAAACCGTTGAGCACCTTGTTCAGCAGGCGTTCGCCGAGGCTGATGGACTCGGAGCGACGTTGCAGTTTCAGTGCATGGCGGATGTGCGTACGTGCCTTGCCGGTGACCACGAAGTTGAGCCACGCCGGGTTCGGCCGCGCGCCTGGCGCGCTGACGATCTCGACCGTGGAGCCGCTTTGCAGCGGTTCGGACAGCGGTGCGAGACGGCGGTTGATCCGGCAGGCGATGCAGCTGTTGCCGACGTCGGTGTGCACCGCATAGGCAAAGTCGACCGCCGTGGAGCCTTTGGGCAGCTCCATGATCCGGCCTTTGGGCGTGAACACGTAGACCTCGTCCGGGAACAGGTCGATCTTCACGCTCTCGATGAATTCCAGCGAGTTGCCGGCACGTTGCTGCATTTCCAGCACGCCTTTGACCCACTGGCGGGCACGAGCGTGAGTGCCTTTGGGCTGCTCGTCACCGCTGGATTTGTACAGCCAGTGGGCGGCAATGCCGTTGTTGGCCATCTCTTCCATTTCGCGGGTGCGGATCTGGATCTCGATTGGTACGCCGTGCATGCCGAACAGCGTGGTGTGCAGCGACTGATAGCCGTTGGCCTTGGGAATCGCGATGTAATCCTTGAAGCGCCCCGGCAACGGTTTGTACAAATTATGCACAGCACCCAGCACGCGGTAGCAGGTATCGACCTTGTCGACGATGATCCGGAACGCATAGACGTCCATGATCTCGTTGAAGGCCCGACGCTTGCCGCGCATTTTCTTGTAGATGCCGTAGAGGTGTTTCTGGCGACCGCTGACTTCGCCCTGGATGCCGTCGATCGCGAGGCAATGGCCGAGGGACTCTTCGATCTTGTTGACAATTTCCTTGCGGTTGCCCCGGGCGCGCTTGACCGCCTGGTAGATCCGCGCGGAACGCATCGGGTGCATGGCTTTGAAGCCGAGGTCTTCGAATTCGATACGAATCGCGTGCATGCCCAGCCGATTGGCGATGGGCGCGTAGATTTCGAGGGTTTCCTTGGCGATCCGGCGGCGTTTTTCCCCGGACAGTACTTCCAGCGTGCGCATGTTGTGCAGGCGGTCGGCAAGCTTGACCAGGATCACGCGAATGTCGCGGGCCATGGCCATGGCCATTTTCTGGAAGTTTTCGGCCTGGGCTTCGGCCTTGGTCTCGAAGTTCATCTGGGTCAGTTTGCTGACCCCGTCGACCAGTTCGGCCACGGTTTCACCGAACTGCGCTTGCAGCGCTTCTTTGGCGATACCGGTGTCTTCGATCACGTCATGCAGCATCGCGGCCATCAGGCTCTGATGGTCCATGTGCATGTCGGCAAGAATATTCGCCACCGCAAGAGGATGCGTGACGTACGCCTCGCCGCTGCGACGGCGCTGACCGTCATGGGCTTGTTCGGCGTAGAAATACGCTCGGCGGACCAGGTTGACCTGGTCGTTGCCGAGGTAGGTCGATAAGCGATCGGCGAGGGCGTCTATGCTCGGCATGATGACTCCTGCCGTAGGCTGTGTTCCCGCGCCGTGCTACGTCGACCAGGCATAGGCTTAGACGGCCTCGTTGGACTCGTCCTCGAACGCAGCGAAGACCGGGTCTTCGTGGACGATTTCCTGCTCGGCGATGAACTCGTAGCTCATCAGGCCTTCTGCGATTTCACGCAGGGCGACAACGGTCGGCTTGTCGTTTTCCCACTGGACCAGTGGCTCTTTGCCGCCGGTGGCCAGTTGACGGGCACGCTTGGTAGAGAGCATGACCAGCTCAAAGCGGTTTTCCACGTGTTCTAGGCAGTCTTCAACGGTTACGCGGGCCATGGTATTCCTCGGAGCGAATGCAATATGCGCGCTGCCCGGTTGGGCGAGCGGACTGAGCAGTTTAAAAAATCACCAGCGATTAGGGAAGCGCTGATTTTTTGACCAGACCCTTCAACGCGCTGCAAGCACCAATGTAAAGCGCTTGCAGCGGTTTTGGGAAGTGCTGATTAACCGAGCAGTTCGGCCAGTAATTTGCCGAAACGTACCTGCTGGCGTTTCTGTTGCAGCTGATTGGCGCGGAAAATCGCCTTCAGATCGTCCAGTGCATGGGCGAAATCGTCGTTGATGATCAGATAGTCGTACTCGACATAGTGGCTCATCTCGCTGACGGCTTCGCGCATCCGGCCATCAATGATCTCGTCACTGTCCTGGCCACGGTTGGTCAGGCGCTGGTGCAAGGCCTGCAGCGACGGCGGCAGGATGAAGATCGAGCGTGCCTGCGGCATCAGCTTGCGCACTTGTTCGGCGCCTTGCCAGTCGATTTCCAGAATCAGATCGTGACCTTCGTCCAGCGTTTGCTGCAGACGGCTTTGCGAGGTGCCATAGAAGTTGCCGAAGACTTCGGCGCGTTCGAGGAAATCGCCGTGCTCGCCCATCTTCACGAACTCTTCGCGAGTCACGAAGTGATAGTTCACGCCGTCCACTTCACCCGGACGCATGGCGCGGGTGGTGTGGGAGATCGAGACGCGGATCTCCGGATTGGCATCGGTCAAAGCCTTGACCAGGCTGCTCTTGCCTGCGCCCGATGGCGCGGAAATGATGTACAGGGTGCCGGTGCTGTGGGTCATGTCTGTTGCCTTACTCAATATTCTGCACTTGTTCGCGCATCTGCTCGATCAACACCTTGAGGTTGACGGCGGCCTGGGTGCTGCGCGGATCGAAGGCCTTGGAGCCCAGTGTGTTGGCTTCGCGGTTGAGCTCCTGCATCAGGAAATCCAGGCGCCGACCGGCGGCACCGCCGGACTTGAGCACCCGGCGCACTTCGATGATGTGGGTGCTCAAGCGATCCAGTTCTTCGGCCACATCGCTTTTTTGCGCGAGCATGACCATTTCCTGTTCCAGGCGCTGCGGATCCAGTTCGGCCTTCATGTCGGTGAAGCGGTCGAGGACTTTCTGACGCTGGGTCGCGAGCATCTGCGGCACCAGTTCACGCAAGGTCACGACGTCCTCTTCAATGGAAGTCAGGCGCTCGTTGATCAGGCGTGCCAGCTCCGCGCCTTCGCGCTCGCGGCCGGCCTTGAGTTCCTTGAGACCTTGATTGAACAGCGCCAGCGCCTCGGCGTTCAGCGCTTGTGGATCAGTGGCGTCGGCCACCAGTACGCCGGGCCAGGCCAGCACTTCCAGCGGGTTGAGTGCTGCCGGGTTCTTGATCAGGCCGGCAACGGTTTCGGCGGCGGCGACCAGTTGCGCGGCGCGCTCGCGGTCGACTTGCAACGGCTTGCCGGTGCTTTCTTCGGTGAAGCGCAGGGTGCATTCCAGCTTGCCCCGCGACAGGCCCTGACGCAGGGCTTCACGCACGGCGCCCTCGAGGTCGCGGAACGACTCCGGCAGGCGCAGGTGCGGTTCCAGATAGCGGCTGTTGACCGAGCGCAGCTCCCAGCTCAGGGTGCCCTGGACGCCGGCTTTCTCGACGCGGGCGAAGGCGGTCATGCTGTGCACCATGGCGGTGACCTCGCAATGCAGATCGGCGCAGAAGGGATGTTCCGCAGGCTCGATATCAATGAATTTAAGCCGACTGGCAGCAAAGGCGCAGGATTGTAGCGCAGTGCGGCGGATGCGCCCAAACACACGGTGTGACAAAGGGCTGCAGGCCGTCGGTTATGCGCGTTTCAGGGCCCTGGGTCGACGGCCGGAATTTTTAACCCGTGCCCAGGCGCGGTGCAGCGCTCTATAATGCTCGGCAGTTTTCCGTCCCCAGTACAGGTATTCCCTATGAAACGTCCAAGTGGTCGCGCTGCCGATCAGCTTCGCTCGATCCGCATTACCCGCAACTACACCAAACACGCCGAGGGATCCGTACTGGTCGAATTCGGTGATACCAAGGTCATCTGCACCGTCAGCGTCGAAAACGGCGTGCCGCGTTTCCTCAAAGGCCAGGGCCAGGGCTGGTTGACCGCCGAGTACGGCATGCTGCCGCGCGCCACTGGCGAGCGTAACCAGCGTGAAGCGAGCCGTGGCAAGCAGGGCGGCCGCACTCTGGAAATCCAGCGTCTGATCGGTCGTTCCCTGCGCGCTGCGCTGGACATGTCCAAGCTGGGCGACGTCACCCTGTACGTCGACTGCGACGTGATCCAGGCTGACGGCGGCACCCGCACCGCGTCCATCACCGGCGCGATGGTGGCACTGGTCGATGCGTTGAAAGTGATCAAGAAGCGCGGCGGCCTGAAAGGCGGCGACCCGCTCAAGCAAATGATCGGCGCCGTGTCGGTCGGTATGTATCAGGGCGAGCCGGTGCTGGATCTGGACTATCTTGAAGATTCCGCCGCCGAGACCGACCTCAACGTGGTGATGACCAGCACCGGTGGCTTCATCGAAGTCCAGGGCACCGCCGAAGGCGCGCCGTTCCAGCCTGAAGATCTGAACGCCATGCTGGAACTGGCGAAGAAAGGCATGAACGAAATCTTCGAACTGCAAAAGGCTGCACTGGCCGACTGAGCAGGTTCGCAACCCGCAAGGAGGACGTGATGAGTGATGAGCAAGAGTTGCTGCCCAAGCCGAGCCAGGAGGTTCGCCAATGGGCGATGTTTTGTCACTTGTCCGCGTTGCTGGGGATCTGGATTCCGTTCGGCAACCTGATCGGGCCGCTGATCCTGTGGCAGATGAAGCGCGAAACCGACCCGTTCATCGACGCTCAGGGCAAAGAGGCACTGAATTTCCAGATCACCGTGGCGATTGCTGCCGCGATCTGTCTGCTGCTGATGGTGTTGATCATCGGCTTCTTCTTGCTGGGCCTGCTGGCCATCGGTGCATTGGTGCTGACGATCATTGCCGGGGTGAAGGCGAACGAAGGCTTTCCCTACCGTTATCCATTCACTTGGCGACTGATCAAATAACGATCAATGCAAAGCCTCCGTGACTCGCAAAGTTTTAATTTAAATGCCCTGACTTGTCAGGGCATTTGTGTTTTTGCAACTCGAATAATTACTCTTTCGTGTAGGAGCAGTTCTATCTGCGACAAGCGGTAGTGGATATTTTTTATATATCTAACGCCTACACTTTTAGTCACAACTGCAATGCTTTAACGCAATCTCAGTCCTTGGCAACAGGACTTGTCGATTGTTAAGGTTGCTCCGCGCAACATTGCTTCAGAAATATCTCGATATATTCAAGCCATCAAAGGCCCTTGAATTCCACATCAATCAGTGTTGAGACAATCAGCCGATTCAATAGGCGTGCGCGGGTAAAAGTGCGCCTGATGAATAAATAGCCAAGAATATCCCCAATGATCCAGCTCGATTTTTATGGAACGCTCGTGGCCGCCTCTCTGGTGCTATTACTGGGGCGTGGACTTATTGCACGAGTCGGATTCCTGCGTAATTACAATATTCCTGAACCCGTCGCCGGTGGACTGGTGGTTGCGCTGGGTTTATTGATATTGCGAACTTTTGATATAGAAATCAGATTCGATACTTCACTGCAGACGCCGTTGATGTTGGCGTTCTTTGCCACAATCGGTTTGAGCGCAGACTTTGCCAACCTGAAAAAGGGTGGTCGCGTAGTCGGCATATTTCTACTGGCGGTTACCGGGCTTCTGGTGGTTCAGAACGCTTTGGGCATTGGCCTTGCCAAAACGTTGGGTCTTGATCCGTTGATGGGGCTCCTGACGGGTTCGATCACGCTTGCGGGCGGTCACGGTACGGGGGCGGCGTGGGGCACGGTATTCAGTGAAAAGTACGGCCTTGCTTCGGCCTCCGAGCTTGCAATCGCCTCGGCAACCTTCGGCTTGGTCCTGGGCGGTTTGATAGGTGGGCCTGTGGCCCGCCTGCTCATCAAGCGCGTTGAGGTGCCCGGTTGCCAGTTTCAAGAAACGCCACGGATGCCAAAGGGTTTTGAGCAGCCGAACAAAGAGCGCTCGATTACGCCCTTTTCGTTTATCGAGACACTGGCATTGATTGCGGTCAGTTTATTGGCTGGCAATCTTCTGAATGGCTTTCTGCACGGAACCGCATTCGAGTTGCCAACGTTTGTCTGCGTTTTGTTTGTGGGGGTGATGCTACGTAACGGGCTATCGGCGCTGGGCCTGTATCAGGTATTCGAGCGTGAAGTGTCGGTGCTGGGCAATGTCAGCCTGTCGCTGTTTCTGGCAATTGCCTTGATGTCTCTCAAGCTCTGGGATCTGGCAGCGTTGGCACTGCCGATATTCATCATCCTGGCTGCGCAAACGTTGGTCATGGCGCTGTTTGCGATTTTTGTGACATTCAGAGTGATGGGCAGTAACTACGACGCGGCGGTCCTGGCGGCGGGGCATTGCGGTTTTGGCCTGGGCGCAACGCCAACCGCCATTGCCAACATGCAGGCGGTGACGCAGCGTTTCGGGCCTTCGCAGATTGCGTTTCTGGTGGTGCCGATGGTCGGTGCATTCTTCATCGACATCATCAACGTGATCGTCATCAAGCTTTACCTGGCCTTGCCGTTTTTTGTCGCCGTCTGAGGTCAGGACGGCTTCAGGCGCGGCATAAAAAATGCCCGTATCTCGCGATACGGGCATTTTTTAACGACGGATCGACGCTTATATGGTCAGCGTCCAGTCGTAGTCGACGATCAGCGGCGCGTGCTGCGAGAACCGTGGCTGACGTGGCAGGCGTGCGCTGCGTACGAAACGGCGCAAGCCCGGGGTCAGCAGCTGGTAGTCGAAGCGCCAGCCCAGATTGAGCATCTCGGCCTGCTCGTTGTCCGGCCACCAGCTGTATTGGTCGCCTTCGCGGCTGACTTCGCGCAGGGCATCGACGTAGCCCATGTTGCCGACAATCTCGTCCATCCAGGCGCGTTCTGGCGCCAGGAAGCCCGGGGATTGCTGGCTGTCGCGCCAGTTCTTGATGTCGAGCTTCTGCTGCGCAACGTACAGCGAGCCACAATAAATGTACTCGCGACGTTTACGCCGCTGTTTGTCCAGGTACTTGCCGAAGTCGTCCATGAGCTTGAACTTCTGGTTCAAGTCCTCATCGCCGTTCATCCCCGAAGGAAGCAGCAAGGTGGCAATACTGACTTTGTCGAAATCTGCTTGCAGGTAGCGCCCGTAGCGGTCGGCCGTCTCGAAACCGAGACCGCTGATGACAGCCTTCGGTTGCAACCGCGAATACAAAGCCACGCCACCTTGGGCAGGGACTTCAGCATCGCAGGCATAAAGGAAGTAGCCATCCAGTTGGAAGGCTGGGTCATCCAGTTCAAAGGCGGAGGCACGGGTGTCCTGCAGGCAGATGACGTCGGCATTCTGTGCTTGCAGCCAACTGAGCAAACCACGCTCGACTGCAGCCTGAATACCATTGACGTTCACACTGATGATCCGCATAAATGGCCCCAAAAATCGCGTGCGTGTATGATACACGGCGTCAAGCTAATTAGCTAAATCCGTGGTATTTGGGGTTTTTTTCATGCAAGCGTATCAGCGCGATTTCATTCGTTTTGCCATCGATCGCGGCGTTTTGCGCTTCGGTGAGTTCACCCTGAAGTCCGGGCGCACCAGTCCTTACTTCTTCAATGCCGGCCTGTTCAACTCGGGTTCGGCCCTGGCGCAGCTGGGGCGTTTCTACGCGGCAGCCATCGCCGAAAGCGGCATTTCTTTCGACGTATTGTTTGGCCCGGCCTACAAAGGCATCCCGCTGGCAGCCACCACCGCTGTCGCGCTGGCCGAGCATCACGACCGCGACCTGCCATGGTGCTTCAACCGCAAGGAAGCCAAGGCCCACGGCGAAGGCGGCAGCCTGGTCGGCGCGCCGCTGACCGGTGACGTGCTGATCATCGACGACGTGATCACTGCCGGCACTGCGATCCGCGAAGTGATGCAGATCATCGCTTCCCAAGAGGGCGCCAAGGCGGCCGGGGTGCTGATCGCCCTGAACCGTCAGGAGCGTGGCAACGGTGAATTGTCGGCGATCCAGGAAGTCGAGCGTGACTTCGGTATTCCGGTGATCAGCATCGTTTCGCTGAACCAGGTGCTGGAATTCCTCGCCGACGACCCGCAGCTCAAGCAGCATCTGCCCGCCGTGGAAGCGTATCGCGCCCAGTTCGGCGTCTGAACTGTGGAATGAGCTTTTGTGGCGAGGGAGCTTGCTCCCGCTGGGCTGCGTAGCAGACCCGAAAAGCTTGTGAGCGCTGCGCACTCAAGCGGGAGCAAGCTCCCTCGCCACAATAGATGGAAGGCCGCAGGCAAAAAAAGACCCCGCTCAGTCAGGCTGAGCGGGGTCTTTTCGTTTCCGCGACGGCTTACGGACGCTTGCGATTGCTGATCAGCGTGCCCACACCGGTGTCGGTGAAGATTTCCAGCAGGATCGCGTTCGGTACGCGACCGTCGATGATCAGCGAGCTGCCAACACCGCCCTGAACCGCTTCCAGTGCGCAGCGGATCTTCGGCAGCATGCCGCCGTAGATGGTGCCGTCGGCGATCAGGTCGTCGACCTGCTGGGTGCTCAGGCCGGTCAACACGGTGCCGGACTTGTCCATCAGGCCGGCGATGTTGGTCAGCAGCATCAGCTTCTCGGCTTTCAGCGCTTCGGCGACTTTACCGGCCACCAGGTCGGCGTTGATGTTGTACGACTCGCCGTTCTCACCGACGCCGATTGGCGCGATCACCGGGATGAAGTTGCCTTTGACCAGCAGGTTCAGCAACTCGGTGTTGATCCCGACCACTTCGCCCACCTGACCGATGTCGATGATTTCCGGCTGGGTCATCTCCGGGGTCTGGCGGGTGACGGTCAGTTTCTTCGCACGAATCAGCCCGGCGTCTTTACCGGTCAGGCCGATGGCGCTGCCGCCGTGACGGTTAATCAGATTGACGATGCTTTTGTTTACCTGGCCGCCCAGAACCATTTCCACCACGTCCATGGTCGCGGCGTCGGTGACGCGCATGCCATCGACGAAGTGGCTTTCGATCGACAGGCGCTTGAGCAGATCACCGATCTGCGGGCCGCCGCCGTGAACCACCACCGGGTTGATGCCTACGGCTTTCATCAAGACGATGTCGCGGGCGAAGCCGGTTTTCAGCTCCTCGCTTTCCATCGCGTTGCCGCCGTATTTGATCACCAGGGTCTTGCCGACATAACGTCGGATGTAAGGCAACGCTTCGGACAGGACCTGGGCGGTGTGGGCGGCGGCTTCGCGTTCGAGGGTCATTCAGGGCTCCGGGTGAATCAGAACGGTAGTTGGAGATCAGGTGCAACGCGTTTCAGTTGGGCGTGGAACACGTCCTTGATGCGCTGCAATTCAGCCTCGTCATCGGCCTCGAAGCGCAGCACCAGCACCGGAGTGGTGTTGGAGGCGCGTACCAGGCCCCAGCCTTTGGCGTAATCGACTCGCACGCCGTCGATGGTGGTCAGGTCGGCGCCTGCGCCCCACTGTGCGTCGTGCAATGCATCAATGATGCTGAATTTGCTCTCTTCGGTCACATGGATATTGATTTCCGGCGTAGAAATATCGTTCGGGAAGGTCGCAAACAGCTCTTCGGCGGTGGATTTTTCCTTGCTGAGGATCTCCAGCAGCCGTGCGGCGCTGTAGATACCGTCGTCGAAACCGAACCAGCGCTCCTTGAAGAAGATGTGGCCGCTCATCTCACCGGCCAATAGAGCACCGGATTGTTTCATTTTCTTTTTGATCAACGAGTGACCGGTCTTCCACATTAGCGGGCGACCGCCGTATTCCTTGATCAGCGGCACCAGGCGGCGGGTGCATTTGACGTCGAAGATGATTTCCGCGTCCGGATTGCGCGCCACCACGTCGCGGGCGAACAGCATCAGCAGGCGGTCCGGGTAGACGATGCTGCCGGTGTTGGTCACCACGCCGACACGGTCGCCGTCACCGTCGAAGGCCAGGCCGAGGTCGGCGTTGGTTTCCTTGACCTTGGCGATCAGGTCGACGAGGTTTTCGGGCTTGCCCGGGTCCGGGTGATGGTTGGGGAAGTTGCCGTCGACTTCGCAGAACAGCGGAATGACTTCGCAGTTCAGCGCTTCGATCAGTTGCGGGGCAATCACGCCGGCCGCGCCGTTGCCGCAGTCGACCACGACTTTCAGGCGTCGGGCCAGTTTGACGTCCTTGACGATTTCGGTGGTGTAGCGGTCAAGGATTTCGACCTGGGTCACGCTGCCCTGACCGCTGGTCAGGTCATTGGTCTTGATGCGCTCGTGCAGCACCTGGATCTGCTCGTTGGCGAGGGTGTCGCCGGCGATCACGATCTTGAAGCCGTTGTAGTTCGACGGGTTATGGCTGCCGGTGAGCATTACCCCAGACTTGCCGGCCAATACGTTCGCCGCGTAATACAGCGCAGGCGTCGGAACCAGGCCGACGTCGCTGACGTGGCAGCCGCTCTCGGCGATACCGCGGATCAGTTCTGCAACCAGCTCCGGGCCGGACAGGCGACCGTCACGACCGACGGAAACATTCGGTTCACCTTGGGCCAGGCTCTGTGAGCCGATGGCGCGGCCGATCCAGTAAGCGGTTTCGGCATTGAGGAATTCCGGCACGGTGCCGCGAATGTCATAGGCGCGGAAGATGCTGTCGGGAAGCTTCGGGGCGATCTTGGCGGGGGTGCTCATCTGCACAAATGCTCCATCTCGAAAGTGGCGGGACACACCGACGATTCACTCGGCGGCAGGCTCAAACTGAAGGGTATGACGGCGTTTTCCGCAGAGAGTTCGTGGTGTGAAAGGGCCATGACGCCTCGGCTGGCGTGGCTTGCGGCCGGCAAAACCTTGATTTACGGTGTTAAAACCTGCTGCCGAAAATGCACAAATTTTGTGGTGAGGGGATTTATCCCCGATGGCTGCGCAACAGATCCAAAAGTCTTGGGGCCGCTTCGCAGCCCATCGGGGATAAATCCCCTCGCCACAATAATATTTCAGGGTTATTTGGTGCCGGTATGGCCAAATCCGCCCGCGCCGCGTTCGGTTTCGACGAACTCTTCGACCATTTCGAAATGCGCCTGCACCACCGGCACCAACACCAGTTGCGCCAGACGCTCGCCGACGGTCATGGTGAAGTCGTTCTGGCCACGGTTCCAGCAAGACACCATCAACGGGCCCTGGTAATCCGAGTCGATCAGGCCAACGAGGTTGCCGAGCACGATGCCGTGCTTATGGCCCATGCCCGAGCGCGGCAGGATCAGTGCGGCGAGGTTCGGGTCGCCGATGTAGACCGACAGACCGGTAGGGATCAGCACGGTTTCACCCGGCTTTATCACGATGTCCTGTTCCAGCATGGCGCGCAGGTCGAGGCCGGCGGAGCCTGGGGTGGCGTATTGCGGCAGCGGGAATTCGGTACCGATGCGTGGGTCGAGGATCTTGGCTTGCAAAGCGTGCATGTAAATTAGACCTGGTTCAGACGTTCGGCGATAAAAGTGACCAGTTGGCGAGCGATCTTGCTCTTGCTGGTCTGGGCGAAAACAGTGGCATGAAGCTCACGGTCGATCACGCTGCAGGCGTTTTCTTCGCTGTTGAAACCGATGCTCGGGTTGGCCACGTCGTTGGCGACGATCAAATCGAGATTCTTGTCTTTCAGCTTGCGTGCAGCGTAGTCGAGCAGGTGTTCGGTCTCGGCGGCAAAGCCGACACTGAACGGACGGTCGGGACGGGTCGCGATGGTGGCCAGGATGTCCGGATTGCGCACCATTTGCAGGACGAAGCCGTCGCCGCTTGTAGGGTCTTTCTTGAGTTTTTGCGGGGCAACGACTTCCGGACGGTAGTCCGCCACCGCTGCCGAGGCGATGAACACATCACACGGGATGGCCGATTCGCACGCTGCAAGCATGTCGCGGGCACTGACCACATCGATGCGCGTGACGCGATCCGGCGTCGGCAGGTGCACCGGGCCGCTGATCAGGGTCACGCGGGCGCCGGCTTCCACCGCGGCTTCGGCCAGAGCGAAGCCCATTTTCCCGGAGCTGTGGTTGGTGATGTAGCGCACCGGGTCGATGTTTTCCTGGGTCGGGCCGGCGGTGATCACCACATGCTTGCCGGTCAGCGCCTGTCGCTGGAAGCAGTCCGCCGCGCACTGCGCCAGATCGGTGGCTTCCATCATCCGGCCCATGCCGACGTCGCCGCAGGCCTGGCTGCCAGAGGCCGGGCCGAAAGTCTTCAGGCCGCGACTTTCAAGGAGTTGCAGGTTGGCTTGGGTTGCCGGATCGCGCCACATCGCCTGATTCATTGCTGGCGCGACGGCCACCACGGCGTCGGTGGCCAGCACCAGGGTTGTCAGCAGATCGTTGGCGATGCCTTGGGCCAGACGCGCAATCAGGTCGGCAGTGGCTGGGGCGATCAGCACCAGATCGGCCCATTTGGCCAGTTCGATGTGGCCCATCGCCGCTTCGGCGGCCGGGTCGAGCAAGTCGAGGTGAACCGGGTGCCCGGACAGGGCCTGCATGGTCAGCGGGGTGATGAACTCGGCGCCGCCATGGGTCATGACCACACGCACTTCGGCGCCCTGGTCGATCAGGCGACGAACCAGATCGGCGCTCTTGTAGGCCGCAATGCCGCCGCCGACGCCCAGAACGATGCGTTTCCGATACAGCCGCTGCATAGGTCTGCCTTTACATTTCGTGGGTGACATACGTGGCGAAACCCCCTCCCCAGGGTGAATTCGCCCGCAAAAAAGATGGGCTACGATATCACAGCGACCGCTACGGAACAGCGGTGCCCACAGACAAGGAAGGTGTATGAGTATTCGCGATTGGCCGGCGGCGGAACGGCCGCGGGAGAAGCTGCTTGAACAGGGCTCGGGAAGTCTTTCGGACGCCGAGTTGCTGGCGATTTTTCTTCGAACCGGGGTCACGGGAAAAAGCGCGGTGGATCTGGCGCGACACCTGTTGACGCAATTCGGCAGCCTGCGCGCGTTGCTGGAGGCCGATCTTGCGGCGTTCAGCGGACAGTTGGGATTGGGGCCTGCGAAATTCGCGCAGTTGCAGGCGGTGCTGGAAATGGGGCGGCGACACCTGGCCGAGCGCATGCGTAAAAAACCGGCGCTGGAGAATCCGCAGGCAGTTCGGGACTATCTGAAATCCATGCTGCGCCACGAGCCACACGAGGTGTTTGGATGCCTGTTTCTCGATTCCAAGCATCAGGTGCTGACGTTCGAGGCGCTGTTTCGCGGCTCGATCGATAACACCAGCGTGCATCCCCGGGAAGTGGTGAAACGCTCATTGGCCAACAACGCGGCGGCGGTGATTCTCTGCCATAACCACCCGTCGGGGAACAGCGATCCGAGCCAGGCGGATCGACAGCTGACCAAGCGCTTGCAGAAGGCTCTGGATCTGATTGATGTGCGGGTGCTGGATCACTTCATCATTGGCGACGGCGAGCCGCTGTCGATGGCGGAGTGTGGCTGGATGTAGCTTTCAACAACAAACACCAACCCCTGTGGGAGCGGGCTTGCTCGCGAAAGCGATGTGTCAGTCAATAAGAGTTTGGCTGATCCGACGCCTTCGCGAGCAAGCCCGCTCCCACAGGTGAATTGTGTTGTGACGGGTTATTTCAGGGTGACCTTCGAGTAGTCCTGCCGCCCGAACGGGCTGACGGAATAACCCTGCACATCCTTGCGTGTCAGCGCATAAGCGGTCGGGTGTGCCAGCGGCAACCAGAGTGCCTGCTGCTGAATCTGCGCCTGCGCCTGTTCGTACAGCTTGGTGCGTACGCCTTGTTCGCTGGTGGTCTTGCCGGCGCTGATCAGCTTGTCCAGGTCGGCATTGCAGTAGCGGGCGAAGTTGGTGCCGGACTTGACCGCCGCGCAGGAAAACTGCGGCGTGAGGAAGTTGTCCGGGTCGCCGTTGTCGCCGGCCCAGCCCATGAACAGCAGGTCATGCTCGCCAGCCTTGGCGCGGCGAATCAGTTCGCCCCACTCGATCACGCGGATTTCCGCCTGAATGCCGATTTCCGCCAGATCCGATTGCAGCAATTGCGCGCCCAGACTCGGATTCGGGTTGAGCAGGCTGCCGGACGGACGCGTCCAGATGGTGGTCTGGAAGCCGTCCTTGAGTCCGGCCTTGGCCAGCAACGCCTTGGCTTTGGCCACGTCGTGCGGATAGCCCGGCAGGTTCTTCGCGTAGCTCCAGGTGTTCGGCGGGTAAGGGCCATTGGCGGGTTCGGCGGTGTCTTCGAACACGGCTTTGACGTAGTTGGCCTTGTCGAAGGCGAGGTTGATCGCCTGGCGCACTTCCGGCTTGTCCAGCGGTGGATGCTGGCTGTTGATGCCGACGAAAGCGGTCATGAAGGCGTCAGTCTTTTCTACTTTCAGCGTCGGCTCTTCCTGCGCAGCCTTCACGTCCAGCGGTTTTGGCGACAGGGCGATCTGGCACTCGTTGCGCCGCAGCTTTTGCAGGCGCACGTTGGCGTCCGGGGTGATGGCGAAGATCAGCGGGTCGACCGCCGGCTTGCCGCCGAAATAGTCCGGGTTGGCCTTGTAGCGCACAGAGGCGTCTTTCTGGAAGCGCGTGAACACGAACGGACCGGTGCCGATCGGCTGGCTGTTGAGCTTGTCGGTGGCGTCGGCCTTGAGCAGCTTGTCGGCGTATTCGGCGGAATAGATGGAGGCGAAGCCCATGCTCAGGGTCGCGAGGAACGTCGAGTCCGGGTGGTCGAGGGTAAAGCGCACGGTCAGCGGGTCAAGCGCGTCGATCTTCTTGATCAGCGCCGGCAACTGCATGGACTGGGCGTGCGGGAAGCCGCTTTGCGTCACTTTGTGCCATGGGTTGGCTGGATCGAGCATGCGGTCGAAGCTGAATTTGACGTCTTCGGCGCTCAGGGTACGGGTCGGCTTGAAATAGTCAGTGCTGTGAAACTTCACCTGCGGGTGCAGCTTGAACACATAAGTCAGGCCGTCGGTGCTGACTTCCCAGCTGTCGGCCAGGCTCGGCACGACTTTGCCGCTGGCGGTGTCGAAGTCGACCAGGCGATTCATCAGCACATCGGCCGAGGCATTGGTGGTGGT
Source organism: Pseudomonas sp. IT-93MI4 (assembly GCF_949767635.1). NCBI lineage: Bacteria > Pseudomonadati > Pseudomonadota > Gammaproteobacteria > Pseudomonadales > Pseudomonadaceae > Pseudomonas > Pseudomonas sp. IT-93MI4. The sequence goes on from NZ_CATKPP010000022.1 coordinate 330,316, forward strand.
CAGCGAGTTGTATTGCACCACGTCGAACCCTTCAGGGCTGGCCTCGGTGCACACGCTCAGGGCGGCAGCCTGGGCCAGGGGGCTCAGCAGAAGCGGGGCGAGCAACAGGGGTAGGGCAGCGAGGCGCATGGTCGGCTTCCTTTACAGATCGAAGGCCATCTGCAGGTGCAGTCTGGAAAAGGGTTACCCTAGAGGGCTGGATTGCAAATGACTATCCCCTTTTTGCATTTTTGGGGCAGCCCAGTGACGTTTTTCAGACCACGGTGCACGAGGAAAAGTCGAAAACGTCTGTTAGAGCGGTTTTCTGCGACGAGTGGTCAAAACACGCCTCAGCCTTTATCCAAAGCGTCTGCAGGCGGAAAATGCGCCTTTTTACCGGTCGATTGCACATCCATTGTTGTTGCACCCCGGTCTTTCTGGTATAAAGCAGCGCTCTTTTCTAGGGGCCCGGTTCCTTCACTGTAGGTGTAGCCGGTAAGACCTCTAAAGAAACGCGGCGCCTGGCGCCAAATGACTGAGAGATTAAGCGGCCAACCCATGCCGGGTTGGGCATGTGGTTTTAGAGGGCTGAGGCATGTCGAGAGTATGTCAAGTTACCGGTAAGGGTCCGGTAACCGGGAATAACATTTCCCACGCAAACAACAAAACCCGTCGTCGTTTCCTGCCGAACCTGCAGCATCACCGCTTCTGGGTTGAAGAAGAGAAACGTTTTGTGCGTCTGCGCGTATCTGCCAAAGGCATGCGCATCATCGACAAGCGTGGCATCAGTGTCGTGCTCGCCGAACTTCGCCGCGATGGCAAGATTTAAGGGAGCTAATCATGCGTGAATTGATTCGTTTGATCTCGAGCGCCGGTACTGGTCACTTCTACACTACCGACAAGAACAAGCGTACTACCCCGGACAAAATCGAGATCAAGAAATATGATCCGGTTGTTCGCAAGCACGTGATCTACAAGGAAGGCAAAATCAAGTAATTGATTTTTCCCGACTTACGAAAAAGGCCCGTATCGTGAGATGCGGGCCTTTTTTGTTGCCTGGAGTTTTGTGCTGACTGTTGCGACGCTTTCGCGAGCAGGCTCGCTCCCACAATGGAATGCGGTCGAATGTGGGAGCGAGCCTGCTCGCGAAGGGGCCGGTAATATCAGCGAAAGACTCAGGCCTTCTGTTCAAAGATCACATAGATCTTGCGGCAAGCCTCCAGCACCTCCCAGGTACCACGGAAGCCGGCCGGAATCACAAAGCGGTCGCCAACACGCAAGGTCTTGGCATTGCCATCGCTGTCACGCAATACGGAGACCCCCTGCAGGATTTCGCAGTATTCATGCTCGGTGTAGTTCACCGTCCATTGCCCGACCGCACCTTCCCACACGCCAACACCCATTTGCCCACAAGGGCTGTCGTACTGATTGAACACCGCTTGCTCTGGGTCGCCCTTGAGCACTTTGGCCGGGTCCGGGCGATAGCGTTCGGCTTCGCTGCTGGTCAGGCTGATATCGACGACGTTCTGGATGTTCATTGTTGTTTTCTCCCGTGATGACGGCGCGGTGGCTTGAAAGGGCCAAAGTCTATGTTTATTAAAATGAACACCGCAAGGGCGTATGGCGCGCTTATGTCAAATATATTGAAACAACCCCAGCCGCTGGTTTAGGGTGGCGGGTGCCTTGGGCCGAAAAGCAGGCTGGCCGGGCAGCATTCCTGAAGACGACCGCGAAGAACGCGGCGCTCTATTCAACAAGAGGAGGACACTCGAATGACCACCCTGACTCGTGCCGATTGGGAACAACGTGCTCGCGACCTGAAGATCGAAGGCCGCGCCTACCTCAACGGTGAATACACCGACGCCGTCTCCGGCGAAACCTTCGAGTGCATCAGCCCGGTCGATGGCCGTCTGCTGGGCAAGATCGCCAGCTGTGACGCCGCCGACGCCCAACGCGCCGTGGAAAACGCCCGCGCCACCTTCAATTCCGGCGTGTGGTCGCGCCTGGCGCCGACCAAACGCAAAGCCACCATGATCCGTTTCGCCAGCCTGCTCAAGCAGCACGCTGAAGAGCTGGCGCTGCTCGAAACCCTCGATATGGGCAAACCGATCAGCGATTCGCTGTACATCGACGTGCCGGGCGCGGCGCAAGCGCTGAGCTGGAGCGGTGAGGCGATCGACAAGATCTACGACGAAGTCGCCGCCACGCCGCACGATCAACTGGGTCTGGTGACCCGCGAGCCGGTGGGCGTTGTCGGCGCCATCGTGCCGTGGAACTTCCCGCTGATGATGGCTTGCTGGAAACTCGGCCCGGCGCTGTCGACCGGTAACTCGGTGATCCTCAAACCGTCGGAAAAATCCCCGCTGACCGCCATCCGCATCGCTGCGCTTGCGGTTGAGGCCGGCATTCCGAAAGGCGTGCTCAACGTGCTGCCGGGCTACGGCCACACCGTTGGCAAGGCGCTGGCCCTGCACAATGACGTCGACACGCTGGTGTTCACCGGTTCGACCAAGATTGCCAAGCAGCTGATGATCTACTCCGGCGAATCGAACATGAAGCGCGTGTGGCTGGAAGCTGGCGGCAAGAGCCCGAATATCGTCTTCGCCGATGCGCCGGACCTGCAAGCCGCTGCCGAATCCGCCGCCAGCGCCATCGCCTTCAACCAGGGCGAAGTCTGCACCGCCGGTTCGCGTCTGCTGGTCGAACGCTCGATCAAGGACAAATTCCTGCCGATGGTGATCGAGGCGCTGAAAGCCTGGAAGCCGGGCAATCCGCTGGACCCGGCAACCAATGTCGGTGCGCTGGTCGATACCCAGCAGATGAACACCGTGCTGTCGTACATCGAATCCGGTCACACCGACGGCGCCAAACTGGTGGCGGGCGGCAAGCGCATCCTCCAGGAAACCGGTGGCACTTACGTCGAGCCGACGATTTTCGACGGCGTGAGCAACGCGATGAAGATCGCTCAGGAAGAGATTTTCGGCCCGGTGCTGTCGGTCATCGCCTTCGATACCGCCGAAGAAGCGATCCAGATCGCCAACGACACGCCGTATGGTCTGGCCGCTGCGGTATGGACTCAGGACATCTCCAAGGCGCACCTGACTGCCAAAGCACTGCGCGCCGGCAGCGTGTGGGTCAACCAGTACGACGGCGGCGACATGACTGCACCGTTCGGCGGCTTCAAGCAGTCGGGCAACGGTCGTGATAAATCGCTGCACGCGTTCGACAAGTACACCGAGCTGAAGGCGACGTGGATCAAGCTGTAAGCCGTTAGCGGGAGCCTGATTCGTTCAGGCTTTCGAACTTACGGAGATCCCCTGTGGGAGCGGGCTTGCTCGCGAAAGCGGTGTATCAGTCAGCACATCTGCTGAATGTGAAATCGTTTTCGCGAGCAAGCCCGCTCCCACAGTGATTTTGTGGCGCACATAAGAATATCCACAGGAGCGTGGACCATGCGTTGGGCGACGTATTTCGCCGTGTTGGCGTCTGTCTTGAGTGTCGGCCTGGCCCTGGGGGTCAGCATGCCGCTGGTGTCGTTGCGTCTGGAGAGCTGGGGTTACGGCTCTTTCGCCATCGGCGTGATGGCGGCGATGCCGGCGATTGGCGTATTGCTGGGCGCGAAGATTTCCAGTCATCTGGCGGCACGTTTCGGCACCGCGAACCTGATGCGTCTTTGCCTGTGGGCCGGGGCGTTGTCGATCGGCTTGCTCGCGCTGTTGCCGAGTTATCCGGTCTGGCTGGTGCTGCGCCTGATGATCGGGGTGATCCTGACCATCGTATTCATCCTCGGCGAGAGCTGGATCAATCAACTGGTCGTCGAACACTGGCGCGGTCGTCTGGTCGCTCTGTATGGCAGCAGCTATGCGCTGAGCCAACTGTCTGGTCCGCTGCTGCTGGGTGCGCTAGGCACTGAGCATGATTATGGTTTCTGGGTCGGTGTCGGGCTGCTGACAGTCTCGCCATTGCTGTTGATGGGTCGCAGCGGTGCGCCGAGCAGTGAAGCCAGCAGTGTGACGTTCAGCGATCTGTGGGGGTTTGCCCGGGAGCTGCCGGCGATTGCCTGGGCGGTGTCACTGTTCGCTGCGTTCGAAGCGATGATCCTCACGCTGTTGCCGGTGTATTGCCTGCAACAGGGCTTCACCGCCGAGATTGCGCTGGCGATGGTCAGCACGGTGGTGGTCGGCGATGCGCTGTTGCAACTGCCGATCGGCGCGCTGGCGGATTACCTGTCGCGGCGCACGTTGTTCGCCGGTTGCGCAGTGATCCTGATGCTGTCGAGTCTGGCGATTCCGCTGTTGATCGACACGCTGCTGATCTGGCCGTTGTGGGTGTTGTTCGGCGCCAGTGCCGGTGGCCTGTTCACCTTGTCACTGATTCTGATCGGCGAGCGTTATCGCGACGATGCGCTGGTGCGGGCCAATGCGCACATTGCGCAGCTGTGGGGTGTCGGCTGTCTGATCGGGCCGTTGCTGGCGGGGGCGGGCAGTCAGTGGATCAGCGGGCATGCGTTGCCGTTGTTGATGGCGGCGGGGGCGTTTGGATTGGTGATTCTGCTGATGCGCCAAGGTGCATTCGGCACCGAACCACAGACTGCTTGAATACTTCCCTGTGGGAGCGCATACAAATGCGATTACAACATCCGCTCAAGACCGACAGTGGTGCTGAACCACGCGTTGAAGCGCCGCCACCAACTCCCCGGTTCCTTGCTCAGCGTGTGCATTTGGCCGTTGTCCTCGGTCACCCAGACGATCTCGCCATCCTGCAGTTTCGCCTGATAACTCAGGGCCGGCGCCATGCCTTGCAGCGCCAGTTCGCGCACGTGTTCGGCCAGTTCCGGGCTGTCCACCAGAACCCCGACTTCGGTGTTCCACAGCACTGAGCGCGGATCGAAGTTGAACGAGCCGATGAACGCTTTCTGCCGATCGAAAATCATCGCCTTGCTGTGCAGGCTGGAGTCCGAGCCGCGGAACGACTTGCTGTAAAACAAATGAGGCCCGCTGCCATAGTTATCCCCAGGCTGACGGCGCAGCTCATACAGTTTTACCCCATGCTCCAGCAGCGCCTTGCGATACGGCGCATAACCTCCGTGCACTGCCGGCACATCGGTGGCTTCCAGTGAGTTGGTCAGCAGGCTCACCGAGACCCCGGCGTCGGCGCGCCCGGTCAGGTACACCAGCCCCGGCTGGCCGGGCACAAAGTACGCCGAGATCATGATCAGCTCTTTGCTGACGCCGCGCAGCTCCGGCGCCAGTTGCGTGGTCAGCAGCAGTTGCGGGTCCGGTTCGTCCTTGGCCAGCACTTTGCTCGGCGCATCCCACAGCGCCTGGTTCCAGGCCCAGATCAGTTCCTTGCGCCAGATGTCCATGCGTGGCGCGGTCTTGAACGTCATCAACTGTTGATACAGCGCGTGATTCTGTTTACGGGTTTCATCCAGCGACTCTTCCAGACGCGTGCGGGTGTTCTGCAGGTCTTTGGCGCTTGGTTTACTGGAGAGGAATTCGTCGATCGGCTTGCTCAGCGCGCTATTCCAGTACTGGTCGAAACTGTGCCCGAGCTGCTCTGCCACCGGGCCGACACTGAGCATGTCGATGTCGGTGAAATTCAGATTCGGCTCGGCATCGAAATACTCGTCGCCCAGATTGCGCCCGCCAACGATGGCCACGCTGTTGTCCGCCAGGAACAGTTTGTTGTGCATGCGCCGGTGTTGCAGCGACAGGTTGAACAGGCGTCCGGCAGCGCGGGTCACGCCGGTGCTGCGGCCCAGGTGCAGCGGATTGAACAGGCGGATCTGGATCTGTGGATGCGCCGCCAGCGTGGCGATGATCGTGTCGAGGCCGTCGCTGGTGGTGTCGTCGAGCAGGATGCGCACGCGCACGCCGCGGTCGGCGGCCTTGAGCAGTTCCTCCACCAGCATCCGCGTGCTGACGCCGTCATGGACGATGTAGTACTGCAAGTCGAGGCTGGTTTGCGCATTGCGAATCAGCTCGGCGCGGGCGGTGAAGGCTTCTGAGCTGTTGGACAGCAAGCGGAAGCCGGAACGGCCCTGCCAGGGCGCTGCCTGGGTCTGAATCGAGCGACCGAATGCGGAGCCCGCGGCCGGCAACGCCTGGCTGGGTTCGCGCGGCGCATCGAGGGTGGCGCAACCACTGGCCAACGAACACAACACACAGACAGCGAGCAATTTTTTTCCGGGTTGCACGTTGGTTTCTCGGCTGGAGGCAGGGGGTGACGGAGTATGGCACGCAGAGGATTTCCAAGACCGTTTCCGGCGGATCCTCGCCACACTGTGTAAACAATTAGTCGTTCAAAAGTAGGAATGAGTTCGCCTGTGGTTTTGGACTATTTGCTTTGTTGTTTTTTCAGCTCCTGGTCGGTGCCTATTCCTACATACGAATCCTGCAAAAAACGAAATCATCGCCCCGGTGTTCAGCGTCTTGTGAAGGCAATGCGCTCAACAACTGCCATTGATCAATAACCGATGAAGTAGGGACTGATGAAAAAAACAACATGGATGGTAGCCGTCGCGGCTGCAGTATTACCCACCCTGGTGGTCGCCGAGAGCGTAGACCTGAGTGTGGTCGGAACCATTATTCCGACGTCGTGCATCCCCGCATTTGCCGGTGGCGGCACGGTAGATTTGCGCAAGATATCCGCAGCCACCCTGAACAAGACCACGCAGACGCTGCTGCCGACCCACGACATTTCGCTGCACATCAACTGTGATGCAGAGGCATCGGTCGAGGTGTCGGTCAGAGACAATCGTACAGCCACCAAATTGCCGGGCATCAACGATGGTGCCGGTAATAACGATCCGGCTTTGTTCTACGGCCTGGGTGAAATCAACGGCATCCGTATCGGCGGATTTGCGCTGCGTCACGGTCGTCCGGAAGCCGACGGTGCGCCGCAGACTCTGATGACACGCACTCTGGCAGCACCGGCGTGGCAACTGCCTGCTTCGCCGCTGGTGGGCAATGCCCCGGCGCTCTACTCATGGGGTTCCGGCGTGGCAGCTGGCCCGGTCGCGGCCCGTCACCACGGGTTTCCGATGAGCCTGTTGCCGATCATCGGCCCGAGCAACGCGCTGCCGATCACCAGCGAGATCCCGCTCGATGGCTCGGTGACCTTCGAGATGTTCTACCTCTGATCGTCAGAACCCGGCCATTACCGGGTTCTTTCAGGTTCATTCAGCGCGCCCTTTGCCGGGTGCGCTGCCCCCTGCGGAGCAATACCGATGCCGATTTCAATGTGCCGCCCAGGCTTGCGGGCGTTGCCACTGTGCCTGCTCGTCTTGATTTTGATGCCCGGGGTTCAGGCTGCCGGAATGGTGCCGCAAACCCCTGTGCTGGTGGTGGATGAGGGTATCGGTGAAGCGACGATGAATGTGCGAAACACCGAAACGCGTCCGGCCCTGCTGCACACCACGGTCGAAAATATCGAGCCGCACGATCAACAGCTGTTGCTGTTCAGTCCGCCGATTGCCCGTGTCGAGCCTGGTGCGGTGCAGCAGGTACGGTTCATGTTGCAGAGCACCGAACCATTGCAGACCGAGCGTCTGAAACGGGTGATTTTTGAGGGGATCAATCCTGTGGCAGGTGTCGACGGTGCCCGGGTCAATCTGGGGGTTCGGCAAAACCTGCCGGTGATCCTGCGCCCTGCCGGTCTGCCAGTGGAGCGCGAGCCATGGAAACGCCTGAGCTGGTCAGCCACGGCTGAAGGTTTGCTGGTCAGTAATCCCAGTCCTTACGTGGTGCGCCTGGCCAAAGCGATTGTTCCGCTGCCGGGCACGCAGGCGGTGGATCTGCCGCGTACCTGGATCCTGCCGGGGGAGCGCCTGTCTGTCGAGTTGCCGTTGAACGTGACAGTGCGAACCATGGCAGTGCGGATCTTTCCGGCGACCACATATGGCTTTGCGGTCGATTACTTTGATGCCCCGGTTACGCACTGATGCGCGCGTGTGCCCGTCAGGGACTGGCACTGCTGATGGCGAATGCGATCAGCATGACGATGGCCAGTGAAGGGGTGGAATTCGATGCGCAGGTGCTTCGCGAGCGCGGGCTCGACCCCGCATTGGCTGAGTACTTTCGCCAGGCACCGCGTTTCTCCCAAGGCACATGGCTGGTCGCACTTGAGGTCAATGGACAGCCACGGGGGCGGGTGTTCGTGGCATTCAATGAACAGGGCGAGCCGTGCCTGCAACCGGCCTTGCTCAAGGCTGCTGGCGTGCGCTCGCAAGCGGCTTTGACCCGCGCGCAACCGCAACAGTGCCTGACGCTGGGTGAAGGTCTGCCAGCGGCAACCGTTGCATTGCATCCCGGCAAGGAACAGATCGACCTGCTGCTGCCGACGGACCTGTTGGCATTGCCGGAATTCCAGCCACGCAGCTTCGCCAATGGCGGAGTGGGCGGCGTGTTCAACTACGATGTTTTGGTCATGGGCAGCCAGCACGAGGGGCAACGTAGTGACTTTCGCAGACTGGGTTCGGAGTTCGGCCTGAATGCCGGCAACTGGGTCTTGCGCAGTCGCCAGTCCTATACGCAATTGCCCGATAGCACTCGCTTCGAGCATCTGTATGCCTACGGCACGCGCACCCTGGAAGACTACGAAGCCAACGTGCAGATCGGCCAGTTGAACCTGCAGTCGCCATTGTTCGCCGGCGAATCGTTCAACGGTGTGCAGATTCTGCCGGAAGGTGCGTTCGCGCAGATGCGCGCGGCACAGGAGGGTACACGTGGCGAGGTCGAGGGCATAGCCTGGTCGCCATCGCGAATCGAAGTCCGGCAGAACGGCGTGCTGATCTACACCACGCTGGTTCCCGGCGGCCCCTTCACCTTGCGCGCGCTGCCGTTGTTGAGCAACCAGCTCGACCTCGAAGTCAGCGTGCACGAGCAGGAAGGGCCAGTGCGGCGCTTTCGCGTCCCGGCAGCCAGCCTGCAGGATCCACAATTCGATCGCGCCGACGGCTTCAATCTGGCGCTGGGCACGGTGCGACGCCAGGGTTCGGATGATCGTCAGGCGCCGTCATTTGCCACCCTTGGCCGAGAGTGGAGTCTGTCACGAGCGTTGCGCGTGAGCGGCGGGTTCCTCGGTGGAGCGGATTATCTGTCGGCAGGCTGGGGGCTGCAGCGTCAATGGCCAGGCAATCTGAGCACCGGCGTGCGCCAGGTGCTGTCCAGCGATCGAGACACAGGCATTGCAGGTCATGAGGTGCAAATGACCGTCAGTGCCGTGTTGTCGCCGAATCTGTCCACCAGTGTGGTTGCGGTGCACCGTGGCCAGGGCTTTCGCAGCCTGTCGGACACCGGCTGGAGCCAGCAGCAGGGACGGGCCGACGCCCCCGGGCGAGATCACTGGACATTTTCGCTCAACGGTACTGTCGAGCGCTGGGGGGTATTCGGCATGACCTGGTCGCGCTACACCAGCGAGGACGAGCCACCCAACATGCGCCTGGGATTGTCCTGGTCGCAGACACTGCCCGCGCGCATCAGCCTGTCGTTGAGTCTGGAGCGGGGGATCGGCGATGCCGACGCGAGGCACCGGGGCACCTCGGTCTATCTGACGGCGGCGATGCCATTGGGCGATCAGCGCAGGGCTCGCAGTTACCTGCGCAGCGATCCACGATCCGGGTTGCGCAGTGGCGTGTCGATGAGTGAAGTGCTCAGTGAAACCCTGGCCTATAGCGCCAGTGCCGAACAGCGTGAAGCCGCGGCGCCATCGCTGGGTTTGCGGGTCAACGCACTGGCGCATTACACCAGTCTGGATCTGGGCCTGAACCAGCGAGCCGGGGCACGCGAATTCGACCTGGGGCTGCGCGGCGGCATGGCGTTGCATCGCGACGGTGTCACGCTGTCGCCGTATCCACTGCGCGAGACCTTTGCCGTGCTCAAGGCTGGCGACCGTGCGGGTCTGAAGCTGTACACGCCGCAAGGCCCGGTGTGGACGGATGGATTGGGCCGGGCGGTGGCGGCGAGTTTGCCGGCCTATTCCACAGCCCGGCTGGAAGTCGATTCGTTGAGTTTGCCGCGCAACGTCGAGGTGCTCGACGGTTATCAGGAGGTCGAGGCCGGGCGTGGCTCGGTTCAGCATATGGATTTTTCCATCACCCGCGTGCGGCGTGTGCTGTTGAAGGCCAGGACGCTTGACCGGCAATGGCTGCCCAGTGGCCTCGCCGTACAGAACGGGCAAGGCGAATACGTGACCACGGTGCTTGAGGCCGGGGCGATCTTTCTACCGGACATCAAACCCGGTCAGTCGCTGCGGGTGCAACTGTCGGATAGCGCGCACTGCGACCTGCAATTCAATCTGGCTGAAGCGCCGGACGAGCAAGCATTGATCGAGCCCGTAGACGCGCTCTGTCAGCCTTTGAACCTTACATGACCGAGTTATTGCGCATGCATCGATGGATTGTCCTGATCACGCTGGCATCGTTGGCATCGACCTCGGTCATGGCCAGCGAGGCCTGTCAGATGACACTCTCACCGAGCGCTGTGGACTATGGCGTTTCGACGCGGGCGGAGCTGCTCGCCCGGCCATCGGGCAATGACGGCAGTTTTGGTGTGCGCACGGTTCATATACGGATTCAATGTCCGGCTGCGCGCGCGATCAGGTGGTCCTTTGCTGCCCCGAGCAGCGATGCGCTGCATTACCGCTGGGCACCGGGACGGTTGCAGATACGCATTGTGGCGGCGCGTCTGGATGGCGCGCCGGTGCAATGGCAGCGCGATGATGGCGAGGCGGGCCTGTTGCAGCCTGGCGATCGCATCACCGCCTGGCGCTCTGGCAGCCTCGCCGCCGGGCGCCATCTGGAGGTGGAGCTGGAAATCGAAGCGCGCGTCAGTGATGCCTCAAGTCGTGTCGCCGACCTTCAGCGATTTGAGGGATTCGGTACGTTTCAGCTGGAATGATCAGGCTTCGGCCAGCAGTTTGATCGCCGCCGCGCCAACCTTGCGAACCGCCTCTTCGATCTGTGGTGTCGGTTTCGCCGCGTAGTTCATCCGCAGACAATTGCGGTACTTGCCCGAGGCGGAAAAGATGCTGCCGACGGCAATCTGCACGCCTTGGTCATGCAGCGCGCGATTGAGTTTCAGCGTATCGAAACCCTCCGGCAATTCGACCCATAACATGAAGCTGCCCTGTGGGCGGCTGGCGCGGGTGCCGGCCGGAAAGTAGCGGGTAACCCAGTCGATCATCGCGTCACGATTGCGTTGGTATTGGCTGCGCATCCGCCGCAAGTGCGGTTCGAAATGGCCGCCCTTGAGAAATTCGGCGATGGCGATCTGCGGCTGCGGTGCGGTGGAACCGGTGCTGATGTATTTCATGTGCAGCACCCGTTCCAGATAACGGCCCGGCGCGACCCAACCGATGCGCAGGCCCGGGGCCAGGGTCTTGGAAAACGAACTGCACAGCAATACGCGGCCATCTTCGTCGAAGGATTTGATCGTGCGTGGACGCGGGTAGGTGTAGGCCAGTTCGCCATACACGTCGTCCTCGATGATCGCCACGTCGAAACGCTGCGCCAGCGTCAGCAACGCGCGTTTGCGCGACTCCGGCATGATGTAGCCGAGCGGGTTGTTGCAGTTGGGGGTGATCTGGATGACCTTGATCGGCCACTGCTCCAGCGCCAGTTCCAGCGCTTCGAGGCTGATGCCGGTCAGCGGATCGGTGGGGATTTCCAGGGCTTTCATGCCCAGCCCTTTGAGCGTTTGCATGGCGCCGTGAAAGCTTGGCGAATCCACCGCGACGATGTCTCCCGGCTCGCAGATCGCGTGGATGCTGGTGGACAGCGCTTCGTGGCAACCGGTGGTGATCACCAGGTCGCTGGCGCTCAACTGGCAGCCGGAATCGAGCATCAGTCGGGCGATCTGCTCGCGCAGTTCGAGGGTGCCGTGGATGTTGTCGTAATACAGACCGGGCATGTCCTGGCGGCGGCTGATCCGCGCCAGTCCGCGCAACAGCGGTTTCATCGTTGGCGTGGTCACGTCGGGCATGCCGCGACCCAGTTGCACCACGTCCTTGCGCGGCACCGCGCGAATCAGCTCCAGCACCTGATCCCACTGCGAAATCTCCACCGGCCGCTGCGCCGGGCGCCCGACCGCGGGCAGCTCCGGCAGCTCGCGACCCACCGGCACGAAGTAGCCGGACTTGGGTTTCGGTGTGGCCAGACCGCTGTCTTCGAGCATGCGATAAGCCTGCTGCACCGTGCTCAGGCTGACCCCGTGTTCTACGCTCAAGGCGCGCACCGAAGGCAGGCGATCGCCAGGACGGTAGAAGCCTTGTTCGATGCGGGTGCCGAGCAGTTCGGCGAGGTTCACATACAGGGTCATGGCACTGCCTCGATGCAGGTGATTCGTTAAACCAGTACAGATGCAGCAAAAATCGGTAATTCAGTCTCAGGAATGGCAAATCTGTATGGAATTAATACAGATGTGTTGAATCTGTAATGCTTTTGCCGACCCGCGCATCATGGAATCTCTGGCTACCCAAGTAAACAGGAGCGACAAAAATGAACGGCTTGAGCGATGTGCGGCTGATGTTACACAGTCAGGAACTGGAGACAGGGCAGGAGGACAGTGCATGGAATAGCGCCATGCGTAACGCGCCGTCCGGCCTGAGTCGCTGGGGCCTGTTCTGGCATCGTCTGCACACGCGCAAGGCGCTTTTGAATCTGACGCCGGAGCAGCTCAAGGATATCGGGTTGACCCGGGAGCAGGCGCAGGAGGAGGGGTTGAAGCCGTTCTGGCGGATCTGAAGTCTGTATTTTTCTTGCGGGCCTCATCGCTGGCAAGCCAGCTCCCACAGTATTTTGGTGTTCACAATATTTGTATTCGCCGCAAAAACCTGTGGGAGCTGGCTTGCCAGCGATGGCGGTTTCAAGGACGCAGAGAAAACCTCAGACCAACTCTTTAAGCCGATGCCACAACATCCCCAACGCCAGCAACGGCGAGCGCAAATGCTTGCCGCCGGGGAAGGTGATGTGCGGCACCTTGGCAAACAGATCAAAGCCACCGCTGTGCTGCCCGCTGATCGCCTCGGCGAGCAGCTTGCCCGCCAGGTGCGTGGCATTCACTCCGTGCCCGGAATAGGCCTGGGCGTAATACACGTTCGGTTGATCATTGAGCCTGCCGATCTGTGGCAGACGGTTGGCGCCGATGCCGATCATGCCGCCCCATTGATAGTCGATTTTCACGCCCGCCAGTTGCGGAAACACTTCGAGCATCTTCGGCTGCATGTAGGCGCCGATGTCCTTCGGGTCGCGCCCGGAATAGTGGCAGGCACCGCCGAACAGCAGGCGCCGATCCGCCGAGAGCCGGTAGTAATCCAGCGCCACCCGCTGGTCACAGACCGCCATGTTTTGCGGCAGCAGGCTGTGCGCCAGTTCTTCGGACAGCGGTTCGGTCGCAATGATGTAACTGCCGGCGGGCAGTACTTTGCCGCTGAGTTGCGGATTGAGATCGTTGAGGTAAGCGTTGCAGCCCAGCACCAGGGTTTTCGCCCGCACTGAACCTTGAGCGGTGTGGACGCGAACTGCGGGGCCGTAATCGATACGCGTCACCGCCGATTGCTCGAACAGTTGCACGCCCAATTGCTGTGCGGCAGCGGCTTCGCCCAGCGCCAGGTTCAGCGGGTGCAAATGCCCGGAACCCATGTCGATCAAGCCACCGACATAGCGTTTGGAGCCGACTACGGTGTGCATTTCATCGGCTTGCAGCAGGCGGGTTTCGTAGCGATAGCCGAGGCTGCGCAGCTCTTCGGCATCTTCGGCAAAGCCTTCGAGATCGGCCGGTTTGTTGGCGAGGTCGCAGTAGCCCCAGGTCAGGTCGCACCGGATCTGAAAGCGCTCGACGCGTTGGCGGACGATTTCCACCGCTTCCAGGCCCATCAGTTTCATCTGCCTCACACCATCAGTGCCGATGACGTTGCTGAACTGGTCGAGGCCGTGGCCGACCCCGCGAATCAACTGCCCGCCGTTGCGGCCGCTGGCGCCCCAGCCGATCCGGTGCGCTTCCAGCAACACCACACTGAGGCCGCGTTCGGCCAGTTCCAGCGCGGTGTTCAACCCGGAAAAGCCGCCGCCGACCACGCACACGTCTGCGCTCAGCTCGCCTTGCAGCGCCGGATAGTCGGGCTGCGGCAGGCTGCTGGCGGCGTAGTAAGAGGCAACGTGGGGTTGGCTCGCGAAGGTTCGGGCGCGGGCATTCATGGGCATCATCCAACGGCTGGGTGTCGAGAAAATTTGACGGAGCATAAGCCGCACGGCCGAAGACGGGCAACACTGGTCGGCCGTTGCTGTGTGGATCTCGGCTTTTGCGGCACAATTGCCGCCTATTTCATGTGGATTACCGTTTCGATGAGTTGCAACCGCCAGACCATTCGCGACCTGCGTCAGCAGATCCCCACGTTCGAGTGCGTGCCGGGCTGCCATGACTGCTGTGGGCCGGTGACCACCTCGCCGGAAGAAATGTCACGCCTGCCGCGCAAGACCCGCGCCGAGCAGGATGCGGCGATGGAAGAACTGAACTGTGTACACCTGGGGCCGAATGGTTGCACGGTGTATGGCGAGCGGCCGCTGATTTGCCGCTTGTTCGGTACCACCAAAACCCTGCCATGCCCGAACGGGCGGGGGCCGGTGGAGTTGATTCATCCACGGGTTGAAAAGCAGATCTTCGAATACATGGCGGCGAATCGGCAGGTGTTGGTTTAACGGGTTCACTCGGAACCGAGCTGACGCCTTCGCGAGCAGGCTCGCTCCCACATTTGAAATGCATTCCCCTGTGGGAGCGAGCCTGCTCGCGAATGGAGCGATGCCAATCTTCAGTCTGGAATCGGCAGGCTCAGGCTCTCTTTCACCTCTTCCATCACGATATAGCTTTTGGACTCACGCACATGCGGAAGCTTCAACAGAATGTCGCCGAGCAGCTTGCGGTACGAGGCCATCTCGGAAATCCGCGCCTTCACCAGATAGTCGAAATCCCCTGACACCAAATGGCATTCCAGCACGTGCGGCAGTTTCAGCACCGCGCGGCGGAACTCTTCGAAGGTGTCGCCGGATTTGTAGTCGAGGCTGATCTCGACGAACACCAGCAGGCTACCCTTCAAGTGTTGCGGATTCAGGCGGGCGTTGTAGCCCATGATGATCCCTTCGCGCTCCAGTCGCCGCACCCGCTCGGTACACGGCGTGGTGGACAGACCAACCTTCTCCCCGAGTTCGGTAAACGATATGCGCCCGTCCGCCTGCAGGATCCGCAAAATGTTGCGGTCGATCTTGTCCAGCTCACGTTTGGTCTGAGTGTTGGTACGCATAGGGGATGCGCCTCCGTGAAAAGGGTTTTTGCCGAGAATTGTCGCCAAATATAGGCGCTTATATAGTGAAATGCACTGGCCATTCTTTTTTACACTGCGCGCATCATTGCTCTAACAACAGACGTACGCGGCCCCGCCGCGATGAGGGATACAAAAATGCGCGTAATGGTCTTGGGTAGCGGCGTCATCGGTACCGCCAGTGCTTACTATCTGGCCCGTGCCGGGTTTGAAGTGGTGGTGGTCGACCGGCAGCCAGCCGTGGCCATGGAGACCAGTTTCGCCAACGCCGGCCAGGTGTCGCCGGGTTATGCCTCGCCGTGGGCCGCGCCGGGTGTACCGCTCAAGGCCATCAAGTGGTTGCTGCAGCGCCACGCGCCGTTGGCGATCAAGGCCACTGCCGACATCGACCAGTACCTGTGGATGGCGCAGATGCTGCGCAACTGCACTGCCAGCCGTTACGCGGTGAACAAGGAGCGCATGGTGCGTCTGTCCGAGTACAGTCGCGACTGCCTCGACGAACTGCGCGCCGAAACCGGCATCGCTTACGAAGGCCGCAGCCTCGGTACCACCCAACTGTTCCGCACTCAGGCGCAGCTCGATGGCGCCGCCAAAGACATCGCCGTGCTGAAAGAATCCGGCGTACCGTTTGAAGTCCTCGACCGCGCCGGCATTGCCCGTGTCGAGCCGGCACTGGCCAATGTCACCGACATCCTCGCCGGTGCTCTGCGTCTGCCGAACGACCAGACCGGCGACTGCCAGATGTTCACCACGCGTCTGGCGGAAATGGCCGTGAAACTCGGTGTGGAGTTCCGCTTCGGCCAGGACATCCAGCGCCTCGACTACGCCGGTGACCGCATCAACGGTGTATGGATCGACGGCAAGCTGGAAACCGCCGACCGCTACGTGCTGGCCCTCGGCAGCTACTCGCCGCAGTTGCTCAAGCCGCTGGGCATCAAGGCGCCGGTGTATCCGCTCAAGGGTTACTCCCTGACCGTGCCGATCACTAACCCGGACATGGCCCCGACCTCGACCATTCTCGACGAGACCTACAAGGTCGCGATCACCCGTTTCGACAACCGCATCCGCGTCGGCGGCATGGCGGAAATCGCCGGTTTTGACCTGTCGCTGAACCCGCGTCGGCGCGAAACTCTGGAGATGATCGTCAACGACCTTTATCCTCAGGGCGGCAATCTGGCCGAGGCGAGCTTCTGGACCGGTCTGCGTCCGACCACCCCGGACGGCACGCCGATCGTGGGCGCCACACCGTTCAAGAACCTGTTCCTCAACACCGGTCACGGCACCCTGGGTTGGACCATGGCGTGCGGTTCCGGTCGTTTGCTGGCCGATCTGATGGCGAAGAAAAAGCCGCAGATCAGCGCCGAAGGCCTCGATATTTCCCGTTACGGCAACAAGCCTCAGGAGTCCGCAAAACATGGCAATCCAGCGCCAGCTCACCAATGAGCGCATGAGTCAGATCGTCACCCACAACGGCACCGTGTATCTGGCCGGGCAGGTCGGCGACGACTTCGACGCCGGAGTCGAACAGCAGACCCGCGAGGTGCTCGCCAATATCGAGCGTTTGCTGGATCTGGCCGGGACTGACAAGCAGCATCTGCTGTCGGCAACGATCTACCTGAACGACATCGAGGCGCACTTTGCCGGGATGAACTCGGTGTGGGATCAGTGGCTGCCCAAAGGCGCCGCGCCGGCCCGGGCCACCGTCGAAGCGAAGATGGCCAAGCCGAGCATCCTGGTCGAGATCTCCATCGTCGCCGCGTTGCCGTAACCGATTCAAAGATCCCTCTCCCGGCGCTGTTGGCGGTTCACGTCGTCAGTCGGCGCCGGTTTTTTATTTCCATGACCGCCTAGAAGTCTGCCGCCATGCGTCCTGCCCGTGCCCTGATTGACCTAGAAGCCCTGCGTCACAACTACCGAATTGCCCGCGAAGTCACCGGCGCCAAGGCGCTGGCGGTGATCAAGGCTGATGCCTACGGTCACGGCGCGGTGCGTTGCGCCCAGGCGCTGGAAACCGAGGCCGACGGGTTTGCCGTCGCCTGCATTGAAGAAGCGCTGGAGCTGCGCGCGGCCGGCATCAAGGCCCCGGTGTTGTTGCTCGAAGGCATCTTCGAGGCTGACGAGCTGGCACTGATCGTCGAGCATGATTTCTGGACCGTGGTGCATTCGCTGTGGCAACTTGAAGCCATCGAGCAGGCGGCACTGAGCAAACCGATCACCGTGTGGCTCAAGCTCGATTCCGGCATGCACCGCGTCGGCCTGCATCCGAAGGACTACGCGGCGGCCTACCAGCGCCTGCTGGCCAGCGGCAAAGTGGCGAAAATCGTGCTGATGAGCCACTTCGCCCGCGCCGATGAACTGCATGAGCAGAGCAGCGCCGATCAAGTCGCGGTGTTCGAAGCGGCGCGTCAGGGTCTGGCTGCCGAAGTCAGCCTGCGCAACTCGCCGGCCGTGCTCGGTTGGCCGCAGATCCACAGCGACTGGGTGCGCCCGGGCATCATGCTCTACGGCGCGACCCCGTTCGAAGAAGCCAACGCCGTGGCCGAGCGTCTGCAACCGGTGATGACCCTCGAATCGAAAGTCATCTGCGTACGTGAACTGCCCGCCGGCGAGCCGATCGGCTATGGCGCCAAATTCATCACCGACAAGCCGATGCGCATCGGCGTGGTTGCCATGGGCTATGCCGATGGCTACCCGCGTCATGCCCCGACCGGCACGCCGGTGCTGGTGGCCGGCAAACGCAGCCGCCTGCTTGGCCGCGTATCGATGGACATGCTCTGCATCGACCTCACCGATGTGCCGGAAGCGGACCTCGGTTCGACCGTCGAACTGTGGGGCAAAAACATCCTCGCCAGCGAAGTGGCGCAGTGGGCGGACACCATTCCGTACCAGATCTTCTGCAACCTGCGTCGCGTGCCAAGGCTCTATTCCGAGGGTTGAGGCCACTGCGGGGGCCAAGTGTTGTAAATACTGAACGCTGTCGCCATGATAACGCTCAATATTCTTACAACATCAGGAGGCTCCCGCCTTGGACGTCGGTGAACGACTGCAATCGATCCGCAAGCTCAAAGGGCTTTCCCAGCGTGAACTCGCCAAACGCGCGGGCGTCACCAACAGCACCATTTCGATGATCGAAAAGAACAGCGTCAGCCCTTCGATCAGTTCGCTGAGGAAGGTTCTGGGCGGGATTCCCATGTCCATGGTCGAGTTCTTTTCCGAAGAAATCCTGCAGGAAGTGCCGACCCAGATCGTCTACAAGGCCAACGAGCTGATCGACATCTCCGACGGCGCCGTGACCATGAAACTGGTCGGCCGCGCGCACCCGAGCCGGGCCATCGCGTTTCTCAACGAAATCTACCCGCCGGGCGCTGATACCGGCGAAGAAATGCTCACCCATGAAGGCGAAGAAACCGGGATTCTGGTGGAAGGGCGTCTGGAACTGGTGGTGGGTCTGGAAACTTTTATTCTCGAAGCCGGTGACAGCTACTATTTTGAAAGTACCAAGCCGCACCGTTTCCGTAATCCGTTCGACGCGCCCGCGCGACTAATCAGCGCAGCCACGCCGGCGAATTTTTAAAGACAGAGGTGCCAGGCCATGACGGTGAAGGCATCCGATGAGTTTTTCCACAGCGCGGTATAACCCCTTCGACTATGGGGTTGTTTCAGTGTGGCGGGCTACCCGCTATACTTGCGCCCGCCTGCGAACCGTGGCCGCAGGCGTGAATAGCCACCATTGAGGGTGAACGCGTGAACCTAATTATGAAAATGCTGGCCGCACCAGCAACCGTACTGGCCCTCTGGGCTGTCAGCGCTCAAGCTGCGACGAATGACGACATTGCCAAGCGCCTCGAGCCGGTCGGCCAGGTGTGCGTTCAGGGGCAGGAATGCAAAGGGATGGAAGTCGCTGCCTCCGCTGGCGGCGGTGGTGGGGCGAAGACGCCGGATGAAGTGATTGCAAAACATTGCAACGCTTGTCACGGCACGGGCCTGCTGGGCGCCCCGAAAATCGGTGACGCAGCGGCCTGGAAAGACCGTGCCGATCACCAGGGCGGCCTCGACGGCCTGCTGGCCAAAGCCATCACCGGCCTGAACTCGATGCCACCCAAAGGCACTTGCGCCGACTGCTCGGATGACGAGTTGAAAGGCGCGATCCAGAAGATGTCCGGCCTGAAATAAGCCGCGCTTCTGACGAAAAAAACCGTCTTCGGACGGTTTTTTTGTGCCTGCGATTCACGGCTTTCGCTGTCCTTTGCAGCAAAGTCGAGGCAAGCTCGGTCTACCCCTATTCACGGAACGGGCAGGAGGCTTCAGATGGTGCAGTTGTGTTCGATCGAACAGGCAGTGGACGATGTGCTTGCACGTCTGCCGGCGCATATCCATATGGGCATGCCGCTGGGGCTGGGCAAGCCCAATCACTTCGTCAACGCGCTGTACCGGCGGATCAAGGACTTGCCCGAACGACAGCTGACGATGTACACCGCGCTGTGCCTGGGGCGGCCGACGCTGGGCGACGGTCTGCAGAACCGCTTCATCGAACCCTTCGTCGAGCGCGTGTTCGGCGACTACCCCGAATTCGATTTCCTCGCCGATCTGCAGCGTGACAGCCTGCCCGCCAACATCCGTATCGAACAGTTCTTCATGCAGCCCGGCAGCCTGCTCAACAGCGCGCCGGCCCAGCAGGATTACGTCAGCAGCAACTACAGCCACGCCGCCCGCGATATCAATGCCGCCGGCCTCAATCTGGTGGCGCAATTGCTCGCCAGCAGCAGCGAACATCCCGATCGCCTGAGCCTGAGCTGCAACCCGGACATCACCCTCGACCTGTTGCCAATGATCGCCAAACGTCGCGACGCCGGGGAGACCATTCTGCTGGTCGGTCAGGTGCACACCGATCTGCCGTACATGCCCGGCGATGCCGAAGTCGATATCGACACCTTCGACCTGCTGATCGACGCGAAGGACAGCAGCACGCTGTTTTCCACGCCGAACATGCCGGTGGGCTTTCAGGATCATTTCATCGGCCTGCACGCCAGTACGCTGGTGCGCGACGGCGGCACCTTGCAGATCGGCATCGGTTCGATGGGCGACGCGCTCACGGCCGCATTGCTCGCGCGGCAGGCGGACAACGCCGGTTACCAAGCCTTGCTCAACGACATCAATCTCAGCCAGTGGGCGCAGTTGATCGAGCGCGAGGGCGGTACCGCGCCATTCGCCAAAGGCCTGTATGGCTGCAGCGAAATGTTCGTCAACGGCCTGCTGGTGCTGGCCGATGCCGGGATCATCCGGCGCAAGGTCTACCCCGACGTGCACACTCAGGAGCAGGCCAACGCCGGCACCCTCGATGAGTCGGCGCAGACCGATGGCATCTCGGTGCACGGCGGCTTCTTCCTCGGCCCGCGCAGTTTCTACGAGCGCCTGCGCGAGCTGCCGCTGAGCAAGCGCCTCGAATTCAACATGACCCGCATCAGCTACATCAACGAGCTGTACGGGCAGGAAGAGCTCAAGCGCTTGCAGCGCCTCGATGCCCGGTTCATCAACACCGTGTTCACCATGACGCTGTTGGGCGCCGGTGTGGCCGATCAATTGGAAGACGGGCGGGTGCTCAGCGGTGTTGGCGGGCAATACAATTTTGTCGCCCAGGGCCACGCGCTGCACGATGCGCGCTCGATTCTGATCCTGCGCAGCTGGCGCGAGTCCGGCGGCGAGGTCAGCTCGAACATCGTCTGGGAGTACGGACATTGCACGATTCCACGGCACCTGCGCGACATCGTGGTCACTGAATACGGCATTGCCGATCTGCGCGGCAAGACCGATGCGGTGGTAATCGAGTCGTTGCTGAACATCAGCGATTCACGCTTTCAACCGGGGCTGATCGAACAGGCGCAGAAGGTCGGCAAACTGCCGAAGGATTTCCGCCTCGATCCTCGCTTTGCCGACAACACCCCGCAACGTTTGCAGGCGATTGCCGCGAAGCATCCGAACCTGTTTCCGGAATATCCGCTGGGCTGTGATTTCACCGCGATCGAGCGGGATCTGCTGCGGGCGCTGAGCTGGCTGAAGAGCAAGTTCAAGCTGAGCGAGATATTGGAGCTGGGCAAGGCTGCGCTGGATGCGCCAGAGGCTTCGACGTTCCCCGAGCACCTTGAACGTATGCAACTGACCAACCCGGAAGGCTTGAAAGAAGACCTGTTCCAACGTCTGCTGCTCACCGGCCTCAAAGCCACCGCGCAGTAACCGCCCACCGCAAAACCCACTGTGGGAGCGAGCCTGCTCGCGAAAGCGGTGTATCAGTCAACCAAGATGTCGACTGACCCTAAGCATTCGCGAGCAGGCTCGCTCCCACAGGGGTATTGCGGTGCTGCTGGTTTATTCGATGAAGGTGACAACGCCATCCTTCAGCGATTTCACGCGGGCCAGCGATTCAACGCGGTAGCCCTGCGAATCCAGCTCGGCACGGCCGCCCTGGAACGACTTCTCGATCACGATGCCCAGACCGGCGACGGTGGCGCCAGCCTGTTTGATGATCGAGATCAGCGCCTGCGAAGCCTTACCGTTGGCCAGGAAGTCGTCGATGATCAGCACGCGGTCGCTGCTGGTCAGGTGACGCGGCGAGATGGCCACGGTGCTTTCGGTCTTCTTGGTGAACGAGTAAACGGTCGCCGACAGCAGGTTTTCTGTCAGGGTCAGGGACTGTTGCTTGCGGGCGAAGATCACCGGCACGCCGAGGTTCAGACCGGTCATGATCGCCGGAGCGATGCCCGAGGCTTCGATGGTGACGATCTTGGTGATGCCCGAATCCTTGAACAGCGTGGCGAATTCGTCGCCGATCAGCTTCATCAGGGCCGGGTCGATCTGGTGGTTCAGGAAGGCGTCGACTTTCAGGACCTGGTCGGAAAGCACGATGCCTTGTTCGCGAATTTTCTGGTGCAATGCTTCCATGAAGCTGTCCTCATTTGGCGCTTTGTGCGCCGAAGGTCTAGTAAAAAGTGGTCAATTCTAGCGCTTTAACATCGCGCGTATATCAGCCAATGCGCTATTGCCCCGCACGGCTTTGACTTCGGTCGGTGTGTCGTCGTTGCCTTCCCAGGCCAGGTCGTCCGGCGGCAGCTCATCGAGGAAGCGGCTTGGCGCGCAATCGATGATCTCGCCGTACTGTTTACGCTTGGCGGCGAAGGTGAACGCCAGGGTCTGGCGTGCGCGGGTGATGCCCACGTAGGCCAGGCGGCGCTCTTCTTCGATGGTGTCGGCTTCGATGCTGGAGCGGTGCGGGAGGATTTCCTCTTCCATGCCCATGATGAACACGTAAGGGAACTCCAGGCCCTTGGACGCATGCAGGGTCATCATCTGCACGCCTTCGGCGCCGTCCTCTTCTTCCTGCTGACGCTCGAGCATGTCGCGCAGGACCAGTTTGCCAATGGCGTCCTCGACGGTCATTTCGCCGTCTTCGTCTTTTTCCAGGGTGTTCTTCAAGGCCTCGATGAGGAACCAGACGTTGCTCATCCGGTAGTCCGCAGCCTTGTCGCTGGAACTGTTGGTGCGCAGCCAGTTCTCGTAGTCGATGTCCATGACCATGCTGCGCAGCGCCGAGATCGGGTCTTCGCCGGCACACTGCTCGCGCACCTTGTCCATGAAGCGCTTGAAGCGCGACAGGCGATCGGTGAAGCGGCTGTCGAGATGTTCGCCCAGGCCGATTTCGTCGGTCGCGGCGTACATCGAGATCTTGCGTTCGGTGGCGTAGTTGCCGAGTTTTTCCAGGGTGGTCGAGCCGATTTCCCGGCGCGGCACGTTGATCACTCGCAGGAAGGCGTTGTCGTCGTCCGGGTTCACGATCAGGCGGAAGTAGGCCATCAGGTCCTTCACTTCCTGACGGCCAAAGAAGCTGTTGCCGCCGCTCAGGCGGTACGGCACCTGGTGGTGCTGCAACTTCAGTTCGATCAGCTTGGCCTGGTAGTTGCCGCGATAGAGGATCGCGAAATCGCTGTACGGGCGGTCGGTGCGCAAGTGCAGGCTGAGGATTTCCATGGCCACGCGCTCGGCTTCGGCGTCCTCGTTGCGGCAGCGGATCACGCGGATCTCGTCGCCGTGGCCCATCTCACTCCACAGCTGTTTTTCGAATTCGTGCGGGTTGTTCGAGATCAGCACGTTGGCGCAGCGCAGGATGCGGCTGGTGGAGCGGTAGTTCTGCTCGAGCATCACCACTTTCAGCGACGGGTAGTCATCCTTGAGCAGCATCAGGTTTTCCGGCCGTGCGCCGCGCCAGGCGTAGATCGACTGGTCGTCGTCACCCACCACGGTGAACTGATTGCGCTTGCCGATCAGCATCTTCACCAGCAGGTACTGGCTGGCGTTGGTGTCCTGGTATTCGTCGACCAGCAGGTAACGCACCTTGTTCTGCCACTTTTCGAGAATGTCGGCGTGCTCTTCGAAGAGCTTTACCGGCAGCAGGATCAGGTCGTCGAAGTCCACCGCGTTGAATGCCTTGAGCGTGCGCTGGTAGTGGGTGTAGACGATGGCAGCGGTCTGTTCTTTCGGATTGCGTGCATTTTCCAGCGCCTGGGCCGGCAGGATCAGGTCGTTTTTCCAGGCGCCGATCATGTTCTTGATCTCGTCGACGCCGTCGTCGCCTGCGTATTCCTTCTGCATGATGTCGGTCATCAGGGCTTTGACGTCGGTCTCGTCAAAGATCGAGAAGCCGGGTTTGTAGCCCAGCCGCGCATGCTCCTTGCGGATGATGTTCAGGCCCAGGTTGTGGAAGGTGCAGACCGTCAGGCCGCGACCTTCGCCGGCACGCAGCAGGGTGCCGACCCGCTCCTTCATCTCGCGCGCAGCCTTGTTGGTGAAGGTCATGGCGACGATGTACTGGGCGCGGATGCCACAGTTCTGGATCAGGTGCGCGATCTTGCGGGTAATCACGCTGGTCTTGCCGGAGCCAGCGCCGGCGAGCACCAATAGAGGGCCGCCGACGTAGTTCACGGCTTCTTGCTGCCGGGGATTGAGTCGGGACATACGAAAATTCGGGAGTCGTTGACGAAATGGGCCGGCATTTTAACAGGCTCAGCGATTTGTGCTGCTCTGTCCGACTTGTGACGTACCACGCGATTCAAATTTGCCGGTTTTGTTACTTTCGCGGAGGATACACGGTGATTTTGCGGCTAATGTTCTCATTCGTGACACAAAATAACGTTCTGATAATCGTTGTCATTGAACATCGCAACGGCATAATGCCCCGCCCACATCATTGCAGAGTCTAGGGAGCTAGCTTGTCTACGCCTGTCGAACCCTTGCGTTTGCTGCTACTGGCCGAAGAGCCAGCGTGGACAGCGTTATTGCGCGAGTGTCTGGCTCCGATGGGGAGCGCGGCGGTGCTGATCAGTGCGCCGAGCTGGGAGTCGGTCAGCAGTCTGTTCGAAGACAATCGTCACGCGGTGTTGTTGACCGTTCCCGCGTTGCAGCCGGCCCCGGGCCGTTGCAGCCTGCCGACGGTGTTGCTGCTGGATCACGAGCCGGTCACCGCGCCGGTTGGTGTCAGCGACTGGCTGGTGTTCGACGCCCTCGACGCCGGCATGCTCCGCCGTTGTCTGCGCCATGTGCGTGAACGCGGCGTCCTCGAAAACACCCTGCAACGCCTGGCCGAACAGGATCCTCTGACCGGCATCGCCAACCGCCAGGGCTTCCAGACCCTGCTCGCGGCGCGCCTGGCGGAAAACGACGGCCGTGGTCTGGCCCTCGGGCATCTCGATCTCGACAACTTCCGTCACGCCAACGACGCCCTCGGTCATCAGGCTGGCGACCGGTTGATCCTGCAAGTCGTCGCGCGGCTGAAAAGTCAGCTCGAGGCCGGTGATCAACTGGCGCGCCTCGGTAGCGACGAATTCGCCCTGCTGATCGACACCCGTCGCGCGCCGCAACGCGCCGAGTGGATGGCCGAACGCATTACCGAAGCCCTGGCCGAACCGTATTGGGTCGATGGCGAAAGCCTGCTGATCGGCTCCAGCCTCGGCATCGCCCATGCCCGTGCACAGGGTGGCGCCGACCCACTGATGTGGCACGCGCACATTGCCATGCAGCAGGCCAAGAGTACGCAGGGCTGCACCTTCCATATCTTCAACGAACGCATCAACCGCAACGCCCGGAGCATGGCCGACCTCGAAAGTGAGCTGCGCCGGGCTTTGCGCCGCGATGAGCTGGAGCTGCACTACCAACCACGGCTGAATCTGGCAGACGGGCAGATCGTCGGCCTCGAAGCCCTGGTGCGCTGGCGCCATGGCGAGCGCGGTCTGCTACCGCCAAGCGAATTCGTGCCGCTGGCCGAGCAGAGCGGTCTGATCGTGCCGCTGGGCTACTGGGTGATTTCCCGCGCGTTGCGCGACATGCAGGCACTGCGCGAGCGCGGGCTGCCGGCGCTGCACATGGCGATCAACCTGTCGTTCCGCCAGTTTCAGGACAGCCAGTTGCTGCCGACGCTCAGCCGGCTGATTGCCGAGCGCGGGGTCGAGGCGCAGTGGCTGGAGTTTGAGCTCACCGAAACCGCCGTCATGCGCCGCAGCGATCTGGTCAAACAGACCATGGACGCCCTCGGCCGTCTCGGTGTGCGTTTCTCGCTGGATGACTTCGGCACCGGGTTCTCCTCGTTCGTGCACCTCAACAGCCTGCCGATCACCTTGCTGAAGATCGACAAAAGCTTTGTCGGCGGCATGGAGCAGCGCGAAGAGAATCGCAAACTGGTGCACGCGATGATCAACCTTGCGCACAACCTGCATCTGGAAGTGGTGGCGGAAGGGGTGGAAACGCCTGAACAACTGGAGTTATTGCGCGGGTTTGGCTGTGATCAGGTGCAGGGTTATCTGATCAGCCGGCCGTTGCCGTTGGCCGAGCTGGTGGAGTACCTGACCTTCGGCTCTAGCCAGCAGCCAGCCCTCGAAATCGTCAGTTGAACGCAATCTCCGGGTTAGGCATGAATCCCTGTGGGAGCGGGCTTGCTCGCGAAAGCGTCGTGTCAGTCAAAGCATAGGCTGCCTGACCCACCGCTTTCGCGAGCAAGCCCGCTCCCACAAGGGAATCTCAGTCTGCCTGAGCGACTGTGTACTGGTTTGATGACAGAGGTTCGCGCTGAATCATCCGCTTCATCTTCCATTCAAACGCCAGCGTCAGGCTCACCGCCGCGCACGCCAGTCCCAGCGCCAAGCCCCACCAGACGCCCGTCGGCCCCCAGTTCAGGTGGAACGCCATCCACCACGCCGCCGGCGCGCCAATCAACCAATAACAAGCAAGGCCGACCAGAAACGTGGTTTTCGCATCCTTGAGCCCACGGATGCAGCCCATGGCGATGGTCTGCGTGCCGTCAAACAATTCGAACCATGCCGCCACGGCCAACAGGCTCACCGCCAGACGAATCACTTCGGCAAAGGCCGGATCGTTGTGATCAAGGAACAACCCGACCAACTGATTCGGCAACAGCCAGAACACCATGGCGAAACCCAGCATCACCACTGCACCGAAAACGATGCCGACCCGGCCGGACATCCGCGCATCGCTCAGTTGCCCGGCGCCGTAGTGCTGGCCGACGCGCATGGTGATCGCGTAGGACATCCCCGCCGGCACCATGAACGCCACCGAAACGATCTGCAGAGCGATCTGGTGTGCGCCGAGTTGCGTGCTGCCCATGGTGCCCATGCACAGCGCCGCGAAGGCAAACAGGCCGACTTCCACCGCATAGGTACCGCCAATCGGCAGGCCGAGACGCCACAGTTCTTTCAGATACTGACGATTTGGCCGTGACAGGCCGGCGCGCAATGGGTAGGCGTCGTAGGCCGGGTGCCGGCGAATGTGCCAGGCGAGGGCCAGCGCCATGCAGTTGGCAACGATTGCCGTGACCAGACCGATGCCGGTCAACCCCAGTTTCGGCAGGCCGAACATGCCGGTGATCAGCGCGTAATTGAGCAGGAAATTGGCCACGGTGCCGCCGAGGCTGATGACCATCACCGGGGTTGCCCGGCCGATCGCACTGGTAAAGCCGCGCAGGGCCATGAAGCTCAGGTAGCCGGGCAGGGCGAAGGGCAGAGCGATCAAAAATTGTCCAGCGGCGTTGACGTTGGTTTCGGTCTGGCCGAACAGCAGCAACACCGGTTTCAGATTCCACAACAGCAACCCGGCGCCGAGCGCCATCAGCCACGCCAGCCACAACCCGGCCTGCGTCAGGCGTGCCGCGCCGATGATGTCGCCGGCACCCTGACGGATCGCCACCAGCGTGCCGACCGCTGCAATCACACCGATGCAGAAAATCGACACGAATGAATAACTCGCTGCCCCCAGTCCGCCGCCGGCCAGGGCTTCGGGGCTGAGGCGCGCCATCATCAGGGTGTCGGTCAGCACCATCAACATGTGCGCCAACTGCGAAGCAATCAACGGCCCCGCCAGCCGCAGGATGGCCCAGAGTTCGGTACGCACAGGATGCTGCATGGTCATCACCACCCATTAATCAGAGGGAACAAGAGACCGTCGATTCTCGGCGCTTGGCAGGGTTTGCACAAAAGGATAAAAAGGATGGGTGGCATGATTAAAACTCATCATGAGTAAACCTCGCCGGGGTGGCCGGATGCCGCTAAAGGAGCTTTGTGTATGTCCCGTCGTCTTCCTCCCTTGTATGCCCTGCGCGCATTCGAAGCGGCGGCGCGGCACAGCTCGTTCACCCGGGCGGCCGAGGAATTGTCGATTACCCAGAGTGCAGTCAGCCGGCACATCAAGACGCTGGAAGAGCATTTCGCCTGCAAGCTGTTTCACCGCAGCGGACGCAACCTGCAACTCACCGAGTCGGCGCGGCTGCTGCTGCCCGGCATTCGCGATGGTTTCGCGGCGCTGGAGCGCGCCTGCAACACCTTGCGCGCCGAAGACGACATCCTGCGCATGAAAGCGCCGTCGACCCTGACCATGCGCTGGCTGCTGGCCCGGCTCAGCCGTTTTCGTCACCTACAGCCCGGCAATGAAGTACAACTGACCAGTGCGTGGATGGACGTGGATTCGGTGGACTTCAACAACGAGCCCTTCGACTGCGCGGTGCTGCTGAGCGATGGGCACTTCCCGCCGGACTGGGAGGCCAGCCTGCTGTTTCCCGAGGAGTTGATTCCTGTCGGCGCGCCGAACCTGCTGAACGATCAACCCTGGGATGTGACGCGGTTGGCCTCCACCGAGTTGCTGCACCCGACCCCGGACCGGCGCGACTGGCGCAGTTGGCTGGAACATATGGGGCTGTCCGATCAGGTTTCGCTCAAGGGCGGACAGGTGTTCGATACCCTGGAGCTGGGCATGATTGCCGCGGCGCGAGGCTACGGGGTGTCGATGGGCGATCTGCTGATGGTCGCCGAAGATGTGGCGCAAGGAAGACTGAGCCTGCCATGGCCGACCGCGGTCGCCAGCGGACTGAATTATTACCTGGTGTGGCCAAAAACCCGTCCGGGAGGTGAACGTTTGCGCCGTCTCAGCGACTTCCTGCAAGGCGAAGTGCGAGCCATGGCGTTGCCGGTGGTCAAGCGCTTGAGCTGAAACGTTAGAGCCGCCACAATGCCGGCCTTGTGCCATAACCCTGCTGTTCGCTCAAGTATTCGGCTTTACCGCCGAATACGTGCATGTGGAACCGCCGTGCAGGTATCCACGATTCACCCCCATTAGAAAATTATCCGAGCTGCGATCAAGGAGGATCGGCAAGTTCGGCCAGGAGCTGTCCATGTCTCAACCTCGCGCTCGGATCGCCTCGCAGCTGGGCCTCGCGCTCGCTGTGATACTGGCGATCGTCATCAGCGGCAGTACGGTGTTCGCCCTGCGTTCGCTGGATTCCGCCAACCTCGCCACCCGTGAAGAGCACCTCGCCAGTGAGGCGCGGCTGCTGGCCGACCAGTTGAGCACTTTCCACGGCACGCTGCGCGAAAGCACCCAGCGCCTGAGCGGGCTGTTCGAGAAGCGCTTCAGCGCGGGCCTGAGCATTCACCCGGATGAACCGGTGAACGTCGCCGGCACCCAGACCCCGGGCCTGCACTTGGGCAGCGAAGTGTTGAACAACAACTTCAAGGAAGTCGACGAGTTCAAGCAGATGACCGCCGGCGTTGCCACGCTGTTCGTGCGCAGCGGCGAAGACTTCGTGCGGGTCAGCACCTCGTTGACCAAACAGGACGGCACGCGCGCTATCGGCACTCTGCTCGATCACGCACACCCGGCCTACGCGAAGTTGATGGCGGGTCAGGGTTACGTCGGCCGCGCGTTGCTGTTTGATCGCTCCTACATGACCCAATACACCCCGGTGCGCGATGGCAGCGGCAAAGTGATTGCGGTGTTGTTCGTTGGTTTTGATTACACCGATGCGCAGAACGCCCAGTTCGACAACCTCAAGCGCTTCCGCATCGGCCAGACCGGTTCGCTGGCGTTGCTGGATGAGCAGAACAGATGGTTGGTGGCCCCGGCGGGCGTCCAGGCATTGGATCAGGCGGTCACGGTGATCGGCGGCCTGGCGAAAACCCCGGGCAAGGGGCAGTTCTGGAGCGACAAGAACGAAGATTTCTACAGCGTTTCGGTGCCATTTGACGGTGGGCCGTGGGCGGTGGTGGCGAGTATGCCGAAAGCCGAGATTCGCGCGGTGACCTGGAGCGTCGGCACGCAACTGGCCATCGGCAGCCTGCTGGCGATGCTGTTGGCGGTGGGTTCGGTGGTGTGGTTGCTGCGCAGCAAACTGGCGCCGCTGAGTGATCTGGTGCGTCAGGCCGAAGCTCTCGGTGCCGGTGATCTGAGCGTGCGCCTGAACGTGTCGAGCAACGACGAGATCGGTCAGCTGTCCCGCGCGTTCAACCAGATGAGCCAGGCGCTGTCGACGATGGTCGAACACATCCGCCGCTCCTCGGAAGAGGTCAACAGCCGCGCCCAGGCGCTGTCCGGTTTGTCCGGCGGTGCGTACGAAGGCATGGAACAGCAGTCCGGCGAAATCACCAGCATGGCCGGCGCAGTTGAAGAGTTCAGCGCCACCTCGCTGAACATTGCCGACAACATGGGTGCCACCCAGCGTCTGGCCCAGGAAAACGCTCAGCAGACGCAGATCGGTCGTACTTCCATGGACGAAGCGTCTTCCTCGCTGGAGCAAATCGCTGGCGCGTTGAACACCACGGCTACCGTGATCAACACCCTTGGCCAGCGTTCCCAGGAAATCGGCGGCATTGTCAGTGTGATCACCTCGATTGCCGAACAGACCAACCTGCTGGCGCTCAACGCGGCCATCGAAGCGGCCCGTGCCGGTGAACAGGGCCGTGGTTTTGCCGTGGTCGCCGATGAGGTGCGTAACCTGGCGTCGCGCACCCGTCAGGCCACTGATGAAATCTCCGGGATGATTCACAGCATTCAGCAGGAAACCGGCAACGCCATCAGCACCATGGAGCAGGGCAATCTGCTGATGCAGGAAGGCCTGTCGCGCAACGCCAACGTGGCGTCGGCGCTGGCGCGGATCGATGAGCAGAGCCGTTCGGCAGGGCAGCAGTTCGCCGCGATTACCACCGCGACCCAGGAGCAGAGCAGCACGGCTACTTTGCTCAGCAGTAACCTGCAGAGCATTGCGCTGGCCAACAGTGAGCAGCGTGAGGTGGTGTCGAACCTCGCGGTCACCGCCAAAGAGCTTGAAAAGCTGGCGGCGGATTTGCGTTCCGAGGTTGATCGCTTCCGTTGATACAGCCTTGATATCGCTTTCGCGAGCAGGCTCGCTCCCACAGTTTCCGGGGTAGCTCATAAATCGTTTGAGCACCCGAATACTCTGTGGGAGCGAGCCTGCTCGCGAATGCAACGCCGCCGATCCATGGCAAATCATCCTATATGTCTCTCATCTTTTCTTGCTGAAACGTTTCCGCAACGCTATAAAAATGGCACAACTCCAATAAAGGCTGCTGCCATGACCCCGTTCAAACTCGCCGTTGCATTCGGCGCACTCTCTGCTGCTTCCCACGCCATGGCCTGGGATTACGTACTCCTCGATACCAACAAGCCCGCGCAAAACTGGAGCATTACCAGTGAGCAGCTCGGGTTGAAAACCGACAAGCCTTTCTCCGTCAGCCTGCGCACCTTGCACGGCGGGCGACAGGAAGGTGTCAGCATCGTCGATATCGATAACGGCACGATGAAACTCTCGGTGGTGCCGACCCGTGGCATGAATGTCCTGCAGGCGTCTGTCGGCAACGTGCGCATGGGTTGGGATTCGCCGGTCAAGGAAGTGGTCAACCCGGCCTTCATCGAACTCAATGGACGCGGTGGCCTGGGCTGGCTGGAAGGCTTCAATGAGTTGGTGACCCGCTGCGGTTACGAATGGGTCGGCCATCCCGGTATGGACAATGGCGAGTTGCTGACCCTGCACGGCCGCGCCGCGAACATTCCGGCCAGCACTGTCACGCTGCACATCGATGAAAAACCACCCTACGCCATCAGTCTGCGCGGTGAACTGAAGGAACAGGCGTTCAAGAAAGTCGACTTCTCGGTCGTCACTGAGCTGGTCACCGAGCCGGGCAGCGTGCGCTTTGCCCTCAACGATACGCTGACCAACAACGGTGATTATCCGAAGGAATACCAGGCGCTGTATCACAGTAACTTCAGTACACCGTTCCTTGAGCAGGGCGCGCGGTTCGCGGCGCCGGTGAAACAGGTCTCGCCATTCAACGACAAGGCCAAAGCCGAGTTGGCGGACTGGCAGATTTATCGCGGTCCAACCAAGGACTACGATGAAACCGTCTATAACGTCGTGCCCTACGCCGACGCCAAAGGCGAAACCCTGACTGTTTTGCACAACAAGGCTGGCAGCCTCGGTGTCTCTGTTGGCTTCAATACTCAACAGCTGCCAGTGTTTTCCCTGTGGAAAAACACCGACACCCAAGGGCAGGGCTATGTCACGGGCCTTGAGCCAGGCACCAGCTTTTCCTACAACCGCCGCTATCAGCGTCCGCTGAATCTGGTGCCGACCATTGCGCCAAAGGCCAGCCAACAGTTTCAGATCAGCTACAGCCTGCTGGCAGACAAAGGCGCTGTGGATAACGCGCTGAAGCGCGTGAGCGAAATCCAGGCCGGGCGTGAAACCGAAGTGCGACAGGCGCCGCTGGTGGATCTGACCGAGCATTAAGGCGTCGCCGGGCGGTATTGCAGCGCTTCGGCCAGATGCTCACGGCTGATTGCATCGACTTGCTCAAGGTCTGCCAGGGTTCTGGCGACCTTGAGCAAACGATGGGCTGAGCGCAGTGACAAGGTCAGCCGTTCGCAGGCTGACTCCAGCCATTTCTCATCGGCTGTAGATAATTGGCAGTGCCGCTTCAGGCCTGGCAGATCGAGGAACGCATTGGCACAACGCTGACGCTTTTGCTGGCGTTCGCGTGCCTCGGCCACCACGGCTGCCGCACTGGCGCTGTCCTCGCCTGGCTTCACTGCCGGATTCAACGCCGTCGCTTCCCGCGCCACCGTCAGGTGCAGATCGATCCGATCCAGCAACGGCCCCGATAGCTTGTTGCGGTAGCGCTGCACCATGTCCGGTGTACAAGAGCACTTGCCGCTCGGCTCGCCAAGATATCCACAGGGGCAAGGATTCATTGCCGCCACCAACTGGAAACGCGCGGGAAAGCGTACGCGATCCTTGGCTCGGGCAATCACGATATGCCCGGATTCCAGCGGCTCGCGCAGCACCTCCAGCACCTTGCGATCAAATTCCGGAAGCTCGTCGAGAAACAGCACACCGTGGTGGGCGAGGGTGATCTCGCCGGGTTGCGGTTTCGAGCTGCCACCGACCAGCGCCGGCCCGGAGGCCGAGTGGTGTGGCTGGCGAAAGGGCCGTTGCGGCCAATGGGTCAGTGGCACGCCGCTGGCGACCGATTGAATCGCCGCCACTTCCAGCGCCTCGCATTCGGACAGCGGCGGCAGCAGCCCCGGCAAGCGACTTGCCAACAAGGTCTTGCCGGTTCCCGGTGGCCCACTGAACAACAGGTTGTGCGCGCCTGCCGCCGCAATCAGCAGCGCCCGTTTCGCGGCCATCTGTCCTTGCACCTCACTGAGGTCGGGATAAGGTTTCGCCGCATGGATCAGCCCGTCCGAGACATAAGGCTCGACCGGCGTATGCCCGTTGAAATGCGCCACTGCTTCCAGCAGATGATCCACCGCAAACACCTTCAAACCCGAAGCCAGACATGCTTCCTCGGCATTCGCCCGCGGCACCACCAGTGCCCGCCCGGCCTTGCGCGCCGCCAGCGCCGCCGGCAACACTCCGCGTACCGGCCGCACAGCGCCGGACAACGCCAGTTCACCAAGGCATTCCACCTCATCCAGCGTCAGACACGGCACCTGCACACTCGCCGACAGAATCCCTAGGGCAATCGCCAGATCAAAGCGCCCGCCATCCTTGGGCAAGTCCGCCGGCGCCAGATTCAAGGTGATCCGCCGCGCCGGAAACTGCAGCCCGGAATTGATGATCGCGCTGCGCACCCGGTCCTTGCTCTCCTTCACCGCCGCCTCGGGCAGGCCGACCATGGTCAGCGAAGGCAGACCGTTGGCCAGATGGACTTCGACGGTGACGGCGGGAGCATCCACGCCTATCTGGGCGCGACTGTGGACGATGGAGAGGGACATGGTCGTTCCTTGAGCTGAATCGGGAGCCGCTTCCTGCGGGTTTTTTAAGGGTAGTTGGGGAAGGGCGATCAGGCGGGGCGAACTTTCACTGGATGTTGCGGGAAAGTGGTCAACCAATCTCGAGGCGAAAAAAAACCGCCTTGAGGAGACGGTTTTCAGTTTGCAGGCTTCGGTGAGGCCAAGGCCTGCGTATCCTTTGCGGACACACTCACGTGCGATCAGGTTATGCATGTTTGCTCATTGGCGCAAGTATCAGATGGGCTTGAAAGGGGGGCAACGGTCCCGTTGATAGTGCCTCATAACGACTTGATACAAGTTGTTTAAATCGCTTTCTAAGGGCTGTCATAAAGTCCGCAATGACGATGCCCACTCATGGGGTATTCGCGAAGTGTGGCCGGGAGCGCAAAGACTTCATGTTCCTCGACACGGTGTGAGACCCGTGCCGGTGCAGTATTTGAGGAACCCACACCCGGCCGCCTTAGCGGACATACTCACGTGTAGTCCCGAAGGTGTTCGTACGCCGGAAAGTGCATCGGAGGTTTGGCCCCACGCAAGGAGGGCCAAAGTATGTCTAAGTTTCTTAAACATATGTGGCGCCTCGTCAGAATCGCGTTATGGGCTTTTCGCCTGTACGAGTTTCTGCGAGACCGTTGGAATAATTCGTTGTAAGGATTGATTTGACGGAAACCGCTCCTGCCTTGGCAGGAGCGGTTTAACTTCTCTTCGCAAATTTGAAGGCATTTCTACTCGGGATTGTTATTCCGCAGGCGGTGTCAGCTTCGCTTCCATCTCGGCAACTTTCGCTTCGAGGCTCTCGAGGCGGGCACGAGTGCGGGCCAGTACGACCATCTGACTGTCAAACTCTTCACGGCTCACCAAATCGAGTTTGCTGAACGCACTCTGCAGCAGCATCTTGAACTGGCTTTCGATTTCGGCTTTCGGCAGCGGGGTGTCGCCGCTGAACAGGCGGGAGGCGGTGCCGCTCAGGGCGTCGAGGAAGTCTTTGGGCGCGAGCATGGAATGTGTCCTGTAAACAGTGGCGGGCAGTGTATCACGCAGTGTCTATAGTCATTGACGCAGGCACGGATGCACGCTTTTCGCGCAAGCGGACGGACGGCAACGCACCGTTGTTGTGCGTAACCGTCGGGGCTTTTTTGCGCGGGCGCCTGTGGCAGCGGCCAAGGGCTTGAAATCAGGGGAATTTGGCGAGATGGCAAGCTTTCTGCTTAGTCGGTAGTGACCCATGCACTGATGCAGTCGCTGTGACGAATGCAGTGCGGCAGGCGGGACGGGGAGTTTCGCCGGCAGCGGTTAGCTGGCGTCAGTCGGGCAGGTAAGGCCGACGATGCGTTACAAAGCCAGGCACTGCGCTTAGACTTGAGTCGGGTTTGTTTTCCTGGGGCAAGTCCACCAATTCGGGAGAGAGTTTCATGAAGCTAGTCACTGCCATCATCAAGCCGTTCAAGTTGGACGACGTGCGCGAGTCGCTGTCCGAAATCGGCGTGCAGGGCATTACCGTTACTGAAGTCAAAGGCTTCGGCCGGCAGAAGGGTCACACCGAGCTGTATCGCGGCGCGGAATATGTGGTCGATTTTCTGCCCAAGGTGAAAATCGACGTGGCCATCGACGACAAGGATCTGGATCGGGTTATCGAGGCGATAACCAAAGCGGCCAACACCGGCAAGATCGGTGACGGCAAGATCTTCGTGGTCAATCTGGAACAGGCGATCCGCATCCGTACCGGCGAAACCGATACCGACGCGATTTAAGCCGCCACAAACCCCAACGCCCCAGGAGAAAACAATATGACTCTGCGTAAATTCGCAGGGCTAGGAGCCCTGTTGTCCATCGTAATGCCCGGCCTTGCAATGGCGGCAGACGAAGTGGCGGCCCCGGTCCTCAATTCCGGCGACACCGCCTGGATGCTCACCTCGACAGCCCTCGTGCTGTTCATGACCATCCCGGGCCTGGCGCTGTTTTACGGCGGCATGGTTCGCTCGAAAAACATTCTTTCCGTGATGATGCAGTGCTTCGCCATTACCGGTCTGATCAGCATCCTGTGGGTCATTTATGGCTACAGCATTGCGTTCGACACCACCGGCATGGAGCAGGGCGTCGTCAACTTCAACTCGTTCTTCGGCGGCATGGGCAAGGCGTTCCTCGCCGGTGTCACGCCTTCGAGCCTGACCGGCCCTGCGGCGCTGTTCCCCGAGGCGGTGTTCATCACCTTCCAGATGACCTTCGCGATCATCACCCCGGCGCTGATTGTCGGTGCGTTCGCCGAGCGGATGAAATTCTCCGCGATGCTGATTTTCATGGGCATCTGGTTCACCCTCGTCTATGCACCGATCGCGCACATGGTCTGGTCCGGTAACGGCGGCCTGATGTGGGACTGGGGCGTACTCGACTTCGCGGGCGGCACCGTGGTGCACATCAACGCCGGTGTGGCCGGTCTGATTGCGTGCCTGGTATTGGGCAAGCGCAAAGGCTTCCCGACCACTCCGATGGCGCCGCACAACCTCGGTTACACCCTGATGGGTGCTGCGATGCTGTGGGTCGGCTGGTTCGGCTTCAACGCCGGTTCCGCCGCAGCCGCCAACGGCACCGCCGGCATGGCGATGCTGGTCACTCAGATTGCAACAGCAGCAGCGGCTCTGGGCTGGATGTTCGCGGAGTGGATCACTCACGGCAAGCCAAGCGCACTGGGCATCGCCTCGGGTGTGGTTGCCGGTCTGGTGGCAATCACTCCGGCGGCCGGCACTGTGGGCCCGATGGGTGCACTGGTGATCGGTCTGGCGGCAGGTGTGGTGTGCTTCTTCTGCGCCACCACGCTGAAACGCAAACTCGGCTATGACGACTCTCTGGACGCGTTCGGCGTACACGGTATCGGCGGTATCCTCGGTGCGATCCTCACCGGTGTGTTCGCTGCACCGTCGCTGGGTGGCTTCGGCACCGTCACCGACATCGCCGCTCAAGTGTGGATTCAGTGCAAAGGTGTCGGCTTCACGGTGATCTACACCGCGATCGTCACCTTCATCATCCTCAAGGTCCTGGACGCCGTGATGGGGCTGCGCGTGACTGAGGAAGAAGAGTCGGTGGGTCTGGATCTGGCACAACACAACGAACGCGGCTACAACCTGTAAGTACGCGCATTAAAAAACTTGCCCGGTTCGCCGGGCATTTTTTTGTCTGGAATTTGTCATTGAAAGGAAGGCTGAAAGGATTTTTCGTACGGCTTTGGTCGTGTTTACGGCGGGCATTTTTCTGCGGCCAATCGCTTACATCATTGCAGGAATATTAGGGCCTTTGTTTTTTCCCAGAGCGCGCTAGAATGCGCCCCGAACGTGCGGAGAACTGTATGTGGCAACAGACTCTGATAACCCTGCGGGCACGGCCCCGGGGCTTTCATCTGGTAACGGACGAGTTACTCGCCGGCCTGCCTGAACTCAAGGCGTGCCGGGTCGGTCTGTTGCATTTGTGGCTGCAGCACACCTCGGCGTCGTTGACCATCAACGAGAACGCCGATCCGGCGGTCCGTCGCGACTTCGAACGATTTTTCAATCGTCTGATCCCACAAGGAACAGACGGCTATGAGCATAACGACGAAGGCCTGGACGACCTCCCGGCGCACTTCAAGGCCAGCGTACTTGGCTGTCAGATCAGTCTGCCGGTTTCGGCAGGGCGACTGGCACTGGGCACCTGGCAAGGTGTTTATCTGGGCGAGCACCGTGATCATGGCGGTGCCCGTAAAGTCCTCGCCACCCTGCAGGGTGAAGGGGCGTAAACCGTTGGTCACCCGCGGTTACCGATTTTTTTCCGGCGACTTTCGACAGTCGCCAAAGCTGGTCTATAACTAATCTGCTTTTCGCAAGTCATGAGGTAGAACATGAGCGACGATGATCTGGAAAACGACGACCTCGAAGTAGGCGACGAAGACGAGGCCGAGGACGGTCTGGAAGCAGCAGCGGAAGACGTTGCTGAAGACGATGGCGGTGACGATACGCCGGCCCCGGCTGCCAAAGGCAAAGCCAAGGCTGCGGTGTCGGTCGACGAGTTGCCGAGCATCGAAGCCAAGAACAAGGAGCGCGACGCCCTGGCCAAGGCCATGGAAGAATTCCTTGCGCGCGGCGGCAAGGTGCAGGAAGTGGAGGCCAACGTGGTCGCCGATCCGCCCAAAAAGCCGGACAACAAGTACGGCAGCCGCCCTATCTGAGGCGTGCTATCTGCTTGCTGAAAAAGCCCGCCGTCGCTGCGGGCTTTTTCATGCCTGAAACAAAGAGGTCATGGATACACGCAACCCCCTGTGGGAGCGGGCTTGCTCGCGAAGGCGGTGTGTCATTCAAATTGTATGTCGACTGACACGGCCTCTTCGCGAGCAAGCCCGCTCCCACAGGGGGTTACGTCAGGTGGAGAGGGCATTCCAGCGTGCGAGCACGGCTGGCAAATCGGTCAGGCTGCGGATTTCAGCATCCGGCAGTCGCTCGGCTTCCCAGACCTTGCCCGTCGGGTTGAACCAGACGGCACGCATGCCCGCTTGTTGCGCCCCGGCAATGTCATCGCCCGGATGATCGCCGATATGTACGGCGGTTTCGGCTGTGGCGCCACCACGCTGCAACGCCTCGTGAAACAGCCGCACATCCGGCTTGGCGATACCGATATCTTCGGCGCACAAGGCAAACTTGAAGTAATCCGCCAGGCCCAGCCGACGCACGTCGGCGTTGCCGTTGGTGACCACGCCGAGTGCGTAATGGTTGGCGAGGATTTCCAAAGTCGGTTCGACCTCCGGGAACACCTCGATCTGATGCCGCGCATGCAGGAACACTTCAAAGCTTTTGTCGGCCAGATCCGCAGCTTCGCCGTGGGCGTACCCGGCTTCCTCCAGTGCGTGGAACAGCACCCGCCGACGTAACGCACTGATGCGGTGCTTGAGGCCCGGTTCGCTGGCCAGTACCCGCTCACGAATCCCCCACAAATGCTCCACCGGCACTGCGCCCAGATTCGGCGCGTGTTCGCTCAGCCATTGGCGCAATACCGCTTCGGCGCTGACGATCACCGGGGCGGTGTCCCACAGGGTGTCGTCGAGGTCGAAGGTGATCAACTGGATGTTCATGAATCGTCGCCTTTGCTGCGTTTGGCCCGTGGGTGGGCGCTGTCGTAGACCGCCGCCAGGTGCTGGAAGTCCAGGTGGGTGTAGATCTGCGTGGTCTTGATGTCCGAGTGGCCGAGCAATTCCTGCACCGCGCGCAGGTCCTGTGAGGATTCCAGCAAGTGGCTGGCAAAGGAATGCCGCAGCATGTGCGGGTGCAGGTTCTGCCCCAGTTCGCGCTCGCCGGCCAGTTTCACCCGCACCTGAATCGCCCGTGGGCCGAGGCGGCGGCCTTGCTGGCTGACGAACACGGCGTCGTCGGCCGGGTTGGTCATGGCCCGCAGCGGCAGCCATTGCTCCAGTGCTCCGCGGGCCTTTTTGCCGACCGGCAGCAGGCGGGTCTTACTGCCCTTGCCGAGCACCTGAACCATGCCGTCGGCCAGATCCAGCTGATCGAGATTGAGCCCGGTCAGCTCGGACAGGCGCAGGCCCGAGGAATAGAACAATTCGAGAATCGCCTGATCGCGACGGGCGAGAAAGTCGTCCTCGACCGCGCCTTCAAGCAGTTGCAATGCGCGGTCGGTGTCGAGGGTTTTCGGCAGGCGCCGTTCGCCTTTCGGCGGCGCCAGACCGGTCGCCGGGTCGTGGTCGCACAGACCTTCGCGATTCAGATAGTGATAGAGCCCGCGCACCGCTGAAAGCAATCGGGCGAGACTGCGTGACGACTGACCCTGCGCATGCAGGCGGGCGATCAGGCTGCGCAGACGCTGAATATCCAGCGCCGCCCAACTGCCGATGTTCTGCTTGATGCACCAGCCGAGGACTTTATCGAGGTCGCGGCGATAGGCCGACAGGGTGTGCGGCGACACCTGTCGCTCACTGCGCAGGTGTTCGCAGTAAGCGTCCAGTTGTCGTTCCATGCTCAGCGTACCGAGCGCAGGGAGCTGTTGACCCTTGGCAGCACGCGGCCCATGACTTCGGCGATGTAGCTGAGGAACAGCGTGCCGACCGAACTCTTGTAGTGCTGTGGATCGCGGCTGGCGATTGCCAGAATGCCGTGAATGCCCTGATGACTGACCGCGACTACCGCGGTGGAGCCGATCTGCTTGCGCTGTTCTTCGCCGAACAGGAAGTCCAGCTCATGTTCTCGCAGAGTGCCGCTGACGCTCTTGCCTTCGGTGAGCAGCCCGCCGATCGCGGTTTGCGCGTCGGCATGAGTCACCCAGCGGCCAACCGGTGCCGGGTTGTCGCCGAGCAGGATCAGGCTGACAAAGGGCACCTGAAAGTCCTGGCGCAGGCTGTCTTCGACGCTGATCACCACGTCTTCCAGACTGGCCGCGTCCATCAGCGACAGAATCAGGCGACGGGTCTTGTCGAACAGCCGGTCATTGTCGCGGGCGACGTCCATCAACTGCGAGAGACGATGACGCATCTCGATGTTGCGGTCGCGCAGGATGCTCATCTGCCGCTCGACCAGCGAAACGGTGTCACCGCGCTGGTGGGGAATGCGCATGGCGGGCAGCAGTTCTTCGTGCTCGACGAAGAAGTCCGGATGAGCCTCCAGGTATGCGGCAACCGCTGCCGCCTCCAGGCTCTCGGACGCGGATTCGTCGGACTGTCGGGCGGGTACCTGAGGCTTATCGGTCATGGCTTCTGCTCACTCAAAGACGCACTTGTCCTTCGTATACACGCACTGCCGGGCCGGTCATCAGCACTGGATGGCCAGGGCCTGCCCATTCAATGGACAGACGCCCGCCGGGCAGGTCGATCAACAGCGGCGAATCCATCCACCCCTGGCTGATGGCCGCAACTGCAGCGGCACAAGCGCCGGTACCGCAGGCCTGGGTTTCCCCGGCCCCGCGTTCCCAGACGCGCAACTGCGCGCGGTTGCGGTCGATGACCTGGATGAAACCGACGTTGACCCGCGCCGGGAAGCGCGGATGGTGTTCGATTTTCGGCCCCAGTTCATGCACCGGTGCATTGTTGATGTCCTGTACGCGCAGCACCGCATGGGGGTTGCCCATTGACACAGCGGCCAGTTCGACCGTGGTGCCGTCGACTTCCAGCTGATAGCTGCTGGCCTGCGCCGGTGCGTCGAACGGAATATCCGCCGGCACCAGACGCGGCGCGCCCATGTTCACCCCGATCTGGCCGTCGTTACGCACGTCCAGCTCGATGATGCCGCCCTTGGTCTCGACGCGAATCTGCCGCTTGGCCGTCAGACGTTTGTCGAGCACGAAGCGCGCGAAGCAGCGCGCACCGTTGCCACACTGTTCCACTTCCGAGCCATCGGAGTTGAAGATCCGGTAACGGAAATCCACGTCCGGGTTGCTCGGTGCTTCGACGATCAGCAACTGGTCGAAACCGATACCGGTGTGCCGGTCGCCCCATTGCTTGGCGTGCTTGGGCTGAATATGCGCGTGCTGGCTGACCAGGTCGAGAACCATGAAGTCATTGCCCAGGCCGTGCATTTTGGTAAAACGCAGCAGCATGGGTTACTCCGGCAGCAGGCTTTCGCCGGCAAACAGCTCGGCCACGGTTTCGCGGCGGCGCACTTCAAAAACCTGATCACCGTCTACCAACACTTCAGCGGCACGGCCACGGGTGTTGTAGTTGGAACTCATCACGAAGCCGTAGGCACCGGCCGAATGCACGGCCAGCAGGTCGCCTTCTTCCAGCGCGAGCTCACGATCCTTGGCGAGGAAATCGCCGGTTTCGCAGATCGGGCCGACGATGTCGTATTTGCGCGCAGCGGAGTCACGCGGTTTGACCGCGGTGACGTCCATCCAGGCCTGATACAGCGCCGGGCGAATCAGGTCGTTCATCGCCGCGTCGACGATGGCGAAATCCTTGTGTTCGGTGTGCTTGAGGTACTCGACCTGGGTCAGCAGCACGCCGGCGTTGGCGACGATGAAGCGGCCCGGTTCGAACACCAGCGCCAGGTCACGACCGTTCAGACGCTCGCGCACAGCCTTGATGTAGTCGCCGGCCAGTGGCGGCTCTTCATCGCGATACCGCACGCCCAGGCCGCCACCGAGATCGATGTGGCGCAGGTGGATGCCGCAGTCGCCGAGGCGGTCGACCAGATCCAGCAAGCGATCGAGGGCATCGAGGAACGGCGGCAGGGTGGTCAGTTGCGAGCCGATGTGGCAGTCGACACCGATCACTTCCAGGTTCGGCAGGTGCGCGGCACGCACGTACACGTCTTCGGCGTCGGCAATGGCGATGCCGAACTTGTTCTCTTTGAGACCGGTGGAAATGTACGGGTGGGTGCCGGCGTCGACGTCCGGGTTCACGCGCAGCGAGACCGGTGCGCGAACACCCAGCTCGGCAGCCACGACTTGCAGGCGCTCAAGCTCGTCGGTGGATTCGACGTTGAAGCAGTGCACGCCGACTTCCAGCGCGCGACGCATGTCGTCACGGGTCTTGCCGACGCCGGAGAACACGATCTTGTCGGCGCTGCCGCCAGCGGCGAGTACACGTTCCAGCTCGCCACGGGAAACGATGTCGAAACCGGCGCCGAGACGGGCCAGGACATTCAGAACCCCGAGGTTGGAGTTGGCCTTGACGGCGTAGCAGACCAGATGCGGCATGCCGGCCAGCGCGTCGGCGTAGGCCAGATACTGGGCTTCGATGTGCGCACGCGAGTAGACATAGGTGGGCGTGCCGAAGCGGTCGGCGATGGCGGACAGCGCCACACCTTCCGCGAACAGCTCCCCGCCACGGTAGTTAAAAGCGTCCATGGCGATCCCTTATTGGTAAACGTCGTGCTTGTGTGCTTTGGACGGCTGCTTTTGCGAAGACTGGGCTTGCTCGGCCGGGTCCTGATCGTCATCCGGCAGGTACAGCGGGCCTTTTTGACCACAGGCCGAAACGAGGCAGGCAACCGCGACGAGCGCAGCAAGGGAAGAGATCAGGCGCTTCATGGCGAAATCCTTGAAAATGCGTTAATTGCGCCGGAGTATACCGGCCACCCGGCAGCTTGCCTATGCGAGGGGGTTCCCGTCCGGCGGGGCTCTGTGAATACACACAAACCCCTGTGGGAGCGGGCTTGCCCGCGAAGGCGTCGGTCCAGTCGAGAAAAATGCTGGATGTGCCGGCCCCTTCGCGAGCAAGCCCGCTCCCACAAGTGTTGTGTTGGATGTGCCGGCAGGTGCTTGGTCGTTAATCTTTGCAATCGGCCGGCAGCGTCCGTATCTTGCGGCGCTTGAGCCTGATCAGACATTTTTTGAGGTTGCCACAATGAGTTTGTCCGAAGCGCGTTTCCACGATCTGGTCGATGAAACCCAGGAAAAACTGGAGGACATCTTTGACGAAAGCGACCTGGATATCGACCTGGAAAGCTCGGCCGGTGTACTGACTGTGAAGTTTGAAAACGGCACGCAGCTGATTTTCAGTCGTCAGGAGCCGTTGCGTCAGCTGTGGTTGGCGGCGGTGTCCGGCGGTTTCCACTTCGACTACGACGAAGAGAGCGAGCGCTGGATGTGCGACAAGAGCGAAGAGCAACTGGGCGAGATGCTCGAGCGCATCGTCAAGCAGCAAGCCGGCGTCGAATTTGACTTCGAAGGTCTGTGATTTCGTGACTGATAGCGCATCTGTTCGTCCGCCAAAGCCGCTTTACAGCAACATCAGCCCGGCCGTGCCTTCGCCGTGCAGCGGCGTGTGCCGGCTGGATGAACAGAAGGTTTGTCTCGGCTGCTTCCGCCATGTCGAGGATATTCGCGAATGGC
Organism: Pseudomonas sp. IT-93MI4; assembly: GCF_949767635.1. Classification (NCBI taxonomy): domain Bacteria; kingdom Pseudomonadati; phylum Pseudomonadota; class Gammaproteobacteria; order Pseudomonadales; family Pseudomonadaceae; genus Pseudomonas; species Pseudomonas sp. IT-93MI4. The sequence continues at coordinate 374,044 of NZ_CATKPP010000022.1, forward strand.
GCTCGGCAGACGATCAACGCCGCCGGATCATCTGCCAGCAGGCTGCCGCACGAAAAGCCCTGACTTGACTCGACCTTGTGGTGAGGGGATTTATCCCCGATAGACTGCGCAGCAGTCTCAGAAGCTTGGGGCCGCTGCGCGACCCATCGGGGATAAATCCCCTCGCCACAGGGGTTCTTGCCATTTCAAAAGTGGGTGACTTGTATATTTTTTGAGCTGTGATAGTGTCCGAACACGCCTCAACCCATCGAGGCATGGTGAAAACCCCGTCTTTTTTGGCGGGGTTTTGCTTTTTTTGTGTGCAGAAGAAAGGAGTCTGCCCGGATCATGACCGCACCTTCCATCACTCTTACCCGTCTGGACGTGCAACGTCTGGAGCGCTTGATCGACAACCTGAATGAGAAAGACCAGGCTGCGCCGGGCGTGATCGCGCTGCAAACCGAACTGGACCGCGCCGATACACTGGTCGGCCACGATGAAGTGCCCGCTGATGTCGTGACGATGAATTCCCGTGTGCACTGCCGCGAAGAGGGCAGTGGCAAGGACTATCACCTGACATTGGTCTATCCCAAGGACGCTAACGCCGACGAAGGCAAGATCTCGATCCTCGCGCCGGTCGGCAGCGCGCTGCTGGGCCTGAAGGTCGGTCAGCACATCGACTGGCCGGCTCCGGGTGGCAAGACCCTAAAACTGACGTTGCTGGAAGTTGAATCGCAGCCTGCCAACGGCGGTGAATTCCGCGAGTGATCCCGCCTCAGACCTGTTCGAGCGCCTCGTTCAGGGCGCGCTCCAGGTCGGCCTTGTAGCGCAGATACAAATTGCTTGAACTCTGACCATCACCGAGCAGGCCCGAGAGGTCCAGGTCGGTGATGTAGCAGCGATAGCGCTCGGTCTCGCGGCGCTGCTCGACGATCTCCCGGGCGGCCACGTGGAACAGCTGGTCGCCATATTCCAGCTCGCTGAATTCCCGTTGATTGCAATACAAGGTGACCTGCACCTCGCCCGGTGCGGCTTTGCCGACGATCGCCTGCACGTCGTAGAACGGTTTGTTGACCGGTGTCTGCGGCGCCGGTCGTGGTTCGACCCGGCGCGCCCGCCCGGGGCCGGAAGGCAATAGCTGGTAATACAAGGTGTCGAGGCCGACCGCCGGGTTGCCATCCATCGGCAACAGCGCTTCGCGTCGGTACTGGATCGATTGCAGGAAGCGCTGCAGCGGTACCAGCAGGCTCTGTTCATCGTGATACGGCAGATGCTGTTGCCACAGCGCGTTGAACTCATCCAGCACGTACAGCTCGGCCTGTTGTTCGCTGATCCGGTAGAACACCTGAATCGATTCCGGCTGACCCATCGGCAGGATCAACGCGAGGTCGTGATCCTCCAGCGCCATCGGGTCCAGGTGCAGCGGGCTGTAGCGCGGCTGTTCTTCGCCCAGATAATCGAGCAGCGCCGGCAGTGTGGCGAGTGCGACATGGTTGACCTGGCCCGGCACCAGCTCCAGCACGTGATAGTGCTGTTGCACCTGAATCAGGTAGCGGTGATTGAGCTCGCTGAGCAGCAGGGTCTGCGCGGTGTCGATGACTTCTTCCACGCGCCGGGCAATGAACTGCGCGCGGTTGTGGCAGAAGCAGCGCACCTTCAATGACGGCTGCTGCGCGCCGCGCGGCAGATTGTTGAGGTAGTCGCGCAGGCAATCGAGCAGCGCGTGGGGGCCGTCGAAACGGTTGACCAGCACTTCATTCCAGCTGTTGAGCGTGACCTGATCGAGGGTCAGCACAAGGTTTTCGCGCACCCCGGCGTAACTCAGTGAGTCGGTGCGCTCGGTGGTCATCAGGATATTCAGGTCGCGGTGATGCTTGAGCGGATCGATACCGACGTTGACCAGCATCAGCACTTCGCTCGGCACCGCAGCGCGCAGCAGTCGTTCTTCGGCAACGGTCGGCAGGGGCAGGGCGATGCACTGCTGCAGGCTGCCGAGCAGGTTGAACAGCTCGAACTCGCTCATATCGCTAGTGCCGGGGTGCAGCGCCAGTCGGGTGCTGCTGTCGATCACACCGTTGCGGTGGCACCAGGTCAGCAGTTCGAGCAACTCGCGGCTGCGCTTGATCGGCGCGAAGTGCTCCCACTCCAGCGCGTTCAGGCTACCGTTGTACAAACCCCACTGGGTTTGCCCGGGCTCTTTTTTGTTCGGCGATTGCACCAGCGTCAGGGTGTCTTCGGCCAGATCCGGGGCGATGCCGGGGTTGATGAATTCGACCTTGTCGGCCTTGCGCTCGAATGCGGCGTACAAGCGACGACCGAGCACGTTCAGGTCGCGCTTGTTGATCAGGCTGACGGTCTGTTCGGTGCGGGCGAACTGGGTCAGGAAGCGGTAGCTGTAATTCAGCTCATTGACCAGGGCGCGGCGTTCGGCGCTGACCTGGCGGACTTTCCACTGGCTGCGGCTGTCGAGCAAGGCCAGTTGCCGCTGATCCCAATGCCATTCGTGCGCCAGGCGCTCCAGCAGCGAACGCTGCCAGCTTTGGGTGCGGCTGTTGCCGGTGAGCTTGCGGTTGACCTTGAGGTACAGCGCGCGGCGCACCAGCTCCAGACGCTCCGGTTCGTTGCGGGCGCTGAGGTATTCCTCGATGCGTCGGTACACCACCATGTACGGATCCAGCTCATCCAGATCCAGCTGATTGGCGAACACGGCCTGCTTGTAGCGCAGGCTCAGGCACTGCACTTGCGGGTGTTCGCTGGCGTAGACCTCGGTCAGCAACAGCTTGAGCACCGACTTGTAGGGCGATTCGATGCCCTTGAACAACTGCCACAGGCCGGCACCGATGAACTCGCCCGGCGGAATTGTCGCCAGATGCCCGAGATCAAGCGTCTCGTCGGCGCGAATGAAACGCTTGGACAGCAGAGTGTGGGTGTACAGGTCGTAAGCGCGTTCTTCGTAGACCGGCACCAGCCACCAGATCGGTGTGCGCCCGGCCAGCCAGATCGCGGTGCGATAAAACTCGTCCAGCAACAGATAGTGCTGCGTGCTGCCGCAGTTTTCGGAGCTGAGCTGGGTGTCGCGTTCGCCTTTGACGAAGCGTACCGGGTCGATCAGAAAGAAGTGCGCCTCGGCGCCTTGGGTCGCGGCCCAGGCTTCGAGGAGCTGGCATTTTTTGCGCAACTCGGCGAGTTCGTTGTCGCTCAGGTCCGGTGCGTGGCAAACCCACACGTCCATGTCGCTCTGATCGGCCTGGGCCAGGGTGCCGAGGCTGCCCATCAGAAACAGTCCGTGAATCGGCCGAGGCGGGTTGCTGCCATGGCGCGGCTTGTAGGAGAACGAGCGGGTCAGGCGCTGCGCTTCGGTGAGGGCGCTGGCGTCCGGTTCATAGTTGGACAGCCCGGCTGGGGTGCTGCCGGAAACATAGCCCGGCAACAGCGGGTGATTGACGTGGAAGAACAGCGGCAGCAGGGTCAGCACGCCTTGCTGGCGGCTCGACAGACCTTCGAGCGCCCGGCCAAGGCGACCCTCATTGAGCTTGAGAAAGCGCGCGCGCAGCTGGCTGAGCACCTTGCGGTCGATGCCTTCGTCCAGGTCGGGGCGGATTTCATGGGTGCGCGTCATGTCAGCTCAAACCGGCTCGCAGGCTCGGAAGAAGAGGGTCTCGGAATGGGAGGCAGTTTAGCCTTTGCGCAGCGGGACTTTTAAGCTGAATTTGTTTTTTGACGTCAGATTTTTAGCGGTGAGCGATCAAGCGGGCCCGCGGAAATCCCGTGGCAGGAGTTCCCGTGGGCGAAGACGGGAAAAATCAGGCGGTTTCCTGTTCTCTCAGAATGGTCAGCACGGTTTGCACATTTTGCGCGGCATCACGACCCAGACTGGTCAGATACCCGCCATCGGGCTGGTCGGTGAGGTCTTTCTCGAAGAGGCGTTTGGCGGCGGCGATATGTTTCGGGGCAGCGGTCTGATGAATTTTCAAACCTTCCTGGGAACTGTCCAGGGGAAAGAGTGCGAGGACTTCCAGTTCGGCAACCAGCTCAGGGGTAAGCGACATAAGGACTCCAGACTTTCTAGGAATTGGACGACAGCGCCCCTAAGGTGAACCCGCTTTTGCGGCATGTCCAGTGCTCAGATCAGGGATTTTGTCTTGAGGCGGATTCCAGTCTAGTCGGGGCCGGAGAGTTGGCTGGATGGATGGGTGACAAATTGTGTGGGAGCGAGCTTGCTCGCGAAAGCGATGTGTCATATAGCGTTGTCTTTGCTGATGCACGGCATTCGCGAGCAGGCTCGCTCCCACAGGGGGGATGTGTTTGGCCTACTGCTTTTCCGGTGGCAGCTCAGGCAATGCACGCAGCGCGGTTTCATACCACTCGGTATTGAACGCGCGGTCTTCGTCAAGCATCGCGTCGATTTCGTAGGCCAGCACGTGGGCCATCAGATTCAGGATGTCATCACGCTCGTAACCGACCAGCGTCAGCTTGTTGAAGGTTGCCTTGGCCGCTGGCGGGTTGTCGCTTTCGATCTGGTTCTCGATCGCTTCGATCAGCGTCGATTCGGTGAACTCTTCTTCATCATTGTCGATGTCAGTCGGCTCGCTCATGGCAGGCTCCTCAAGGAAAGGCGCCAGTTTACCCGCATTCAGCGGCGTGATGCTGCTGGCAGGATCGAGCCCGGCGATCTATAAACAGTGCCTGCCCACCCCGCACGGCCTGGAGGCTATGTGATGTTCAAGCTCTACGGATTCGCTGTCAGCAACTACTACAACATGGTCAAGCTGGCGCTGCTGGAAAAAGGCCTGGCGTTCGAAGAAGTCACCTTCTACCCGACGCCGACGCCTGAATCATTGGCGATCAGTCCACGCGGCAAAGTGCCGGTGCTGGGCGTCGAGGCGGGTTTCATCAACGAGACCGCGATCATCCTTGAATACCTCGAGCAGACCCAGAAAGGCACGCCGCTGCTGCCGAGCGATCCATTCGAGCGGGCGCAGGTGCTGGCGATCGCCAAGGAAATCGAGTTGTACATCGAACTGCCGGGCCGCGCCTGTTATGGCGAAGCGTTCTTCGGCTCGCCGGTGCCGGAGGCGATCAAGGAGAAAACCAAAGCCGAGCTGCTGCTGGGTTTCGCGGCACTGGGCCGCCACGGCAAATTCGCCCCGTACGTGGCGGGCGACAGTTTGAGCATCGCGGATTTGTATTTCCTGTACAGCGTGCCGCTGGCGTGTGCGGTCGGGCAGAAACTGTTCGGGATCGATTTGCTGGCAGAGATGCCGAAAGCCAAGGCGCTGCTGGAGCGGCTTGAGCAGAATCCGCATGTGCAGAAGATTGCAGCGGACAAAGAGGCGGCGATGCCGGCGTTTTTGGCGATGATCGCTGCCAAGAAGTGAATTTTATAGCGCTCTGAAGGGAAGCCTTCCCGAGCAGGCTCGCTCCCACAGGGGATTTTTGTCGGCCACAAATTTTGTATTTAACAAAAATCCAAATGTGGGAGCGAGCCTGCTCGCGAAGCTTTTGACCTTAGCGGCTGGCGATGAGGGCCTGACCGCGAACCACCGCTGCCTTGACCTGCGCCGGCGCAGTCCCGCCGATATGGTCACGGGCATTCACCGAGCCTTCCAGGGTCAGCACGGCGAACACGTCCTGCTCGATCTGGTCGCTGAACTGACGCAGTTCTTCCAGGCTCATCTCGGCCAGATCCTTGCCGGTGTCGACGCCGTACTTCACCGCGTGACCGACGATTTCGTGGCAGTCACGGAACGGCAGGCCACGGCGCACCAGGTAGTCCGCCAGATCGGTCGCGGTGGAGAAACCACGCAGGGCCGCTTCACGCATGATCGCGTGTTTCGGTTTGATCGCCGGGATCATGTCGGCAAACGCCCGCAGCGAATCGCGCAGGGTGTCGGCGGCGTCGAACAGCGGCTCTTTGTCTTCCTGGTTGTCCTTGTTGTAGGCCAGAGGCTGGCCTTTCATCAGGGTCAGCAGGCCCATCAATGCGCCGAACACGCGGCCAGTCTTGCCGCGAACCAGTTCCGGTACGTCCGGGTTTTTCTTTTGCGGCATGATCGAGCTGCCGGTGCAGAAGCGATCAGGCAGATCGATGAACTGGAACTGCGCGCTGGTCCACAGCACCAGCTCTTCGGAGAAACGCGACAGGTGCATCATCGCGATGCTGGCGACCGAGCAGAATTCGATGGCGAAGTCGCGATCGGAAACGTTGTCCAGCGAGTTGCCGCCCACGGCGTCGAAGCCCAGCAGTTGCGCGGTGTATTCGCGATCGATCGGGTAGGTGGTGCCGGCCAGCGCGGCGCTGCCCAGCGGCATGCGGTTGGTGCGCTTGCGGCAGTCGACCAGACGCTCGTAGTCGCGGCTGAGCATTTCGAACCACGCCAGCATGTGGTGGCCGAAGGTCACTGGCTGAGCAGTTTGCAGGTGAGTGAAGCCGGGCATGATGCTCGCCGCTTCGCGCTCGGCTTGTTCCAGCAAACCTTTTTGCAAGCGGGTTATTTCGGCCAGGATCAGGTCGATCTCGTCACGCAGCCACAGACGGATGTCGGTGGCGACCTGATCGTTGCGGCTGCGCCCGGTGTGCAGTTTCTTGCCGGTGATACCGATGCGGTCGGTCAGGCGCGCTTCGATGTTCATGTGCACGTCTTCGAGGTCGACGCGCCAGTCGAACTGGCCGGCTTCGATTTCGCCCTGAATGGTCTTCAGGCCGTCGATGATGCTGTCGCGCTCGGCATCGGTCAGCACGCCGACCTTGGCCAGCATGGTGGCGTGGGCGATCGAGCCCATGATGTCGTGGCGATACAGGCGCTGGTCGAAGGTGACGGAGGCGGTGAAGCGGGCGACGAAGGCGTCGACGGGTTCACTGAAGCGGCCGCCCCAGGACTGATTGGTCTTGTCAGTGCTCATGAATTCGCTCGTATCGGCTTGAAGAAAGAAGGCGTGAAACGCTGGCGCGGATAATAACAGGGTTGCCAATCCTGTCGCTGACACCGGTCGATACGTTTTTTTCTCATCTGCTCATTCATAGTCGGCGCCGTCTGCGGGGGATTTGCGCAAGGATATTTTTCGATTGAGCAATATCGGCCCGGCAAGCGTCTACAGTTGGACATAAGGGTCGGCGCGACTGCGGATCGCACAAAGGTTCGGACGCCGACTATAAGAAGAGGGGGTGGGTGGTTTTGTCCTTTGGCATACCCCGTGAAAAACGCAGGAAACAGCGGGCTTTGAGCGGTACGACCCGGACACTGGCAAATATTGCTGGCCGACGTACGGCACTTTTTGGCGCTCGGGCTAGTCTTAGCGTGGATCGCGGTGACGGACGTCACTTCACCTGTCTACGCTATCCTTGTGCGAGACTCACGCAGGAATCCAGCGCAATATGAATGTCCTGATCGTTGATGACGAACCACTGGCTCGCGAGCGCCTAAGCCGAATGGTAAGCGAGCTCGAGGGTTATACAGTCCTGGAGCCCAGCGCCACGAATGGCGAAGAGGCGTTGGCGCTGATCGACAGCCACAAGCCGGATATCGTGCTGCTCGATATTCGCATGCCGGGCCTTGATGGCCTGCAAGTCGCTGCCCGTCTGTGCGAACGCGAAACGCCGCCGGCCGTGGTGTTTTGCACCGGCCCCGATGAATTTGCCGTGGAAGCCCTGCAGGCCAGCGCCGTGGGCTATGTGGTGAAACCCGTGCGAACCGAACATCTGCATGACGCCCTGAAACGGGCTGAACGTCCCAACCGGGCGCAACTCTCGGCCCTGACCCGTCCCGCCGCCGAAAGCGGTAATGGCCCGCGCAGTCACATCAGCGCCCGCACCCGCAAAGGCATCGAGCTGATCCCGCTGGATCAGGTGGTCTATTTCATTGCCGATCACAAATACGTGACCCTGCGCCATGAAAGCGGCGAGGTGCTGCTGGATGAGCCGCTGAAAGCCCTCGAAGACGAATTCGGCGAGCGTTTCGTGCGCATCCACCGCAACGCGCTGGTCGCCCGCGACCGCATCGAGCGTCTGCAACGCACACCGCTGGGGCATTTCCAGCTGTTCCTCAAAGGCCTCAATGGTGATGCGCTGATTGTCAGCCGCCGGCATGTGGCCGGTGTGCGCAAGATGATGCAGGGCCTCTGACCCGGCCTTCGCGCACGGTTGCACTTTCTTCTGCCGGGCATTGCAGGCCAGGGAGGCCACGCCGTTTCTGATTCAAGTCAAAGTGGATTTGGCTGAGCTGTTATTATCCGCCGTATCTATTCAGTACGGATTGATCCATGTCCTCTCGCGAAATCCGCATCGCCACCCGTAAAAGTGCGCTGGCCCTCTGGCAGGCCGAATATGTCAAAGCCCGTCTGGAAGCGGCCCATCCGGGTCTGCTGGTGACGCTGGTGCCCATGGTCAGTCGCGGCGACAAGCTGCTCGACTCGCCGCTGTCGAAAATCGGCGGCAAGGGCCTGTTCGTCAAGGAGCTGGAAACCGCGCTGCTGGAAAACGAAGCCGACATCGCCGTGCATTCGATGAAAGACGTGCCGATGGACTTCCCCGAAGGCCTTGGCCTGTTCTGTATCTGCGAACGCGAAGACCCGCGCGATGCTTTCGTTTCCAATACCTACGCCAGCCTCGATGCGCTGCCTGCCGGCGCCATCGTTGGCACCTCCAGCCTGCGGCGTCAGGCGCAACTGCTGACCCGTCGTCCTGATCTGGAAATCCGCTTCCTGCGCGGTAACGTCAATACCCGTCTGGCCAAGCTCGATGCCGGCGAATATGACGCGATCATCCTCGCGGCGGCCGGCCTGATCCGCCTCGGTTTCGAAGAGCGCATCACTTCTGCGATCAGCGTCGACGACAGTCTGCCGGCCGGTGGCCAAGGCGCTGTCGGCATCGAATGCCGCAGCGCCGACACGCAAATCCACGCCTTGCTCGCACCGTTGCATCACGCCGACACCGCTTCGCGCGTGACCGCTGAACGTGCCCTCAACAAACACCTGAATGGCGGCTGCCAGGTGCCGATCGCCTGCTACGCCGTGCTTGAAGGTGAGCAGTTGTGGTTGCGTGGTCTGGTGGGCGAACCGAGCGGTGGCAAGCTGCTCAGCGCCGAGGCGCGCGCGCCGCGTGCCGATGCCGAGACGCTGGGGGTGAAGGTTGCCGAAGACTTGCTCAGCCAGGGTGCCGACAACATTCTCAAAGCGGTGTATGGCGAGGCAGGTCACGAGTGACTGGCTGGCGCCTGCTGCTGACGCGCCCTGCGGATGACTGCGCGGCGCTGGCCGCGGTGTTGGCCGGACAGGGGATTTTCAGCAGTTGCCTGCCGCTTCTGGACATCGCGCCGCTGCCGGTCTCTGACAAGATACGTCAGGCGCTGGCGCGGCTTTCGGGTTGCAGCGCGGTCATCGTGGTCAGCAAGCCGGCGGCGCGGATTGCGCTTGATCTGCTAGACGCTCATGGGCTTCAGTCGCTGTCGATGCCGTGGTTCAGCGTCGGTGCGGCGACCGCGCAGATTCTTCGCGATCACGGTCTCGATGTGCACTGTCCCGCCGACGGCGATGACAGTGAAGCCCTGCTGCAATTGTCGCGTCTGCGCGAGGCGGTCACCGAGCCCGGCGCGCAGGTGCTGATCCTGCGTGGCGAGGGTGGTCGCGAGCTGCTCGCCGAGCGCCTGCGCGCGCTTGGTGCTAGTGTCGAGTATCTGGAGTTGTATCGGCGTGACCTGCCGGCCTACCCGCCGCAAGAGCTGCCGCGGCGCATCGCAGCGGAACGCTTGAACGGGCTGGTGGTCAGCAGTGGACAGGGTTTCGAGCACTTGCGCCAGATGGCCGGCGATGCCTGGCCGTCAATTGCGCAGTTGCCGTTGTTTGTGCCAAGCCCAAGGGTCGCCGAGCTGGCACGTGCCGCCGGGGCCCGAACAGTTGTGGATTGCCGCGGCGCGAGTGCCGCGGCTTTGCTGACGGCGTTACGGGAGCATCCCGTGCCCGTTCTCTAATGCAAAGGATGGATACGTGAGCGAAACAGCCTTGCCTAAAGATGATGTCCAGCCTGTGATCGATGCCCAGGTTGAAACTCCACCGCCGGCCAAAGAGCCGCGCCGAGGCAACGGACTGGCCATTGTCGCCCTGTTGCTCGGCGCTGCCGGCGTGGCGATCGGTGGCTGGGGTGTCTGGCAGGTGCGTCACCTGCAGAGCAACACCGCACAACAGTCAGGCCAGGTGCAGGCACTGAACGATCAGGCGCAGAGCCTCAAGCTCAACGAACAGCGCCTGACCGAGCGCCTCGCGCAATTGCCCGGTGCCGATGAACTCGCCGAACGTCAGCGTCTGGTGACGCAACTGCAGGGGGATCAGCAGCGTCTCAACCAGCGTCTGGAAACCGTCCTCGGTGCCAGCCGCAAGGACTGGCGTCTGGCCGAGGCCGAGCATCTGCTGCGTCTGGCCAGCCTGCGTCTGTCGGCCTTGCAGGACATCAGCAGCGCCCAGGCGCTGGTGCAGGGTGCCGACGAAATTCTGCGTGAGCAGAACGATCCCGGCTCGTTCGCCGCCCGCGAGCAAGTGGCGAAAACCCTCGTCGCGCTGCGCAGCACCGAGCAGCCGGATCGCACCGGTCTGTTCCTGCGCATCGGTGCCTTGCGTGATCAGGTCATCGAACTGACCGAGCTGGCGCCTGAGTACAAGGATCGCGGCGAGTCGCTGCTGGGCCTGACCGCTGACGGCGATGGTGCCAGTCGCTGGGCGCAGTGGTGGGATCAGGTGTCGCGTTACATCCGCATCGATTTCAATGCCGACAAGAACGTGAAGCCACTGCTGGCCGGGCAAAGTCTGAGCCAGGTGCGCCTTGCCCTGAGTCTCGCGCTGGAGCAAGCGCAATGGGCGGCGCTCAATGGCCAGGCACCGGTCTACACCCAGGCACTGACCGAAGCGCGGGATGTGCTCACGGGCAATTTCAACCCGGACAATCCGCAGAGCAAAATCATGCTTGAACAGGTTGCCGAGCTGAGCCAGCAACCGGTCACGGTCAAGACGCCGGACCTGACCGGCACGCTGAGTGCGGTGCAGGCTTATCTGGAGCGCCGTAACGTCAACGCTGAAGAATCGGTCAAACCGTTCGCCAAACCTGCCGCCAATACCGCGCAGGAGACCACGCCATGAAACGCCTGTATGTGATCGTGTTTCTGGTGATCGCGGCGACGGCGGCACTGGGCCTGGCGATTGCCGAGCACTCCGGGTACGTGTTGATTGCCTACAAGAGCTTCCGCTACGAGGCCAGTCTGTGGGCCACGCTGGGCCTGATCGCGGTGTTGTGGCTGCTGATCTGGGGGATCAAGGCCTTGGTCGAGCTGGTCATGGCCTCCAGTGGCGTGGTCAATCCGTGGTCGCGCCGCAACCGCAGCCGGCGGGTGCAGGTGGCCATCGAACACGGGCAGCTGGATCTGGCCGAAGGTCGCTGGGCCAGCGCGCAACGTCATCTGTCTCGCGCCGCCGAGGCCGAGCGCCAGCCGCTGTTGTATTACCTCGGCGCGGCACGCGCGGCCAACGAACAAGGCAAGTACGAAGAGTGTGATCACCTGCTTGAACGTGCGCTGGAGCGCCAGCCGCAGGCCGAATTGGCGATTGCCTTGAGTCATGCGCAGTTGCAGACCGATCGTGGTGATACCGACGGCGCCTTGGTGACCCTGCAGGCGATGCACGAGCGACATCCGCATAACGTGCAGACCTTGCGACAGTTGCAGCGTCTGCATCAGCAGCGCGGCGACTGGTCGGCGGTGATTCGCCTGTTGCCGGAGCTGCGCAAGGACAAGGCTTTGCCTGCGGCCGAACTGGCTGAACTGGAGCGGCGTGCCTGGGGCAACAACCTGTCTCTGGCAGCGCATCGGGACGAGGACGGCAAGGTCGGTCTGCAGTCACTCACCCGTGCCTGGGAGCAGTTGACCTCCGCGCAGCGTCAGGAGCCGGCGCTGGTGCTGGCATACGCCGAGCAATTGCGTCAGTTGGGTGCTCAGGTCGAAGCAGAAGAAATCCTGCGCAGTGCCCTCAAGCGCAAGTACGACAGCCATCTCGCGCGTCTGTATGGCCTGGTGCGCGGCAGCGATCCGGCGCGCCAGTTGCAGACCGCCGAAGGTTGGCTCAAGGAACATCCTGCTGACCCGAGCCTGTTGCTGACCCTCGGTCGTCTCTGTCTGCAAGCCAGCTTGTGGGGCAAGGCACGGGATTACCTGGAAAGCAGTCTGCGAGTGCAGCGTAACCCTGAAGCCTGCGCCGAGCTGGCACGTCTGCTTGCGCAACTGGGTGACACCGAGCGCAGTAACCAGCTGTTCCAGGAGGGTCTCGGATTGCTGGATGAGCGTCTGCTGGCCGCGCCGTTGCCGGTGCCGGTTCACGCCTGATATCGCGAGGGAGCATGCTCCCTCGTTAACGTTCAGTGAGCGAAAAATTACCTGTGGCGGGCGTCTTGGGCAAAGTCCTACAACGGACTACACCTATTCCTCTCGCACCTGTCGGGTTTTCCCTACACTTCTGGTGAACTGTCGCCAAGGCCCCGCCTTGAAAGGCTGACAAGCTTTCCTCTACCGTAACTGCCTGTCTCCACTGTTACGGAAAAGCCATGTCGTTGGCCTGTTCACGCTCCTTGTTTTTCACGGCTTTCACTGCAGGGGCCATGGCCCTGGGAGCTTCCTATTATCTCGAGTATGCGGTCGGGCTGACGCCCTGCAGCCTGTGCCTGGCGCAAAGGTTTTTCATGGCGTTGCTGACGTTCTGTTGCGGGTTGGCGGCGGTCCACGGCCCACGGCGTGTCGGCCTGTCGCTGTACTGGGTCGCCGCGCTTGGCCTGAGCCTGGGCGGGACTACGGCGGCCTGGCGACAGGTATTGTTGCAGAGTGACCCGTTGATGCAGATGGCGAGGTGCGCGCCTGATGCCGAAGCGTTGTTCAGCAACCTGCCGTGGTTGTGTGCAACGTTGCGGATGCTTAGGGGCGGTGTAGATTGCGCAGAAATTTCCTGGACGCTGTTCGATTTGAGCATCCCGGAATGGAGCCTGCTGTTCTTTGTGGCGATGTCGATCCTGGCGGTCTATCAATTGCTGCGGCTGGTCTGGAGCGCTCTGCAGCGACCGCTCAGCGGCGAAGCGTCGCACCGCACGCTGGTCAGGGATTAAACACTTGTATGAACTTTATCTCCTGCGTACCTTGAAGCCATAGGCGTGCGGGCATAATCTGGCCCGCACGTGTCATTGGATTTATGTTGCTCGATGACGCTCTGCCCGGTCGGCCCCCAAGCGATAACAGCCAGAAGAGGGGCGCGGGTGTAGAGCAGCATGACCCACAAGGGAAGAGAGATCGCCATGCTCGAAAGTTGTCAGAATGCTCAGGAACGCTGGGGTGGAGTTCATCTGCTGATCGACCGCTGGTTGCAAGAGCGTGAAGATCTGATCGGTGCCTACGACAAGTTGGGTGACAAACCACAGGCTCTGTCCGAGAACCGTAAACCCTTGCTTGAATTCTGCGGCGTGCTGGTCGATTACGTCTCGGCCGGGCACTTCGAGATCTACGAACAGCTGACCGGTGAAGCCAAGGCGTTCGGTGACACGCGCGGTCTGGAATTGGCCGAGACAATCTACCCGCGCATCGACGTCATCACCGAAAAACTCCTCGCGTTCAACGACCTTTGCGACGAAGGCAAATGCGTTGCGGAGAAATTCAAGGAGCTCGGTGGCCTGCTTCACGAACGCTTCGAACTTGAAGACTGCCTGATTGAAGTGTTGCACACGGCACACAAGGAAGAAGATACCGCTCAGGCCTGATTGGTTTTCTCAGGCAAAAAAACGCGATGCGCCGAAAGCGCACCGCGTTTTTTTATGCCTGCGAATCGGCGTCGTTCAGCTCGTTGCACCGCGCAATTCGACTTCAAACACCAGCGGTGTGAACGGCGCGATCAGATCGCCCGCACCGTCGGCGCCATAGGCCTGATCCGATGGAATCACCAGTCGCCACTTGGCACCCACCGGCATGTTCTGCAGCGCGGAACGCCAGCCGGCTATCACGCTGTCGAGGCTGAACCATTGTGGCTGAGTGTTCTGATCGAACACCGTGCCATCCGGCAGGCGTCCGACATACAACACCTGGACTTTTCCATCCGGACCGGCCTTGGCACCGGTGCCCGGCGTCAGTTCGGTCAGCAGGATGCCGTCGGCCAATTCCTTCACACCCGGTTTGGCTTTTTCGGCGGTGAGAAAACGCTGCTCGTTTTCCATCGCAGCATCACTGGAAGGCAGCGACGCGTGTTCGGCGTTTTGCGATTCATGATCGGCGAGGATCTGCTCGATCCGTGCTTCGCTCAGTGCCAGTGGCTTGCCTTGATAGGCCTGCTGCAAACCGTCGACCAATGCCTGAATCTGCAATTGCGGCACCTCTTGGCGCAAGCGTTCACCGAGGCTGGCGCCGAGGCTGTAGGCCAGATCGTGAGCATCGTTCGCGGTGGTTTTTTCGTCGGCGTGGGCGGCGGAAAAAATCATGCAGAGGGATAAAAAAAGGTAGCGCGACATGGGCACTCTCCGTCCTGAGATGCGGGCGATTATGCCAGCGCGAAGGTCTGCAACGGTGAACTGCTTTTGTCTTTGTGCAGAACATTTTCGCTTCGTTGCAACGCAACGGTTTCGTTACTGTCAAGATGACCTAGCGGCGGTAACTGCAGAGGTCTAGTATGAGCCGCACTCACGTCAGCCAGGAGGTAAACCATGTCGGCCACCAAGAAGCCTGTAAACACTCCGTTGCACTTACTCCAACAACTCTCGGGCAGCCTGCTCGAGCATTTGGAAAACGCTTGCTCCCAAGCCTTGGCTGATGCTGAAAAACTGCTCGCCAAACTGGAAAAGCAACGCGGCAAGGCGCAAGAAAAACTGCACAAGTCCCGCACCAAATTGCAGGACGCCGCTGCTGCCGGTAAAGCCAAGGCACAGAACAAGGCCAAGGCTGCCGTCAAAGAACTTGAAGACCTGCTCGATGCGTTGAAGGATCGTCAGTCCGACACTCGCGGCTACATTCTGCAACTCAAGCGCGATGCCCAGGAAAGCCTGAAACTGGCCCAGGGTGTCGGCCGGGTGCAAGAGGCCGCCGGCAAAGCGCTGTCCTCCCGCGCCGCCAAACCAGCAGCAGCGCCTGCGAAAAAAGCGCCAGCCAAACCTGCTGCGGCGAAAGCCCCGGCGAAAACCGCTGCGGCAAAACCGGCAGCCAAACCAGCAGCCAAGGCACCGGCTAAAACCGCCGCCAAACCTGCTGCAAAAACCGCAGTGAAAACACCGGCTGCGGCGAGCGCTGCGAAACCGGCCGCACGTACTGCCGCTGCCAAACCTGCAGCGGCCAAACCGGCTGCCAAGCCAGCAGCAAAACCTGCTGCGCGCAAAGTCGCTCCGGCAAAAACCGCTGCTGCTAAACCAGCTGCCAAAGTAGCGGTAAAACCGGCTGCCAAACCTGCCGCGAAAACCGCCGCTGCAAAACCGGCAGCCAAGACTGCGGCCAAACCAGTCGCGGCAAAACCTGCTGCCAAGGTTGCTGCCAAACCAGCGGCCAAGCCTGCCGCTAAAACCGCTGCCAAACCTGCAGCAGCAAAACCTGCGACCGCTGCAGCCAAGCCTGCCGCCAAACCAGTAGCCGCAAAGCCAGCCGCTAAACCAGCCGCCAAGCCAGCTGCCAAACCTGCCGCGAAAAAACCGGCCGTTGCCAAACCAGCTGCCGCCAAGCCGGCGACTGCACCTGCCGCCAAGCCAGCCGCTCCGGCGCCGGCCGCCGCCGCGCCTGCTCCAGCCGCTTCCACCTCGACCACCACGACGGCGCCAACGCCAGCCGCCGCGTCGAGCGCCAGCAGCAACCCGACCAGCGCTTCCTAAGTGCCGGTTGCCGCGACGCGCAGCACTTGCAGCGCGTCGCGGTTCGGGCTGGCGGTCGATCCAGCCAGACTCTCCAGCCATTGCCCCGACGCTGATGCATCATCGCGCGGCCAGTCCTGCGCAACCTGCTCCAGTTGCCACAGCAGATGCCGTTCGGCTTCCAGCTCCAGCGCTTTCATTTGTTCTCGCAGACCCTTGAGTACCGGATCGTCTTCGGCCAGGGTTTTCCATTGAGTGCGCAACGCACGCAGTGGCTGCACCACCTCCCGATCCCAAGGCCCCACCAGCTCTTTCAGCTGCTCTACGCGCTGTTCGTCACAGGCCGTGCCCCGTTGCTCAAGCCACAGACCACAGAGCAGCAGGCAGACATTGGCCCCCGCCGTTTGCAGTTGCAGGCAAGCAGGTTCCACGCCCGGTCGGGCGTAGATGGCAAGGGAAAAGCTCCACAGGTCAGAGGACATCGTGCTACTCGCGCCAGTTGTGAGCGAAGCTGGTAGACTCCGCCGCCATTATGATCCGACTTCAGAACCTGACTTTACAGCGTGGCCCGCAACGTCTGCTAGAAGACGCCGAGCTGACCCTGCACGCCGGCCACAAAGCCGGCCTCATCGGTGCCAACGGCGCCGGCAAATCCAGCCTGTTTGCCTTGCTGCGCGGCGAGTTGCACCCGGACTCGGGCGATTGCCTGCTGCCGGCCGACTGGCGGATCGCGCACATGCGCCAGGAGGTCGACACCCTCGAACGCCTGGCGGTCGACTATGTGCTCGATGGCGACCTGCGTCTACGTGAGGTGCAACGTGACCTCGCCGTGGCCGAAGCGGCCCACGATGGCACGGCTCTGGCCCGCCTGCACGCCGAACTCGACAGCGCCGACGGCTATACCGCCGATGCGCGGGCGCGCAAGTTGCTGGCCGGTCTCGGTTTCACCAACGAGCAGATGGATCGTCAGGTAGGAGATTTCTCCGGTGGCTGGCGGATGCGTCTGAACCTGGCGCAGGCCTTGATGTGTCCGTCGGACCTGTTGCTGCTCGACGAACCGACCAACCACCTGGATCTCGACGCGATCATCTGGCTCGAAGAGTGGCTGAAAAGCTACCCGGGCACCCTGCTGCTGATTTCCCACGACCGCGACTTCCTCGATGAAGTGGTCGATCACGTGGCCCATGTCGATCAGCGCAAACTGACCCTGTACCGTGGCGGCTACACCGCGTTCGAACGCGCCCGTGCCGAACGTCTGGCCCAGCAGCAACAGGCCTACGAGAAGCAGCAGGCGCAACGTGCGCACATGGAAAGCTACATCGCCCGCTTCAAGGCTCAGGCCACCAAGGCCCGTCAGGCGCAGAGCCGGATCAAGGCCCTGGAGCGCATGGAAGAGCTGTCGGCGGCCCACGTCGATTCACCGTTCGACTTCGTGTTCCGCGAATCGACCAAGATCTCCAGTCCACTGATCGACCTGTCCGATGCGCGCCTGGGTTACGGCGACAAAACCATCCTGGAGAAGGTCAAGCTGCAACTGACCCCGGGTGCGCGGATCGGTCTGCTCGGGCCGAACGGTGCCGGTAAATCGACGCTGATCAAGAACCTCGCCGGCGAGCTTGAACCGCTGGCCGGGCGCCTGACCCGTGGCGAAAACACCGTGGTTGGCTATTTCGCCCAGCATCAGCTCGACTCGCTGGATGCCAAGGCCAGCCCGCTGCTGCACTTGCAGCGTCTGGCGCCGACCGAACGCGAGCAGACCCTGCGCGACTTCCTCGGCGGTTTCGATTTCCGTGGCGCACGCATTGACGAGCCAGTGCTGAATTTCTCCGGTGGCGAGAAAGCGCGTCTGGCGCTGGCATTGATCGCCTGGGAACGGCCGAACCTGTTGCTGCTCGACGAACCGACCAACCACCTAGACCTGGAAATGCGCCTGGCGCTGACCATGGCGCTGCAGGAATTCAGCGGCGCGGTATTGGTGGTGTCTCACGATCGGCACTTGCTCAAGAGCACCACCGACAACTTCTACCTGGTCGCTGACGGCAAGGTAGAAGAGTTCGATGGCGACCTCGAAGACTACGCGCGCTGGCTGGTGGAATACCGTCAACGCAATGCGCCGGTCAGCAACACCCCGGTGAACCCGGACAAGACCGACAAAAAGGCCCAGCGCCAGGCCGCTGCTGCATTGCGTCAGCAACTGGCACCGCACAAGCGCGAGGCCGACAAGCTCGAAGCCGAACTGGGCAAGCTCCACGAAAAACTCGCCAAGGTCGATGCCAGCCTCGGTGACAGCGACATCTACGAGCCGGCGCGCAAGAACGAGTTGCGTGATCTGCTGGCAGAGCAGGCCAAGCTGAAAGTGCGCGAAGCCGAGCTGGAAGAAGCGTGGATGGAGGCACTCGAAACGCTGGAAAGCATGCAGGCGGAGCTGGAGGCGCTGTCCTGATGGAAGCGTTCAAGCTGCCGCTGCCGGCGGTGTGGGTCGAACCGATCTGGCTCGGCGTGCAGATTCTGCTGATCCTGCTGGCCGGCTACTTCGCTCAACGTGTCGTCGCTCGATTCCTCACCCGCCTGGGCGAGCGCTATCCGTTTCCGCCGCAGTTGCTGATGCCCCTGCGGGGCGGTCTGCGCTGGCTGATCATGGGCAGCGCGCTGATCTTTGTGCTGGAACGCCTCGGCGTATCGGCCACGGTGTTGTGGACGGCGCTGTCGGGTTTCGTCGCGGTGGCGGCGGTGGCGTTCTTCGCCATGTGGAGTGTGCTGTCGAACCTGCTTTGCGCGATCCTGATCTTCACCGTCGGCCCGTTCCGCCTCGGCGATGTGGTCGAGCTGGTGGACACCACCGACAAGCCGGGTGTCAAAGGCCGGGTGGTGGCGATCAATCTGCTCTACACCACGTTGATCGAAGCAGAGGAACTGGGGACGGGCAGCGCCATGGTGCAAGTGCCGAACAGCCTGTTCTTCCAGCGTTCGGTGCGGCGCTGGCGCGGGAGTGATGTGTTTCCTTCGAGCGGTTTCGAGAAGTAGTCTTCGGGCGTCTGATCTGACGCCCTCGCGAGCAAGCCCGCTCCCAGATTGGATCTGTGATCGACACAAATCCAACGTGGGAGCGGGCTTGCTCGCGAAGAGGCCCTCAGCCGCGCCCGAACCCTCCAGCAAAAATCGGTAGTCATCCGCGCCAAAGCGCATTAGCTTTGACGTCTGTCACGATTCAGAGTCGAGGTGTGCGATGGAGCTTCAAACATGGCTGGCATTCTTTGCCGCCTGCTGGGTGATCAGTCTGTCCCCGGGTGCTGGCGCCATTGCGTCGATGTCCAGCGGTCTGCAATACGGTTTCTGGCGCGGTTACTGGAACGCCCTCGGCCTGCAGATCGGCCTGGCGGTGCAGATTGCGATTGTCGGCGCCGGTGTCGGCGCGATCCTGACCGCCTCGGCCACCGCATTCCACGCGATCAAATGGTTCGGTGTGGCCTATCTGGTCTATCTGGCGATCAAGCAATGGCGTGCGCTGCCCATGGACATGAGCGATGACGCGGCGGTACGGCCGATCGGCAAACCTCTGGCGCTGGTGTTTCGCGGCTTCCTGGTCAACATCAGCAACCCCAAGGCACTGGTGTTCATGCTGGCGGTGCTGCCGCAGTTCATCAATCCTCACGCACCGTTGCTGATTCAGTATGTGGTGATCGGTGCGACCATGATCTGCGTGGATCTGATTGTCATGGCCGGCTACACCGGACTGGCGTCGAAGGTGCTGCGCCTGTTGCGTACACCGCAGCAGCAGAAACGCATGAACCGCACGTTTGCCGGGCTGTTCATTGGCGCGGCGGCATTCATGGCGACGTTGCGTAAAGCGGCGGTGTAAAACCTGCCGGCACAAAAAAGGCGACCTCTTGAGGTCGCCTTTTTATTCCTACTGATTTCTCCAGTGAACTCCGTTGTAGCGAGGGGATTCATCCCCGATGGGGCGCGAAGCGGCCCCGCTCTTGACCTGACAAGAAGGGGCCTGCTGCGCAGTCCATCGGGGATGAATCCCCTCACCACAGAGTTATTCACTCAGCCGGTCAGTGCAAAATCACCGGCGCGGTATCACGCGGCAGATTGTTGCGCTGCTGCGCCTCACGCGGCTGCTCGTAACCGCCGCCACCGAGCTGCATGCTCAGTTGCCCGGCCACGTCCTCACCCAGCGCTTTCGATACCTCACGCACCACCCGTGGGCGGTTCAACGAAATCTTGATGTCGCGGCCGTTCACCAGTTTGGTGTCCTGCGCTTCGCCCATTGCCGTGAAGGCCGAGGTGATCTCGTAGGTCTTGGTGTTGATCAGGCTGAAATCCGCCACCAGCGTCAGGCCCAGCACCGCCGAGTAGCTGTCGGTGTGCGCCAGCTCGTTCATGTCCTGGGTGAAGTCGATGTCCGACACGGTGCCGAACAGCACGTAGTCGGCACCCTTGAAGCTGCCGGCCTTGATGCGCTTGATCACGTCGTAGACGTCACCCTTGGACGACGCGGTGTACGGCGTGCCCTGCACCAGCTGGAACATGCCGGTGCGGAGGATCTCGCCCTTGATGTCGCCGGTGAATTTACGCAGCTCACCTTGTTCGATGTAGCTGGTGGTCGCTTCCAGCTCGTTGTAGTTCGAGGAACCACTGGAGCTGTAGTAACCCTCGCGGTAATTGTTCTGCGCCGAAACGATGTGAATGTACTGCTCCACACGCTCCTGATACGCCAGATCCGTCACCGCGACTTTCGGGGCCGCTTGCACGCTGAACGCGCAAGCCAGGGCCATCATGCCAATCCATGCGCGCATCAATTAACGCTCCGTGGTTTTGCGGATCTCTTTTTCGTCCATCCATTCGGCCAGACCGCTTTCGACGTCGATCAGTTGCAGGCTGAATTTGTAGAAGACGTCCTTGTAGTCGCTGCTGCGCTTGACGATCGAGCTGATCGAACCTTCCAGACGGTATTTGGCGGCGATCATGTTGCCAGTCTTGGCCACGGTGCTCTTCTTGTACAGGCCGCTCTGGTTCTGCAGCTTGAGCTGGTCGACCTGGCTCTGCATCGCGGTGTTGTCGCTGGCGAAGCGGGCGGTGCCGGACTTCATCAGCTGAGTCTTGATGCTGGTGGTGATTTCGCGGGTATCGATGTACTCGCTGGTCTTGTTCTTCACGTCGTAAACCTGCACCACCGGGCGGCCCTGCAGAATGCCGGACTGGGCCAGCGAGCGGGTCATCGATTCGGCGATCATTTGCAGGTCGGTCGAGCCGAATTCGTTGGTCACGGTTTCAACCGCTTTGGTGTCGCCGTAGCTGATGTTCTTGCTGCCCAGGGTCGGCGAGGTGTTGGCGCAACCGGAAGCCAGCAGGGCGAGGACAGCGATCAGGGAAAAGCGTGCAAACATGGGAATGCTCTCTAAAACAGGAATAGGGTGGCGGACTTAAGGCGTCTTGAGTTCGAGACGGAAATCCACGGCTTTCGGGGTCGGGGCGATGCCCTGGATGAAGCTGGTCTGAGCGCCGTACATCATCTGGCTTTTCCAGACTTCTTCCTCGGCGATCGGGAAACCTTCCGGGCCGAGCCAGGCGAAACGGTAGTAGAACGTCTTGTTGCTGTTGAGGGTGTTGGTCAACTGCACATTGACGGTCATGAAGCCGTTCTCACGGGCGACGCGCATGGCGCCGACCGCAATGTGTTTCTGCGGGCCCATGGCCACGACCTTGCTCGCGGCGCTGCCCGGCTCCGGTGGTGGCGGGGTGGCGCAGCCGCTGGCCAGGATGGCGAGAGCGGCGACGGCGAAGAGTTTCAAGCGCATGCAAAGACTCCGTTCTTAAGGTTGTTTGAGGCTGGCGACGTTGGTCGCGCCGGCGCTCGGGATGACATGGGCGGCGACGCCGCCGGCAAATACCTGATTGCCCACGGCACGCAGGCTGATCACTTGATAACGCTGATCGACGGTGACCTTGACCAACGAACCGCCGACGGCGCTCGGCAGGCTGACCTGGTGCTCGCCTTTCTTCAAGCGCAGACGCACCACTTGGGTGTTGTCCGGCAGGGTACGCCACGTACGGGTATCGGCACCTTCCAGCACAGCTGAAGAAATACCCACGGCCAGACCGGCCAGCGGGTTGGTTTCGTTGATCTTCTTCTGCGCCACAGCTTTGGTGATTGCGCGCACGGTGGTGCGGACGATGATCCCCGGCATGTCATCGCGTAGGGCGCGGCGCGACATGGCGGTAGTGCTGTTGAGAGCGGTCAGGTTGACTTGCTGGCCATCGACGCCAATCTGCGCGAACGGTGCGGTCGAGGTGTCAGGCTTGATGATCGGGAACGACAGTGGAGTGATCACCACGTTGTTGGAGATCGGCAATGGCAGTGGCACGCGGATCGAATCACGCGAGGGTGCCAGACCACTTTGCACCACGATCAGGATATCGCTGTCGTCGGACTTGCTCGGCTTGTCGAGGTTGACCAGCGCCTGCTCCAGCAGCGGGGTGTTCGGGCGCAGTTCGGCCGCCTTGCGGTAGCCCGGCGCAGCCAGGTCTTTCTCGCCCAGGGCTTCGTAGACGAAACCGGCCAGGTAATGGCTGAACGCACTCTGGTAGCTGTTTTTCAGGCTGACCACTTCTGGCGCGTCGAGGCTGGCGACCGGGTAGCCTTGCAGATCCTTGTACTGAGTCTTGATGCCTTCTTTCTCGGCCTCTTCCTCACTCTTGAGGTATTCCTTGTCGCGCAGGTCGGCGATCACCGCTTCACGTTCGTGAGTTTTCTTGATCGCGGTGCGGGCACCGTCGAAGTCATTGACTGCCAGCAGGTTGAGGGCCATCTGTGTGGTCAGCATGACTTTTTCGTAGTCGTAGCCTTCGTAGCGACGCACCTTGTCGTTGACCAGGAAGCTGCCGAACTGAGCCAGGTATTTACCGGTGTCGAGCTTGACCGAATCTTCCCACTGGCCAACCACCTGATCGGCGCTGGTCCAGGCGTTCTGGCTGCCGGACAGGTCGCCCTTGGCGCGCAGCAACTCACCTTTCTCGAAGTAATAGAGCAGGTCTTTGTCGGGGCCGGTGTTGTTTTTTTCCAGCAGGCTCAGCGCGGCGTCGACGTTGCCGGTGGCCAGTTGCTGGTTGGTCTGGGCCAGTTCCGAATCGTAGTTGCGAAACGCCGAACAGCCGGACAGCAGAGTAACCGCGCTGAGCGCGATCAAGGTGGGAGTGCGCAATGCCATGGGGGTACTTCTTCCCTGAGCTAGTAACTGCATCAGCCGCCGGTGCTGGTCGGGCTGGTGTGACCCATCGACAGTGGCGCTGGCCTCCTGCCAATTCCTCATAACCAGAGGAGCTTTTATGCCGCATCGCGATAGCGCGGGCGCGGCATTATAAGCGGCCGATGCTGGCCATGTAATAGCTTTTTAATCGCACTTGTTAGTTTGGTGCCATTACTCCTCTGCATTATCTGACACCTTTCGTTCATGGCGTTTCGGGCAGGACCAATGCGGATCCGACGTAATAGTTCTGGCCCATGAATACCCGCAGGTTGAACACTTGATGGCTGTGGTCGACGCGTACCGTGAACCCGTCTTCTGCACGAAAATACGGAAAGCGCACGCGGTGCAGGCCTTTTTTCAGCCGCAGACGGGCGACCAGGGTTTTGTCCGGCAGCGTGCGCCAGGTTCGGGTGTCAGCCTCTTCAAAAGGATCAGGATCGGTCACCACCAACGACGCCTTGGACGGATCGCGCTCGTTCATTTGCGCCTGGCTGATGGCGGCCATGTTGGCGCGGAACATGGCGCGGGAAATGATCGCCGGCATGTCATCGCGCAAGGTGCGCATGGCCATGTCCGTGACGCTGTTGATCATCGTCAGCGGGTATTGTTTACCATCCACGAGCACGCTTGGAACCGGAGGTGTGAGAGTGTCGGGCACCATCACCGGGAACGAAATCGGGGCGATAATCGTCAGGTTTTCGTTCAGCCGTACCGGGATCGGCACTTGCACCGAACTGCGTGCCGGGGCGAAGCCGGCCTGGACCACGATCAGAATCTCGCTTTCATCGCCTGTCGGCCCGGGTTTGTCCAGATTGCGCAGAGCGTTTTCGAGAAACCGCAGGCCCGGGCGCAATTCGATCGCCTGTCGATAGCCGGGCGCCGCGAGCGTACGCTCGCCCAAGGCTTCATAGGTGAAGCCTGCCAGATAATGACTGAACGCACTCTGGTAGCCATTCTTCAGCGCGATGACTTGCGGAGCGTCGAGGATGGTCACCGGATAGCCTTGCAAATCTTTGTAATGCAGCCTGATCCCTTGGCTTTTGGCTTGCTCTTCAGCTTCTTCGTATTGCCTTTCGCGCTGGCGGGCGATCAGGGTTTCGCGCTCGTGGGTTTTCTTGATGTCGGCCCGGGCACCGTCGAAATCGTTTTCCGCCAGTTGGTTGAGCGCCATCTCGGTGGTCAGCATGACTTTTTCGTAGTCGTAACCCTCGTAGCGCAGCAGCTTGTCGTTGACCAGCATCGTGCCCATTTCGTTGCCGAAGCGGGTCAGCAACTTCATGCCTGCGGAGGGCACGGCTTCTTCGCGCTGAAAAATCATCCGGTCAGCACTGCGCCACGCTTCCTGGCTTTTTGGCAGGTTGGTGCCGGCGCTGAGGATCGCGCCGCGTTCCATGAAATACAGCAGATCCTTGTCTTCCCAAGGATTGTGCAGCTCCATCAGATAAAGCGCTTCGTTGAGATTGCCCTGCGCCATCTGATCGATGGTCTGCTGCATTTCCTGATCGTAATTGCGGTAAGCGGCGCACCCGCTCAGTTGCATGATGAGGCTAAGCAGCAGGTAGAGCGGCAGGCAATGGCGCATGGAGACGGGTTCTTCCTTGAACGGCAAAAGCACGGAGGTGACGCATTATAGGGGCGCTTTGCTGCTGCCGGGTGGACAAGGATTGCGCTAGGCTTGCGCGCTCAGCGCTCAACAGATCCGGGGCTTTAATGAATCAACTGCAAGCCATGCGCGCGTTTCGTTGCATCGTCGAGTGTCGCGGGTTCAGCGCCGCTGCCGAGCGCCTCGACACCACTCACTCGACCATCTCCCGGCAGTTGCAGCAGCTGGAACGCGAGCTGGGCACGCGGCTGATCAATCGCAACACCCGAGGTTTCAGCCTGACCACGGCAGGGCAGCAGTATTACGCGGCGTGCGTGGACATTCTCGATCGCCTCGATCAAGCCGCACTGGCGGTGGGGCAGGCACATGAAAGCCCCAGCGGTGTGCTGCGCATCAGTGCACCGATGGTCATCGGTACGCTGGAGCTGGCGAGCTGGTTGCCGGCGTTTCAGCAGCGCTATCCCGAGATTGAAGTGGACCTGTCCTGCGATGACCGTTTCGTCGATCTGATCGCCGAGGGTTTCGATGTGGCCCTGCGTATCTGCGGGCCGTTGGCCGATTCATCCATAGTGGCGCGGTTGCTGACTGTCTCGGACATGTTGCTGGTGGCTTCGCCTGTGTATGTGGCGCGCAATGGTCTGGTGCGCCAGGTGCGCGAACTCGCCGAGCAGCAGTTACTGGCGTTTGCCGGTGGCAGTGACTGGGTGCTGACCGATACGCGTGGACTCACCACCAGCGTGCGCGTGCAGGGCCGGTTCAAGGCCGATTCGATCAGTTCGCTGCACGCCGCCGCGTTGGCCGGGGTTGGTATCGCCGCGTTCACCCGGGCCACAGTGCAGGACGATCTGTTCAGCGGCCGGCTGGTACAAATCCTGCCCAACTACAGCCTCGGGCAGCGCCACTATTACGCGCTCTATCCGCATGCCCGGCACGTCGCGCTGAAGGTGCAGGTGTTCGTTGAATTCATGCTTGAGCACTACCACAACAGCGCCGCAGCGTTGCGTTAAAACGCCACGAGATGTCGACAAAGCTTGAGTGAAAAGCGTTCGAAGTGAACAATATGTAACTTCGCATTTCCATTTGAGACTCATTCATGACTGCCGCGTCCCGATTTCTGGCCTGGCTGGTGTTCCCGCTGTTTGCCCTGAGCAGCTTCAACCTGCTGGCCGACACCTTGGAAGGCGCCCCGCAGGCGCTGCACCTGCTCGATTACATCAGCGCCGACTATCCGCCGACGGTCGAGGCGGGCAAGGTCGTCGACGACGGCGAATACCGCGAGCAACTGGAATTCACCCAGGTGCTGCAAGGGCTGATCGGCGGTCTGCCGGCCAAACCGGAGAAGGCTGAGCTGGAGCAGGGTGTCGAGGCGCTGCACGCCGCCATCACCGCGAAACAGGACGGCGCCGAGGTCGCGCGTCAGGCCCGACAACTGGGGGCGAAACTGGCGGTAGCATATGAAGTCAGCCAAGCGCCGATCATCACTCCCGATCCGACCCGGGGCGCGCCGCTGTACGCGCAGAACTGCTCGGTATGCCACGGTGAAACCGGCGCCGGTGACGGCCCGGCGGGGCTCGGCATGACGCCGCCACCGGCCAATCTGCGCGATGCCGCACGCATCGATCACCTGAGCCTGTACGCGATCTACAGCACCCTCGGCCAAGGCGTTGAAGGCACCGACATGCCGGCGTTCGCCGATCAACTGGACGACCGTCAGCGTTGGGATCTGGCGACCTACATTGCCGGTTTCAGTGCCGACCCGGCTGCGGCCAAGTCCGACAAGACCTTCAACATCGCTGATCTGGCACGCCAGACGCCGGCCGAAGTGCAAGCCGCCGAAGGCCCGCAGGTCGCCGCAAGCTTCCGTGCCCAGCGCGCGCAACCGCCGCAGGTCAAACGCGGCCCGGCGCAATTGCTCGATTACACCGCCGCCACGCTGGACAAGAGCCTGGCGGCGTACCGCGCCGGTGATCACGATCAGGCTTACGACCTGTCGGTGGCGGCGTATCTGGAAGGTTTCGAACTGGTCGAAAGCTCGCTGGATAACGTCGACGCCAACGTGCGCAAGGACACCGAAAAATCGCTGATGGCCTACCGTCAGTCGTTGCAGGACGGCTTGCCGGTGGCGCAGGCCGAACAGCGTCTGGACGTAGCCAAGGGCAAGTTGAAAGAATCTGCCGAATTGCTCGGCAGCGATGGTCTGAGCTGGTCGCTGAGCTTTATCTCCGGCCTGCTGATTCTGCTGCGTGAAGGCCTCGAAGCGATTCTGGTGCTGGCGGCGATCCTCGCGTTTCTGCGCAACACCGGCCAGCAGTCGGCGGTGCGCAGCGTCAACATCGGTTGGGGCCTGGCGTTGCTCGCCGGTCTTGGCACCTGGGCGCTGGCGGCGTATGTGATCGACGTCAGCGGCTCGCAGCGTGAACTGCTCGAAGGCGCCACGGCGCTGTTCGCCAGCGTCATGGTGCTGTGGCTCGGCGTGTGGATGCACGACCGGCGCCACGCCGCGGCCTGGCAGGATTACATCAAACAGAGTCTGGTGGGCGGCGGCGGGCGTTTCGGCTTCGCGATCCTCGCGTTTTTCTCGGTGTACCGCGAGTTGTTCGAAGTGATCCTGTTCTACGAAACCCTGTGGCTGCAGGCCGGCCCCGCCGGGCATGACGCGGTGCTGGCCGGTGGTGCGACGGCGCTGGTGCTGCTGATCGGTCTGGCCTGGGTGATCCTGCGCGGTTCGGCGAAACTGCCGCTGGCGCTGTTCTTCAGCATCAACGCCGGTCTGCTCTGTGCCTTGTCGGTGGTGTTCGCCGGGCATGGCGTGAAAGCGCTGCAGGAAGCCGGGATCTTCGGCACGCGGCCGGTGGCGTTCTTTGAATTCGACTGGCTGGGGATTCACGCCGATGCCTATTCGCTGACGGCTCAGGCCGTGGCGATTCTGGCGATTGTTGTGCTGTACGGGCGGAGTCGGATCGCGGAGAAGAAGCGGGTCACTGCTTAACAGCATTCGCTGCGCTCACATTCGCGGGCAAGCCACGCTCCCACAGGTTTAGCGTTAACCTTGTGGGAGCGGGCTTGCCCGCGATGCTTTTTTGAAGAGGAAAAAATCATGCGTGTATGGATCGATGCCGACGCCTGCCCTCGGGCCGCCAAGGATCTGGTGGTGAAGTTCGCCCTCAAGCGCCAGTTCGAAGTGGTGCTGGTGGCCGGGCAGCCGCAGACCAAGCCGGGGCTGGCCATCGTCAAACTGATCGTGGTGCCCAGCGGCCCGGATGCGGCGGACGATTATCTGGTCGAGCACGCGGTGCCCGGTGAGCTGGTGATCTGCAGCGATATTCCGCTGGCCGACCGCCTGGTGAAGAAGGGCGTGGCGGCGCTGGACCCGCGCGGCAAGGAGTTCGACGCGCAGAACATGGGCGAGCGGCTGGCGGTGCGCAACCTGTTCACCGACCTGCGTGAGCAGGGCCAGATCAGCGGCGGCCCGGCACCGTTCGGCGAGCGTGAGAAGCAGGCGTTTGCCAATGCGCTGGACCGCATCCTCACCCGCCTTGCACGTCAGTCCTGATTCAACCGTATTCCTGTGGTGAGGGGATTTATCCCCGATGGCCTGCACAGCAGGCCCAATGCTTCAAGATGCAAAGGGGCTGCTGCGCAGCCATCGGGGATAAATCCCCTCACCACAAAAACCTTCATCAAGGTCGCATCAGGCATCGTTCTCGTGAGTCAGTTCGAGCACGCGGTCGACCAGTTTGTTGATCCCCGAAGCCGCTTCACTGATGTTCTGCGCCAGCATGTAAGCCGGGGTCGTCACCAGTTTGCGTGCCTTGTCTTCAATGATGTCAGTCACCGCGCAGTCTTCGTGGCTGGCGCCCATCTTGTTCATCGCGGTGGCGGTGTCGGCATCGTTGCCGATGGTGCAGGTCACGCCCGGGCCGTAGATCTTCGCTGCCAGCGCCGGCGAGATGCACATCAGGCCCACCGGTTTGCCCGCTTCGGCAAATGCTTCCGCCAAGGCCAGCACCTCAGGCTGTACTGCGCAACCGGCGCCTTCAACGGCGAAGTTCGAGAGGTTTTTCGCGGCGCCAAAACCGCCAGGTACGATCAGCGCGTCGAAGTCATCGACGTCGGCCTCGCGGATGTCCTTGATGTTGCCGCGGGCAATGCGCGCCGACTCCACCAGCACGTTGCGCGTTTCGGGCATTTCTTCACCGGTCAGGTGATTGATCACATGCAATTGCGCGATGTTCGGCGCGAAGCATTGCACCTGTGCGCCGCGTTGATCCAGGCGCAGCAGGGTGATGACGCTTTCATGGATTTCGGCGCCGTCGTACACGCCGCTGCCGGACAGGATCACTGCAACTTTTTTGCTCATGGGTTTCTCTCCAGATTCATGGCGCTAAATGTCCACTAATTTGTCGTGCGTTGCCATAGGCCCAAGTGGCGGCTGCACCTGCATGGAGCGCTTTCTAAATGGATCGCAACAACGGCGGGGTGTTCATTATTTGCGGTTGCCTGCTTCGTGACGAGCAGGAGATTTTTGGCGTGAGAACGCCGCTGGCGAACGGGAGTCCGCTGGCGCAGAGGGGATAAATGACTAAAAGAGCCGGCCAGCCCGGGCTTTGCGCAGGGCTGTGCGCCAGGCGCCAGCGCGTTATTCGGCTGGCGTCTTCGGTTCGGCAGGTTTGGCCACTTCGGCTTGATTCAGCAGTGCCGCTTTTGCGGCTTGCTCATCGGCGTAAACCTGTTTTGCCAGTCGCGCATTCTTGAAGCGGCGGCGCAGCCACAGACCAACGCCAAGAATCAGCAGCGCACCGAGCACCCACAGCTCGTACTTCTTGATGCTGCCGAGCATGCCTTCGAGCACCGCGCCGAAGTGGTAGGCGGCGGCCGCCAGCGCGGTTGCCCAGATTGCCGCGCCGATGCCGTTCAGCAGCAGGTAACGTCCCGGCGGGTAACCCGACAGGCCGATCGCCACCGGCATCACCGTGCGCAGGCCATAAACGAAGCGGAAACTCAGGACCCAGATGTCCGGATGTTTGCGGATATGTTCCAGCGCGCGGTCGCCCATCATCTGCCAGCGCGGTTTGCGCGCGAGCAATTTGCGCCCGTGCTTGCGCCCCAGGAAGTACCACAGCTGATCGCCGGCATAGCTGCCGAAGAACGCCACGACCACTACCAAGTTGATGTCCATGTATCCACGGAACGCGAGGAAGCCTGCGAGCACCAGGATGGTTTCGCCTTCGAAGAACGTGCCGAGGAACAAGGCAAAGTAGCCAAAGTCATGCAGAAATTGTTGGAGCATTGTCTGGGTGCTGGCGAAATGAACGCGCAGCCTAACCCTTCGGACACATTCATGAAAGTGTCCAAATGTGTCTCGACGTGAACAATTCCTACGCTAACAATGGAATGCGGCTACATGTCACGGGGTACGCACAACTGTAATCTGTTGGTCATAATGGCCGTCTATAACTGTCACGCTCGCCCGTTTGCGCGGGCTCAGGAGTCCGCCGTGAGCTTTACCCCTGCCAATCGTCTGTTCCCTGCCACTCGCCTGCGTCGCAATCGTCGTGATGATTTTTCGCGTCGGCTGGTGCGGGAAAACGTGCTGACGGTCGATGACCTGATCTTGCCGGTGTTCGTGCTCGATGGTGTAAACCGTCGCGAAGCCGTGGCCTCGATGCCCGGTGTCGAGCGCCTGACCATCGACCTGCTGCTTGAAGAAGCGGCGCAATGGGTCGAACTGGGGATCCCGGCGCTGGCGCTGTTCCCGGTCACGCCTGTCGAACTGAAATCCCTTGATGCTGCCGAAGCCTGGAACCCCGAGGGCATTGCCCAACGTGCTACTCGCGCGTTGCGTGAGCGGTTCCCGGAATTGGGCGTGATCACTGACGTCGCCCTCGATCCGTTCACCACCCACGGGCAGGACGGCATTCTCGACGAAGAAGGCTACGTGCAGAACGACATCACCGTCGACGCACTGGTCAAACAGGCTTTGTCCCACGCCGAAGCCGGCGCTCAGGTCGTGGCGCCGTCGGACATGATGGACGGTCGGATTCAGGCGATCCGCGAGGCGCTGGAGCTGGCCGGTCACGTCAACGTGCGGATCATGGCCTACTCGGCCAAGTACGCCAGCGCCTATTACGGGCCGTTCCGCGATGCCGTGGGGTCGGCGGCGAATCTGGGCAAGGCCAACAAGGCCTCGTATCAGATGGACCCGGCCAACAGCGACGAAGCGCTGCACGAAGTCGGCGCGGACTTGTCTGAAGGCGCGGACATGGTCATGGTCAAACCCGGCATGCCGTACCTGGACATTCTTTTCCGGGTAAAAGATGCCTTCAAAGTGCCGACCTTCGTCTATCAGGTTAGCGGCGAATACGCCATGCACATGGCGGCGATCCAGAATGGCTGGTTGAGCGAGGCGGTAATTCTTGAATCACTGACCGCCTTTAAACGTGCCGGCGCTGATGGCATCCTGACTTACTTTGCTGTCCGCGCCGCTCAATTGTTACGAGAGCAGAAATAGCCCTCCCAGGAACATTCGATGAATACCGAAGGACTCACTGAAGTTGCAGTAAAAGAAGCTCAACCGGTGGTGGAGCAAATCACCGAAACCCCGCCGGAACTCGAGCCTGCGCCACCCGCGCCGGTTACCGAAGCCGTCGCGGCGGCGCCAGTGATTGCGATCCCGGGCCTGGATGACAGCAGCCTGTATATCCATCGCGAGCTCTCGCAACTGCAGTTCAACATCCGCGTGCTGGAACAGGCGCTGGACGAGTCCTATCCGTTGCTGGAGCGGCTGAAGTTCCTGCTGATCTTCTCCAGCAACCTCGACGAATTCTTTGAAATCCGCGTCGCTGGTCTGAAAAAGCAGATCACCTTCGCTCGCGAACAGGCCGGTGCCGACGGTCTGCAACCGCACCAGGCACTGGCGCGGATCAGCGAGCTGGTGCACGGTCACGTTGACCGCCAGTACGCGATCCTCAACGACATCCTGCTGCCGGAGCTGGAAAAGCATCAGGTGCGCTTCATCCGTCGCCGTCACTGGACGACCAAGATCAAGACCTGGGTGCGCCGCTACTTCCGCGACGAGATCGCGCCGATCATCACCCCGATCGGCCTCGACCCGACGCACCCGTTTCCGTTGCTGGTGAACAAGAGCCTGAACTTCATCGTCGAGCTGGAAGGTATCGACGCCTTCGGTCGCGATTCCGGTCTGGCGATCATCCCGGCACCGCGTCTGCTGCCACGGATCATCAAGGTTCCGGAAGAAGTCGGCGGCCCGGGCGACAACTATGTGTTCCTGTCGTCGATGATCCACGCCCACGCCGATGACCTGTTCCAGGGCATGAAGGTCAAGGGTTGCTACCAGTTCCGCCTGACCCGAAACGCCGACCTGGCGCTCGACTCCGAAGATGTCGAAGACCTTGCGCGCGCCCTGCGTGGCGAGCTGTTCTCGCGGCGTTACGGCGATGCGGTGCGCCTGGAAGTCGCCGACACTTGCCCGAAACACCTCTCGGACTATCTGCTCAAGCAGTTCAACCTGAGCGAGACCGAGCTGTATCAGGTGAACGGTCCGGTCAACCTGACCCGTCTGTTCAGCATCACCGGTCTGGACAGCCACCCGGAGCTGCAATACACGCCGTTCACCCCGCAGATCCCGAAACTGCTGCAGAACAGCGAGAATATTTTCAGCGTGGTGAGCAAGCAGGACATCCTGCTGCTGCACCCGTTCGAGTCGTTCACTCCGGTGGTCGACCTGCTGCGCCAAGCGGCGAAAGACCCGCATGTATTGGCGGTGCGCCAGACCCTGTACCGCTCCGGTGCCAACTCGGAAATCGTCGATGCGCTAGTGGACGCCGCGCGTAACGGCAAGGAAGTGACCGCAGTCATCGAACTGCGCGCACGCTTCGACGAAGAGTCCAACCTGCAACTGGCCAGCCGTCTGCAAGCGGCCGGTGCGGTGGTGATCTACGGTGTGGTCGGCTTCAAGACCCACGCCAAGATGATGCTGATCCTGCGTCGCGAGGCCGGTGAGATCGTGCGTTACGCGCACCTCGGCACCGGTAACTACCACGCCGGTAACGCCCGTCTGTACACCGACTACAGCCTGCTGACCTCCGACGACGCCTTGTGCGAAGACGTCGGCAAATTGTTCAGCCAGTTGATCGGCATGGGTAAAACCCTGCGCATGAAAAAGCTGCTGCATGCGCCGTTCACCCTGAAGAAAGGCATGCTCGACATGATTGCCCGGGAAACCCAGTTCGCCGTCGAAGGCAAACCGGCGCACATCATCGCCAAGTTCAACTCGCTGACCGATCCGAAGATCATTCGTGCGCTGTACAAGGCCAGCCAGTCCGGCGTGCGCATCGATCTGGTGGTGCGTGGCATGTGCTGCCTGCGTCCGGGCATCGCCGGGGTTTCGCACAACATCCATGTGCGCTCGATCATCGGTCGCTTCCTTGAACACACCCGAGTGTTCTACTTCCTCAACGGCGGCGAGGAGCAGATGTTCCTCTCCAGCGCCGACTGGATGGAGCGCAACCTCGACAAGCGCGTCGAGACTTGCTTCCCGGTGGAAGGCAAGAAGCTGCTGACCCGCGTCAAGAAAGAGCTGGAGCTGTACCTGACCGACAACACCCATAGCTGGAGCCTGCAGTCGGATGGCCGTTACATCCGCAACACGCCAACCGGCAACCAGAACCCGCGCAGCGCGCAGGCGACGTTGCTGGAACGCCTGGGCAGCCCGATTCTGCCGGTGAGCAGCTAACAGCTTAAAAGCGTCCTCACCCTAACCCTCTCCCGGAGGGAGAGGGGACTGACCGAGTTGGATGTTCGAGGTACATCGACCTGAGATTTCGAGTCGAACTCAGGATTTGAAAGGCCCATAAATCGGCTCCCTTTCCCCCTCGCCCCTTTGGGGGAGAGGGCTGGGGTGAGGGGGATCGATCTCAAGCACCCCTTTTGAACCAAGCCAAACACCCAATAAAAAGACGATCCCGAAGGATCGCCTTTTTTGTGCCTGCCCGTTACTCAATGCACGGTCAGAACGATCCCCACCCGCGTCAGCCAGTCGGCTTCGAGGCCAAAGTCAGCCTGAGTCAGTTGGTTTTCATCCAACCAGTTCTCCGGGAATTCCACGTCGAGGGTGTTGCCTTTGGCATGCAGCGTCACTTGCGGCATCGCCTGGGTACCACGGATGTGGTGGAACAGGATCGCGAAGCGCAGCAGCACGCACAGGCGGATCAGCTTGTCGCCGTCGTCACCGAACTCGGCGAACTTGTCCTTGGGGATGTTGCGGCGATGGCCGCGCACCAGCAGGGCGAGCATTTGCTGGTCTTCGCGGGAGAAACCGGCAAGGTCCGAGTGCTCGATCAGATAGGCGCCGTGCTTGTGATAGTGGTAGTGCGCGATGTCGAGGCCGACTTCGTGGACTTTCGCCGCCCAGCCCAGCAGTTCACGCCAGATGCCGTCATCCAGCTCCCAGTCTGCGGCGACCTGATCGAAGGCGTGCAGTGCCTTGCGTTCAACTCGCGCGG
Source organism: Pseudomonas sp. IT-93MI4 (assembly GCF_949767635.1). Taxonomy (NCBI): domain Bacteria; kingdom Pseudomonadati; phylum Pseudomonadota; class Gammaproteobacteria; order Pseudomonadales; family Pseudomonadaceae; genus Pseudomonas; species Pseudomonas sp. IT-93MI4. The sequence continues at coordinate 408,238 of NZ_CATKPP010000022.1, forward strand.
CTTGTTCCAGATCGACGTGATAGCGCTCCATCAGCGAAGTCAGGGTGCGTTCGCGCACGTCTTCGTGGTGATGGCGGCCGAGCAGGTCGTAGAGCACGCCTTCACGCAGTGCGCCTTCGCAATGATCCATGCGTTGCAGTTCGAGGGCGTCGAAGATCGCTTCGAGAATCGCCAGGCCAGCCGGGAAGATTGCCCGACGGTCAGGCTTGATGCCTTCGAAGTCGATCTTGTCGACGTCACCCAGTTTGAACAGACGACGCTTGAGCCAGGCCAGGCCTTCGGCATTCACTTCGCCGGTGCCATGCCCGCCGGCCTTCAGCGCCAGGCCGATGGCGCGGATGGTGCCCGAGGAGCCGATGGCTTCATCCCAGGTCAGGCGGTGCAGGGCGTGCTCGATGCTCATGATCTCCAGCCGCGCCGCAGTGTACGCTTGGGCGTAACGGGCCGGGGTGATCTTGCCGTCCTTGAAATAACGCTGAGTGAAGCTGACGCAGCCCATTTGCAGGCTTTCGCGCAGCAGCGGTTCAAAACGCTGCCCGATGATGAATTCGGTACTGCCGCCGCCGATGTCGGCCACGAGACGCTTGCCCGGGGTGTCGGCGAGGGTGTGCGAAACGCCCAGATAAATCAGCCGCGCTTCTTCACGGCCGGAGATGACTTCCACCGGGTGGCCAAGGATCTCTTCGGCGCGGTGGATGAATTCCAGGCGATTGCGTGCTTCGCGCAGGGCGTTGGTGCCGACGATCCGCACGGCGCCCAGTGGCATGCCGTTGATCAGTTGGGCAAAGCGCTTGAGGCAGTCGAGGCCACGCTGCATCGATTCTTCGTTGAGATGGCGCTCATCGTCGATACCGGCGGCGAGCTGCACTTTCTCTCCGAGGCGCTCCAGGATGCGGATTTCACCGTTCTGGGCCTTGGCCACGACCATGTGGAAGCTGTTGGAGCCCAGGTCGATTGCGGCGATCAGGGACAGATTCTTGGCTTTGGATTGCGGCATGGTCAGGGGGTCTCGGTCGATAACCCCGCCATCGTGCCACGATCAAACGCTGACGCCAACGCGCATGGTTCAAACCGTTGATCCTGCGCATAAAAGCTTGAGACCGCGGCGCGGCCATTCGCGAGCAGGCTCTCTCCCACAGGTTTTGCAGCGAACTCACCATAGTGGTCCAACAGAGATCCCTGTGGGAGCGAGCCTGCTCGCGAAGGCGTCCGCCCCATCACTGCGGCTATTTCAGGCTGTTGCTTCCACCGTGCCAATGAAATTCGCCAGCTCCGCCGACTGCGGATTGGCAAACAACACCTTCGGATCCCCCACCTCATGCACCTTGCCATGGTGCATGAACACCAGCTTGTCGCCGACTTCCCGGGCAAAGCGCATTTCGTGGGTGACCATGATCAGCGTCATGCCTTCCTTGGCCAGTTGGCGCACCACGGCGAGCACTTCATTGACCAGCTCCGGGTCCAGCGCCGAGGTGATCTCGTCGCACAGCAACACTTTCGGCGACATCGCCAGTGCCCGGGCAATCGCCACGCGCTGTTGCTGTCCGCCGGACAACCGATCCGGGAAGGCGTCGAACTTCTCCCCCAGCCCGACGCGTTCGAGCATCTTGCGCGCCAGTTCGGCCGCCTTGGCCTTCGGTACTTTCTGCACCACTTGCGGGGCGAGCATCACGTTTTCGCCGACGGTCAGGTGCGGGAACAGGTTGAACTGCTGGAACACCATGCCGACTTTCTGCCGCAGGCTGCGCAGGTCGGCGCGGGCGGCGTCGAGGTATTCGCCGTCGACTTCGATCACTCCGTCGTTGATTGACTCCAGGCCGTTGAGGGTGCGCAGCAGGGTCGATTTGCCCGAGCCGCTGCGGCCGATGATCGCCACCACCTGGCCTTCCTCGACGCTCAGGTCGATGCCTTTGAGCACGTGGTGATCGCCGTAGTATTTATGCAGGGCGGAAATTCTAAGCAGAGGCATGCAGTCTCCTTTCCAGGTAGCGCGCACTGAGCGACAAGGGGTAGCAGAGCAGGAAGTAGCCGAGGGCGACGAGGCCGTAGACCATGAACGGTTCGAAGGTGGCGTTGGCGAGCATGCCGCCGGTCTTGGTCAGCTCGGTGAAACCGATGATCGAGGTCACCGCAGTGCCCTTGACCACCTGCACCGAGAAGCCCACGGTCGGCGCCACGGCGATGCGTAGCGCCTGCGGCAGGATCACGTAGCGCAACTGCTCCAGCGGATTCAGCGCCAGACTCGACGAGGCTTCCCATTGGCCATTGGGGATCGCTTCGACGCAACCGCGCCAGATCTCCGCCAGATAGGCGCTGGTGAACAATGTCAGGGCAATGGCTGCCGCCATCCACGGCGAGATCTCGATCCCGGCCAGCGCCACGCCGAAGAACACCAGAAACAGCTGCATCAGCAGCGGTGTGCCCTGGAACAGCTCGATCCAGGTGCGAGCAATATTGCTCGATAACGGATTTTTCGAGATGCGCATGATCAGAATCAGCAGACCGACGATGCCGCCACCGATGAACGCTACCAGCGACAGCGCCAGTGTCCATTGCAGGCCGGTGAGCAGGTTGCGCAGGATGTCCCAGAAGGTGAAGTCGCTCATTGGCTGCTCCTCGCGATATAGCGGCGGCCGATCCAGTTCAGCAACTGGCGGATCAGCAGCGCCATGCACAGGTAGATCAGCGTGGTCAGCGCATAGGTTTCAAAGGCGCGGAAGTTGCGCGACTGAATGAAGTTGGCAGCGAAGCTCAACTCCTCGGTGGCGATTTGCGAACACACTGCCGAGCCGAGCATGACGATGATGATCTGGCTGCTCAGGGCCGGCCAGACCTTGCCCAGCGCCGGCAGCAGGACCACGTGGCGGAACGCTTCGAAACGGCTCATCGCCAATGCGGCAGCGGCCTCCAGTTGTCCGCGCGGAATCGCCTGGATGCCGGCGCGGATGATCTCGGTCGAATACGCGCCGAGGTTGATCACCATCGCCAGCACCGCCGCCTGCCACTCGGAAATCTGCACCCCGAGCGAGGGCAGGCCAAAGAAGATGAAGAACAGTTGCACCAGAAATGGCGTGTTGCGGATCAACTCGACGTAGACGCCGAAGAGTGCCGAGAACGGGCGGATGTTCCACGCCCGCACCAGCGCGCCGACGATGCCCACGCCGACCCCGAACAGCGCGCCAATCGCCGTCAGCTCCAGGGTGAACAGGGCGCCGCGCAGCAACAGGTCGGTGTTTTGCACCACCGGCATGAAATCGAACTGATAAGCCATCGATTGTCTCCAGCGCGACCGATCAGAGATCGGCCGGCAGCGGCTCTTTGAGCCAGGTCTGCGAGTTTTTCTCCAGCGCGCCGTCGGCCTTGGCGGTGGCGAGGATTTCGTTGACCTTGCCCAGCAGCGCGGGCTCGTTCTTGTTCACGCCGACGTAGACCGGCGAATCCTTGAGCTTCACTTTCAGCGCTGGCACGCGTTTCGGGTTCTTCTCGCTGATCGCCACCATCACCACGTTGCCGCTGGCGATCAGATCGACTTGCCCTGCGAGGTAGGCGGCGATGGTCGAGTTATTGTCCTCGAAGCGCTTGATGGTCACGCCTTCGGGGGCGACCTTGGTCAGCTCGATGTCTTCGATGGCGCCACGGGTGACGCTGATGGTTTTGCCCTTGAGGTCGTCGAGCGTAGTGACGGCGGCATCAGGCGGGCCGAACACCGCGAGGTAGAAAGGCGCGTAGGCGTGGGAGAAGTCGATGACTTTCTCGCGCTCCGGGTTCTTGCCGAGGCTGGAGATCACCAGGTCGACCTTGCCGGTGGTGAGGAACGGGATGCGGTTGGTGCTGTTGACCGGGGTCAGTTCGAGTTTGACCTTGAGCTGGTCGGCCAGCAGTTTTGCCGTGTCGATGTCCAGGCCACGGGGTTTCATATCCGGGCCGACCGAGCCGAATGGCGGGAAGTCCTGAGGCACGGCAACTTTCAGTGTGCCGCGTTTGACCACGTCTTCCAGGCCATCGGCGTGGGCGGGGATCTGGCTCAGCATCAGGCTGGAAAACAGAGCGGCGAGGAGGGCTCGGTAACGCAGGGTCATGGCAAATCTCCGGATCGACGGGAAGTGATTTCTGCGATCGGACAGAGCATGCGCCGTGCCAATACCCGGTTTTATCCCCGGCAGGCCACGGGTTTGCCGGGTTTGTTCGGTCTTACTGGTCTGAACAGTCAGGTTGTATTTCGCACCCCGATAGCGCACCGGCAGCGGGCGCCGAACCCTGCTGGGGCACGACTTGCCGGAACCGGCGAATAGCTTTACAACTAGCCGCACCTTGGCCTGGCTCGTCTGAAAAACCATGAACTCGATCTCCCGCGCCGTACCCGAAGTGGCGCTGCAAGCCATACGCAAACTGATCACTGAGCAGGGTTTCGGTGCGGGCGATGCGTTGCCGTCGCAACGGGATCTGGCGGTGCAACTGGGGGTCAGTCGGGCGTCGTTGCGCGAGGCGCTGTCGTCGCTCAGTGCGCTGGGCGTGGTCAGCATCCAGCCGGGCAAAGGCGTGTTCGTGCAGGCACCGGTGGACATTGCGCAGGGTGACAATGCGCCGGGCTGGCCGTTCGCAGCGCAGGCCTCGCCACTGGACATCTTTCAGTTGCGCTATGCGCTGGAGGGGTTTGCCGCCGGGCTGGCGGCGGTGACCTTAAGCACGTTTGACCTGGATGCGCTTGAGGACAACGTCGCGGCGATGCGTGAGCAATTGAAGGCCGGCGACTTCGAGGCCGCGGCGAAACTCGACTTCGAATTCCATCGGCGTATTCTGCTGGCCAGCGGCAATCAGGCGATGCTGAGCATCCTCACCGCCAGCGCCGAGATCTTTCTGGAGAGCCAGAAGCTACCGTTCATCCGCGCCGAACGGGCGATGGAAACCTGGCAGGAGCACCGCAAGATCCTTCGTGCACTGGCGCGCCGGGCATCCGCTGCGGCCCAGAAGGCCATGCAGGAACACGTGCGCAACGCCGCCCTGCGCACCGGAATTTCCTTCATTGCCCCCGCCACGGCGTGACTTGGGCTATACCCAAACTCATCGAGTGCCATAGCAAGACTCAATCAACTGCGGCTTCCTGAACAAGGGAAGGGCGGCTATGATGGGCCACGTTTTTTTGCTTACAACCTGGAGAATTCCATGAGCAGCGATCTTATCAAACACGTTAGCGACGCCAGCTTCGAAGCCGACGTACTCAAGGCCGAAGGCGCTGTACTGGTCGACTACTGGGCTGAATGGTGCGGCCCTTGCAAAATGATCGCTCCGGTTCTGGACGAGATTGCCGAGACTTACAAAGGCAAGCTGACCATCGCCAAACTGAACATCGACGAAAACCAGGAAACCCCGGCCAAGCACGGCGTGCGTGGTATCCCGACGCTGATGCTGTTCAAGAACGGCAACGTTGAAGCGACCAAAGTCGGCGCCCTGTCGAAGTCGCAACTGGCTGCTTTCCTCGACGCCAACATCTAAGCGTCGCAGTAAATCGCCGAAAAAAAGCCTCGCAATTTGCGGGGCTTTTTGCGTATTCAGGGCTAGACGCTCCGAAACTCAGGTGGTACATTCGGCCCCGCACTGGTTTCTCCACTGCCCCCTGCTAGCCGTCGCCGACGCACTCCTTTTCGAACAAGTTCGCGATCCTGTCGCCTTCTCCGCGGCGCGGCCTCATTAAGCCAAAAGCTTAATTCCCCCCCTCCATAAATGATTACGTCATTCCTATATGAATCTGACTGAACTCAAGCAAAAGCCGATTACCGAACTGCTCGAATTGGCCGAACAGATGGGCATAGAAAATATGGCCCGTTCGCGCAAGCAGGACGTGATTTTCTCCCTGCTGAAAAAGCACGCGAAAAGCGGCGAGGAAATCTCCGGTGATGGCGTGCTGGAGATTCTCCAGGACGGCTTCGGCTTCCTGCGCTCCGCTGACGCTTCCTACCTCGCCGGCCCGGACGATATCTACGTCTCGCCGAGCCAGATCCGTCGTTTCAACTTGCGCACCGGTGACACCATCGTTGGCAAGATCCGCCCTCCGAAGGAAGGCGAGCGTTACTTCGCTCTGCTCAAGGTCGACACGATCAACTTCGATCGTCCGGAGAACGCGAAGAACAAGATTCTCTTCGAGAACCTGACCCCGCTGTTCCCGACCGTGCGCATGAAGATGGAAGCCGGCAACGGTTCCACCGAAGACTTGACCGGTCGTGTGATCGACCTGTGCGCCCCGATCGGCAAAGGCCAGCGTGGTCTGATCGTTGCACCGCCGAAAGCCGGTAAGACGATCATGCTGCAGAACATCGCGGCGAACATCGCCCGTAACAACCCTGAAGTTCACCTGATCGTGCTGTTGATCGACGAACGTCCGGAAGAAGTAACCGAAATGCAGCGCACCGTGCGCGGCGAAGTGGTTGCCTCGACCTTCGACGAACCGCCGACCCGTCACGTGCAGGTTGCCGAAATGGTGATCGAGAAGGCCAAGCGCCTGGTCGAACACAAGAAGGATGTGGTGATCCTGCTCGACTCCATCACCCGTCTGGCCCGTGCCTACAACACCGTGATCCCGAGCTCCGGCAAGGTGCTGACCGGTGGTGTCGATGCTCACGCCCTGGAGAAACCGAAGCGTTTCTTCGGTGCTGCGCGCAACATCGAAGAAGGCGGCTCGCTGACCATTATCGCCACCGCGCTGGTTGAAACCGGCTCGAAGATGGACGAAGTGATCTACGAAGAGTTCAAGGGTACCGGCAACATGGAACTGCCTCTGGATCGCAAGATCGCCGAGAAGCGTGTGTTCCCGGCCATCAACATCAACCGTTCCGGCACCCGCCGCGAAGAGTTGCTGACCGCCGACGACGAACTGCAGCGCATGTGGATCCTGCGCAAGCTGCTGCACCCGATGGACGAAGTGGCTGCCATCGAGTTCCTGGTCGACAAGCTGAAAACGACCAAGACCAACGACGAGTTCTTCCTGTCGATGAAGCGCAAGTAACATCGCCGGTTGAACCGATAAAAAGGGCGCCCCTTTGGGGGGCGCCTTTTTTTTGCATGAAATTTACCCCGGCAATGGGAGGTTCCTGATCTGGTAAGGTCTGTGATCGGGCAACCCACAAACAGCGCTCGGAGCCTCTGTGAATAAGGCTCGAGCTGTACAAAAAACAACCACCTGATTGGCATTAAAGATTTTATGAGCACACTCGCTTATCGAAGGGATATCGACGGCCTGCGAGCAGTCGCGGTGATCGCCGTGGTGCTGTTCCATTTTGGCGTCCCGGGGTTTACCGGCGGTTTTGTCGGCGTGGACGTGTTCTTCGTGATTTCCGGCTACCTCATCACCTCGATCATCTGGAATCAGCGTCAGGCTGGCCGTTTCAGCTTCGTCGAGTTCTGGGCGCGGCGTGCGCGGCGGATTCTGCCGGCGCTGTTCGCGATGATCATTGCGGTGCTGGCGGTGGGCTGGTTCCTGCTGGCGCCCAAGGACTACGAAGAGCTGGGGCGTTCGGTGCGCTATCAGGTGACGTTCGTCTCGAACATCCTGTTCATGCGTCAGGACGGCTACTTCGACGTTGCCTCTGACCTGAAACCGCTGTTGCACACGTGGTCACTGGCGGTGGAGGAGCAGTTCTACATCTTCTTCCCGCTGCTGCTGACGTTGCTCTCGAGCCGCCTGAAACACTGGCGGCTGGCGCTGTTCGGCGTGCTGCTGGTGTCGTTCGGGCTGAGTGTGTGGGCGATCCAGCATCATCCGGAGAAAGCCTTCTTCCTGCTGCCGATGCGCGCCTGGGAGTTGCTCGCCGGGGCGATGCTGGCGATTGCGCCGAAACACGCCTGGCGCTTGAAACCGCTGGCCGCCCAGGCCTTGAGCCTGCTCGGCATGGGGTTGATCCTGCTGGCGGTGTTTGCCTATGACAAGTCGACGCCGTTCCCGGGTGTCACCGCGTTGCTGCCGGTGCTGGGCGTGGTGCTGCTGATTCTGGCCAACGGTCATCGCGAAACGCTGGTTGGTCAATTGTTGAGCAGTCGGGTGATGGTCGGCCTCGGGCTGATCTCCTATTCCTGGTATTTGTGGCACTGGCCGGTATTCGTGTTTTCCAGCTACGCCAGTGTCGATGAGCCGGGCGCGCTCGACACGGCCGGGTTGATTCTGCTGACCCTGGTGCTGGGTTATCTGTCATGGAAGTTCGTCGAAACGCCGTTCCGTGAACGGCGCCTGCTCGCCGGTCGTCGGCAGATTCTGCTGGCCGGTTTCTGCGGGATCCTGGTGCTCGGTCTGGCCGGGCAATCACTGCGCTGGACCGATGGCTTGCCATGGCGCCTGTCCGAGCAGGCGCTGCAATATGCCAAGGGCCGCGAGTGGCGGCCGGAGCTGATGGCATGTCTGGCGGACGACAAGACCCCTGACGACAAGCTGTTCTGCCATTACGGCGTGGCGGATCTGCCGACCCGCGCGCTGGTCTGGGGCGACAGCCATGCCACCGCGCTGATCCCGGTGTTCGATGACGGTGCCAAGGCCCACGGTGTCAGTGTGATTCTGGCCAGTTCTCCGGGTTGCATTCCGGTCGATGGGCTGGAGCATGACGGTGTTTGTGCACGCTTCAACAAGCGGGTCGAGCAGGGGCTGAAAACCCAGGCGATCAGCGATGTGGTGCTGGTCGCCCGCTGGAGCCTGTACCTGTACGGCGATGCCAAGGGTGATCTCGGGCATGTCTTGAGAACGCCAGACGGTCGTTACGATCGCGCCGAGGCGGAGCAGCGTTTTGCCGAAGGCCTGCGCACTCGCGTCGCACAATTGCGGGCAGCCGGGCATCGCGTATGGCTGGTGAAAGAGGCGCCGTTGCAGGCGTTCAGCCCGCCGTATCGGCTGACGCGGCTGGCGATGCTTGATCGCCCGGTGGATGACGTCGGACTGGCCGTCGAGGCGCACCACAAACGTCAGGTGTTCATCAGTCAGTTGTTCGCGCAGTTGGCGCAGAATGATCCGGCGGTGCGCGTGGTCGATCCGGCGCCGCGACTGTGTGATGAAAACGGCCTGTGCCACGCCGAACTCGGTGGGTATTCGCTGTACACCGATGACAATCACCTGTCCGAAGTCGGTGCGCGGTTTGTGGCGCCGATCCTCGAGCCGCTGTTTATCGGCCTGCAAGCCCGGGAAAACCGTGGAAAAGCACAGACGAATGCAGCCAAGTAAGCAGCGACAGGCTGCCACAGGGCTGCATAGCAGGTAGGATGTACGCCTATTTTGAGGGTGCCATCGTCAATGAAATTCAAGGATCTTCGGGATTTCGTGCAGCAGCTTGAGCAGCGCGGAGAGTTGAAACGCATCCAGATTCCCGTCTCGCCGATGCTGGAGATGACCGAGGTGTGCGACCGCACACTGCGGGCCAAGGGCCCGGCGCTGCTGTTCGAGAAGCCCACTGGCTACGACATCCCGGTGCTCGGCAACCTGTTCGGCACCCCCGAGCGGGTGGCCATGGGCATGGGCGCCGAGTCGGTCAGCGAACTGCGCGAGATCGGCAAGCTGCTGGCCTTCCTCAAGGAGCCGGAGCCGCCGAAGGGCTTGAAGGACGCGTGGTCGAAACTGCCGATCTTCCGCAAGATCATCTCGATGGCGCCGAAAGTCGTCAAAGACGCGGTGTGCCAGGAAGTGGTCATCGAAGGCGACGACGTCGACCTGGCGATGCTGCCGGTGCAGACCTGCTGGCCCGGCGACGTCGGCCCGCTGATCACTTGGGGCCTGACCGTCACCAAAGGCCCGAACAAGGACCGCCAGAACCTCGGTATCTACCGTCAGCAAGTGATCGGCCGCAACAAGGTGATCATGCGCTGGCTCAGCCATCGTGGCGGTGCACTGGACTTCCGTGAGTGGTGCGAGAAGCATCCGGGCCAGCCGTTCCCGGTCTCCGTGGCGCTGGGCGCCGACCCTGCGACCATCCTCGGCGCCGTGACGCCGGTGCCGGACAGCCTCTCCGAATACGCTTTCGCCGGTCTGTTGCGCGGTAACCGCACCGAGCTGGTCAAGTGCCGTGGCAACGACCTGCAGGTGCCGGCCACTGCCGAGATCATCCTCGAAGGGGTGATTCATCCGGGCGAAATGGCCGACGAAGGCCCGTACGGCGACCACACCGGTTACTACAACGAAGTCGACAGCTTCCCGGTGTTCACCGTCGAGCGCATTACCCACCGGATCAAGCCGATCTATCACAGCACCTACACCGGCCGTCCACCGGATGAGCCGGCGATTCTCGGCGTGGCGCTGAACGAAGTGTTCGTGCCGATCCTGCAGAAGCAGTTCCCGGAGATCACCGATTTCTATCTGCCGCCCGAAGGCTGCTCGTACCGCATGGCCGTGGTGACGATGAAGAAGTCGTATCCGGGGCATGCCAAGCGCGTGATGCTCGGTGTCTGGTCGTTTTTGCGACAGTTCATGTACACCAAGTTCGTTATCGTCACTGACGACGATATCAACGCCCGGGACTGGAACGACGTGATCTGGGCCATCACCACGCGCATGGACCCCAAGCGCGACACAGTGATGATCGACAACACGCCGATCGACTACCTCGACTTCGCCTCGCCGGTGTCCGGCCTGGGCTCGAAAATGGGCCTGGATGCCACCCACAAGTGGCCGGGCGAAACCACTCGCGAGTGGGGCCGCGTAATCGTCAAGGACGACGCCGTCACCCAGCGGATCGATGCCATCTGGAATCAGTTAGGAATAGATTGATGCGTGTAACCCTGCAGCCCTCCGGAGCGGTGCTTGAGATACAGCCCGGCGAGCGGATTCTCGATGGTGCGCGGCGCCTGGGCTACGACTGCCCGCAAAGCTGCCGCAACGGCAATTGCCACGTGTGTGCGGCGCTGTTGGTGGAAGGCCGGGTCGAGCAGGCCGGCAAGGTGCATGACCACGGCGAGTTCTACACTTGCATAGCCGAGCCGCTGGAAGACTGCGTCCTGCTGTGGGATGGCGTGCTCGCGCTGGGAGAACTGCCGGTGCGCAGCCTGTCGTGTCAGGTCATCGAATGCCGGGATGTCGGCAGCGACACCTGGCGCGTGCGTCTGCGTGCGCCGGCCGGCAAGCCGCCGCGTTATCACGCCGGGCAGTACCTGATGATCGAGCGTGAAAACGGCGAGAAGTCGGCGTTCTCCATGGCCTCGGCGCCGCACGGCGGGCGTGATCTGGAAATCCACGTGCTGGCCCGCGAAGCCAGTGCCCTGAGTCTGATCGAGCAACTGCAGCGCAACCCGCTGGTGCGCGTCGAACTGCCGTTCGGCGACACGCACCTCGCCGAATTGCCTGACGGGCCGCTGGTGCTGATCGCCGCCGGCACCGGCATGGGCCAGATCCACAGCCTGATCGAACACTGCCGCGCCAACGGCTTCAAACACCCGGTGCATCTGTATTGGGGTGTACGCCGTCCGGAAGATTTCTACGAGATCGAACATTGGGACGAATGGTTGAAGCTGCCCAATCTGTTCCTGCACAAAGTCGTCAGCGACCAGTGCGGTTGGGAAGGGCGCTGCGGGATGTTGCACCAGGCCGTGTGTGAAGACTTCGCGGATCTGAAGCCCTTGCACGTCTACGCCAGCGGCTCGCCGGCGATGGTCTACGGCACTCTGGATGCGCTGGTGGAAGCCGGGATGGATGCGCACCAGATGCGCGCCGATGTATTTGCGTATGCGCCTCGGTCTTGAACCGCGCCCCTAGAAACGTACGCCGCTAGTCACCATCGCCGCATTGGCGCCGAGAAATACCAGCTCGGCGGCCAATGGGCCGTAGTGAGTCCCGACGGACGGAATGATCACCGGCGCAACGCCGTAGCGGTTCAAAGGAATCTTGTCCTTGTAATCACCGTGATAACCCTGCAACAGCCCACCCGTGAGTTTCAGATACACCGGGTACTCGCTGCTGTCATAGCGCTTGCCGACATAGGCATAGTTCGAACGCTGACGAAACGAATTGCGGAAAGTTGCCCCGCCAAATACCCAGCCGGAAGCCTGATTGCGTTCGATGCCGATCAAGTCCTGATGATTATTGTGTTCGGGGTCGGGCGAGTAATGTCGGGTGTAGACACTGGTCTGGGTATACCAGAAACCTTTGCCTTGCGCATTGTCCTCGGCCAATGCATGGCCGGCCTGAGTCATCAGTAATGCGGTCAATAGTCTCGGGATTTTCATTGAGCAGCCTCGGTTAAACGGGATGGCTTGCGCCAGAGGAAGGCCGTTATACGTAGGCGTTCAGCGACGGAGAAGAAAGAAAGTCCGACATTTTAGTAGGAAGTTTCCCGCGCCTTCATGAACGAAACCTGAACAAGCGAAGGCTTATGCATATTTCATTCGGGTATTTAAGATATTTCTGCAATGGTATTAGGCTATATAAAGCCGCATAGCCGGGGCTGATAACCCCCAGTAGCGCTATCGGGCAGGCCATACATCCTTTAGCACTTTTCGTTTTACAGTTACTGCTATATGTTCTATCCAGCGAATTGTGCTTACATCTTGTAATACTTGCGGGGCCGAACACTTCCGTCATGACAGCCATTGAATCTGCTTTTGTGAATCTGGCTTACCCTCCGCGGCTCGATCTGGGGCCGCAGCTGACCCACGAACAACTTCTCGTCTCGATGCAATCGACCATGGCGCGCCACAAGGGCGGCCCGGTGTGGCTGTTCGCCTACGGTTCGCTGATCTGGCGCCCGGAATGTACGGCGGTGGAGCGGGTGCGCGGACGAGTCCATGGCTACCATCGTGGCTTGTACCTGTGGTCGCATGAGCATCGCGGAACGCCGGAAATGCCCGGGCTGGTATTTGGTCTGGATCGCGGCGGTTCATGCAGCGGCTTCGCCTATCGGCTGCCGGAAGAGAACCTCGACGCTGCGCTGTACGCGCTGTGGAAACGCGAGATGCCGTTCCCGTCCTATCGCCCGCACTGGCTGAACTGCCGGCTCGAAGATGGCAGTCAGGTTCAGGCGTTAGGGTTTGTTTTGGAGCGACACCTGCCCAGCTATGCCGGCAACTTGCCGGATCACGTGCTGAGTCAGGTGTTCGAAAGCGCTTGCGGGCGTTACGGCACCACTCGTGATTATGTCGAGCAGACCGCCCACGCCCTGCGCAGCCACGCCATGCCGGATCGAAATCTGGAGGCGCGGCTCAAGCGCTGTCAGTCAAAAGCCGATCAGGCGACGGCTTCGCGGCTCTGACTGGCGACTTGCTTGTGCCATAGGGTCGGGGCCAGGAAGGCCATCGACAGCAGGCAAGCGCCCACCAGCAGGACAAAACCACCGTTCCAGCCGAAGTGGTCAACGGTGTAGCCCATCGCCGCACTCGCCGCGACCGACCCCCCCAGATAGCCGAACAGACCGGTAAAGCCCGCTGCCGTACCGGCGGCTTTCTTCGGTGCCAGTTCCAGCGCCTGCAGGCCGATCAGCATCACCGGGCCATAGATCAGGAAGCCGATCGAGAACAGCGCGATCATGTCCACCGTCGGGTTGCCGGCCGGGTTCAGCCAGTACACTAGCGTAGCCACGGTCACCAGCGCCATGAACACCATGCCGGTCAGGCCACGATTGCCACGGAAGATCTTGTCCGACATCCAGCCGCACAGCAGCGTGCCCGGAATGCCCGCCCACTCGTAGAAGAAATAGGCCCACGAGGTTTTATCCACGGTGAAACCTTTGGCTTCTTTCAGGTAGGTCGGCGCCCAATCCAGTACGCCGTAGCGCAGCAGGTAAACGAACACGTTGGCCATGGCGATGTACCAGAGCATTTTGTTGCGCAGCACGTATTTGACGAAAATTTCCTTGGCGCTGAATTCGTCTTCGTGGCTGGCGTCGTAGCCTTCCGGGTAATCGTTCTTGTACTTCTCGATCGGCGGCAGGCCGACCGATTGCGGGGTGTCGCGCATGGTGATGAAGGCAAACACCGCCACGCCCAGCGCCACCGCTGCCGGAACGTAGAAGGCTGCGTGCCAGTCATTGAACAGGCCCATGCCGATCAGGAACAGCGGGCCGATCAGACCGCCACCGACGTTATGCGCCACGTTCCACACCGAAACCACGCCGCCACGTTCCTTCTGCGACCACCAGTGCACCATGGTGCGTCCGCTCGGCGGCCAGCCCATGCCTTGGGCCCAGCCGTTGATGAACAGCAGGATGAACATCATGGTCACGCTGGAAGTCGCCCAAGGCGCAAAACCGAAAATGAACATCACCCCGGCTGACACCAGCAGGCCGAATGGCAGGAAGTAGCGCGGGTTGGAACGGTCGGACACCAGGCCCATCAGGAACTTCGACAGACCGTAGGCAATGGCGATGGCCGACATCGCCAGACCCAGATCGCCACGGCTGTAGCCTTCGTCGATCAGGTACGGCATGGCCAGCGAGAAGTTTTTGCGCAGCAGGTAGTAACCCGCGTAGCCAAAGAAGATACCGGCGAAGATCTGCCAGCGCAGGCGTCGGTAAGTACTGTCTATTTTTTCTTCAGGCAATGGAGCCTGATGTGCGGCAGGACGAAAGAAAGCAAACATTCAAGAGCTCCAGATTTCTTGTTTTGACTGCGGATGCGAATGTTACAGTTTCGTTACCGAAAATAGCACCGGTTCGCATTGGCAAAACAGGGGAAATGTTGGAATTCGCGCGTTCTTTTACGAACCTGTCGCTCAGCTGTAAGAACAGGGCGTTTTCACCACTTATCTACCTGGAGTGACTTAGACTCGCGGCCCGTTCAGCCGATTGATCAGCCGAGATAAGCAATGTCACTGAAGGTTCGCATGTTGGTGCCGAGATTTTTGGTGGCAGCTGGACTTGCCGTCGTGTTGCTGACATTGATCGTCACCGATCATCCTTCTCATTCCGGCCTGCGCAACGCCACGGTGCTGATCATTCGGCATGCGGAAAAACCGGATACGGGATCGGTGCTCAATGCCCGAGGCGAGCAACGCGCCGCCGCCTACGTCGACTATTTCAATCCGCTGAAACTCGACTGCCAGACGTTCATCCCCCAGCGTTTGATCGCTGCCGGCGATACCCCGGAAAGTTCGCGCTCACGCCTGACCCTGACCCCGTTGGCCCAGCGCTTGAACCTTGCGATCGAGCAGCCTTACGTCAATGGCGATCTGCATCAACTGGTCAAACTGTTGCGCAAGAGCAATCAGGCGCAGACGGTGCTGATCGCCTGGCACCACGGCCATATCAATAAACTGATCAAAGCCTTCGGCGGCGACCCCACAGCGCTGATGGGCCAGGAAAAATGGCCGGATGAGGTCTTTGACTGGCTGATCGTCCTGCGCTTCGATGACAAGGGCCGGCTGATTCCGTCGCGCAGTCTGAAGGTGCAGGAGCACTTGTTGCCGGGCGACGTTGCTGGTGCGAGCGGCGGCTAAACGTCCGTCAGAAAATGTACCTGCCGTCATTTGCCCAGCGGTTTCGTCGGATTTCCCATCGGGATCAGGAAATGTCCTGCATTCAATAGCGAAGCTGCGCCATTCAGTAAAAAGACAGTGCTCCTTAAACTTTCTGTTGTTGCCGGACAGGCATCTCAATAGGGAAGGGGCGCGATCATGCGGTGGTTTTTTGCAGGGCTTTTATTGACGATCTTCAGTCTTGCACTGGCGGCAGAAGGGTTACTCATACCTGAAAACAACCCGCAGCCGATTTACCCGAAGAGGTTGTCCAGGGCAGGGGTCGAAGGCGAGGTCAGGGTCAGCTTTATCGTCAAGGCGGATGGCTCGGTCAGCGCGATCGACACTGTGCAGAGTGATCACCCCGATCTGGCGGAGGCGGTCAGAGACGCAATAACACAGTGGCGCTTCAAGCCCTGGACGGTTGAAGACGGTCGGCCTGCGGAGCAGCCCGTTGTGGCGCCGATGCTCTTTCGATTGGCCAGAGATCAGCCGATCGACATCAACCAGTGGCTGAAGTCAGTAAAGTGTCGCGGCATCAATGACAATTTCAGGAACATGCCTGAGCATGCCTGGGTCGATGCACAAGTGTTTAATTACACCCGTGCTTACGTTTCCAACGTGATTCTCAAGAGTCAGATGGCCGATGAACAGCGTCTGGCGATCATCGCCAAGATGAACCGGCGTGTACCGATGATCGTCAGAGGCTGCCGGGAAGCCCCTATGCGTAGCTACATGAGTTTTCTGCCGGGAGAGGTTCGTGAGTTGCTTTAATAGCCAGCGACGCTGGGTTGCTGCCTGGCGCGAATCAGGCCGGCGCCGAGAGTCACCGGCCTGCAAAAACTCAGCGCACCTGCACCACCACCTTGCCCACCGCCTTGCGCTGCCCCAGATCGTTGATCGCCTGCGCCGCGTTGCTCAGCGGATACACCTGCGACACCAGCGGTTTCAACTTGCCCTCGGCGAACCAGCCGAACAGTTGCTGGAAGTTCGCCGCGTTGTCCTGCGGCTGGCGCTGGGCAAAGGAGCCCCAGAACACGCCGAGTACCGCGGCGCCCTTGAGCAGGGCGAGGTTGACCGGCAGCTCGGGGATGCGTCCGCTGGCGAAGCCGACCACCAGCAGGCGGCCGTTCCAGGCGATGGCGCGGATGGCCTGGTCAAACAGGTCGCCACCGACCGGGTCGTAGATCACGTCGGCGCCCTGGCCGTCGGTGAGGCGTTTGATTTCGTCCTTGAGGCTGGTTTCGCTGTAGTTGATCAGTTCATCGGCACCGGCGGCCTTGGCCACGGCGAGTTTTTCCGTGCTGCTGGCGGCGGCGATGACCCGGGCACCCATGGCTTTGCCGATTTCCACCGCCGCCAGACCGACGCCACCGGAAGCGCCGAGCACCAGCAGGGTCTCGCCCGGTTGCAGGTTGGCCCGTTGCTTGAGGGCGTGCATCGAAGTGCCGTAGGTCATGCTGAACGCGGCGGCGGTGTTGAAATCCATCGACGGCGGGATCGGCAGCACGTTGTAGCCCGGCACCGCGACCTGTTCGGCGAAGCTGCCCCAGCCGGTCAGGGCCATGACCCGGTCGCCGACTTTCAGGTGGCTGACTTTCTCACCGACGGCGCTGACCACGCCGGCCGCTTCGCCCCCCGGCGAAAACGGGAAGGGCGGCTTGAACTGATACTTGCCCTCGATGATCAGCGTGTCCGGGAAGTTGACCCCGGCGGCGTGCACCTCCAGCAGGATTTCGTTCTTCTTCGCGACAGGACTGGCGACGTCTTCCAGCACCAGCGATTCGGCAGGGCCGAAGGCTTTGCACAGCACGGCTTTCATCAGGGCTATTCCTTTGGGAGTGATGGCCGATAAGTGTAGGTGTGTCAGTCAACGGGTCAACGAGCATGCCCGGCCCTGATAGTCAGCCATAAGCTTGTGCTTGCGCGGCGGGTCGTTATGCTAGGCCGCAAACCGGATAAGGAGCGAATTGTGAAAGCGTGGATCATGTTGTTGCTGGCCCTGTCTCTGCCTGTGGCAGCGCTGGCCGAAGAAGCCAAAGAAGGCGAGGCGCCGAAGGTCAACTACATCACCCTGAGCCCGCCGTTCGTGGGTAACTACGGGCTGGACGGCACGCCTAAGCTGAAGGTCTACAAGGCCGACGTGGCGCTGCGTGTAACGGGCGAAGAGGCGACCAAGCTGGTCAAGGCCAACGAGCCGCTGATCCGCAATCAACTGGTGGCGCTGTTCACTCAGCAGACAACCGAGGCGATGGGCAGCATCGAAGGCAAGGAAAAGCTGCGTCAGGAAGCCCTGAAGCAGACCCAGCAAGTGATGAATGACGAGACCGGCAAACCGGTGGTTGAAGATCTGTTGTTCAACAACCTGATCATTCAGTAACCACGCTGGCCGCTGTTCAGGACGCCAGGCTCTTGCGAAAGCGCGCCAGGGCGATAACGAAGAACAGCAGACCGATGGCCGTCAGCGCCAGCAAGTCCGGCCAGACCACGCTCAGCCCGGCGTCGCGAAACAGAATCGCGGCGCTGAGGCTGACAAAATGCGTGGACGGCGAGCCCTGCATGACCCACTGCAGCCACTGCGGCATGCTGTCCAATGGCGTGCTGCCGCCCGACAGCAGCAACATCGGGATGATCACCGGAATCGCCAGCAGACCGAACTGCGGCGTCGAGCGCGCCAGCGTCGCCAGAAAGATGCCCAGCGCGGTACTGGCAAACAGATAAACCGCAGTCACCAGCAAAAACAGGCTCATCGAGCCGGCCAACGGCACATTCAACAGGCCTTTGACCACCACCTCCAGCGACAGCCAGGTGCACAACACCACCACCAGCAGGTTGCTCCAGATTTTCGCCAGCATGATTTCCAGCGCCGTCAGTGGCAGCACCAGCAAATGGTCGAGCGTGCCGTGTTCGCGTTCGCGCAGCAGCGCCGTGCCGGTGAGGATGATCGCCAGAATAGTGATGTTGTTGACGATCTGAATCACCGCCAGAAACCAGCCGCCCTCCAGATTGGTGTTGAACAGGGCGCGAGTAGTCAGTTGCACGGGTGCCTTGGCCGCTGCACCGCCCTGACCGGCATAGTCGAGCAATTCGCGCTGGAAGATCCGGCCGATGTAGCCGGCGCCCATGAACGCCTGGCTCATGGCTGTGGCATCGACGTTGACCTGAATCGCCGGTTGCCGCGTGGCGAGCAAGTCGGTTTGAAAGCCCGCCGGAATATTGATCACGAAGGTGTACTCACCGCTGTCCATGACCTGATCCAGTTGCGCATAAGGCAGCAGCACCGGCGTCTGGAATTCCGGCGGCTGCAGGGCCTGGGCCAATTGGCGTGAGAGGGCGCTGTGGTCTTCGTCGACGATGGCCACGCTGGCGTTGTGCACGCCGATCACCGAACCGGCGGCGGGCATGTAAATCGCCACGGTGAAGGCGTAGAACAGGAACAGCAGCAACACGCTGTCATGGCGCAGGCTGGTCAGTTCCTTGAGTCCCAGGCGCAGGATGTGCGCGAACTTGTGCATCAGGCCTCCTGCTTTTTCAGCATGATCAGGCTCAGCCCGGTGAACCCGACAAAGAACCCGAACAGCGCCAGGCACTGTGGCCACAGCTGACGCAAGTCCAGCGCCTTGGTGAACGTACCCACCGCGATGTCGAGGAAGTGCCCCGCCGGAAACAGCATGCCCATCACTGCTGCCGCACCTTCCAGCGACGAGCGCGGCACGATCAGCCCGGAGAACTGGATGGTCGGCAGGCTGGTGATGATCATGGTGCCGAGGATCGCGGCGATTTGTGTGCGGGTGAACGCCGAGATCAGCAGGCCCATGCTGGTGGTCGCCAGCACGTACAGCAGGCCGCCGAATGCCAGCGTCAGCAGGCTGCCCTTGAACGGCACGCCGAACAGCCAGCGATTCATCGCCACCAGCAGCGCCAGGTTGACCAGACTGACCAGCAGGTACGGCGCCTGTTTGCCCAGCAGAAATTCGAGGCGGGTCAGGGGCGTGGCGTAGAAATTGGTGATCGACCCCAACTCCTTTTCGCGGACGATGCCCAGCGCCGTGAGCATCGCCGGAATGAAGGCGAGGATCAGCGCCATGACCCCGGGGCCAATAGCGTTGACGCTGACCACGTCCTGGTTGTAGCGAAAGCGGGTTTCCAGGCTGGCGGCCGCCGGGTGGGCCAGCGCGGGGCTGCTCTGCTCGGCCAGCTGTTGCAGATTGGCCAAGTGCACTGCTTCAACATAATTGCGGCTGGTTTCGGCGCGAAACGGCATGCCGCCATCCAGCCACGCCGCCACGGCGGGTTGGCGCCCGGCGTACAGATCGCGGCCGAATCCGGGGGGAATCTCAAGCGCCAGTTTGATTTCCGAGCGTTGCAGGCGCCGGTGCAGTTCCTGCGGGTCATGAATGGCCGGCTGTTCGTCGAAGTACCGGGAGCCGCGAAACGCCTCCAGATAAGCCCGGCTCTGCGGCGTCTGATCCTGGTCGTACACGGCGAACGCGAGGTTTTCCACGTCCAGCGAGATGCCGTAACCGAAAATCACCATCATGAAAATCGCCCCGGCCAAGGCGAACGCCATGCGCACCTTGTCGCGCAACAGCTCCTTGCCTTCGCGACTGGCCACGGCCAACAGGCGACCGAGGCTGAAACCATGGCGGGGCACTGGTGTTGTCGCTGCGCTCGGCGGTGCCATTTGCGGCTCGGCCACAGGCGCTGGTGGCTGAGCGCCCTGAGCCTGTTCCAGGCAGGTGACGAAGGCCGCTTCCAGCGTCTCGCCGGCAAACTGGCGTTGCAGCGCCGCCGGGGTGTCGCAGGCGAGAACTTTGCCCGCGTGCATCAGCGAGATGCGGTCGCAGCGCTGCGCTTCGTTCATGAAGTGCGTGGAGAGGAAGATCGTCACGCCCTGTTCGCGGGACAACTCGATCAACAGTCGCCAGAAATCATCACGGGCTGCCGGATCGACGCCGGAAGTCGGCTCGTCGAGAATCAGCACCTCCGGGCGGTGCAGCACCGCCACCGCCAGTGACAGACGCTGGCGCAGCCCCAATGGCAATGCTCCGGATAGCTGGTCGGCGACCGCGAGCAGATTGAAGCGCTGAATCAATGCCTCGATGCGTTGTGCGCTCTCGGTTTTGGGCAGGTCGAACAGCCGCGCGTGCAGTTCGAGGTTCTGCCGCACACTGAGTTCGCCATACAGCGAAAAACTCTGCGACATGAAGCCGACCCGCTTGCGCGTGGCCAGATCCTTGGCGTTCACCGGGTTGCCGAGCAGCGTCGCACTGCCTTCACTGGCCGGCATCAACCCGGTCAGGACTTTCATGGTGGTGGTCTTGCCGCAGCCGTTGGAGCCAAGAAAGCCGAAAATTTCGCCACGGCCAATGGCAAAACTGACGTGATCCACAGCGGTGAAATCGCCGAAGCGCAGCGTCAGGTCGTGGGCTTCGATGGCGATGTCGCTGCTGTTGCCGGTGCGCGGTGGAATCACCAGCGGCTGAGCGTCATGCTGGCTGTCACCCTGAAAATGGGTGAAGGCGTCATCGAGTTTGCCGCTGGGGGTGACGTTCGCCAGCTCGCGGCTCAGGCCGGTGGCGATCAACTTGCCGGCATCGAGCATCAGGCAATGCTCGAACTGCTCGGCTTCTTCCATATAGGCCGTGGCGACCAGCAGCGTCAGTTGCGGGCGCTGGCGTCGCACATCGTCGACCAACTCCCAGAAGCGCCGGCGCGAGAGTGGGTCGACGCCGGTGGTCGGCTCATCGAGGATCAGCAGATCCGGTTCATGGATCAGCGCGCAACACAGCCCGAGTTTCTGCTTCATGCCGCCGGACAACTTGCCGGCGGGGCGCTCGGCGAACTTCAGCAGATCCGTGGCGAGCAACAGGCTGTGCATGCGCTGCTCGCTTTCAGCCCTGGACAGGCCGAACAGCGTCGAGAAGAACTGGATGTTCTCGCGGATCGACAGCTCCGGGTACAAGTTGCCGCCCAGCCCCTGCGGCATGAAGGCGATGCGCGCATAGAGTGTGTCGCGATGCCGGCGATCCTCGATCGCGCCACCGAGCACGTCCAGTTGCCCTTGCTGCAAGGTCTTCACGCCGGCAATCAACCCCAGCAGGCTGGATTTGCCGGCGCCATCGGGGCCGATCAGCCCGCAGCGCGTACCGGCGGGCAGGCTGAAGGCGATGTCGCTCAGCGCTTGCTGTTTGCCGTAGCGGTGGGCGACACCGGTTGCTTGCACCGCAAGGCCGCTCATTGCAGATTGGCCGGCCATTCGACGGGCGCGATCCGCACGTAGCCGGCCCCGGGCATGCCGGGTTTGGCCTGCGGCACGGCGCTGGGCTGAACCAGGCGCAGCTTGACGCGGAACACCAGTTTTTGCCGCTCGTCGCGGGTCTCGACCTCTTTGGGAGTGAACTGCGATTTGGCTGCGACGAAGCTGATTTTTGCCGGCAGCGGGTTATCGGGCAAGGCATCGAGCAGCACGCGAGCCTCATCGCCCACCGCCAGGCGCCCGGCCACCGCGGCTGACAGATAGAGGTTCATGTACTGGTCGTTGGGATCGATCAGCAGCAAGACCCGGCCACCGGCTCCCAGCACTTCGCCGGGCTCGGCCATGCGCAGCTGGATCACGCCATCAATCGGCGCGCGCAGACTGCTGTCGTCAATTTCACTGGTCAACTGTGCGACTTGAGCCTGTGCCGCGCCAATTGCCGCACTGACAGCAGACACTTGGGCCCGGGCGGCGACAACGGCAGCGTTGCCAGTGCCGATGCGTGACTGCAGCTGATCGATGATCTGCGCGCTGACATAACCGTGCTTGAACAGTGATTGCGAACGCCCGAGCTCTTGCTGGGCCAGCAGCAGTTCACTCTGGCGCAACTGCACGTTGGCCTGAGCGGCGTTGAGATTCTCCCGGGCGCGCAACACTTCGGCTTCGGCCTGATTACGCTGGGCTTCAAGGGTGCGGGTGTCCATGCGTGCCAGCAATTGCCCTTTGCTGACCTTGTCGCCTTCGTCGACCAGTACTTCGGCGAGGCGCCCAGGAGTCTTGCTGGCGATCTGCACTTCGGTGGCTTCCAGCCGCCCGTTGCCCATCGACAGTCCTTCGACCAGGCGGCTGCTGATGGACATCCAGTAACCGAGTCCGCCAGCGATGGCGAGTAATACCAAGAGCGAACCGGCGTATAGAAGTGAAGAACGGCTGTGCGTCGACATGGGGGCATCCTGCGGCTGTGGCTTGCAGTCTGACTGTTCAAGCGTTCCATTCGCTTGATGTCAGTCAAATGAGCGCCAAGCCTAGCCCCTTTTGCCGGTAAAAACCGTGACTGGCGAGTTCTCAGCGCAAACCGAGTACGGCGGCCCACTGTTCGGCCGTCACCGGCATCACCGACAGGCGACTGCCTTTTTGCACCAGCGGCATTTCGGCCAGCGCAGTCTGCTGTTTCAGGTAATCGAGCTTCAGCACCCGGGCAAACGTCTCGACGTGTGCCACATCAATCGCACTCCAGGCGTTTTTCTCGGGTGTGGCCTTCGGGTCGAAGTAATGGCTCTCGGGTTCCAGTGCGGTGGGATCCGGGTACGCCGCCTCGATTATGTTGCCGATTCCGGCGATACCCGGCTCCGGGCAACTGGAGTGGTAGAAAAAGAACTCATCGCCCACCGCCATCGCCCGCAGGAAGTTGCGCGCCTGATAGTTGCGAACCCCGTCCCAGCGCGCTTTGCCGAGTTTCTCCAGATCTTTGATCGAGAGTTCGTCGGGCTCGGATTTCATCAGCCAATAGGCCATGTCTTTTGCTCCTCAAGCGGTCATTGGGCAGGTTGTCGGGCAATTTTATGACAAACCGACGGTCGGTTGACGTCAGCATTTGCGCCCGGGTTCACGTTGTCGCAAAATGCCGGCCTTTAAAGCTTGACGCTGCTGCACGGCCTACGAACGGAAACCGCTGCTGTCATCGTGATGATGTGCCTTGAGGGGGGCAATCGATGAAACGCAAACCGGATTTGCTATGGACTTTGGTTATTTTGTTCGGCCTTGGCGTCGTAACCACCGGTTATGCGCAAAGTCTGTGGACGAGCAAGACCGATGCTCCGGTTGAAGTCGCGCAACAGGTCCAACAGTCGACCGCCTTCAAACGCTGAAACTGCCTTCCCGACGCCGCTGATCTGCGCGGCGTCTATCCTGCGAAATACCACGCCTTATCGGTGACCGTGCCTTGCAACGGTACATCCCAGCTGGCCTGCGCCAGGCGTTCGACCTTCTGACATTCATGGGCCAGGCCCAGCAACGTCGGCTTGCGCCAGTTCTTGCGCCGGGCCAGGTACGCCAGACTGCGGTCGTAGAATCCGCCGCCCATCCCCAGACGTCCGCCAACATCGTCAAACCCCACCAGTGGCAACAGCACCAGATCCAGGGTCCAGATCTTGCGCTGAAGAGCCAGATTGGCCCGAGGCTCAAGAATACGGAAGCGATTGGGCTTGAGCTTGTCGCCGGGGTGAATTCGCTGGAACACCATTTTGGTTCGCGGCCAGGCGCTGAGCACCGGCAGGTAGGTGGCTTTGCCGCGCCGCTGGGCTTCGCGCAGCAGCAGGCGTGGGTCGATTTCACCGTCGGTGGGCAGATACAGAGAGATGTGTTTCGCCCGGCGAAAGTGCGGGTCTTGCGCCAGTTGGCGGAACAGGCCTTTGGCGGCCTGCCGTTGTTCGGCGGGAGTCAGTGAACGACGCGCCTTGCGCAGCAGGCGGCGGAGTTGCGGGCGGGGCAGCAGCGCAGGTTCGGTCATGGTTCGGCTTCGGCAGGTGAGGGCGAAAACGCACGCATAAAAAATCCGATGCCGGCAAAAACCGGCATCGGATTCGAATCAGGCTCCCCGGATGAACCGCTGTCAACTTAGCCCTTGAACCCGAAAGTTCAAGGTGGAGGATGCAGTAGACTTTAAGGCTTTCCGTCTGGCGGACATGCACACCAGCCCAACGTGCAACCTCCAGGGTAGTGCAAATCGGCTCAGGGACATCGTCAACTGGCAAGCACCCCAGGGAGTGCCGCGAGTATACCTCAAGCGGCCTGGCGAATCAGCCCTTGCTGATGTCCGGATCGTCGGCCAGCACCAGATCGACACGATCGAGCAAGTCGCGCACCTGTTCACGGGTCGAGCCGCTGGCCTGGATGTCCGGGCGCTCTTCTTTGTGCAAGAGGTCGTGGGTGATGTTCAGCGCAGCCATCACCGCAATACGGTCGGCACCGATGACTTTGCCGCTGCTGCGGATCTCGCGCATCTTGCCGTCCAGGTAGCGGGCGGCGCTGACCAGATTGCTGCGTTCTTCCTGGGGGCAGATGATCGAATATTCTTTGTCGAGGATCTGCACGGTAACGCTATTGCTTGAACTCATGAGTCTTGCTCCAGGGCCTTGAGGCGCGAAATCATCGATTCGACCTTACGCCGGGCGATTTCGTTTTTTTCAATGAGGTGAGCGCGTTCCTCGCGCCAGGTCTTTTCCTGAGCTAGTAAGAGTGCGTTTTGACTCTTTAGTTGCTCGACTCGGCTAATCAGCTTTTCGAGTCTGGCCATCAGCGCTTGCAGGTCGGTGTCTTCCATTGTGTCCACTGAATTCATCTGATGGGCGGCAGGCGCCTGGCTGGCGGACAGCCTTTAATAGTCTTGGCGAGTCTGTCGATGTAGGATACAAGGCCTTCATTCTAGACATAGCGCCGTCTGGCGCCTAGCTGCCCATGACCATTGCGAATTCCCCGTACCAAGCCTTTGCCACCCTGCTGACGTCCAGCGGCCACAACGTCTCGCCTGCCGAACTGCACGGCCTGCTGCTCGGCCGCAGCTGCGCCGGTGCCGGCTTCAACGCCGACGAGTGGCTGATCGATGCCGCCGAACTTCTGGAAAACGAGCCACAGGACAACGTCCGCAACGCCCTGATTGGCCTGCAAGAGATGGTCAAGGGTGAGTTGACCGGTGACGACGTCACCGTCGTTCTGCTGCTGCCGACTGATGACGCGCCGCTGGCCGACCGCGCCGCCGCACTGGGCCAATGGTGTCAGGGCTTCCTCAGCGGTTTCGGCTTGAACTGCCGCGACAGCAGCATGCTCAGCACCGAAGCCACCGAAGTGCTGCAGGATCTGGCGGCGATCTCCCAGGTGCAAGACGCCCTGGAAGAATCCGAAGACGGCGAAAGCGACTACATGGAAGTCATGGAATACCTGCGCGTCGCGCCGCTGCTGCTGTTCTCGGAAACCAAGAAAGCCGACGTGCCGCCAGCCGCCAAGCCGTCGCTGCATTAATCGCGTGCCAGGGAAAGCCATCTGCCCATGACCCATATCCCCAAAGCGGAATACAGCCGTCGCCGCAAGGCCCTGATGGCGCAGATGGAACCCAACAGCATCGCGATCCTGCCCGCCGCCGCAGTGGCGATCCGCAACCGCGACGTCGAGCACGTCTACCGTCAGGACAGCGACTTTCAGTACCTCAGCGGTTTCCCCGAGCCACAGGCGGTCATCGTCCTGATGCCCGGCCGCGAGCACGGCGAGTACGTACTGTTCTGCCGTGAGCGCAACGCCGAACGTGAGTTATGGGACGGCCTGCGCGCCGGCCAAGAAGGCGCGATCCGTGATTACGGCGCCGACGACGCGTTCCCGATTACCGACATCGACGACATCCTGCCGGGCCTGATCGAAGGCCGCGACCGGGTGTATTCGGCGATGGGCAGCAACCCGGAGTTCGACCGCCATCTGATGGACTGGATCAACGTGATCCGCTCCAAGGCGCACCTCGGCGCCCAGCCACCGAACGAATTCGTTGCCCTGGATCATCTGCTGCACGACATGCGCCTGTATAAATCGGCGGCAGAAGTGAAGGTGATGCGCGCAGCCGCACGGATTTCCGCTCAGGCGCATATCCGCGCGATGCAGGCCAGCCGGCCGGGACTGTACGAATACAGCCTCGAAGCCGAACTCGATTACGAATTCCGCAAGGGCGGGGCGAAGATGCCGGCCTACGGTTCCATCGTCGCCGCCGGGCGCAACAGTTGCATCCTGCATTACCAGCAGAATGACGCGCTGCTCAAGGACGGTGATCTGGTGTTGATCGACGCCGGTTGCGAGATCGACTGCTACGCTAGCGACATCACCCGCACCTGGCCGGTCAACGGCAAGTTTTCCGCCGAGCAGAAAGCGATCTACGAACTGGTGCTGGCTTCGCAGGAAGCCGCGTTCGCCGAAATCGCCCCGAACAAAAACTGGAATCAGGCGCACGAAGCCACGGTACGGGTGATTACCGCAGGCCTGGTCAAGCTCGGAATCCTGCAAGGCGAGGTCGATGAGTTGATCGCGACCGAAGCCTATAAAGCGTTTTACATGCACCGTGCCGGCCACTGGCTGGGCATGGATGTACATGACGTTGGCGAGTACAAGGTCGGCGGCGAATGGCGGGTGCTTGAGGTCGGCATGGCGCTGACCGTGGAACCGGGCATCTACATCGCCCCGGACAACCAGAACGTAGCAAAGAAATGGCGCGGCATTGGCGTGCGCATCGAGGATGACGTGGTAGTGACCAAGACCGGTTGTGAAATCCTGACCAGCGGCGTACCGAAAACCGTCGCCGAGATCGAAGCGCTGATGGCGCAAGCACGGAAACACGCGGCATGAGTCGAGTCAATCTGGCAATCATCGGTGGCGGCTTGGTCGGCGCCAGTCTGGCGTTGGCCTTGCAGGCCGGGGCCAAGGCCCGCGGCTGGAAAATCGTCCTGATCGAACCGTTCGCCCCCGGCGACAGCTGGCAGCCGAGCTACGACGCACGTTCGTCGGCGCTGTCCTTCGGTTCCCGGCAGATCTATCAACGGCTGGGCGTGTGGCAGGAGATTTCCCGCCGCGCCGAGCCGATCAAACAGATTCACGTGTCCGACCGTGGTCGCTTCTCCACCGCCCGTCTGTCGGCGATGGAAGAGGGCGTGCCGGCGCTCGGCTACGTGGTGGAAAACGCCTGGCTCGGCCAGTGCCTGTGGCAGCACCTGGATAAAGACGTGATCAGCTGGCGCTGCCCGGCGGAAGTCACGCGCATGGAGCCGCTGCCCGACGGCTATCGCCTGACCCTCAATGATGAAACCACCGTCGAGTGCGATCTGGCGGTGCTCGCCGATGGTGGTCGCTCCGGTCTGCGCGAACAACTGGGCATCAACGTGCGCAAGCGTCCGTACAACCAGAGCGCGCTGATCGCCAACATCACCCCGAGCGAAGCGCACAACGGCATGGCCTTTGAGCGTTTCACCGACGAAGGGCCGATGGCGCTGCTGCCACTGCCGGACAACCGTTGCGCGCTGGTCTGGACCCGCCTGGGCATGGACGCGCAGCGTCTGGCAGACTTGAGTGAGCGCGATTTCCTCAGTGAATTGCAGGGTGTGTTCGGCTACCGCCTCGGCACCTTGAAACAGGTCGGTGCGCGGCATCTGTATCCGTTATCGCTGGTCGAGGCCGAAGAGCAGGTGCGCTCGCATCTGGCCGTGCTGGGCAATGCCGCGCACAGCCTGCACCCGATTGCCGGACAAGGTTTCAACCTGTCCCTGCGGGATGCTGATGCACTGGCTGCCGCACTGCTCGCCAGCGACAAACCGCTGGGCGACTTCGCCACCTTGCAGGCCTATCGCGAGCGGCAGCGTCTGGATCAGGAGCTCACCGTGGGCTTCTCCGATCAGGTCACCCGACTGTTCGGCAGCACCCAGCCGCTGATCTCGCTGGGCCGCAACATCGGCCTGCTCGGTCTCGATCTGTTGCCACCGGCCAAGCGCTGGTTTGCTCGTCAGGCCATGGGGCTGGGGACGCGGCCGGATGCTTGAGCGGCGGGTCGGCACTTTCACTTTCAGCAGCGCGCCGCCAACTGGCGCGCTCGCTAAAACCCTTTACGGGCGGCGCATGCCGCCAGCGAGACAGGCTTAAAGCATGGAAATGCGCGCAGATCTGCTGATTGTCGGAGCCGGAATGGTCGGCAGCGCCCTCGCGTTGGCGTTGCAGGACAGCGGCCTGGAAGTGTTCCTGCTCGACGGCAGCCCGCTGAGCGTCAAACCGTTCGACGCCGCCGCGCCGTTCGAGCCGCGAGTGAGCGCCTTGTCGGCGGCCAGCCAGCGGATACTCGAACGCCTTGGCGTCTGGGACGGCATCGCCAAGCGCCGCAGCAGCCCCTACACCGACATGCATGTGTGGGACGGCAGCGGCACCGGGCAGATTCACTTCTCGGCGAGCAGTGTGCATGCCGAAGTGCTCGGCCATATCGTCGAAAACCGCGTGGTGCAGGATGCCTTGCTCGATCGTTTGCACGATTGCGATCTGGGCATGCTGGCCAACGCACGGCTGGAACAGATGCGCCGCTCCGGTGACGACTGGCTGCTGACCCTGGCCGATGGTCGGCAGTTGCGTGCGCCGCTGGTGATTGCGGCGGACGGTGCGAATTCGGCGGTGCGCCGGCTGACCGGCGTCGCTACTCGCGAGTGGGATTACCTGCACCATGCCATCGTTACCAGCGTGCGCAGCAGCAAGCCGCACCGGATGACCGCGTGGCAGCGTTTCACCGATCACGGGCCGCTGGCGTTTCTGCCGCTGGAGCGTGACGGGCAGCAGGACTGGTGCTCGATCGTCTGGTCGACCACGCCAAGTGAAGCCGAACGCCTGATGGCGCTGGATGAAACCGCGTTCTGCCGTGAGCTGGAGCGGGCATTCGAAGGTTGCCTGGGCGAGGTGATCAGCGCTGATCCACGGCTGTGTGTGCCGTTGCGTCAACGCCACGCCAAACGCTACGTGGCCGAAGGCCTGGCACTGATCGGCGATGCGGCGCACACCATTCACCCGTTGGCCGGGCAGGGGGTGAACCTGGGTTTCCTTGATGCGGCGGTGCTGGCTGAAGTGTTGTTGCAGGCGGCGGAACGCGGCGAACGGCTGGCGGACGTGAAAGTGCTGAGTCGTTACGAGCGTCGGCGCATGCCGCACAACCTGGCATTGATGGCGGCGATGGAGGGCTTCGAGCGTCTGTTCCAGGCTGACCCGTTGCCGGTGCGCTGGTTGCGCAACGCCGGATTGAAACTGGTGGAGCAGATGCCGGAGGCCAAGGCGTTGTTTGTGCGTGAGGCGCTGGGGTTGACCGGGGATCTGCCGGTACTGGCCAAACCCTGAGATCTGTTTGAGGCTGATGGCCCCTTCGAGAGCAAGCCCGCTCCCACATTGGAATGCATTTCAAGGGTGGGAGCGGGCTTGCTCGCGAAGGGGCCAGAACCGATGCCATGAATTTCAGCTTGTGCAACATCTGGTAACTCCTTGCCCAAGTGTTCGATTGAGCTGGTAAATGTGAGTCCTTATCATTTGGCCCACATTTTCCGACCGAGAGATCACTCCCATGTTGGCACCCAAGCGTCTCCTGACCGCACTGGCCCTGACCCTGATCGGCAGCACTGCCGCCCAGGCCGCCGACGAGGTGGTGGTCTACTCCTCGCGTATCGATGAGTTGATCAAACCGGTGTTCGACGCCTACACCGCGAAAACCGGGGTGAAGATCGAGTTCATCACGGACAAGGAAGCGCCGCTGATGCAGCGGATAAAGGCCGAAGGTGCAAACGCCACCGCCGACCTGCTGCTCACCGTCGATGCCGGCAACCTCTGGCAGGCCGAGCAGATGGGCATCCTCCAGCCATTCACCTCGAAAACCATCGATACCAATATTCCCGCGCAATACCGTTCGTCCACCCATGCCTGGACTGGCCTGAGCCTGCGCGCGCGGACCATCGCTTACTCCACCGAGCGCGTTAAGCCGGGCGAGTTGACCACCTACGAAGCGCTGGCCGACAAGAACTGGGAAGGACGCCTGTGCCTGCGCACGGCGAAGAAGGTCTACAACCAGTCGCTGACCGCGACCATGATCGAAGTGCACGGCGCCGAGAAGACCGAGAAAATCCTCAAGGGCTGGGTCAACAACCTGTCCACCGATGTGTTCTCCGACGACGTAGCGGTGCTGGAGGCGATCAACGCCGGGCAGTGCGATGTCGGCATCGTCAACACCTACTACTACGGTCGCCTGCACAAGCAGAAGCCCGACCTGCCGGTGAAACTGTTCTGGCCGAATCAGGCCGATCGCGGCGTACACGTGAACCTGTCGGGCATCGGCCTGACCAAACACGCACCGCATCCGGAAGCAGCCAAGGCGCTGGTCGAGTGGATGACCACGCCTGAGGCGCAGAAGATCTTCGCCGACGTCAACCAGGAATTCCCGGCCAACCCGGCGGTGAAGCCTTCGGAAGAAGTGGCGGCGTGGGGCCAGTTCGTCGCTGACACCTTGCCGGTGGAAGTGGCGGGCAAGCGTCAGGCGGAAGCGATCCGGATGATGGATCGGGCGGGTTGGAACTAAAACCTGGTTATATCCTGTGGCGAGGGGATTTATCCCCGATCGGATGCGCAGCATTCGTAAAGGCTACGCCCGCGGTGTATCAGTACGCCTTGATTGACGACATTGGGGGTGCTTCGCACCCCATCGGGGATAAATCCCCTCGCCACAATTGGGGCTGGCGTTACGCTTGCGCCGACCCACGATTTATTAGAGAACCCCCTTGGCTCACCCCGCCCAACGCCGCTGGTACCCCATCGTCCTCGCCATTGCCGCGCTGGTGCTGTTGCCCCTGAGTGTCCTGCTGCTGTCGTGGCAGACCATCGATCAGCAGATCTGGTCGCACCTGTGGGAAACCCAGATGCCGCGCCTGCTCGGCAACACCCTGACGCTGGTGCTCGGCGTCGGCGTCGGCGTGACGCTGCTCGGTGTAAGCCTCGCCTGGCTCACCAGCCTCTGCGAATTCCCCGGACGGCGCTGGCTCGACTGGGCGCTGATGTTGCCATTCGCCATTCCGGCCTATGTGCTGGCGTTCGTTTTTGTCGGTCTGCTGGACTATGCCGGCCCGGTGCAAACCCTGCTGCGTGAGTGGTTCGGCAGCGGCCTGCGCCTGCCGCGCGTGCGCTCTACCGGCGGGGTGATTGTGGTACTGGTGCTGGTGTTTTATCCCTACGTCTACCTGCTGGCGCGCACCGCGTTTCTCGCGCAGGGCAAAGGCTTGATGGAGGCGGCGCGGGTACTCGGGCAATCGCCATGGCAGGCGTTCTGGCGGGTGGCGTTGCCGATGGCGCGTCCGGCGATTGGCGCCGGTGTGGCGCTGGCGCTGATGGAGACGTTGGCGGATTTCGGTGCTGTTTCGGTGTTCAATTTCGACACCTTCACCACCGCCATCTACAAGACCTGGTACGGCTTCTTCAGCCTGCCGAGCGCCGCGCAACTGGCGAGCCTGTTGCTGCTGGTGGTGATGCTGGTGCTCTATGGCGAGCGGCGCGCACGTGGCGCCAACCGGGCGAGCAACGAGCGCCCCAGGGTCAAGGCGTTGTATCAGCTGCGCGGGCTAAAGGCGTTCGCGGCGACCGGCTGGTGCACGTTGGTGTTTGCCTGCGCGTTCGTGATTCCGTTGCTGCAACTGCTCGTATGGTTCTGGCAGCGCGGGCGCTTCGATCTCGATGAGCGTTATGCCGGGCTGATCCTGCACACCCTGTATCTGGGCGGCATGGCGGCGTTGATCACCGTCAGCGTCGCGCTGCTGCTGGCGTTTGCCCGACGTCTGGCGCCGACCCGGGCGATCCGTTCCGGGGTCAGTCTGGCCAATCTTGGTTATGCGCTGCCGGGTTCGGTGCTGGCGGTGTCGATCATGCTGGCGTTCAGTTATCTCGACCGCGAACTGGTGATTCCGCTGTCGGGCTGGCTCGGCGGCGCCGGCAAACCATTGCTGCTGGGCAGTCTGGCGGCGTTGCTGATGGCCTATCTGGTGCGCTTTATCGCGGTGGCCTACGGGCCGCTGGAAAACAGTCTGGCGCGTATACGGCCGTCTTTGCCCGAAGCGGCACGTAGTCTGGGTGTCAGTGGGCCGCGACTGTTTTTCAAAGTGTATCTGCCGCTGTTGCTGCCCGGCACACTGAGCGCGGCGTTGCTGGTGTTCGTCGATGTGCTCAAGGAAATGCCCGCGACCCTGCTGATGCGCCCGTTTGGCTGGGACACGCTGGCGGTGCGGATCTTCGAAATGACCAGTGAAGGGGAATGGGCGCGGGCATCGCTGCCGGCGCTGACCCTGGTGTTGGTCGGCCTGTTACCGGTCATCGGCCTGATCCGCCGCTCGGCGCACCGAAACACTTAGTCGTCAGTCCTGAATCATGCGGCTACAATGCGCGGCATTCGGTGCGGTTCGTCTGACAGACCCGTTCGCTGAAATCGGCTGAAAGCCTTCTATTTCGAGGCTTTCACCCCGTACAGCGGCTGTCCGCACCTTCGCCACGCCCGGAAGGAGAAACCCATGGGACAGCGTACGCCTCTGTATGACCTGCATCTCGCCCTCGGCGCGAAGATGGTCGATTTTGGCGGTTGGGACATGCCACTGCATTACGGCTCGCAGGTCGAGGAACACCACGAGGTGCGCCGCGATTGCGGGGTGTTCGATGTTTCCCATATGACCGTTATCGACATTAACGGCCCCCAGGCCAAGGCCTGGCTGCAGCATTTGCTGGCCAATGACGTCGAACGCCTGCATCGCCCCGGCCGCGCGCTCTACAGCACGATGCTCAACGAACGTGGCGGCATCGTCGACGACATGATCGTCTATCGCCTCGAAGGCCGTTATCGTCTGGTGTTCAACGCCTCCACTCGTGACCAGGATCTGGCGTGGATGCAGGCGCAGGTCGCCGGTTACGACGTGCATCTGCACGAGCGTCAGGATCTGGCGATGCTCGCCATTCAAGGCCCGCAGGCCCGGCAGAAGATTGCCGAACTGGTGACCCAGTCACGCGCCGCACTGATCCAGCACCTCAAACCGTTCGAAGCCGAAGTCGATGGCGACTGGTTCATCGCCCGCACCGGTTATACCGGTGAAGACGGCCTGGAAATCGCCTTGCCGGCCGAGCAGGCGCCGGGATTTTTCAACGATCTGGTCGGTGCCGGCATTTCGCCAATCGGCCTCGGCGCCCGCGACACGTTGCGGGTCGAAGCCGGGATGAACCTCTATGGCCAGGACATTCATCAGGATGTCTCGCCGCTGGCGTCCAATATGGCCTGGAGCATCGCCTGGGAACCGGCCTCGCGGCAGTTCATCGGTCGCTCGGCCCTGGAAGCGGAAAAAGCCACCGGCGTTGCGCACAAACTGGTGGGTCTGGTGCTTGAGGAGCGCGGTGTTTTGCGCGCCCATCAAGTGGTTCGTATCGCCGATGTTGGCGAAGGAGAGATCACCAGTGGTAGTTTCTCTCCTACGCTAAGCAAATCGATTGCCCTGGCGCGTGTACCGATGGCTACCGCCGACCGCGCCGAAGTGGAAATCCGTGGCAAGTGGTATCCGGTACGAGTGGTCAAACCGACCTTCGTGCGCCATGGTAAAACCTTGATCTGACCTTTTCCGGCGGGCCTGACCGCTGACAATTTTCTTGAGGACACCGAGCATGAGCAATATCCCCGCTGAACTGCGTTTTGCCGAAAGTCATGAATGGGCACGCCTGGAAGCCGACGGCACCGTTACCGTGGGCATCAGCGATCACGCGCAGGAAGCGCTGGGCGATGTGGTGTTCGTTGAACTGGCCGAAGTCGGCAAGGTGTTTGCTGCCGGTGAGGCTGCCGGTGTTGTCGAGTCGGTGAAGGCCGCGTCCGACATCTACTCCCCGATCGGCGGTGAAGTGATCGCGGTCAACGAAACGCTGGCTGACTCGCCGGAAGAGCTGAACAACGATCCGTACGCCGCATGGATCTTCAAGCTCAAGCCAAGCGACAAGGCCGAGCTGGACAAGCTGCTGGACGCTGCTGCCTACAAGGCTGCCATCGGCGAATAAGCAGACTGTAATACTGCAAAAGCCCCGATCTCTCGGGGCTTTTTTGTAGGCGTCGATCAGGCGTCGCGCAATACCGCTTTCACTGCCGCCACCGAACGCTCGACGTCGTCCTTGGTCATGGTGGTGAACATCGGCAATGACACGATCAAGCGTCCAACGCGCTCGGCAACTGGCAACATGCCTTCCTTGAAACCGCGCTCGCGGTACAGACTCAGCAAGTGAATCGGTGGGTAGTGATAGCCAATGCCGATGCCTTTGGCCTGCATCTGTTCCATGAACGTGGCGCGGGCCGGCAAGCCGTCCTTGCGCTCCGGCAGGACCAGTTGGAACAGGTGCCAGTTGCTCTGGGTAAAGTCCGCCGGTGGCAGTTGGGCGCCATAAGTCGCTTCAAAGTCATCGCCAAAACATTTGAAGTAGTGCCGGGCCAGTTCCTGACGATGGGCGGTCAGCGCCTCGATATGGGCGAATTGACCCAGACCGATGGTGGCGGCGATGTCGGTCATGTTGAACTTGCCACCGAGCACATCGACGTCCAGACCATCAAAGCCGTTGCGGGTCACGCCCTGCAGGCGGTACTTCTCCGCCAGCCGCGCCTCTTCCGGGGTGTTCAGCACCAGGCAGCCGCCCTCGGAGCAGGTGACGTTCTTGTTCGCCTGAAAACTGAACGACACGAAATCGCCGGTGGCGCCGATGCGCTGGCCGTTCCAGCTCGAACCCAGGGCCTGAGCGGCGTCTTCGACGATACGCAGATTGTGTTTGCGCGCGATGGCATATAGCCGATCCATGTCCACCGGCAGGCCGGCGAGGTACACCGGAATCAGCGCTTTGGTGCGCGGGGTGATGGCCGCTTCCAACTGGTCCAGATCGATGTTGCGGGTCACCGGATCGATGTCGGCAAACACTGGTGTGGCGCCGACTTCGAGGATCACGTTGGCGGTGGCGACCCAGGAAATCGGCGTGGTGATCACTTCGTCACCCGGCCCGATGCCGGCGATGCGCAAGGCGATTTCCATGGTGCAGGTGCCGGAGTTGAAGGTGCGCACCGGGCGTCCGCCGAAGTATTCCGACAACTGTGCTTCAAAGGCTTGGACCTTCGGCCCGCTGGTGATCCAGCCGGAACGCAGCACATCGCCGACGGCGGCAATCGTGGCTTCATCAATGACAGGTTTGGAAAACGGCAGGAACGGCAGTTGGTTCATGAGGATTGGATCATCCGAAGGTTGGACGCCTGATGCAGGCGCTACAGCATGCCCCGGAACCCCCTCTGCCGCCAAGCCGTGCGCGTCGGGATCGGCTGCTATGCTGGTTTGACCGTGTTGCATTGACGCCGAGCGCCAGCCAAGAGAGAGCCCGTCATGTCCCAGTTGCCATCCTTGAGCCAGTTATGCGACCCCGAAGCCTTTCTGCGCCGCCATTTGGGCCCCGACGCCGCCGAACAACAGGCGATGCTCGACAGCCTCGGTCTGGGCAGCCGGGTCGAACTGATCGAGCAGACGGTGCCGCCGGGCATTCGCCTGAATCGGGCGCTGGACTTGCCGCCGGCCCTTGATGAGCAGACGGCGCTGGCCAAGCTGCGCAGTTACGCCGAGCAGAATCAGGTCTGGACCAGCCTGATCGGCATGGGCTACCACGGCACGCTCACGCCGACGGTCATCCTGCGCAATGTGCTGGAAAATCCCGGTTGGTACACCGCCTACACCCCGTATCAACCGGAGATCGCCCAAGGCCGTCTCGAAGCGCTGCTGAATTTCCAGCAACTGACCATCGACCTCACCGGGCTTGAACTGGCCAACGCCTCGTTGCTCGACGAAGCCACCGCCGCTGCAGAAGCCATGGCGCTGGCCAAGCGTGTGGCGAAGTCGAAGAGCAATCTGTTTTTCGTCGATGAGAACTGTCATCCGCAAACCATCTCCGTGGTGCAGACCCGCGCCGAAGGTTTCGGCTTCGAGCTGATCATCGACGCTGTGGATAACCTCAACCAGCATCAGGTGTTCGGCGCGTTGCTGCAGTATCCCGACACCCACGGCGAGATTCGTGACCTGCGCCCGGTAATCGATAAACTGCACGCGCAGCAGGCGTTGGCCTGTGTCGCCACCGATCTGCTGAGCCTGTTGCTGCTGACGCCGCCGGGTGAACTGGGTGCGGATGTGGTGTTCGGTTCGTCCCAGCGCTTTGGCGTACCGATGGGCTACGGTGGCCCGCATGCGGCGTTTTTTGCCAGCCGCGAGGAGTACAAACGGGCGATTCCGGGGCGGATCATCGGCGTGTCGAAAGACGCTCGTGGCAACGTCGCGTTGCGCATGGCCCTGCAAACCCGTGAGCAACATATTCGCCGCGAGAAGGCCAACTCGAACATCTGCACCGCGCAGGTGCTGCTGGCCAACATCGCCAGTTGCTACGCGGTGTATCACGGGCCGCAAGGCTTGAAACGCATCGCCCAGCGCGTGCACCGCTTGACCTGCATCCTGGCGGCGGGCCTTGAGCGCCATGGCATCCAAAGGATCAACGCACAGTTTTTCGACACCCTCACGCTGGAGGTGGGTGGTGCGCAGACCGCGATCATTGACAGTGCCAGGGCCGCGCAGATCAACCTGCGGATTCTCGGCCGTGGCCGAGTGGGGTTGAGCCTCGACGAGACGTGCGATGAAAACACGGTGGCGAAGCTGTTCGATGTGCTGCTCGGTGCCGATCATGGTTTGAACGTCGACGACATTGACGCAGAAGCACTGGTTTCCGGCATTCCCGACCACCTGCAGCGCAACACGCCGTACCTGCGCCACCCGGTGTTCAACGCGCATCACAGCGAAACCGAGATGCTGCGCTACCTCAAGCAACTGGAGAACAAGGATCTGGCGCTTAACCAGTCGATGATCCCGCTGGGCTCCTGCACCATGAAACTCAACGCCACCAGCGAGATGATCCCGATCACCTGGCCGCAGTTCGCCAATCTGCACCCGTTCGCGCCACGGGAACAGGCGGTCGGTTACACCTTGATGATTGAAGAACTGGAGCGTTGGTTGTGCGCGATCACCGGGTTCGATGCGATCTGCATGCAGCCCAATTCCGGCGCTCAGGGCGAGTACGCCGGGCTGCTGGCGATTCGCAAATATCACGAGAGCCGGCAGCAGGGCGCACGGGACATTTGCCTGATTCCATCCTCGGCCCATGGCACCAACCCGGCCTCGGCGCAGATGGCCGGGATGCGCGTGGTGATCGTCGAGTGCGACGAGGCCGGCAACGTCGATCTGGACGACCTGAAAACCAAGGCTGCCGAGGCGGGGGACAAGTTGTCGTGCCTGATGGCGACCTATCCATCGACTCACGGCGTGTACGAGGAGGGCATCAGCGAAATCTGCGAAGTTATCCACAAGCATGGTGGTCAGGTGTACATGGATGGCGCGAACCTCAATGCGCAGGTCGGGCTGGCGCGGCCGGCGGACATTGGCGCCGACGTGTCGCACATGAACCTGCACAAGACTTTCTGCATTCCCCACGGCGGTGGCGGGCCGGGCATGGGGCCGATCGGTATTCGCGCGCATCTGGCGCCGTTCGTTGCCAATCACCCGGTGGTGCCGATTGACGGCCCGCTGCCACAGAACGGCGCGGTCAGCGCGGCGCCGTGGGGCAGCGCGAGCATTTTGCCGATCAGCTGGATGTACATCGCGATGATGGGGCCGCAACTGGCGGATGCCAGCGAAGTGGCGATCCTCGCCGCGAACTATCTGGCGCAGCATTTATCCGGTGCATTCCCGGTGCTCTACACCGGGCGCAACGGGCGGGTGGCCCATGAGTGCATTCTCGATCTGCGGCCGTTGAAGGCGCAGACCGGGATCAGCGAAGAAGACGTCGCCAAGCGTCTGATGGACTATGGCTTCCACGCGCCAACCATGTCATTCCCGGTGCCAGGGACGTTGATGGTCGAGCCGACCGAGAGCGAGTCCAAGGCCGAACTCGATCGTTTCATCGGCGCCATGCTGAGCATTCGCGCAGAAATCACCGAAGTGCAGAACGGCAACTGGCCGGCGGAAGACAACCCGCTCAAGCGTGCTCCACATACCTTGGCCGACGTCACCGGAGTCTGGGAGCGGCCTTACAGCATCGAACAGGGCATCACCCCGGATGCGCACACCAAGGCGCATAAGTATTGGCCGGCGGTGAATCGGGTGGATAACGTTTATGGGGATCGCAATCTGTTTTGTGCCTGCGTCCCGGTAGACGATTACCGCTGATCTTCAGGCAACCCGCAGAGCCATTGTGGGAGCGGGCTTGCTCGCGAAGGCGTCGTGTCAGAGAAATACATGTGTCTGACCCACCGCCTTCGCGAGCAAGCCCGCTCCCACAGGGGGGCGGCGTGGTGAATTCGACATTACGGGCAAAAAAATGCCGCTCGATCGAGCGGCATTTTTGTGGCGCCCTGCTTACTCGGAAGCCACTGCGTTCTTCGCCAGAATCGCATTCGCCAGTTCCATGTCCGTGGCCTGCAGGCCCGGATTGTCGGCGCGGACTTTCTGCATCGCCGCTTCCAGGTACGGCCCACGGATGCCGCCATCGCTGGCAACGAAGCTGCCGGCATCGTCCTGTGCGGCAACGATCAGCTTGTGATCCTTGAAGGTCAGGTAGGTCGAACCGGTGGTGGCGCCGGACGAAATGACGTTACGCCAAAAGCTGTCGGCCATCGCTGAACCAACGGGAAGGGACAGCAAGGCAACGGTGGCGACAGCAAGTTTGAGACGCATGATTGAGTGACTCCTGGGGGTTAACTACGGCGTTGGATAACGATTCGCCAATCCGGTTCCGTAGTGGCCTATTTCTGCTCGCTCTGCGGTGTCACCCGCAGCACTTCTTCGAGGGTGGTCAGCCCCGCCGCGACCTTCTGCGCACCCGACAGGCGCAGGCTGCGCATGCCTTCCTTGAAGGCTTGCCGGCGGATGGCGGTGAGGTCGGTGTCCGGGGTGATGAGCGCTTTGAGGCTATCGCTCAACTGCATGATTTCGTAGACCCCGGCGCGTCCGCGATAACCGGTGTCGCGACACTCCAGGCAACCGATAGCGCGTTGCGCATTGCCCGGCAGCTGCGCCTGCCAGGGCCGGGTCAGGGTTTGCCAGTCTTCCTCTTCCAGCGTCAGCGGCACCTTGCAGTGCGGGCACAGGGTGCGCACCAGACGCTGGGCCATGACCCCGAGCACCGTGGCTTTAATCAGATAGTGCGGCACGCCGAGTTCCAATAGCCGACTGATCGCGCTGGGGGCATTGTTGGTGTGCAGGGTCGACAGCACCAGATGGCCGGTGAGTGCCGCCTGAATCGCCATTTCCGCGGTTTCCAGGTCGCGAATCTCGCCGATCATGATGATGTCCGGGTCTTGCCGCATCAGCGCGCGTACCCCGGCGGCGAAACTCAGGTCGATGTTGTGCTGGACCTGCATCTGGTTGAACGCCGGCTCGACCATTTCGATCGGGTCTTCGATGGTGCAGAGGTTGATCTCCGGCGTCGCCAGTTTCTTCAGCGTGGTGTAGAGCGTGGTGGTCTTGCCCGAACCGGTCGGCCCGGTGACCAGGATGATGCCGTTGGGCTGGCGGGTCATGTCCTGCCAGCGGCGCAGGTCATCGGCGGAAAAGCCCAACTGATCGAAGTCCTTGAGCAGCACTTCCGGGTCGAAGATCCGCATGACCATTTTTTCGCCAAACGCGGTGGGCAGCGTTGAGAGCCGCAGTTCCACTTCGCCGCCGTCCGGGGTCTTGGTCTTGACCCGGCCGTCCTGGGGTTTGCGCTTCTCGGCGACGTTCATCCGCCCGAGGCTTTTCAGGCGGCTGACGATCGCCATGGTCACCTGCGGCGGGAATTGATAGACGTTGTGCAACACGCCATCGATGCGAAAGCGCACGGTACCCTGTTCGCGGCGCGGTTCGATGTGGATATCGCTGGCGCGCTGCTGGAAGGCGTACTGGAACAGCCAGTCGACGATGTTGACGATGTGCGCGTCGTTGGCGTCCGGCTCCTGATCACTGGCGCCGAGGTTGAGCAGTTGTTCGAAGTTGCCGAGGTTGCCGTTTTGCTGATCGGCGTTGTTGGCGCCGCTGACCGATTTGGCGAGGCGGAAGAACTCGACGCTGAAGCGCTGGATATCCGCCGGGTTGGCGACCACCCGTTTGATCGGCAGCTTCAGCACATGGGTCAGGTCGGCCTCCCAACCGGTGACGTAAGGCTGAGCGCTGGCGACCACCACCGCATCGCGGTCGACCGCTACCGCAAGAATCTTGTGCCGTTGGGCAAAGGCGTAGGACATCAGCGGGGTGATTGCGGCTACGTTGATCTTCAACGGGTCGATGCGCAGGTACGGCTGGCCGGCCTGCTGCGCCAGCCATAGGGTCAGGCTTTCCAGGTCCAGATGTTTGCCTGGACGGCTGAGGTCATCCAGTTGCTGGCTGGCGATGAACTCCAGCGGATGTTGCTGGCCGTGGGTCGCATGGCGGCGCCGGGCGTTGAGCGCCTGCTCCGCCGAGTCCTGGCTGATAAAGCCTTGGGCGACCAGCTCACGCAACACATCGTTGAGATCCAGCCAGCGGTCCTGAGTGGCGAGTTGAACGGACATGCGGGCTCCTTTTGAACGACTGTGCGCAAAGGATAGTCGTGGCCCCGCAGACTGTTGGGCCACTACCCGACAAAGCCGTTGCCGGATTTGTCAGCCGGACGCCTGGGCCGGCGCAGCCCACGCCGTGTCGGCGTCTTGCAGGTTCACCGAGCAGACGCTGATCAGGTTACGAAGTTTTTCCGCAATCACCTGGGCGCGATGCCAGCTCAGACCGTCAATGACGATATCGATCGACAGCAGATCGTCGAGCCGCTCGACGTGGACCTGTTGCGGCGTGAGGAATTGCAGCGCAAACAGATTCAGCACCCGCACCAACAGATCCGGCTCGGCTTCGGCGAGCAACTGATAACGCGCACAGCAGTGCGCGTTGTTGACGTTCCACACATCGGCGCGGGGCGCAGGGGTATTCACGGCTTCGAGGTGAGGCATGTCCGGTCTCCAGAGTCAGTGGAGGAATTTTTACATTCGGTGTCGGGCATTTCTTGTCTAAGATGAGCGGATTCGCGGATTGATCGACTAGAACGATTCGAAAAATGATCACTTTGAGGATTGGTTATGCACAGCGAGCTGGACAGCTACGACCGGCGGATTCTCGCCTTGCTGCAAGAGGACGCGTCACTGTCCAGCGCGCAGATCGCCGAGCAGGTGGGACTGTCGCAGTCGCCGTGCTGGCGGCGGATTCAGCGGATGAAGGAGGAGGGGATCATTCGCGGGCAGGTGACCTTGCTTGATCGCAAGAAGATCGGCCTGAACACGCAGATCTTCGCCGAGATCAAACTCAACGCCCACGGGCGTTCGAACTTCACCGAATTCACCGAGGCGATTCGCGGTTTTCCGGAAGTGCTGGAGTGTTATGTGCTGATGGGTGCGGTGGATTTTTTGTTGCGGATTGTCGCGGCGGACATCGAGGCGTATGAGCGATTCTTCTTCGAAAAGCTGTCGCTGGTGCCAGGGATTCAGGAGGTGAACTCGATTGTGGCGCTGTCGGAGATCAAGTCCACAACAAGCTTGCCTGTCTGAGGTAAGGCAGATGGCCTCTTCGCGAGCAGGCTCGCTCCCACAGGGGATTGCATTCCAATGTGGGAGCGAGCCTGCTCGCGAAAGCGGTTTTACATGCGCAGCAGCATTTTCCACGCACGATTCTGATAAACCGCAATCGCCTGCTGCTTGCGCGCATCGAGCAGTTCGTCAGTGATGGTCGGTTCGTTGGCCAGTTGCGCCAGTTTGTTCAGCTCGCCGTACAGGCGATCCATTTCCGCGATCTCCAGCACGTTACGCGCATGGTGCAGCCAGACCTGGATGCGTTCGATGCGCGGCAGTTGCTCGGCCAGATCTTCCGGCTGCTGCTGATAGCGCTGCAGTTGCAGGGACGTGGCTTCTTCGCCGAGCATGCGCGGCAGCCAGCTGTGCAGTTGCGCGGCGCCCTGACGATTGCCGCGGGTGTTGCGCTCGGCGGCCCAGGTGCGGGCCAGCAGCCAGCGCGAAACAGTCAGCGAGAACAGGCCCCAGCGTGGGTCTTCCAGTTCTTCGAGGAATTGCTCCGGCGCGGCCTTGCGTACGTCTTCGTCTTCGATACCGACCTGAACCAGTGGGCGCCAGTCTTCCAGCAATGCGTCCAGCGCCACGCGCAGGTCGTGAGTGGCCGGACGCGGTGCGGCCTGGCCGAGGCTGCTGAGCAGGGCGCGCATTTCCGCGAGGTTCTCGACCCAGTCCTGCAGCAGGCGCCAGTGGCCGTTGAAGCGATATTGTTCGGCCAGACGCTGGCTGCTGCCGAGCAAGTGCCAGGCCAGCGCGGCGAAGGCGTCGTCGAGTTGGGTTTCCGGGGTCAGTTGCGGCGCGGGCAGGCTCAGCGAGTAGCTGTTGGCGTCGTACAGACGGTAGCCGCGCTCGGCCTTGCTGATGTCGCACGGCATCAGGGCCAGGGTCTCGGCCAGTTCGGCGGCCAGCTCCAGCAGCGCGGCCGGGTCGCCTTCGCGCAGTTCCAGTTCCAGCTCGCAGATTTCTTCTTTCTGCTTGCCGACCACCACGTGACCGAGGTCCAGCGCGGCTTCGATAACCACTTTGGCCTTGCCGCGGCCCCAGGCGATTTCCGCGCGCTCGCGGACGAAATCGGTGGTGAAGATCGGCTTCAGGGTTTTCTTGTCCAGCTCGGCCAGCGACTCGGGCCAGCATTCGCCGTCGAGTTTCTTCACGTCGAGCTTGGCTTTGGGCAATTTCCAGTCGTACTCATTACGCTCGGACAGACCGGCCACGCTCTGGCCGCGGGTCTTGAGGGTCTGAATCACTTCGTCACCGTCCTTGCGCAGACGCAGGGCGACTTTGGCCTGAGCCAGATCGCGCTCGGGGGTGTCGAAGTACTGGTTCATCAACTCACGGCGTTCCCAGCCATTTTTGTTGCGTTTTTTCAGTAGCGGGTGCTCGCGCAGGGCCGCGAGGGTTTCGCGGCTGACGCGGAGTTTGATTTCGGTTTCTTTCTGCATGGCCGGAAAATCCAGGATCGGGAGCGCAGCCGGGGGAATGTGTGGCTGCCAAGGCCGTGCAGTGTACAGGACTCAAACTTCCTACGCCCTGCGGCGGTTTATTCCGAGCGCCGGATGGCTCTATGATGGACTTCAAATCGGGAGTTGGAGTCAGCGATGCCTTTGCCATCCATGCAAGACCAGTTCGCGGCACTGATCGCCGCACCGTCGGTCAGTTGCACCCAACCGAGCCTGGATCAGTCCAACCGGGCGGTGATCGATTTGCTTGCCGGTTGGCTGGGTGATCTGGGCTTCAGCTGCGATATCCAGCAGGTCAGCCCCGGTAAATTCAACCTGCTCGCGAGTTTCGGCAGTGGCCCCGGTGGCCTGGTACTGGCCGGGCACAGCGATACCGTGCCTTATGACGATGCGCTGTGGCAGACCGATCCGCTGAAACTCACCGAAGTCGATGGCCGCTGGGTCGGGCTGGGCAGTTGCGACATGAAGAGCTTTTTCGCGCTGATCATCGAAGCCGTGCAGCCGCTGCTCGACCAGCCGTTCAAGCAACCGCTGCTGATCCTCGCCACCTGTGATGAAGAGAGCTCGATGTCCGGTGCCCGGGCGCTGGCCGAGGCCGGCAAGCCACTGGGCCGTGCGGCGGTGATCGGCGAGCCGACCGGGCTCAAACCGATCCGCATGCACAAGGGCATCATGATGGAGCGCATCGATATCCTCGGGCAGAGCGGCCATTCGTCGGATCCGCGCCTGGGCCACAGCGCCCTCGAAGCGATGCACGATGCCATTGGC
Organism: Pseudomonas sp. IT-93MI4; assembly: GCF_949767635.1. Taxonomy (NCBI): domain Bacteria; kingdom Pseudomonadati; phylum Pseudomonadota; class Gammaproteobacteria; order Pseudomonadales; family Pseudomonadaceae; genus Pseudomonas; species Pseudomonas sp. IT-93MI4. Next base: position 452,358 of record NZ_CATKPP010000022.1, read on the forward strand.
GAGCTGCGCGGTTTGCGTCTGTTGTGGCAGCGTGAATTCAACAACCCGCAGTTCAGCGTTCCACAGCCGACCATGAACTTCGGCTGTATTCATGGCGGCGACAATCCGAATCGCATCTGCGGCCAGTGTTCGCTGGAGTTCGATCTGCGCCCGTTGCCGGGCATGGACCCGAAAGTCCTGCGTGCGGAAATCCTGCGCAAGCTCAATCCGGTTGCGGAACGTCATCAGGTGAAGATCGACTACCAGCCGTTGTTTCCGGAAGTGCCGCCATTCGAGCAGGCCGAAGACACCGAATTGGTGCGCATTGCTGAAAAGCTCACCGGCCACAGTGCCGAAGCAGTAGCGTTCGGCACCGAAGCGCCTTATCTTCAGCGCCTTGGCTGCGAAACCATCGTGCTTGGCCCCGGCGACATCGCCTGTGCACACCAGCCCGGCGAATACCTTGAAATGTCACGTTTGCAGCCTACCGTGCATCTATTGCGGCAGTTGATTGAACATTACTGCCTGACAGCTGACGAACGATGATCAACCCCTGTGGGAGCGAGCCTGCTCGCGAAAGCGCCATTCCAGACACCTCAATGTCGACAGATACACCGCTTTCGCGAGCAGGCTCGCTCCCACAGGAGGTATGTGTTTTATCCGATCAAACGCTGTAAATTGCCAGCACCCCAACCCGTATTCATGAGGAGAGCGCGCGTGTCGCCAAGCCTGTTCCGACGATAACCATCAGCCCGCTGTGCGTTTTCCGTTTCGCCCTTATTTCCGGCTGCTATTTATTACAGGCCCAGGTTCATGCCCGAATACGTCAATTGGCTTCGTCACGCGTCCCCTTACATCAATGCCCACCGCGACTGCACCTTCGTCGTCATGCTGCCCGGCGACGGCGTGGAGCATCCGAACTTCGGCAACATCGTCCACGACCTGGTGCTGTTGCACAGCCTCGGCGTGCGCCTGGTGCTGGTCCACGGTTCGCGCCCGCAGATTGAAACCCGCCTCGCTGCGCGCGGCCTGACCCCGCACTACCACCACGGCATGCGCATCACCGATGCGGCAACGCTGGAGTGCGTGATCGACGCGGTCGGTCAGCTGCGTATCGCTATCGAAGCGCGGCTGTCGATGGACATGGCCTCGTCGCCGATGCAGGGCTCGCGCTTGCGGGTGGCCAGCGGCAACCTTGTGACCGCGCGGCCGATCGGCGTGCTCGAAGGCGTCGACTATCACCACACCGGTGAAGTGCGCCGGGTCGATCGCAAAGGCATCAATCGTCTGCTCGACGAGCGTTCGATCGTGCTGCTGTCGCCGCTGGGCTACTCGCCGACCGGGGAAATCTTCAACCTCGCCTGCGAAGACGTCGCCACCCGCGCCGCCATCGACCTCGGTGCCGACAAGCTGCTGCTGTTCGGCGCCGACCTCGGTCTGATCGACGAGAACGGCAAACTGGTGCGCGAACTGCGTCCGCAACAGGTGCCGGCGCATCTGGCGCGTCTGGGCAACAACTATCAGGCGGAGCTGCTGGATGCCGCCGCCGAGGCTTGCCGTGGCGGTGTCGCGCGCAGCCATATCGTCAGCTACGCCGAAGACGGCGCGCTGCTGACCGAACTGTTCACCCGCGACGGTGGCGGCACACTGGTCGCGCAAGAGCAATTCGAGCTGGTGCGCGAGGCGGCGATTGAGGACGTCGGTGGTTTGCTCGATTTGATCAGTCCGCTGGAAGAGCAGGGGATTCTGGTACGTCGTTCGCGCGAGGTGCTGGAGCGCGAGATCGAGCAGTTCAGCGTGGTCGAGCGCGAAGGGATGATCATCGCCTGTGCGGCGCTGTACCAGATTGCCGATTCGGATGCCGGTGAGCTGGCGTGCCTGGCGGTGAATCCGGAGTATCGCCACGGTGGTCGCGGCGATGAGCTGCTGGAGCGCATCGAGACCCGTGCCCGGGCGCAAGGGTTGAAAACCCTGTTCGTCCTCACCACCCGCACGGCGCACTGGTTCCGCGAGCGCGGGTTCGAACCTAGCAGCGTCGAGCGCCTGCCGGCGGCGCGGGCGTCGCTGTACAACTATCAGCGTAACTCGAAGATCTTCGAAAAGACCCTCTGAAGATTAGCGAAGGACTTTTGTGGCGAGGGGATTCATCCCCGATGGGCCGCGCAGCGGCCCCCGCTTCAGCAAAAGCAGGGGACTGCTGCGCAGTCCATCGGGGATGAATCCCCTCGCCACCTATTCAATTGTTTTCGGTTACAAACTTCGCACTGACGTACGGCGAGTAGTCCGGCAGCACCGTCTCGACCTTGCCTTGTTCCTTCAAAAACTTCGCCGTCTCACCAATCGCCTTGGCCGTGCCGCCGTCCAGCAGTGCGGTGGATTGCTGTGCCTTGGCATCCGGGAAGGCTGAACCGGCCAGCAGTTCCGGTACATCGGCGGCATTGGCACCGGTCAGTTTGGCGATTTTCTGAACCGGCGCCGAGTCAGCCGTCCAGCTGTCTTTATGCGCTGCGTAATCGGCAAATGAATCCAGCGTGACTTTGGCAAACTTCGCGACGACGTCAGGATGCTTCTCGGCGTAATCCTTGCGCGCGACCCAGACTTCGAAGGTCGGTGCGCCCCATTGGCCGACTTGAGCGGCATCGGTCAGGGTCTTGCCGGTCTTGCGGATTTCCCCCAGCGCCGGCGACCAGACGAACGCGCCATCGATATCCCCACGCTTCCAGGCTGCTGCGATTTCCGCCGGCTGCAGGTTCACCACTTTGACTTTGATGGTGTCCAGACCCCAGTGCTTGAGTGCGCCGAGCAAGCTGTAGTGGGAGGTGGAAACAAAGGGCGTGGCGATGGTCTTGCCGACCAGGTCCTGCGGGGTGTTGATCCCGCTGCCATTGCGCACCACCAAGGCTTCGGCGGCATTGATCTGCGCCGAAACAATAAAGGCAACAATCGGCAGGTTTCGCGAAGCCGCGGCGGCCAACGGGCTGGAACCGAGGTTGCCGATCTGCACATCGCCGGAGGCAATGGCTGTCACAACTTCCGGGCCACTATTGAAGCGTCGCCAGTCGATCTTCTGGCCGATGGTTGTTTCGTAAGTACCGTCGGCCTGGGGGACTTTGCTGGGGTCGATCCCGGTTTGATAACCGATGGTGAGGTTGGCAGCCTGCGCGGAAAAACAAATCAGCGTCGACACACAAACTGTAACAAATTGACTAGATAGTGCGCGTTTAGCCATCATGGCGTCGCCTTTTCGATAGGGTTTGACGAATTGGGGTTGCGCCAAAGCTAATCGATATAAAAAAAGGCTAACAAATACCATTTAGGAATGAGCTTAGTCGCCGATACGTTGTATCCGGGCGAGGATGGCGAGATAGTGGCCATATTCCCGAATGATATGAAAAAGAATGAATAAATTCTTTTTGGGTTTATCAGGAAATCTTTACTCTGCACGGACCAAATCACTGCGATTAGACCTTGGTCGTAGACACACAAGGTTACGATTGACTTGTCAGTCACGGTCTGGCGCTAATCGCGCATCTTAGGATCCAGGGCATCAGACCCCGGGCCAGGAACACAAGAATTAGAAACGAGAGGAGCTTTACATGAACAAGTCCACCTTGGCCCTGGCTGTGGCCGTAGGGGTTATGGCGCAGCAGGCAGGCGCCGCCGGTTTCATCGAAGACAGCAAAGCCACTCTGGGCCTGCGCAACTTCTACATCAACAACGATAACCGTGACTCCGGCACCAAAGCGGCTGGCGCGCAGAACAAGAACGAAGAATGGGGCCAAGGCTTCGATCTGCGTTTCATCTCCGGTTACACCCAGGGCACCGTTGGCTTCGGTATCGACGCCATCGGCCTGCTGGGCGTACGTCTGGATTCGGGTGGCGGCACCAACGGTGCAACCTCGACTTCCTACGGCGGCACTGTGTTCCCGAGCAAGTCCAACGGCGAAGCTGTTGATAACTTCTCGAGCCTGGGCCTGACCGCCAAAGCCAAGATCTCCCAGACCGAACTGAAGCTGGGTACTCTGCAGCCGAAAAACCCGGTCATCGTGACAAACGACGGTCGTCTGCTGCCACAAACCTGGCAGGGTGGCCAGATCACTTCCGGCGAGATCAAGGACCTGACCCTGGTCGCTGGTCAGATCGAAGCAGTGAAAGGTCGTAACTCCAGCAACAACGAGAACCTGTCCGTTGGTGGTGCGAACGCTCGCGTTGCCAACAGCAACAAGTTCTACTACGCCGGTGGTGACTACAAAATCACCAAGGACCTGACTGCCCAGTACTACTACGGCAACCTGGAAGACTTCTACAAGCAACACTTCCTGGGTCTGGTTCACAACTGGGCAATCGGCCCGGGCGTGCTGAAGTCTGACTTCCGCTACTTCCACAGCAGCGACGACGGCGCCAATGGCAACACCGCAGCCTACTTCGGTAACGGTAACTACGTCGGCAACGTCAGCGGCAAAGGCCCGATCGACAACAATCTGTACAGCGGCCTGTTCCTGTACACCGTTGAAGGCCACACCTTCGGTGGCGGCTACCAGGTTTCCAACGGCAGCTCCGACTTCCCTTGGCTGAACCAGGGCGACGGTTCGTCGAACTACACCATCACCGACATGCAGATCCAGAAGTTCGGTCGTGCCGGCGAGAAAACCTGGCAAGCTCGCTACTCGTATGACTTCGCCAAAGTCGGCCTGCCTGGCTTGACCGCCGGTTTGGTCTACCTGCGTGGCGATGATATCGACACCGTTGGCTCCAACCGTCGTGAGAACGGTACCGGTGCTTCCGAGTGGGAACGCGATCTGACCATCGGTTACGTTATTCCTGAAGGCCCGGCCAAGAACCTGGGCTTCATGTGGAAAAACGCTACCTGGCGCAACGATATCCCAGGTCAGCGCGACCAGGACGAAAACCGCCTGATCGTCAGCTACTCGATCCCGCTGCTGTAATAGCGCGTTCAAGCTGTTGATGTAAAAAAAGCCCCGTCCGGCATCGCGCCGGACGGGGCTTTTGCATTTCCGGGTCAGACTCACCCCCGTAAGCCTGTCCCGAAATTTCCCTCTTTTGCAGCTACTCAAGGCCTTCTCGAACCTTGAGGGCGATGGTGGTCGCGATGCGGGCGAGCGTCCAGTGAACGATGTTTAATATTCCTTTAGATTCTAGATGTCTATTTATTTATTCTTTTTCATGATGTCGAATCCCAAGCTACAGTTGAGTTCTCCAACAACTCATCAGGAGCAGCACCATGAGCCTCAGACTTGGCGACATCGCCCCCGACTTCGAACAGGATTCCAGCGCCGGCAAGATTCGTTTCCACGAGTGGCTGGGCGATAGCTGGGGCGTGCTGTTCTCCCACCCGGCCGACTTCACCCCGGTGTGCACCACCGAGCTGGGCTTCACTGCCAAGCTCAAGGATGAGTTCAGCAAGCGCGACGTCAAAGCCATCGCGCTGTCGGTCGACCCGGTGGACTCGCACCACAAGTGGATCGAGGACATCAACGAAACCCAGAACACGATCGTCAACTTCCCGATCCTGGCCGATGCCGATCGCAAGGTTTCCGACCTCTATGACCTGATCCATCCGAACGCCAACGACACCCTGACCGTGCGTTCGCTGTTCGTCATCGACCCGAACAAGAAGATCCGCCTGACCATCACCTACCCGGCGAGCACCGGGCGCAACTTCCACGAGATTCTGCGGGTGATCGATTCGCTGCAACTCACCGATAACTACAAAGTGGCCACCCCGGCCAACTGGCAGGACGGTGAAGAGGTGGTGATCGTGCCGTCGCTCAAGGATGAGGAAGAGATCAAGCGGCGCTTCCCCAAAGGCTATCGTGCTGTGAAGCCATACCTGCGCCTGACGCCGCAGCCGAATAAGTGAATCAGTGAGATTGGCGGTGTAGCCACCACCGTCATTGCGAGCAAGCTCACTCCTATATTTGAAATGCGTTCCCCTGTGGGAGCGGGCTTGCTCGCGAAGACGCCAGTCCAGGCAACACAGAATTGAGAATCCAGAACCACAAAGCAGGGGATTTCAGGCCGTTTTCACGGCCTGTTTTTTTGCCCGGAACAAAGCAAATCGCATATCTCTTAAACGCATAACCAAATGAATAAATATGATTTATGGATATATAAATCAGCTGGTAAGGTCACTCCCATCGAAGCGAGATCGCAACCCGCGAATCGCCTGTAACACGCAAGGAATCGTCTGAATGCTGGTCGTCTCACTCGGTGGCAGTCCTAGCCAGCGCTCCCGCTCAGGAGTGTTGCTTGAGCGCTCGCAACGCTGGTTGCAGGCGCAAGGGGTGGAAGTGGTGAGTTATCAGGTGCGGGACTTCCCGGCCGAAGATTTGCTCCACGCCCGCTTCGACAGCCCGAAGGTGCTCGACCTGCTGGCGCAGATTGAAAACGCTGACGGTCTGCTGATCGCCACGCCGGTGTACAAGGCGTCGTTTTCCGGGGCGCTGAAGACCGTACTCGATCTGCTGCCCGAACGCGCCTTGAACCACAAGATTGTTCTGCCGATGGCCACCGGCGGCAGCATCGCCCACATGCTGGTGGTCGATTACGCGCTCAAGCCTGTGCTGTCGGCATTGAAGGCCCAGGAAATGCTGCAAGGGATTTTCGCCGAGGACAGCCAGATCGCTTACGGCGAAGGCAGCGCCCAGGCGCAACTGGCGCCAGCGCTGGAACAGCGTCTGCATGAAGCACTGGATCAATTTGTCAGTGCCATGGCCCGCCGGCCGAAACCGCTGGAGCCGGGCCTGTTGAATGAACGTTTATTGAGTGCTCGCTGGAGCATTTGAGCTTCACCCGAATTTGCTCCACTCACCTTACTCAGCCGCTAACGGCCAAGCAGGTGCAGCCAAAACCCAACAGCAAAAAGGAGAGCGCTATGCGCACTGTATTTTTGCGTCGTGGTCTGGTCGCTCTGTTTGCTGCGGCTGTCACCTTCGGCGCCATCACTCAAGCTCAAGCCGAGACATTGCGGATCGGTTACCAGAAGTACGGCACGCTGGTGCTGCTCAAAGCCAAAGGCACGCTGGAAAAGCGTCTGGCCGCCCAAGGCGTGGACGTGCAATGGACTGAATTCCCCGGCGGCCCGCAACTGCTGGAAGGCCTGAACGTTGGCTCGATCGACTTCGGTGTTACCGGCGAAACCCCTCCGGTATTCGCTCAGGCTGCCGGCGCTGATCTGCTTTACGTCGCCTACGAACCGCCAGCGCCGAACAGCGAAGCGATCCTCGTACCGAAAGACTCGCCAATCAAATCGGTAGCGGATCTCAAGGGCAAGAAAGTCGCCCTGAACAAAGGCTCCAACGTGCACTACCTGCTGGTTCGCGCATTGGAAGATGCCGGCCTCAAATACTCCGATATCCAGACCGTGTTCCTGCCGCCGGCCGATGCCCGCGCCGCGTTCGAGCGTGGCAGTGTCGATGCCTGGGTGATCTGGGACCCGTACCAGGCCGCTGCCGAGCAACAGCTGCAAGCGCACACCCTGCGTGACGGCAAAGGCATCGTCGACAACCATCAGTTCTACCTCGCGACCAAACCTTACGCGCAGAAAAATCCCGAGGTGATCAAGACCCTCGTCGAAGAAGTGCGCGCTGTCGGCGAGTGGTCCAAAGCCAACCCTGAAGACGTGACCCAACAGGTTGCGCCACTGCTCGGCCTGCCGGCGGACATCACCCTGACCTCGGTGAAGCGCCAGGGCTACGGTGCGCTGTTCCTGACCCCGGAAGTAGTCGCCGCGCAACAGAAAATCGCCGACACCTTCTACCAGCTCAAGCTGATTCCCAAGCCGTTGAGCATCAAGGATGTGATCTGGACACCACCGGCCGCTGTGGCCCAAAGCTCGGTTAGCCAAACCCAGTAAATCGAATCCCCAAGGAGACCACTCCATGAGCCTCAACATCTTCTGGTTCCTGCCTACCCACGGCGACGGCCATTACCTTGGCACCGCCGAAGGCGCTCGCGCCGTCGACCACGGTTATCTGCAACAGGTCGCGCAAGCGGCGGATCGTCTGGGCTTTGGCGGCGTGCTGATTCCCACCGGCCGTTCCTGCGAAGACTCGTGGCTGGTCGCCGCGTCGCTGATCCCGGTGACCCAGCGTCTGAAATTCCTTGTCGCCCTGCGCCCCGGGATCATTTCCCCGACGGTGGCGGCGCGACAGGCAGCGACCCTGGATCGTCTGTCCGGCGGTCGTGCGCTGTTCAACCTGGTGACCGGCGGTGACCCGGAAGAGTTGGCCGGTGATGGTCTGTTCCTCAACCACGAAGAACGCTATCAAGCCTCGGTGGAATTCACCCGCATCTGGCGTCGAGTACTGGAAGGTGAAACCGTCGATTACGACGGCGAACACATCAGCGTGAAGGGCGCCAAGCTGCTTTATCCACCCATTCAGCAACCGCGTCCGCCGCTGTACTTCGGCGGCTCCTCGGAAGCGGCGCAGGATCTGGCCGCCGAACAGGTCGAGATGGTGCTGACCTGGGGCGAGCCGCCAGCCGCGGTGGCCGAGAAGATCGAACAAGTGCGCGCCAAAGCCGCCAAACTCGGGCGTACCGTGCGCTTCGGCATTCGTCTGCATGTGATCGTGCGCGAAACCAACGCCGAAGCCTGGCAAGCAGCCGACCGGCTGATCTCGCATCTGGACGATGACACCATCAAACGTGCGCAAGCATCGCTGGCGCGCTTCGACTCGGTCGGTCAACAACGCATGGCCGCGCTGCACGGCGGCAGTCGTGACAACCTCGAAGTCAGCCCCAACCTGTGGGCCGGCGTCGGCCTGGTGCGTGGCGGTGCCGGTACTGCGCTGGTCGGCGATGGTCCAACCGTGGCCGCCCGCGTGAAGGAGTACGCGGATCTGGGTATCGACACCTTCATCTTCTCCGGTTATCCACACCTCGAAGAATCGTACCGCGTCGCTGAACTGCTGTTCCCGCACCTCGACATCGAGCGTCCGGAACTGCCGAAAAGCGCCGGTTATGTCAGCCCGTTCGGCGAGATGGTGGCCAACGATATTCTTCCCAAAGCCGCGTCGCAGAGCTGAGGCGCGCCATGAACAAATTTATCCACAGCCTCGCGCCCTGGGCGTTGCCGGTGCTCCTGCTGGCGGTGTGGCAGTTGTCGGTGTCAGCCGGTTGGTTGTCGACGCGGATTCTGCCGGCACCGGTGGCGGTGATCGAGGCCGGTGTCAGCCTGGTGCGCAGCGGCGAGATCTGGACGCACCTGGCAATCAGCGGCTGGCGCGCGGCACTCGGTTTCACCATCGGCGGCAGCATCGGTCTGGTGCTGGGCTTCATCACTGGCCTGTCGAAGTGGGGCGAACGCCTGCTCGACAGCTCGGTGCAGATGATCCGCAACGTGCCGCACCTGGCGCTGATTCCGTTGGTAATTCTGTGGTTCGGCATCGACGAGTCGGCGAAGATTTTCCTGGTCGCATTGGGCACGTTGTTCCCGATCTACCTCAACACCTATCACGGCATCCGCAACGTCGATCCGGCGTTGGTGGAGATGGCGCGCAGTTATGGCCTGTCCGGTTTCAGTTTGTTCTGGCAGGTGATTCTGCCGGGGGCACTGCCTTCGATTCTGGTCGGTGTGCGCTTTGCGCTGGGCTTCATGTGGCTGACGCTGATCGTTGCCGAAACCATCTCCGCCAGCTCCGGCGTAGGCTATCTGGCGATGAATGCCCGGGAGTTTTTGCAGACCGACGTGGTGGTGCTGGCGATCCTGCTTTACGCGGTACTCGGCAAGCTTGCTGATCTCGCCGCCCGTGCTCTTGAGCGGGTGTGGCTGCGCTGGCATCCGGCCTATCAGGTTGCCAAAGGAGGTGCGGCATGACCGCTCAACAACCTCCACGCCTGCTGCGCGGGATTCCGCTGGTGGTGCGCAACCTGCAGAAAACCTTTGGCGCGCGGCAGGTGTTGCGCGACATCGACCTGCACATTCCGGCGGGGCAATTCGTCGCCGTGGTCGGGCGCAGCGGGTGCGGCAAGAGCACCTTCCTGCGCTTGCTCGCCGGCCTCGACCAACCGACTGGCGGCGACCTGCTGGCCGGCGCCGCGCCGCTGAGCGATGCGCGGGAAGACACCCGGCTGATGTTCCAGGAAGCCCGGTTGCTGCCGTGGAAAAAGATCATCGACAACGTCGGCCTTGGCCTTAAGGGCAACTGGCGCCCGCAAGCACTGGAGGCGCTGGAAGCGGTGGGTCTGGCCGATCGCGCCAACGAGTGGCCGGCCGCCTTGTCCGGCGGGCAGAAGCAGCGTGTGGCGCTGGCCCGGGCGCTGATTCACCAGCCGCGCCTGCTGTTGCTCGACGAGCCGCTGGGTGCGCTGGATGCGCTGACCCGGATCGAGATGCAGCAACTGATCGAACGCCTCTGGCAGAAGCATGGCTTCACCGTGCTGCTGGTGACCCATGACGTCAGCGAAGCGGTGGCGATTGCCGACCGCGTGATTCTGATCGAGGACGGCGAAGTCGGCCTCGACTTGCAAGTGGAGCTGCCACGCCCGCGAGTGCGCGGATCGCATCGACTGGCGGCGCTGGAAACCGAAGTGCTCAACCGTGTTCTGTCCCTGCCCGGCGAGCCGCCGGAGCCGGAACCTGTTTCACCACTGCCTACGCAATTGCGCTGGGCGCAATAACTCAAGTTACATCCAACGACAGGAATCAAAGCCATGACTATCAAAGCCATCAACGTGCGCAACCAGTTCAAAGGCTCGATCAAGGAGATCGTTCTCGGCGACGTGCTGTCGGAAATCGACGTGCAAACCGCTTCCGGCATCGTCACTTCAGTGATCACCACCCGCTCGGTCAAGGAGCTGGAACTGGCGGTGGGCAGCGAGGTGATCGCCTTCGTGAAATCCACCGAGGTGTCGATCGCCAAGTTGTAAGCCGGTGAGTAAAAAACAACCCCGAAAGGCGTGAGCCCTTCGGGGTTTTTTGTGTCTGTCTTGAAGTTCGCGGTGCGGCCTTCGCGAGCAGGCTCGCTCCCACAGGGAACCGCTTTCCAAATGTGGGAGCGAGCCTGCTCGCGAAGAGGCCAGTAAAGACGCTAGAGAATTCTTTTGGGCAGATAAGGCGGCAGATACAGCCCGATATAGGCATCAAACACCCGCATCCCTTCCTCGGCCATGCGCGGTGTGATCTGCCCGTGCTGCTGCACCGAGCGCGCATACACGCGGTCACCCAGTTCCATCGCCAGCGCGAACACATCGACATCGCTGGGCAGGCGCGGCAATTCGAAGTGATGGTCGAACAGCTTGTGCATCAGGTCGCCGAGTTCGATGTCGTGCTGGCGGTCCGCCTGGGTCACTTCGGTCAGGCCGTGCTGGGCGAGGATCAACTGGCGGGCCGCCGCGTCTTCGTCGTAGATCTCCAGCATCCGCTCTTCGACCAGCCGCGACAGGTCACGCCAGTCGCGCAGGGCGTCGTGGTCGATCGGCGCTTGCAGGCAGGCGCGAAACGCCGCATGCACGTCGGCGGTCAGCGCTTCGAGCAGTGCCGGGACGCTGGCGAAGAAGTGATACACGGATGACGGCGGAATCTGCGCGCGTTCGGCGACGCTGTAGATCGACAGACTGGCCACACCCTCGGCGGCCAGCAGCGTACGCGCGGCTTCGAGTATCGAGTCGATCCGCGCCTGGCTGCGGGCACGGGGTTTGCGGACGGGGGCGGGACGCGTCATGGAAGTCTCCTGCGGGGCAGCGGGCATTGTACGAGCCGCGCCGTGTGTTGTCTGCCGACCTGTGGCGAGGGGATTTATCCCCGATGGGTTGCGAAGCGACCCCAAACCCATTCCCCTCGGTGTGTCAGGAGTATCCGGTTCTCAGGGATTACGACTGCTGCGCAGCCGGTCGGGGCGGTGCGACGCTTCGCTAAATCCCCTCACCACAGTGGAAAATGTTCAGGCATAAAAAAACGCTGCGGGCTGAAATGGCCGGCAGCGCTTTTTATTCCTGCAATCCGCTTAAACGGTATGCAGATACCAGTTGTACTCAAGGTCGGAGATGGAGTGTTCGAACTCCTCCAGCTCGCTTTCCTTGCAGGCGACGAAGATATCGATGTATTTCGGATCGATGTACTTGGCCATCACTTCGCTGTCGTCCAGCTCGCGCAGGGCATCGCGCAAGTTGTTCGGCAGGCTTTGTTCGTTCTGCTCGTAGCTGTTGCCTTCGACCGGAGCGCCCGGTTCGATCTTGTTCACCAGACCGTGATGCACACCGGCCAGGACCGAAGCCATCAGCAGGTACGGGTTGGCGTCGGCGCCGGCCACGCGGTGTTCGATACGCACGGCATCGGCAGAACCGGTCGGTACGCGGATCGCCACGGTGCGGTTGTCCAGGCCCCAGCACGGCGAGTTCGGTACATAGAACTGCGCGCCGAAACGGCGGTACGAGTTGACGTTCGGGCAGAGGAAAGCCATCTGCGCCGGCAGGGTCTCGAGCACACCGCCGATCGCGTGACGCAGCGCGGCGTTCTGCTCGGGATCCTCGCTTGCAAAGATGTTCTTGCCATCTTTGTCGAGCACCGAGATGTGGACATGCAGACCGTTACCTGCCTGGCCCGGGTAAGGCTTGGCCATGAAGGTGGTGTCCATTTCATGGTCGTAGGCGATGTTCTTGATCAGACGCTTGAGCAGTACCGCGTAGTCGCAGGCCTTGATCGGGTCGGCGACGTGGTGCAGGTTCACTTCGAACTGCGCCGGGGCACTTTCCTTGACGATGGCGTCGGCCGGGATGCCTTGCTCTTTGGCGCCTTCCAGAATGTCCTGGAGGCAGTCGACGTATTCGTCGAGGTCGTCGATCAGGTAGACCTGAGTCGAGTGTGGGCGTTTGCCGGAGATCGGCGAGCGTGGCGGCTGTGGACGGCCGTTCACGTTTTCCTGGTCGATCAGGTAGAACTCCAGCTCGAAGGCTGCGCAGATGGTCAAGCCCAGCTCGTCAAACTTTGCAACAACTTGACGGAGCACTTCGCGCGGATCGGCGAAGAACGGGTCGCCTTCGAGTTCGTGCATGGTCATCAACAGTTGCGCGGTAGGGCGCTTCTGCCATGGCTCGTTGCATAGGGTATCGGGGATTGGATAGCAGATCCGGTCGGCGTCGCCAATGTCCAGACCCAGGCCGGTGCTTTCCACCGTAGAGCCATTGATATCCAGAGCAAATAGGGAGGCCGGCAGGTTGATGCCTTTCTCGTAAACCTTGTGGAGGCTGGTGCGTTCGATGCGCTTGCCGCGCACCACACCATTCATATCCGCAATCAGAAGGTCAACGTACAGAACCTCAGGATGTTCCTTAAGGAACGCGTTCGCTTCGTTAAGCTGAACGGCACGCGGGGGTACCGACATGATGCAACACCTTTGTTGTTAAAAATATCAATCATTGATCTTTTCTGGTTTCAGTCAACCCGAACGGCCTGCCGAAGTCAAGCGAGGCCTTTTTTGCCCTAAAAAAGCGCTGCGAGGGCATTTATGGGGCACTTTGGGGCAGTTTTTTGTCTTGGGGACGCTTGGCACCCGCGGGCTTGAGCAGGCCGTGTTGTATTTTTTACGGGGGTGTTGTGTAAAAAAATGAACAAGGCTAAGCTCCGACCAAACCCATAACAGCAATAATACCGGGGTGCTTCATGTCTCGCCTGCCGTTAATCGGCATCACCGACTGCTCGCAACAGTCCGGTCTGCATGCTCATCACATCAGTGGCGACAAATCCGTCCGTGACGCGGCCAGCATGGCTCGTGGCGGGTCGACGAGGTTCTCGTGCGCATCAGGCCCAACGGCAACGTCCGATATTCTGGACGCACGGGACAGCATCCTGTTTATGGCGTCTCCTTCCAATATAGATCCCTTTGAGTCCCAAAGCCTGTGCCGCTTCCAAAGCCGTGCTCATGATTCTGCACGCCTTGAATGTGCACAGGAAATGCAACGCCAGCGTAAAGGGCAGGTAAGCTCCTCTTTCATTGTCTATGCGCGGTGCCAGGCGTAAGCCGGTACTGCGCGCGCAAGCCCCCTTTAACGCGACGCCACGGCGTCAACTTTGCCTGACACGATGTCAGGAGACTCAGCCCAGAGGCATTTATGAGTAACAACCTCGACCAGCTCACCGATTGGTTGAAAGACCACAAGATCACAGAAGTCGAATGCATGATCGGCGACTTGACCGGTATCACCCGGGGCAAGATCTCGCCGACCAACAAGTTCATCGCCGAGAAGGGCATGCGCCTGCCGGAAAGCGTGCTGTTGCAGACCGTGACCGGCGACTACGTCGAAGACGACATCTATTACGAACTGCTCGACCCGGCCGACATCGACATGATCTGCCGCCCCGACCAGAACGCCGTGTACCTGGTGCCATGGGCCATCGAGCCGACTGCCCAGGTGATCCACGACACCTACGACAAGCAAGGCAACCCGATCGAGCTGTCGCCGCGCAACGTCCTCAAGAAAGTCCTCAAGCTCTATGCCGACAAGGGCTGGCAGCCGATCGTGGCGCCGGAGATGGAGTTCTACCTGACCAAGCGCAGTGACGACCCCGACTATCCGCTGCAGCCGCCAATCGGCCGCTCGGGACGTCCGGAAATCGGTCGTCAGTCGTTCTCGATCGAAGCGGCGAACGAATTCGACCCGCTGTTCGAAGACGTCTACGACTGGTGCGAACTGCAGGAGCTGGACCTCGACACGCTGATCCACGAAGACGGCACGGCACAGATGGAAATCAACTTCCGTCACGGCGATGCACTGTCGCTGGCCGATCAGATCTTGGTGTTCAAGCGCACCATGCGCGAAGCCGCGCTCAAGCATGACGTGGCCGCAACCTTCATGGCCAAGCCGATGACCGGCGAGCCGGGCAGTGCGATGCACTTGCACCAGAGCATCATCGACATCGAGACCGGCAAGAACGTGTTCTCTAATGAAGACGGGACCATGAGCCAGCTGTTCCTGCACCACATCGGTGGCCTGCAGAAACTGATCCCGGAATTGCTCCCGCTGTTCGCCCCCAACGTCAACTCGTTCCGCCGCTTCCTGCCGGACACTTCGGCGCCGGTGAACGTGGAGTGGGGCGAAGAAAACCGCACCGTGGGCCTGCGCGTACCGGATGCCGGGCCGCAGAACCGTCGGGTGGAAAACCGCCTGCCGGGCGCCGACGCCAACCCGTACCTGGCGATTGCCGCGAGCCTGCTTTGCGGTTACATCGGCATGGTCGAGGGCCTCAACCCGAGCGCGCCAGTGGTCGGTCGTGGCTATGAACGCCGCAACCTGCGCCTGCCGCTGACCATCGAGGACGCGCTGGAGCGTATGGAAAACAGCGCGACCATCGAGAAATACCTGGGCAAGACCTTCATCACCGGCTACGTCGCGGTCAAGCGGGCCGAGCATGAAAACTTCAAGCGCGTGATCAGTTCCTGGGAGCGTGAGTACCTGCTCTTCGCCGTCTGATACGCCGGGCGCGGTGGCCAGCCGCCGCGCCTTCACCGATAACAAGGAGAATTGGCATGACCAGCAACAACCCGCAAACCCGTGAGTGGCAAGCCCTGAGCAGCGATCACCACCTGGCCCCGTTCAGCGACTTCAAGCAGCTGAAAGAGAAGGGTCCACGGATCATCACCAACGCCAAGGGCGTGTACCTGTGGGACAGCGAGGGCAACAAGATCCTCGATGGCATGGCGGGTCTGTGGTGCGTGGCGATCGGTTATGGCCGCGATGAGCTGGCCGACGCAGCTGCCAAGCAGATGCGCGAACTGCCTTACTACAACCTGTTCTTCCAGACTGCGCACCCGCCGGCACTGGAACTGGCCAAGGCCATCGCCGACGTGGCGCCGCAAGGCATGAACCACGTGTTCTTCACCGGTTCCGGCTCCGAAGGCAACGACACCATGCTGCGCATGGTTCGCCACTACTGGGCGATCAAGGGCCAGCCGAACAAGAAAGTCATCATCAGCCGCAAGAACGGTTATCACGGTTCCACCGTGGCCGGCGCGAGCCTGGGTGGCATGACCTATATGCACGAGCAGGGCGACTTGCCGATCCCGGGCATCGTCCATATCGCGCAGCCGTACTGGTTCGCCGAGGGCGGCGACATGTCGCCGGAAGAGTTCGGCATCTGGGCGGCCAATCAGCTGGAAGAGAAGATTCTCGAAGTCGGCGTGGACAACGTCGGTGCGTTCATTGCCGAGCCGATTCAGGGCGCCGGCGGCGTGATCATTCCGCCAGACACCTACTGGCCGCGCATCAAGGAAATCCTCGCCAAGTACGACATTCTGTTCGTGGCCGACGAAGTGATCTGTGGCTTCGGTCGTACCGGCCAATGGTTCGGTTCGGATTTCTACGATCTGAAGCCGGACATGATGACCATCGCCAAAGGCCTGACCTCCGGCTACATCCCGATGGGTGGTCTGATCGTGCGTGATGAAGTGGTGAAGGTGCTCAACGAGGGCGGCGATTTCAACCACGGCTTCACCTACTCCGGGCACCCGGTGGCGGCGGCGGTGGGTCTGGAAAACATCCGGATTCTGCGCGACGAGAAAATTATCGAGAACGCGCATAACGAAACGGCACCGTATTTGCAGAAACGTCTGCGCGAACTCAACGACCACCCGTTGGTGGGCGAAGTGCGCGGCGTTGGTCTGCTGGGGGCGATCGAACTGGTGCAGGACAAGGCCACTCGCAAGCGTTACGAAGGGCGGGGCGTGGGCATGATCTGCCGGCAGTTCTGCTTCGATAACGGCCTGATCATGCGCGCCGTGGGCGACACCATGATCATTGCGCCGCCGTTGGTGATCAGCAAGGCAGAAATCGATGAGCTGGTGACCAAGGCACGTAAATGCCTGGACCTGACCCTCAGTGCGTTGCAGGCCTAAGTGCTAGGCTTCGAGCGGGGGAGCTGCGGTGCTCTCGCTCGAAGGTATCAGAAAGGTTGGCCTTTTCTTGAAAGACCGCCTCCGATCTTGCCAGACTAGCCGCGGTTCCAGTTGTCCGGGTTCGGCCGCTGAACAAAGTGGTTCAAAAAAGAAAAATTTGGAGCATGACGCATGAAGGCATTAGGTAAAAAGCTTGCTGGCAAGACTCTTCTCGCGCTGTCCGTCGCGGGCATGATGGCGGGTGCGGTTCACGCGGACGACAAGGTACTGCACGTTTACAACTGGTCCGACTACATCGCTCCGGATACCATTGCCAACTTCGAGAAAGAGTCCGGGATCAAAGTCGTCTACGACGTATTCGACAGCAACGAAACCCTGGAAGCCAAACTGCTGGCGGGCAAATCCGGTTACGACGTCGTTGTGCCGTCGAACAACTTCCTGGCCAAGCAGATCAAGGCGGGCGTTTACCAGGAGCTGGACCAGTCCAAGCTGCCTAACTGGAAGAATCTGAACCAGGACCTGCTCAAGGCCGTGTCGGTCAGCGACCCGGGCAACAAGCACGCCTTCCCGTACATGTGGGGCTCGATCGGCATCGGTTACAACCCGGAGAAGGTCAAGGCTGCGCTGGGCGTCGACACTATCGACTCGTGGGACGTGCTGCTCAAGCCTGAGAACATCGCCAAGCTCAAGGGCTGCGGCGTGAGCTTCCTCGACTCGCCGACCGAAATGCTCCCGGTCGCGCTGCACTACCTGGGCCTGCCTACCGACACCCAGAAAAAAGAAGACATCAAGAAAGCCGAGGAGCTGTTCCTCAAGATTCGTCCTTCGATCACCTACTTCCACTCCTCCAAGTACATCTCGGACCTGGCCAACGGCAACATCTGCGTAGCGGTCGGCTACTCGGGTGACGTGCAGCAGGCCAAATCCCGTGCCGCCGAGGCCGGTGACAAGGTGAAAGTCAGCTACGCCATTCCGAAGGAAGGTGCTGGCAGCTTCTTCGACATGGTCGCCATCCCTAAGGATGCCGAAAACGTTGAAGGCGCCTACAAATTCATGACCTTCCTGCAGAAGCCTGACGTCATGGCCGGCATCACCAACGCCGTACGCTTCCCGAACGGTAACGCGGCTGCAACCGCTCTGGTGGCAAAAGACATCACCAGCGATCCAGGCATCTACCCGCCAGCCGACGTGCAGGCCAAGCTGTATGCGATCGCCGACTTGCCGGCCGCTACCCAGCGTGAACTGACCCGCAGCTGGACCAAGATCAAATCCGGTAAATAAGCCGGTTTGAAGCAACAACCACTGGCCGTCGTCGCCGCGACGGCGGCCAGCGGATCAATTAAATGACAGGAAGTTTTGCAGGAACGGTTTTTCGAGGGTAAGTTGCGCGCCGGTTTGGTTGCCGGGCAGCCATGGCTGTCATGTAACGCGGGGCAACTTGGGCCCAACTAATTTAGAGGACCTCCACTTGCCTATTTTTTCTTCTTTGCGCAAAGCCCTGCTGGCCACTGCCGGCCTGACGATCGCTGTCGGAGCCCAGGCCGCCGGTACGGTGCATATTTATAACTGGTCGGATTACATCGGCGAGACCACCCTGGCCGACTTCGAGAAAGCCACCGGGATCAAACCGGTGTACGACGTGTTCGATTCCAACGAGACCCTGGAAGGCAAGCTGCTGGCCGGGCGTACCGGTTACGACGTGGTCGTGCCGTCGAACCATTTCCTCGGCAAGCAGATCAAGGCGGGCGCGTTCCAGAAGCTCGACAAGTCGCAGTTGCCGAATTATTCGAATCTCGATCCGGTGCTGCTCAAGCGCCTGGAACAGAACGACCCGGGCAACCAGTACGCCGTGCCGTACCTGTGGGGCACCAACGGCATCGGCTACAACGTCGAGAAAGTCAAAGCGGTGCTCGGCATCGACAAGATCGACTCCTGGAGCGTGTTGTTCGAACCGGAGAACATCAAGAAGCTGCACAGTTGTGGCGTCGCGTTCCTCGATTCGGCCGATGAAATGATGCCGACCGTGCTCAACTACATGGGCCTGAACGCCAACAGCACCAATCCGAAGGACTACGCCAAGGCCACCGACAAACTGCTGGCCGTGCGTCCTTACGTGACCTACTTCCACTCGTCGAAATACATCGGTGATCTGGCCAACGGCGACATCTGCGTGGCCATCGGTTTCTCCGGCGATATCTTCCAGGCCAAGCACCGTGCCGAAGAAGCCAAGAAGGGCGTGAACATCGCCTACTCGATTCCGAAAGAGGGCGGCGCATTGTGGTTCGACATGCTGGCGATTCCGAAGGATTCGTCCAACGTCAAAGAGGCCCACGCCTTCATCAACTATTTGCTGAAACCTGAGGTGATCGCCCAGGTCAGTGATTACGTCGGTTACGCCAACCCCAACCCGGGGTCGGACAAGCTGATGGAGCAGTCCATTCGCACCGATGAAGCGGTTTATCCACCGCAAGCAGTCCTCGACAAGACCTACGTGTCGGTCGAGTTGCCACCCAATATTCAGCGTTTGATGACCCGTAGCTGGACCAAGGTCAAGTCGGGCAAGTAAGGCACAAACTATCCTGGGTTCGTCCGCATGGGGCGAACTGCACTGTTTTTTTCTGGGAGTTTCGTAAATGGCAGTTGCCTCCGGCGCCTATAAGAAAGCCCTCGAGGGCGACCAGACACCTAAGCAGGTGTTGGTCAAAATCGACCGGGTCACGAAGAAGTTCGACGAGACGATTGCCGTGGACGATGTGTCCCTGGAAATCAAGAAAGGCGAGATCTTCGCCCTGCTCGGCGGCTCGGGATCGGGCAAATCCACGCTGCTGCGGATGCTGGCAGGGTTCGAACGGCCCACGGAGGGGCGCATTTTCCTCGACGGCGTCGACATCACCGACATGCCGCCGTACGAGCGACCGATCAACATGATGTTCCAGTCGTATGCCTTGTTCCCGCACATGACCGTGGCGCAGAACATCGCCTTCGGCCTCAAGCAGGACAAGATTCCCAACGCCGAGATTGATGCGCGCGTGGCCGAGATGCTCAAGCTGGTGCAGATGAGCCAGTACGCCAAGCGCAAGCCGCATCAACTGTCCGGCGGTCAGCGTCAGCGTGTGGCACTGGCGCGCTCGCTGGCCAAGCGGCCGAAGCTGCTGCTGCTCGACGAGCCGATGGGCGCACTGGACAAGAAACTGCGTTCGCAGATGCAACTGGAGCTGGTGGAGATCATCGAGCGCGTCGGCGTGACCTGCGTGATGGTGACCCACGACCAGGAAGAGGCCATGACCATGGCCGAGCGCATCGCGATCATGCACCTGGGCTGGATCGCCCAGATCGGCAGCCCGATCGACATCTACGAAACCCCGACCAGCCGTCTGGTCTGCGAATTCATCGGCAACGTGAACATCTTCGAAGGCGAAGTGATCGACGACGCCGAAGGCCACGCGACGATCACCTGCAAGGACCTCGACCGGCAGATCTACGTCGGCCACGGCATCAGCACTTCGGTGCAGGACAAATCGGTGACCTACGCGATTCGTCCGGAGAAGCTGCTGGTCACCGCCGAAATGCCGACCTGCGAATACAACTGGTCGAGCGGCAAGGTGCATGACATCGCCTACCTCGGTGGCCACTCGGTGTTCTACGTCGAATTGCCGAGCGGCAAACTGGTGCAGTCGTTCGTCGCCAACGCCGAACGTCGCGGCCAGCGTCCGACCTGGGGCGATCAGGTTTACGTGTGGTGGGAAGACGACAGCGGCGTGGTACTTCGCTCATGAACATGCGCAAGTTCAAACGACGGCTCAACCGAATAATTCCCAATGGCCGGCAACTGGTCATCGGGGTTCCGTTCATCTGGCTGTTCCTGTTCTTCATGCTGCCGTTCTTCATCGTCCTGAAGATCAGCTTCGCTGAAGCCGACGTGGCCATCCCGCCGTACACCGAGATCTACACCTTCGCCGAGCAGAAGCTGCAACTGCTGCTGAACCTCGGCAACTACGCGATGCTGGGCGACGACGAGTTGTACATCGCCGCCTACCTGGGCTCGCTGAAGATGGCGTTCTTCAGCACGCTGCTGTGCCTGCTGATCGGCTACCCGATGGCCTACGCCATCGCCAGCGCCCGTAAAGAGCTGCAGACAGTGCTGGTGTTGCTGATCATGATGCCGACCTGGACCGCGATCCTGATCCGCGTTTACGCGTGGATGGGCATCCTCAGCAACAACGGCCTGCTCAACGGTTTCCTGATGAGCATGGGCTTTATCGACGAGCCGCTGCAGATCCTCAACACCAACCTCGCGGTTTACATCGGCGTGGTTTATTCGTACCTGCCATTCATGATCCTGCCGCTGTACGCCAACCTGGTGAAGCACGATCAGAGCCTGCTGGAAGCCGCTTCCGACCTCGGTTCGAGCACCTTCAACAGCTTTTGGAAAATCACCATTCCGCTGTCCAAGAACGGGATCATCGCCGGCTGCATGCTGGTGTTCATCCCGGTGGTCGGCGAGTTCGTGATCCCGGAACTGCTTGGCGGCCCGGAAACCCTGATGATCGGTAAAGTGCTCTGGCAAGAGTTCTTCAACAACCGTGACTGGCCGGTGGCGTCCGCCCTGGCGGTGGTGATGCTGGCGATCCTGATTGTGCCGATCATCCTGTTCAACCGCAGTCAGGCCAAGGAAATGGAGGGCAAAGAATGAAACGCATCCGTTTCTCCAGCCTGATGCTGGTACTGGGTCTGTTGTTCATCTACCTGCCGATGCTGATCCTGGTGATCTACTCGTTCAACGCCTCGAAACTGGTGACGGTGTGGGGCGGCTGGTCGATCAAGTGGTACGTCGGCCTGCTCGACAACACCCAACTGATGGGCTCGGTGGTGCGCTCGCTGGAAATCGCCTGCTATACCGCCGTTGCCGCGGTGGCGCTGGGTACGCTGGCCGCCTTCGTGCTGACCCGCATCACCCACTTCAAGGGCCGCACGCTGTTCGGTGGCCTGGTGACGGCGCCGTTGGTAATGCCTGAGGTGATCACCGGTCTGTCGCTGTTGCTGCTGTTCGTGGCCATGGCGCAGATGATCGGCTGGCCGCAGGAACGCGGCATCGTCACCATCTGGATCGCCCACACCACGTTCTGTGCGGCGTATGTGGCGGTGGTGGTGTCGGCGCGTCTGCGTGAGCTGGACCTGTCGATCGAAGAGGCGGCGATGGACCTCGGTGCACGGCCGTGGAAGGTGTTCTTCCTGATCACCATCCCGATGATCGCGCCGTCGCTGGCAGCGGGCGGCATGATGTCGTTCGCTCTGTCGCTGGACGATCTGGTACTGGCGAGCTTCGTTTCCGGCCCGGGTTCGACCACGCTGCCGATGGAAGTGTTTTCCGCGGTGCGTCTGGGCGTGAAGCCTGAGATCAACGCCGTGGCCAGCCTGATTCTGCTGGCGGTGTCGATCGTGACGTTCATGGTGTGGTTCTTCAGCCGCCGCGCCGAAGAAGCGCGCAAGAAAGCCATCCAGCAAGCCATCGAAGAAGGCGCCGCCGATTCGTGGAAGCAACCGGACGTGCGCCGCGCGCCTGCGCCGGAAGCGGCTTAAAGCAAACTCGGGTTGGCCCCTTTATCAAGGCCAACCCAAATCCAACTGTGGGAGCGGGCTATTGTGGTGAGGGGATTTATCCCCGATGGGTTGCGAAGCGGCCCCTCTTTTGATCCTGAAAGTAGGGATTGCTACGCAGTCCATCGGGGATAAATCCCCTCACCACAGGGCACACCCCCACAGTCGGTTTTATGCAGTCCAAGGAGATTGGCGAATGACCTCAACAAAGTTCATCGGTTTGAACCCGGGCTCCTGATCCACCAGCACATCGGTCTTCACGTTGCCGAACGTGGTCTGCGGACGATGGCGCAAGCCGTCGGCAAACGCGCAGATGATGCATTCCTTGAAACCTTCCCCGCGTGGATGCGCATGCACCACCGCCTCGCGCTGGGTGCTGCTGAACGTCGCGTAATCCATCCCCAACACGTCCATCTCGACCCCGGCGGTGACCAGCGCGACGGTCGGCCGCAAGTGCTTTGGCACGCCTGGCGTGGTGTGCAGGGCAATCGACAGCCAGACCTGCTCGATGTCGTCATCACTCAGCCCGTACGGTTTGAGAAACGCCGCTGCCGCGTTGGCGCCATCCACTTCGAAACGCTCGTCGGCACTGCGATAGCCCTCGACCAGACCGAGGTCGTGGAACATCGCGCCGACATACAGCAGCTCCGGGTTGTAGGCCAGTTGCTGGCGCTCGCCGCTCAATGCGCCGAACAGAAACACCCGGCGCGAGTGGTGGTAGAGCAGGTCGGTTTCGATGTCGCGAATGTATTCGGTGGTGGCCCGGGCGAGGGAGCTGTCGGGGATCTTGATGCCGGCAATGGTCGTGCTCATAAGGTGTTTCCTCGTCGAAAACGCCGTCGTGGCGCTGATGGACGAAGTCTGTTCCCCAAGGCACTAAACGGACAATCAACGCATGGCTGCGATCCTTGCCAATCAACCTGCAAATCGTGCCAACCTCGCTTGTTGAACCTGGATTGGCTAGGGTTGGCTCAATCAACAAGGCAGGCACGGCCCATGTGGGAGCGGGCTTGCTCGCGAAAGCGGTGTGTCATTCAACAGATAAGTTGAATGTAAGGGCCCTTTCGCGAGCAAGCCCGCTCCCACAGGGATTTGTGTTTGCCAGGGCATTGAGGACATTGGAGGCTTATGAACAAAACCATCGCCATCGTGGTATTCCCCGGCGTGCAGGCGCTGGATGTCAGCGGGCCGATGGATGTGTTCGCCGAGGCCAATCGTTTTTTGCCGCCTGATGATCACTATCAACTGGAGGTGATCGGCCTCGAACGCGGGCCGATGGCTTTTTCCAACGGTTTGAATCTCAGCGCCCATCGGTACTTCAGCGAAGCGCAGGATGCTTATGACTTGTTGCTCGTCGCCGGCGGCCCGCAGTTGCCGTTCATGGATTTCGGCAAGCCTTTCGACACCTGGCTGCGTGAGGCCTGCGCCCGTGCGCGGCGCTTCGGCTCGATCTGCAACGGCGCGTTCATGCTGGCGCGGGCGGGGTTGCTCGAAGGGCGCACCGTGACCACCCACTGGAACGATGCCGAAGCCTTGGCACAGTTGTGTCCATCGACCCAAGTCGAGGCCGATCGCCTGTACGTCGAGGACGGCGCACTCTATACCTCGGCCGGGGTCACGGCGGGGATCGATCTGTCGTTGTACCTGTTGGCCCGCGATCACGGCGCTGAAGTGGCGCTGAGTGTGGCCAAGCGACTGGTGGTGTTCACCCAGCGCTCGGGCGGGCAATCGCAGTTCAGTCCGTTCCTCACGCCGCATGCGGAGCCGACGTCGGCGGTGGCGATGGTGCAGTTGTATGTGCTGGCCAATCTCACCGGCGACCTGACGATTGCCGATCTGGCGAATGCGGCGAACATGAGCGCGCGCAATTTTTCCCGGGTGTTTGCCCGCGAGGCCCGGGTCACTCCGGCAGAGTTCGTCGAAAGTGCGCGAGTCGATGCGGCACGGGTGCTGCTCGAAAGCACCACGGCACCGCTGAAGACCGTGGCCTATCAGTGCGGGTTTCGCGATGCGCAGCACATGCGCAGTGTGTTCAATCGCCGGTTGGGGGTGACACCGCAGCAGTTTCGGCTGAATTTTGCGTTGATGCTCTGAGAGATGTGTTGAGTTGGCGGGCCCCATCGCGAGCAGGCTCACTCCTACAATTGGAATGCGTTCCCCTGTAGGAGTGAGCCTGCTCGCGATAGGGCCCGTCCGGCTAACCGAGAACTATTGGGCAGCCCGCGCCGGCAACAGCTTCAAGGTACTGCGCGTATTGGCCGTCACCTCTTCCTCGCTGAAATGCGCCTGCACATACATCCCCTCGACGTATTCCTCGGCCTGATCGCCATAGTGGCTGTCGAAGGGCACGCCGCTCTGACCGACCGGGTTGATCGTCAGGCTGTGCGCCGGGTCGGCGAAGTCCACCAGCCGCCGCGTCGAAGGCCCGTAAGTCACCGGCCATGGCGCCGGGCCGAGCTTGGCCGAGAGATTGTTCGGCACCTCGTGACTGCCCGGCGCTGCGAACGGCCCGACATTGACGATGCGGTCCAGCGGCTTCTGTTGCCCCAGCGGATGACCATGGGTCAGGGTGTGTGCCGTGCCCCATTGCCAGTCGGACGTATTGTCGCCGAGGGTCTGTTTCAGGTGCGTCATGCTCGCCTGCCACGCCGCTTTGACGATGTCGGCGCGAGTCTCCTTGTCCGGTGTGTTGCGGTTGTCCCACCACGGCGAGTCCGCATTCGCCGCCAGGCGCGGCAGGGCGGCATCGATCACCCGGGTCGACAGCAGGGTCTCGAAGAAATCGTTGCCCAGCTCATCACGCATCGCCGCATCGGCGAGATCGTAGAGGAACTGGTTGAACACTGTGGCGTTGACCGAATCCAGCGGATAGTCGCCTTGCCACTGCGCCAGTTGCTCGACCAGTTTCAGCTGCGCCGGATCGCTCACCACTTCCCGCAACACCGGCAGCAATGGCGCCAGGGTGCGCGGGCCGTAACCGGTGGTGGTGCCCAGTTGCAGTTTCTGGTTGGCCTCGTTGCTCCATTTCACGCTCTTGTCGCTGAGCTGGCGGTTGAGCTGCTGGCCGCGATCGGCGAGGTTGTAGTAACCGGGGATTTCCATCCCGGTCGGCGACAGCGGCTGGAAGTTGGCCGAGACGATGTAGCCGCGCGCCGGGTTTTCTTCCTGCGGGTTGGCGCTGAACGGGTAGTAGCCGTCCTTGTCTGCCTGATTGCTGCTGCCGTCGAGAATGAACTCCGGCTTCACCCCGGCCGGGCGTTTCGGCAACAGCGCCGAGGCCCACCAGGCAATGTCACCCTTGGCGTTGGCGTAGACGATGTTCAGCCCCGGTGCCTGCACCTTGGTCGCGGCGGCGCGGGCCTTGGCCAGGGTGTCGGCGCGGTTGAGCTGGTAGAAACCTTCGAGGATCGGGTTCGGCGTTTCGAGAAACGCCCACCACATGGCGATCGGCGTTTTACCGGCGGCAGTGCCGAGGGCGTCGTTGACGATCGGGCCATGGGGCGACTGGCGCAAGGTCAGCGTCACCGGCGCCTGGCCCTTCACCGCGATCTGCTGCTGGGTGCTGAGCAGATCGGTCCACTGGCCGTGGTACCAGACCTGATTCGGGTTGTCCGGGTTGACCTTCTCGGCGATCAGATCCAGATCGTCGTTCTGGAACATGGTCAGGCTCCAGCCGAAATCCAGGTTGTGCCCCAGGAATGCGAACGGCACCAGCGCCTGATGATGGCCGTAGAGCTCAAAGCCCGGTGCCGACAGTTGCGCCTCGTACCACACCGACGGCACCGAGAAGCGAATGTGCGGGTCACCGGCCAGCAGCGGTTTACCGCTTTGGCTGCGGCTGCCGGCGATCACCCAGGCATTGCTGCCTTCGAATTGCGGCAGGCCGTTTTCAATCAGCGCCTGCTCGCTGAGGCGGGCGAGGGCGTTGAGGTCTTGCCAGTCACCGGCGGCGAGGGTCGGCGACTTCTTGGCCTGACCTTTGACGAGCACGCCTTTGGGCTGCCAGTCGAGGTCGAAAACATTGAGGTAATCAGCGCCGAGTTGATCGCGCACGTAGGTCAGCAGTGGCTCGGTGCGAAACGCCGCGGCAAAGCTGTAGGCCATGTAACCGGCGACGCTGATGCTGTCTTCGGCGGTGAACGGCCGCTTGGGGATGCCCAGCACGTCGAACTCGATCGGCGCGGCGTGGCTGTCCTGATATTGGTTGATGCCGTCCAGATAGGCTTGCAGGGCCTTCCACGCGGGTGACTGCTTATCGAGACTGGCGACATAACGGGCGGCGCGTTCGCGGATGCGCAGGCTGCGGAACAGTTTGTCGGTGTCGAGCAGCTTCGGCCCCAGCACTTCGGCCAGTTCGCCACGAGCGAGGCGCCGCATGGCTTCCATCTGGAACAGTCGGTCCTGGGCATGCACGTAGCCGAGGGCGCGATACAGGTCGGTTTCGTTCTCGGCACGAATGTGCGGCACCCCGCGATCGTCATAGCGCACGGTCACCGAGCCTTGCAGATTGCGCAGCTCCACCTGACCCTGACGCGTCGGTTGCTTGCTGTAGACGTAACCGCCGATGGCGATGAGCAGGATAACGATGAGCAAGGCAAGAACGGTGAAGACGCGTTTCATGGTGACTCCTTGTGCATGCGGGATTGCCGCCCGTCGGGCTGCAAACAATTAGCACAGACCTTCCGTGCCGTGCATCGCTGTCCTTGAAAAGTCCGGAATGCCTTACTGCGCCAGCACCGGCCACGGGCAATAACACCCGACTGCCAGGGTGTGCGTGGCGTTGACCGGGCGATCTTCGGTCAGTGCATTGAGGATCGGTTCGATGAAGCTGTTGCTGGAGTTGCAGGTCAGCCCTTCACTGTACGGCCCGAAGTACGCCAGTTTGCCGCTGCGATCCCAGATCGCCACCGCGGGGCTGGCCGGGATCTGCTCGGAACCGGGCAATACCGCGATGGTTTTCAGATTGCTCAGGGTGGCGGGTAACTGGCCGTGGGAGCCGGCGCGCTGCACGGCGAAGAATTCCACACCGCGCGTGCCGTACTGCTCGACCATTTCCGTCAGGTGCTGTTGATTGCCGACGTTGCACGGGCAGGCCGGGTCCCAAAAGTGCACGAGACGGATTTTGCCGGGGCCGGCCAGTTCATCCGGCAGGCGCAACGGATCACCGGAAAACACCGCGGTGTGCTGACTGAACGCGCGCAGATAGCGCCCCTGAAACCAGTCGTACGCCGCCCACAGCACCCCGGCACACACAAGCGCGAGCAGGCTGGCAAACAGTGCGGTGCGGTAGGGCGAGCGCATGGTTTTTCGATCCTCGAAGGGGGGCTAGCTTGCCATGCTTGCCGCAACAGATGAATATCGCAGGCCGATAAAGTCTGTTTACCGCTTTGGAATACCCGCATGCTTGACACTTTCGATGCCGATCATTTACGCGCCAGCCTCAAGCCTTTGGCCCAGTGGCAGCCGTTGTCGGACGAAGCGAAGGCGTATCAGCGGTTTTATAAAACCGACTTTCCCGAGCGCGATGTCTGGCGCGGCATGGGCCGCTTCGAAGTCGATGGCTATGAACTGGTCAGCCATTGCTGGTGGCCGGAAAAGGTCAAGGGCACGCTGTTTCTGCTGCACGGTTTTTACGATCACACCGGGCTGTATCGGCATGTGATCGAGTGGGCGCTGGATCAGGATTTTGCCGTCATCGCCTGCGACTTGCCGGGTCATGGTTTGTCGAGTGGGCCGCGGGCGAGCATTCGCGACTTCTCCGAATACCAGGACGCCTTGCAGGCGTTGTTCGCCGAAGCCAGTTCGATCGCCCTGCCGCAGCCCTGGCACCTGTGCGGGCAAAGCACTGGCGGCGCGATTGTCGTCGACCATGTACTCAACCATGGCGAGAACAGTCCGGCGCAGGGTCAGTTGATTCTGCTGGCGCCGCTGGTGCGTCCGCGTGCCTGGGGCTGGTCGCAGCTCAGTTATTACCTGCTGAGGCCTTTCGTGCGGGGCATCGCCCGGCGCTTCAGCGAGAACTCCAACGACCCGGATTTCCTGCCGTTCCTGCAGACCGATCCGTTACAGCCAAAACGTTTGCCGACGGCGTGGGTCGGTGCACTGTCGCGCTGGATCATCCGCGTCGAACACGCGAAAAAAAGTCCGCGACGGCCACTGATCATTCAGGGGCAGGCGGACATGACCGTGGATTGGCAGCACAACTTGCAGGTGCTGAAGTGGAAGTTCGACCGGCCGCAGATTCTGCTGCTGCCGCAGGCGCGGCATCATCTGGCGAACGAGACGCTGGAAATGCGCGAGGAGTATTTCGAGTTTCTGAACAAGCGGATCAGGGGGCGGAGTCTCTAGCGTCTTCGAGGGCCTTATCGCGAGCAGGCTCACTCCTACAATTGATCGCGGTCTCCTGTAGGAGTGAGCCTGCTCGCGATGGCGGTCTGAAAGGCGATAAAGATTACTGGCTGTGGTTCGAGGAGCTTTGCCCCACCGCCAACCCCGCCCGGATCGCCGCCAGCGCCGCCTGGTAATACGCCTTGCCTTCGGTGGACTCGGCGAAGGTCGCGAACTGCTCCAGTTCGTCATCCGACAGATCGCGATAAACGTAGAGCAGCGTGTTGTTCAGGTCGGCGCCGATCTGCTCCATCAGGCGCTGGCGCTGACCGTTCAACATGCCTTGCGCCTGACCGCCACCGAGCAGGCCGGGGATCATCGAGCTCAAACTGTCCGCCGCCACCCCGGCAATCGCCAGGCTGACCTCGGCACCGGCCTCGCGCGCCGGCAGCGCTTGCGCCAGATGGCCGATGATCAGCAGGCGGCTGTCGCTGGCCTGCATCTTCGGCAGGCCCTTGGCGTTCTTCGCCAGTTGATCGCGACGGGTGGCGAGCAATTCAGCGGCGACAATTTTTTTGCCCAGCGGCGATTGAAAGAACGTCAGCGCCGGTTGTGGATCGGCCAAGTGCTGGCGCAGTTGCGCTTCGGCACGCTGATCCATGGCCTGGGGGGCGAAGCGCTGGTTGCTGTTGTTGACCAGGGCTTGAAACACCGCCGGCGGCAGGTTGTTCTGGTAGCGCTGCTGCGCGGCACTCAGGGCATCATTGAAATGCGCACGTTGATCTGGCCAGCCGGCGATCTTGTACAGCTGATCGTGGCCGTCCGCCCAGGCGGGCAAAACGCAGAACATCAACAGTGAAAAAAGCAAACGGCGCATAGGGACTCCTGTCAGCAGCGGACTATTCTCCGTGCGGTGCCGGGACTTGTCGAGAATTCGTAGCAAGCCGCTGCGTGGCTCTGTCGGATTTCCTGCCGCCGGCATACTATGCGCGCCATGCAAATATCCTCTGAACACCCGCTGCTGTTACGCATCGTCGACGACCTGGCCGAACACGGCTGGTCGCAGCAGAACATTTTCCTGCCCGCAGGTTTGACCCGCGAGCTGGCGGCCGAGTGCCGCAAACGTGAGGCCGAGGGTGAACTGGCGCCGGCAGCGGTAGGCCGTGGGCCGTTTTCAGAGATTCGCGAGGGTATTCGTGGCGACCACATCCAGTGGATCGACCCGGGCCAGGCCGAGGCCAGCGACCGTTATCTGAACCTGATGGACAGCCTGCGCGAGGCGCTCAATCGCGGGCTGTTCCTCGGGCTCGAGGATTTCGAGTGCCACTTCGCCCTGTATCCGCCGGGCGCGTTTTACCGCAAGCACGTCGACCGTTTTCGCGACGATGACCGGCGCATGGTTTCGGCGGTGGTCTATCTCAATGACGCGTGGCTGCCGGAAGACGGCGGTCAGTTGCGCATGTATCTGGACGAAGACCGGGTCCACGACGTGCAACCCACCGGCGGCTGTCTGGTGGTGTTCCTCTCCGGTGAGGTGCCGCATGAAGTGCTGCCGGCGCACCGCGAACGCCTGTCGCTGACCGGCTGGTTCCGCCGCCGTGGCAACGAGCCGTTCTGATATGCAGAAAATTCTGGTCAGCCGCTGCCTGTTGGGCCACCGCGTGCGTTACGACGGCGGAGCCAGCGGGCCGTTCGATCTGCTCGAACAGTGGATCGCCGAGGGCCGTGTAGTGCCGCTGTGTCCGGAAGTGGCTGGCGGTTTGCCAACCCCGCGTGCAGCGGCGGAAATCCCCGGCGGGCAGGGTGCCGAAGTGCTCGATGGCAAGGCGGCGGTGATCACCACCGAGGGCGAGGACGTCAGCGCGCAGTTTCTCGATGGTGCGCGGCAGGCGCTGGCGCTGGTGCAAAAGCACGGCATCCGCGTGGCAGTGCTCAAGGCCAACAGTCCTTCTTGCGGGAATTTGCTGACCTATGACGGGACGTTCAGTGGGGTGAAGGTCTCGGGAGAAGGCGTGACGGCGGCGCTGCTCAAACGCCATGGGGTTCAAGTCTTCAGTGAGCTCGAGCTGTCGCAGGCCGCAATGGCCCTGACCCACCTCGACTGAAAGCCAACCGTAGACCCCTGTAGGAGTGAGCCTGCTCGCGATAGCTGTCTATCAGCACATGAGTGAATGACTGACAGACCGCTATCGCGAGCAGGCTCACTCCTACAGGGTTTGTATGTTCATTTAGGTTCGGTGAACCACTTCTCGGACAACGCCGCCAACCGCCCATCCGCCTTGATTCGCTGCAACGCACCTTCCAGGCTGGCCTGAAACGCCGGATTACCCTTCTGAAACGGAATCGCCAACTCCACCGGCACCGCCGCCTTCGGCTTCTCCTCGGTCAGCGCCTGTACCAGCACCATCGGTCGAGGCTGCTCATCCTTCTTCGCCAGCAGCTGCGAATCGACCTTGCCGTAAGGCTCGCTGACGTCGAAACGATCCTTGAGTTCAGGTGTCAGTGCTATGTGGTTGAGCGCAACGTCGTACTTGCCGCTTTCAACGCCCTGGAGCAGGTCGGCTTCGTCGGTGACGATGAAGTCGGCGCGCACATCCAGCTCGTTGGCCAGCAGTTGCCCAAGCTCGACCTCGAACCCCGTGAGTGTGTCGCCATCCTTGAAATTGAAGGGCGGTGTATTAGCCTCAAGGGCAATGCGCAACTCGCCACGGTCGTTGACGTCATCAATCAGTTCGGCGTGAGCCAGAGGGCTCAGAAGGGGTAGCAGGCAGATCAGGCCAGGCAGAAAGCGCATGGTCACTCCTTTGAAATCATTATTGCGATGCTCTGAGTCAGGCTCGCTTTGCTATGGTTGTCGAGTGCCTTCGACAACGAATGGTCATGAAGTTGTCATGACCGCGCGGATTTTACGGAAAAACTGGAGAAGAGAATGAAAACGTTTATGTCACGAGCAGCCTTGGCTGGCCTGTTGATGGGTGTTTCAGTGCTGGCCAGTGCAGCGACCCCGGCACCCAAGGGCGCCGAAGTGTTCATCGTTTCTCCCGAAGACGGGGCCACGGTTTCTCAGGAGTTCAAGGTCAAGTTCGGGGTCAAGGACGTTGCGCTGGCACCCGCCGGTGACGTCACCAAGAACACCGGGCACCATCACCTGCTGATTGATGCCAAGGAAATCGTTCCGGCCGGTTCCGTCGTGCCGACCGACGCCAACCATATGCACTTCGGCAAGGCGCAAACCGAGGCCACAATCAAACTGGCCCCGGGCAAGCACACCTTGCAACTGGAGCTGGGCGACAGCGGCCACATGGCGTTCGATCCGCCGATCGTGTCGAAAAAGATCACCGTCAACGTCGAATGACGTTTTCGCACGCATGAAAAAGGGAGCCCGAAGGCTCCCTTTTTTTGTCGCTCAGCGTCGGATCAGAACAACACGCGGCTACGGATGGTGCCGTTGACGTGTTGCAGTTTCTCTTGCGCCAGCTCCGAGTACTCGGCGTCGACGTCGATCACCACGTAACCGACTTTCTCGTTGGTCTGCAGGAACTGACCGGAGATGTTGATACCGTTTTCGGCGAAGACCTTGTTGATCTCGCTCATCACACCCGGGATGTTCTCGTGGATGTGCAGCAGGCGGTGCTTGCCAGGGTGAGCCGGCAGGGCCACTTCCGGGAAGTTCACCGACGAAACGGATGTGCCGTTGTCGCTGTACTTGACCAGTTTTTCCGCCACTTCCAGACCGATGTTGGCCTGCGCTTCGGCAGTCGAGCCACCGATGTGCGGGGTCAGGATCACGTTGTCCAGGCCACGCAGCGGGCTTTCGAACTCTTCGTCGTTGGAGCGAGGCTCCACCGGGAACACGTCGATGGCCGCGCCGATCAGGTGCTTGTCCTTGATCGCGTCCGCCAGGGCGTCCAGCTCGACCACGGTGCCGCGCGCGGCGTTGATCAGGATGCCGCCCTTCTTGATGGCGCGGATTTCCTTCTCGCCGATCATCCACTGGGTCGCAGCGGTTTCCGGAACGTGCAGGGTGACGATGTCGGACATGCCCAGCAGCTCGTGCAGGTTGCCGACCTGAGTGGCGTTGCCCAGCGGCAGCTTGGTCACGGTGTCGTAGAAGAACACCTGCATCCCTAAACCTTCCGCCAGAACCGACAGCTGAGTACCGATCGAGCCGTAGCCGACGATGCCGAGTTTCTTGCCACGGATCTCGAAGGAGTTGGCTGCGGATTTGATCCAGCCGCCACGGTGGCAGGACGCGTTTTTCTCCGGAATGCCGCGCAGCAGCAGGATCGCTTCGGCCAGCACCAGTTCCGCGACGGAGCGGGTGTTGGAGTACGGCGCGTTGAACACGGCGATACCGCGCTCGCGGGCAGCACTCAGGTCAACCTGGTTGGTGCCGATGCAGAAACAGCCGACCGCGACCAGCTTCTTCGCGTGATCGAAGATCTCTTCGGTCAGTTGGGTGCGCGAACGAATGCCGATGAAGTGAGCATCAGCGATCTTTTCCTTGAGCTCGGCTTCTGGCAAGGAGCCTGTCAGGTATTCGATGCTGGTGTAGCCCGCCGCCTTGAGGACGTCGACAGCCGATTGGTGGACGCCTTCGAGAAGAAGGAACTTGATCTTGCTCTTATCGAGAGAAGTCTTGCTCATCTGCGTAAACCTGTATCCCGGAGAAAAATGGCAGGAAATGGTCAACAGACATTGACCTGGACGACAAGAAAGCCGTCACCGCAGAACTGGCCTTGGGCACTGGCCTGCGGGGTCGGTATGCTAGCATAGCCACCCTGCTAAACACTCATTCCTGCGACGTGAAGCGTCTTCAGGATGACCATGAATTGTTCGAGAGTTCTGTCGATGACCAATCCTGCCCTGATTGATGAACTGAAGACCCTGGTCGAGCCTGGCAAGGTCCTGACCGACGCCGACTCCCTGAATGCGTACGGCAAGGATTGGACCAAGCACTTTGCGCCCGCGCCAAGCGCCATCGTGTTTCCCAAGACCATCGAACAGGTGCAGGCCATTGTCCGTTGGGCCAACACCCATAAAGTGGCGCTGGTGCCGTCGGGCGGGCGCACCGGGCTGTCCGCCGCCGCGGTGGCCGCGAATGGCGAAGTGGTGGTGTCGTTCGACTACATGAACCAGATTCTCGACGTGAACCTCACTGACCGCACCGCCGTGTGTCAGCCGGGCGTGGTCACCGAGCACTTGCAGAACGTCGCCGAAGAAAACGGCCTGTACTACCCGGTGGACTTCGCGTCGGCCGGTTCCAGTCAGATTGGCGGCAATATCGGCACCAATGCCGGCGGGATCAAGGTGATTCGCTACGGCATGACCCGTAACTGGGTCGCCGGCCTGAAAGTGGTTACCGGCAAGGGCGATGTGCTGGAGCTGAACAAGGACCTGATCAAGAACGCTACCGGTTACGACTTGCGCCAGTTGTTCATCGGCGCCGAAGGCACCCTCGGCTTTGTGGTCGAAGCGACCATGCGTCTGGATCGCGCGCCGAAAAACCTCACCGCGATGGTCCTCGGCACCGCCGACTTCGACTCGATCATGCCGGTGCTGCACGCCTTCCAGGGCAAACTCGACCTGACCGCGTTCGAATTTTTCTCCGGCAAGGCATTGGCCAAAGTGCTGGGGCGTGGCGACGTACCGGCGCCGTTCGAAACCGACTGCCCGTTCTACGCGCTGCTGGAATTCGAAGCGACCAGCGAAGCAGTGGCCAACACGGCGCTGGAAACCTTCGAACACTGCGTCGAGCAAGGCTGGGTGCTGGACGGTGTGATGAGCCAGAGCGAAACCCAGCTGCAGAACCTGTGGAAGCTACGCGAGTACATCTCCGAGACCATCTCGCACTGGACGCCGTACAAGAACGACATCTCGGTCACCGTGTCGAAAGTCCCAGCATTCCTGCAGGAAATCGACGCGATCGTCGGCGAATACTACCCGGACTTCGAAATCGTCTGGTTCGGCCATATCGGCGACGGCAACCTGCACCTGAACATTCTCAAGCCGGATAATCTGAGCAAGGACGAGTTCTTCGCCAAGTGCGCGACCGTCAACAAGTGGGTGTTCGAAACCGTCGAGAAGTACAACGGTTCGATCTCCGCCGAGCACGGCGTGGGCATGACCAAGCGCGACTACTTGACCTACAGCCGTTCTCCGGTCGAAATCGAGTACATGAAAGCGGTCAAAGCGGTGTTCGACCCGAACGGCATCATGAACCCGGGCAAGATCTTCGCGGTTTGATTGGCAATCCCCTGAATCAATGAAGGCAGGAGTCGGTAAATGAGCTATCAGCACCAGTACGTCGACGGCACGCGCATTCACTTCCCGATCGGGAAAGTGGTGTGCATTGGCCGTAATTACGCCGAACACGCCAAGGAACTGGACAACCCGGTGCCTACCGAGCCGTTGCTGTTCATCAAGCCGGGCAGTTGCGTGGTGCCGCTGGAAGGCGGGTTCAGCATTCCGACCGAGCGCGGTTCGGTGCACTACGAAGCGGAAATCGCCGTGTTGATCGGCAAGCCGCTGTCGACCAAGCCGAGCCGCGAAGAAGTGCTGGATGCGATCTCCGGTTTCGCTCCGGCGCTGGACCTGACCCTGCGCGACAAGCAGGCCGAGCTCAAGTCCAAGGGCCTGCCATGGGAAATCGCCAAGTCGTTCGACGGCGCGGCGGTGATTGCCCCGTTCGTGGTCGGCAGCACTTTCCCTGACCTGACCGACATCGGCATTCGCCTGACCATCAACGGTGAAGTGCGTCAGGACGGCAACAGCAGCGCGATGCTCAACCCGATCGTGCCGATGATCCAGCACATGGCCGGCTGCTTCTCGCTGCAGGCCGGCGACGTGATCCTCACCGGCACGCCAGTGGGCGTCGGCCCGCTGAATGTCGGCGACGACATCGTGCTGGAACTGGTTGGCGCGAGCAGCTTCAGCAGCAGCGTTCGCTAACCGCGAAACCGTAACACCCTGTGGCAGCGAGCCTGTTGTGGTGAGGGGATTTATCCCCGATGGCCTGCGCAGCAGTCCCAGTTTTTGGGGCCGCTTCGCAGCCCATCGGGGATAAATCCCCTCACCACAGTGCTCGCTCCCACATCGCTTTGTGGTGTCCTGAAGAAGGTTGGCGGCACACGCCAATCCCGCCATTTGCCGTTTTTTTCACATCCTGTCCGGATAATTCCTCGCATTCTGGCGTCTGAGCCGGCCTCTTTGTGCTATTACCCTTAGCCTGAATTTTCGGAACGCGTCCCTGATGTCAGCTCACACTCAGCTCAATCCTCCTCGTCGCTCACGTTTCGCCCTGCGCTGGTATGTCTGGCTGTTGCTGGTGCTTGCCGCCGCGTATGGCCTGGCGTTTGCCATGCACTGGGACGACCGTGGCCTGCTGTGGCTGCGCGAGCGCTTCGAGAGCCAGACCGAGCAAAAGGCGAGTATCTGGTTGCCGGACTATCGGGCGGTGATCGATGGCAAACTGCTGCCGGGCATGGAAAAGGACGAGGCCTCGGACCTGTCCTACAACCCGCAGACCAAAACCCTGTTTTCGGTGATGGGCAAGAATCCGTTTCTGGTCGAACTGACCCTGAAGGGTGATGTGCTGCGCAAGATGCCGCTGGTGGGCTGGAGCAATCCGGAGGGCGTGACCGTGATGGAAAACGGCCTGATGGCGATCGTCGATGAGCGCGAACACCTGCTGAGCATCGTCAAGGTCGATGCCAACACCCGCGAGCTGAATATCGCCGACTTCCCGAAATACGATCTCGGTCCGTCGAAAAACCAGAACAAGGCATTCGAAGCAATCACCTGGGATCCGCACAATCAACAGCTACTGCTGGGCGAAGAGCGTCCGCCGGCGCTGTTTACCTGGAAGAGCGACGGCAGCCAGATCCTCAAGGGCGACAAGCAGAAGCTGGCCAGCGATGAACTGGATATCCGCAACCTGTCGGCGCTGGCGATCGACCCGCGTACCGGCCACACCCTGGTGCTGTCTGCCGATTCGCATCTGTTGTTGGAGCTGGACGAGAAGGGTGAGCAGGTCAGCTTCATGACCCTGCTTGGCGGCTTCAATGGTTTGAAGGACACCATCCCCCGCGCCGAAGGCGTGACCATGGACGACGCCGGTACGCTGTACATGGTCAGCGAGCCGAACCTGTTCTATCGCTTCGAAAAGCAGAAATAACCACCTTTCACTAATCCTCATGTAGGAGCTGCCGCAGGGTTGTCTTGTGGCCTGAGGCAAGTGGCCATTAAGCTTCAGTTCAGACAGGCGTGATATTTCATCCGCCTGTTTTGATCCCGAGCCTGCCTGAATGCGTCGACTTGCCCGCCCCAAGCCCCTGTTTATCATCCTGTCGGTTGTTGTCCTGATCGTGTTGATCGCGATCGGCCAATACCTGCGCCTGTTCGAGCGCGCCTGGTTCAATCTGCATACCTTGTGGCAGCCGTTGAGCAGCGAGGCCATTGGTCTGGATCAATACCGGGTCGAGGTCGAGGCCAGGATCATCGACGGCCTGAACGACGATGTCTCGGCGCTGACCTACGATCCGGTGCGCAAAAGCCTGTTCACCGTGACCAACAAGAATGCCGAGTTGGTCGAGTTGTCGCTGGACGGCAAAATCCTGCGGCGTATCGCGCTGATCGGCTTCGGCGATCCTGAAGCGGTGGAGTTTATCAGCGCCGACACCTATGTGATCACCGACGAGCGCCAGCAACGCCTGATCAAAGTCCATTTGGAGCGGGACACCGCGTTCCTTGATGCGGCGGACGCCGAACAGATGACCCTCGGCGTGCACATGAGTGGCAACAAGGGCTTCGAAGGCCTCGCGTACGACTCAGTGGGCAAGCGCCTGTTCGTCGCCAAGGAGCGTGACCCGATGCTGATTTATGAGGTGCACGGTTTTCCGCACTTCAACCCGGAAAAATCCTACGCGGTGCACGTGATCAACGACCCCAAGCGCGATGCCGGGATGTTCGTGCGCGATCTGTCGAGCCTGCAATACGACGAGCGCAGCGGCCATTTGCTGGCGCTGTCCGACGAGTCGGGGCTGATTCTGGAACTGGACGTGGACGGGCGGCCGCTGAGTACCTTGTCGCTGAACAAGGGGCGGCAGGGTTTGCAGAAGAGCGTACCGCAGGCCGAAGGCATTGCGATGGATGACGACGGGACGTTGTATCTGGTGAGTGAACCGAACTTGTTTTACGTCTTCAAAAAACCTGCGCAAAACTGACTGACACCCCAAAAAACCAAATGTGGGAGCGGGCTTGCTCGCGAATGCGGTGTATCAGAAAAATTAATGTATCTGACACACCGCATTCGCGAGCAAGCCCGCTCCCACAGGGGGTAATGCATTTGTCTGCAAGAGTGTGGGCAGTCTGGGCTTACTCAGCCTTCAGGGTTTTCACACCTTCGCTGGTCCCCAACAACAGCAGATCCGCCGGACGCGCCGCGAACAGGCCATTGGTGACCACGCCGACGATCGCATTGATCTGCGCTTCCAGCTCCACCGGGTTGGTGATCTGCAGGTTGAACACGTCGAGGATGATGTTGCCGTTGTCGGTCAGCACGCCTTCGCGGTACACCGGGTCGCCGCCCAGTTTCACCAGTTGGCGGGCGACGTGGCTGCGAGCCATCGGGATCACTTCCACCGGCAGCGGGAACTCGCCCAGCACCGGCACCAGTTTGCTGGCGTCGGCGATGCAGATGAAGGTCTTGGCCACGGCCGCGACGATCTTCTCGCGAGTCAGGGCGGCGCCGCCACCCTTGATCAGGTTCAGGTGCGCGTCGCTCTCGTCGGCGCCGTCGACGTAGAACTCCAGGTCGCTGACGGTGTTCAGCTCATACACCGGAATCCCGTGGCCCTTGAGGCGCGCCGCAGTGGCTTCGGAGCTGGCAACCGCGCCATCGAATGCGCCCTTGTGCTGGGCCAGTGCATCGATGAAGCAGTTGGCGGTGGAGCCGGTGCCGACCCCGACGATGCTCTTGTCGTCGAGTTTCGGAAGGATGAAGTCGACGGCGGCCTGAGCCACTGCCTGTTTGAGTTGATCCTGGGTCATGCGGGCTCCGGAAGCGGGCAAGGTGAGTGCGGAAAGGCCGGCATTATAGCCGCAAGCCGGGCTAAAACCTCCTGATTCGTGTGGTCGCACGGGCAAAAGCCGGGTTAGACTCGTCGGTCCCGCCCAATCGCCAGTGATGCTTTCCGATGCTCGAACAGTACGTCAAAAAGATCCTCACCTCGCGCGTTTATGACGTTGCCGTAGAAACCCCGCTGCAGAACGCTCGCCAGCTCTCCGAGCGGCTGGGCAATGACATTTGGCTCAAGCGTGAAGACTTGCAGCCGGTGTTCTCGTTCAAGATTCGCGGCGCCTACAACAAGTTGACCCAGTTGACTGACGAAGAGCGCGCCCGTGGCGTGGTCACTGCGTCGGCGGGCAACCATGCGCAGGGTCTGGCGCTGGCGGCGAAAGTGCTGGGTGTGAAAGCGACCATCGTGATGCCCAAGACTACTCCGGAGATCAAGGTCGAAGGCGTGCGTTCGCGTGGCGGCAAAGTCGTGCTGCACGGTGATTCGTTCCCGGAAGCACTGGCCTACTCGCTGAAGCTGGTCGATGAAAAGGGCTACGTCTACATCCACCCGTACGACGATCCGCACACCATTGCCGGGCAGGGCACCGTGGCGATGGAAATTCTGCGCCAGCACCCGCAACCGCTGGACGCGATCTTCGTGCCGGTCGGCGGCGGCGGTCTGATCGCCGGTATTGCGGCGTACGTGAAATACCTGCGTCCGGACATCAAGGTCATCGGCGTCGAGCCGGACGACTCCAACTGCCTGCAAGCGGCCATGGCCGCCGGCGAGCGCGTGGTGCTGCCGACCGTAGGCATCTTCGCCGACGGCGTGGCCGTGGCGCAGATCGGCCAGCACACCTTCGACATCTGCAAGGATTACGTCGACGAAGTGATCACCGTCAGCACCGACGAGATCTGCGCGGCCATCAAGGATATTTACGACGATACCCGCTCGATCACCGAACCTGCCGGCGCCTTGGGCGTGGCCGGGATCAAGAAGTACGTCGAGTTGCGCGGCGTCAGTGGCCAGACCTTCGTCGCCATCGACTCCGGGGCCAACGTCAACTTCGATCGCCTGCGCCACGTCGCCGAGCGCGCCGAGCTGGGCGAGGGTCGCGAAGCGATCATCGCCGTGACCATCCCGGAGCAGGCCGGCAGCTTCAAGGCGTTTTGCGAAGCGATCGGCAAGCGCCAGATCACCGAATTCAACTACCGCTACAACACCGGCAGCGAAGCGCACATCTTCGTCGGCGTGCAGACTCACCCGGAAAACGACCCGCGCAGCGCACTGCTGGCGAGCCTGACCGAGCAGGGCTTCCCGGTACTCGACCTGACCGATAACGAATTGGCCAAGTTGCACATCCGCCACATGGTCGGCGGCCACGCGGCGCACGTGATCGACGAAGTGGTGTTTCGCTTCGAATTCCCGGAACGTCCGGGCGCGCTGTTCAACTTTCTCAACAAGCTCGGCGGGCGCTGGAACATCTCGATGTTCCACTATCGCAATCATGGCGCGGCGGATGGTCGTGTCGTCGCAGGCCTGCAAGTACCGCATGACGAGCGTCATCTGGTGCCGGCGGCACTTGAAGAAATCGGCTACCCGTACTGGGATGAAAGCGAGAACCCGGCCTATCAGCTGTTTCTTGGCTGAGCGGCTACGCTGATGGGCAGGCCCTGAGGAAATCGAACAATGGAAACGTTAACTGCCCTGAAAGCCGCGCACATGGTCGCCACTGTAGTATTGCTGGCTGGTGCGCTCGGGTTGGGAGTCTGGGTTTTTCTGGCGCGCCGCAAAGGTGATGCAACGGCTGGCAGCCGCACCTTGCAACGGCCACGGGTGTTCATCTGGCTGTTGATGGGCCTGGCGTTGCTGAGCATGCCGTTTACCGGCTGGGGCATGGTGCATCTGGTCGGCTGGCCGCTGGGGCAGACCTGGCTGCTGGCCTCCAGCGTGCTGTACACCGTGGCCGCGCTGGCGTGGTTCTGGTTGCTGGTGCGGTTGAATCGCTTGCGCAAGGCGCCGGGTGGCGTCGGCAGGTTCAGCTTTGCCTTGGCGTTGTTCAGTGTTGTCTGCTTTATCGCCATTGCCGGGTTGATGGGCGCCAAGCCTGTTTAAGGCTTGAGACCGCGTCGAGCCCATTCGGGAGCAAGCCCCCTCCCACATTGGATTTGTGTTGTGAACACCATCCCCTGTGGGAGCGAGCCTGCTCGCGAAGGCGTAATCAGCCGCGCAACGAAATCACCGGCCAGCCCCGCTTCTCGGCCTCGGCGCGCAGATTCGGATCTGGATCCACCGCCACCGGGTTCGCCACCTGCTCCAGCAGCGGCAGGTCATTCATCGAGTCGCTGTAGAAATAGCTGTCATCCAGCGAATGCCCGGTTTCCTCCAGCCAGCGATTCAGGCGCGTCACCTTGCCTTCGCGGAAGCACGGAATGTCGGTGCTGCGCCCGGTGTAGCGGCCATCGACCATCTCGCACTCGGTGGCGATCAGGGTTTCGACGCCCAGGCGCACCGCAATCGGCGCGGTGACGAAGCGGTTGGTGGCGGTGATGATCACCAGTTTGTCGCCGGCGTCGCGGTGCTGTTTGAGCAGTTCCAGCGCCTTGGGCAGCACGATCGGCTCGATGCAGTCGCGCATGTAGTCGTTGTGCCACTGTTCAAGCACGGCCATTTCGGTGCGGCCGAGGATTTCCAGGCAGAAGTTCAGGTACGCGGCGTTATCCAGTTGGCCGGCCAGGTAATCCTGGTAGAACTCGTCGTTGCGCTGCTTGTATGCAACCGGGTCGAGGAAGCCGCGTTCGCACAGATAGTCGCCCCAGGCGTGATCGCTGTCGCCGCCCAGAAGGGTGTTGTCCAAATCGAATAGAGCCAGGCGCATTGCAGTTACCCGCTGAAAAGTCAGTAAAAAGGCGACAAGAATACGGTCTTTTCACAAGAGTGCACATAAGGTAGGAACCTTCGTTGCCGCCTTATCAAGCTTTGTGGAACAATGCGGCGACATGCGTTTGCGAGGTTGTTGCCGTGATCGACCCCGATGGTTTCCGCCCCAATGTCGGGATCATTCTGACGAATGACGCCGGCCAGGTGCTATGGGCTCGCCGTATCAATCAAGATGCCTGGCAGTTTCCACAAGGGGGAATCAACCCCGAGGAGACGCCGGAAGACGCCTTGTACCGCGAGCTGAACGAAGAAGTTGGCCTGGAACGTGAAGATGTTGAAATACTGGCCTGTACCCGGGGCTGGTTGCGCTATCGTTTGCCGCAACGTCTGGTGCGTACCCACAGCCAACCGCTGTGCATCGGCCAGAAGCAGAAATGGTTTCTCCTGCGCCTGATCTCCAACGAGCAGCGGGTGCGGATGGATTTGACCGGTAAACC
The DNA here is from genome assembly GCF_949767635.1 of Pseudomonas sp. IT-93MI4. NCBI lineage: Bacteria > Pseudomonadati > Pseudomonadota > Gammaproteobacteria > Pseudomonadales > Pseudomonadaceae > Pseudomonas > Pseudomonas sp. IT-93MI4. Next base: position 494,553 of record NZ_CATKPP010000022.1, read on the forward strand.
GGAGTTCGATGGCTGGCGCTGGGTCAGTTATTGGTATCCGTTGGGCCAGGTGGTGACATTCAAGCGCGAGGTGTATCGACGCGCCCTCAAAGAGCTTGCCCCGCGCCTTTTAGCGCGCGACTGACGACGGAGTTCGACCCCGAGCCATGCTCAATACGCTGCGCAAGATCGTCCAGGAAGTTAACTCCGCCAAGGATCTCAAGGCGGCGTTGGGGATTATTGTGTTGCGCGTCAAAGAGGCCATGGGCAGCCAGGTCTGCTCGGTCTACCTGCTTGATCCCGAGACCAACCGCTTCGTCCTGATGGCCACCGAGGGCTTGAACAAGCGCTCGATCGGCAAGGTCAGCATGGCACCCAACGAAGGTCTGGTGGGTCTGGTCGGCACGCGTGAAGAACCCCTGAACCTCGAAAACGCCGCGGATCACCCGCGCTACCGCTACTTCGCCGAGACCGGCGAGGAGCGCTACGCCTCCTTCCTCGGGGCGCCGATCATTCACCACCGCCGCGTCGTCGGCGTGTTGGTCATCCAGCAGAAAGAACGCCGCCAGTTCGATGAAGGTGAAGAAGCCTTCCTCGTGACCATGAGCGCGCAGCTCGCCGGCGTTATCGCCCACGCCGAGGCCACCGGGTCGATCCGTGGCCTGGGCCGTCAGGGCAAGGGCATTCAGGAAGCCAAGTTCGTCGGCGTACCGGGTTCGCCGGGTGCCGCCGTCGGTACTGCGGTGGTGATGCTGCCGCCGGCGGATCTGGACGTGGTGCCGGACAAGCACATCACTGACATCGACGCCGAGCTGGCGCTGTTCAAGACCGCCATCGAAGGCGTGCGCGCCGACATGCGCGCGTTGTCCGCCAAGCTTGCGACCCAGCTGCGCCCGGAAGAGCGTGCGCTGTTCGACGTCTACCTGATGATGCTTGACGATGCCTCGCTGGGCAGCGAAATCACCACCGTGATCAAGACCGGCCAGTGGGCCCAGGGCGCGCTGCGTCAGGTGGTCACTGAGCACGTCAACCGTTTCGAACTGATGGACGACGCCTACCTGCGCGAGCGTGCGTCGGACGTCAAAGACCTCGGTCGGCGCCTGCTGGCCTACCTGCAGGAAGAGCGTCAGCAGAATCTGGTCTACCCGGAAAAAACCATTCTGGTCAGCGAAGAACTGACGCCGGCGATGCTCGGCGAGGTGCCGGAAGGCACATTGGTCGGTCTGGTGTCGGTCCTCGGTTCGGGTAACTCGCACGTCGCGATCCTGGCCCGGGCCATGGGCATTCCGACGGTGATGGGCCTGGTTGACTTGCCGTACGCCAAGGTTGACGGCATCGAGGTGATCGTCGATGGCACCCGCGGCGAGGTCTACACCAACCCCAGCGATGTGCTGCGCAAGCAGTTCGCCGAGGTGGTCGAAGAAGAGAAACAGCTGGCGCTGGGCCTCGACACCCTGCGTGATCTGCCGTGCGTGACCCTCGATGGCCATCGCATGCCGTTGTGGGTCAACACCGGTCTGCTGGCCGATGTGGCGCGGGCGCAGAAGCGCGGCGCCGAGGGAGTCGGTCTGTACCGCACCGAAGTGCCGTTCATGATCAACCAGCGTTTCCCGAGCGAAAAGGAACAACTGGCGATCTACCGCGAGCAACTCGCCGCGTTCCACCCGCAACCGGTAACCATGCGCAGCCTGGACATCGGCGGCGACAAGTCGCTGTCGTACTTCCCGATCAAGGAAGACAACCCGTTCCTCGGCTGGCGCGGGATTCGCGTGACCCTCGACCACCCGGAAATCTTCCTGGTGCAGACCCGCGCGATGCTCAAGGCCAGCGAAGGCCTGAACAACCTGCGGATCCTGCTGCCGATGATCTCCGGCACCCACGAACTCGAAGAAGCCCTGCACCTGATCCACCGGGCCTGGGGCGAAGTGCGTGACGAAGGCACCGACGTGCCGATGCCGCCAATCGGGGTGATGATTGAAATTCCGGCTGCGGTGTACCAGACCAAGGAACTGGCGCGGCAGGTGGACTTCCTGTCGGTCGGCTCCAACGACCTGACCCAGTACCTGCTAGCCGTCGACCGCAACAACCCGCGAGTGGCCGACCTCTACGACTACCTGCACCCGGCGGTGCTGCAAGCCCTGCAAACCGTGGTCCGCGACGCGCATGCCGAAGGCAAACCGGTGAGTATCTGCGGCGAAATGGCCGGTGATCCGGCAGCGGCGGTGCTGTTGATGGCGATGGGCTTCGACAGCTTGTCGATGAACGCCACCAACTTGCCGAAAGTGAAGTGGATGCTGCGCCAGATCAACCTGAGCAAGGCCAAGGATCTGCTGGCGGAGCTGATGAAGATCGATAACCCGCAAGTGATCCACAGCTCGCTGCAACTGGCGCTGAAGAATCTCGGGTTGTCGAAGATGAATCCGCCGGCGGTCAACAAGGCCCTCTGAAAGGCTGATGGCCCCTTCGCGAGCAAGCCCGCTCCCACAGGGATTTGTGTCGATCACAGAACCAATGTGGGAGCGGGCTTGCTCGCGAAGGCGTCAGTCCCGCTACCGCTAAACCTGAACCTCCACCTCACCCAAATGCCCGCCATACGGCCCGAAACTGCGCTCGACCATCCGCCGCGTGCCGTCCGCCTGCACGATCAACGCCGTACTCGCCCGTGTCCCGTAACTTTGACTGGCAATAAACACACTCGACAGTAACGATTCAGTCGCCAGTCCGACCCCGGTGTCCGGCAATTCATTAAACGGCGCGGTCTGCGCATCGCTCAGTAACCCCAGCAGTCGCGCAGGCTGCGGATCATCCAGCACCGCACTCAGTGCAGCCTTGGCCTTGAGCAACTTCGGCCACGGTGTATCCAGCCCGGCATTGGATAGCCCGTAAACCCCGGGTTCGAGCATCACCGGCTCAGACGTCAGCGCATTGAAGTGCCACAGCTCATGGGTATTACCCAGCAGCAGATTGAACCCGGCGTACTCCGGCGAGCGCGCGACCACATCGCTTAAATAATCATCAATCGACGCATCGCCCGTGAGAAACCGCGCCACCAGCTCGCCCCTTGATTTACGCGCCGGAGGCTGGTGTGGATCGCGGATATTGGTCAGTGCGGCGAAGCGTCCGTTGGCACCAATCCCCAGCCACGTGCCGCCCGCCTCAAGATCGCGCCCGGCATGCACGTGCGGTGCGTCGGCCCATGGCGCCAGCGGCAGGCTCGGGCGGGCGTAGAACTCGTCACGGTTGGCCGCGACGATCAGCGGCTGGGCATGGCCCGGGCGCCAGGCGAAAACGATCAGGCACATAAGGTGGTCCTTGTGCGTTTTCTGCTCACTCTACGCAGTCGGCGTCCGTGCATCCATCGTCAGTGGAGCCAAAGGGCATGCATCCGTTACCATGCCGCTCCGGTTTTGGGGATGCGTCTGGGAGACGGTCATGGAATTTCTGCTCTATCTGGCGTTGGGCGCCTGTGCGGGCGTGCTGGCCGGGCTGTTCGGGGTGGGCGGCGGGATCATTATTGTCCCGGTGCTGGTGTTCAGTTTTACCTTGCAGGGATTCGATCAGTCGATCCTCACGCATCTGGCGGTAGGGACATCGCTGGCGACCATCATCTTCACTTCGGTCAACGCCGTGCGTGAACACCATCGACGTGGTGCGGTGCGCTGGCCGATCTTCATGTGGATGACCGTGGGTATTCTGCTCGGCGCCGGTTTTGGGGCGCTGACGGCCGAGGCGATTTCCGGGCCGAACCTGCAGAAGATCATCGGCGTGTTCGCCTTGGTGATTGCCGTGCAACTGGCGCTGGAGGTCAAACCCAAGGCCAGTCGAACGGTGCCGGGCAAACTCGGTCTGACCGTGGCCGGCAGTGTGATCGGCTGGGCCTCGGCGATTTTCGGAATCGGCGGCGGTTCGCTGACCGTGCCGTTCCTGACCTGGCGCAGCGTGCCGATGCAGCAGGCGGTGGCAACGTCGTCGGCCTGTGGCTTGCCGATTGCTGTGGCGAGTGCGTTAAGTTTCATGATTCTGGGCTGGCATGATCCGCTGTTGCCGCCGCATAGTCTCGGTTTTGTCTATTTGCCGGCGCTGCTGGGCATTGCCCTGACCAGCATGGTGTTCGCCCGTCTCGGCGCGCGCCTGGCACACAGATTGTCGCCGCGCTTGCTGAAACGGCTGTTCGCCGCTTTGCTGTTCTGCGTGGGCCTGAATTTCCTGCTCTGATCCGCTGGGTCAGAACGGGCCGCAATCCTGGCTTAATCCTGAGGTGGCAGCGTCGCCCGGGAATTTTGGTTTCAACTCTAACGAGGAGTCGCAATGCTGCCTTACCCGCAGATCGACCCGGTGGCCCTGGCCATCGGTCCGCTGAAAATCCACTGGTACGGCCTGATGTACCTCGTCGGCATCGGCGGCGCATGGCTGCTGGCGTCGAGCCGGCTCAACCGTTTCGACCCGACCTGGACCAAGGAGAAGCTCTCCGATCTGGTGTTCTGGCTGTCGATGGGGGTGATTGTCGGTGGACGTCTGGGTTACGTGCTGTTCTATGATCTGAGCGCCTACATCGCCAACCCGACGCTGATTTTCGAAGTGTGGAAGGGCGGCATGTCGTTCCATGGCGGATTCATCGGGGTGATGCTCGCCGCGCTGTGGTTCGGCAAGCGTAATGGCAAGTCGTTCTTCCAACTGATGGACTTCGTCGCACCGATGGTGCCGATCGGTCTGGGTGCCGGGCGAATCGGCAACTTCATCAACGCCGAGCTGTGGGGCAAGGCCACCGACGTGCCGTGGGCCATGGTGTTCCCGCCGTTCAGCGATCCGGCGCAACTGCCGCGTCACCCGTCGCAGCTGTATCAGTTCGCGCTCGAAGGCGTGGCGCTGTTCCTGATCCTGTGGCTGTTCTCGCGTAAACCGCGTCCGACCATGGCCGTATCCGGCATGTTCGCGCTTTTTTACGGCATTTTCCGTTTTATTGTCGAGTTCGTCCGCGTTCCGGACGCGCAACTGGGCTACCTGGCCTGGAACTGGCTGACCATGGGTCAGGTGCTGTGCGTACCGATGATCGTCGGCGGTCTGTTCCTGATCTGGCTGGCCTATCGTCGTGCGCCGGCAGCGCCGCTCGCGCCGACCGCTTAAACTACGAACCCCGGCGCGCGACGCCGGGGCTCAAAGGACACAGGTAACTCATGAAGCAATATCTCGAACTGGTCTCGCACGTCATCCAGAACGGCACCAAACAGGCCAACCGCACCGGCATCAACACCATCAGCTTCCCGGGTGCGATGCTGCGTTTCGATCTGCAGGAAGGCTTTCCGGCGATCACCACCCGCAAGATGGCCTTCAAATCGGCCATCGGCGAGATGTGCGGTTTTCTGCGTGGCGTGAACAACGCCGCGGAATTCCGTGCGCTGGGCTGCAAGGTCTGGGATCAGAACGCCAACGAAAATGCGCAATGGCTGGCCAACCCGTTCCGTCAGGGCGAGGACGACCTCGGCGAAATCTACGGCGTGCAATGGCGCAAGTGGCCGGCGTACAAGCAGATCCCGCTGAGCAACACCGCCGCCATCGAACAGACACTGAGCAACGGCTACAAGCAGATCGCCCAGGGCGAAGAAGACGGCCAGGCTTACGTGGTGCTGTACAAAGCCATCGATCAGGTGCGCCAGTGCGTCGACACGATCATCAACGACCCGGGCAGCCGCCGCATCCTGTTCCACGGCTGGAACGTCGCCCAGCTCGATGAAATGGCCCTGCCGCCATGCCATCTGCTGTACCAGTTCCACCCGAACGTCGAGACCAAAGAGATCTCCCTGACCCTGTACATCCGCTCCAACGACTTGGGTCTGGGTACGCCGTTCAACCTCACCGAAGGCGCTGCGCTGCTCAGCCTGATCGGGCGCCTGACCGGCTACACGCCGCGCTGGTTCACCTATTTCATCGGTGATGCGCACGTCTACGAGAACCACCTGGACATGCTCAACGAACAGCTCAAGCGCGAGCCATTCGCCATGCCGAAACTGAAAATCTCCGACCGCGTACCGGAGTTTGCCAAGACCGGTGTGTATCAGCCGGAGTGGCTGGAGTTGGTAGAACCGAGCGATTTCTCGCTGGAAGGCTATGAGCACCACGCGCCAATGACCGCGCCGATGGCGGTCTAAGCCGTTGCACAAAACCCCTGTGGGAGCGAGCCTGCTCGCGAAGAGGGCGTGTCAGTCATAGAGATGTCGACTGATACACCGCTTTCGCGAGCAGGCTCGCTCCCACATTGGGTTCTGTGTAAGCCTCAGTGGCCGTGACTGCGGCCGACATGCGAATGCTCAACCTCCGTCGCCACAACCCCGCCACTCACCTCCAGCCGCTGCAAGATCCCGCACTGATCCGCCCCCGGCCCTTCGCCACAGCGTTGGCGCAGGTCGAGCAGTTGTGTCTGCAACGCCAGCAACCCGTCAATCCGCGCTTTCACATGCTGGATGTGCTCGTCGATCAGCGTATTGACGCTTGCACACTGATCCTGCGGGCTGTCGCGCATGGCCAGCAGGCTGCGGATTTCTTCGAGGGTCATGTCGAGGGTGCGGCAGTTGCGGATGAAGGTCAGGCGTTCGGCGTGGGCCTGGGTGTAAACGCGGTAGTTACCGTCGCTGCGCGCCGGCTCCGGCAGCAGGTTTTCGCGCTCGTAATAGCGGATGGTTTCCACGGCGCAGTCGGTGAGTTTGGCCAGTTCTCCGATCTTCATGACGGCAATCTCCAAAAGGGTGCTTGACCCTATAGTGGCTACAGGGTCTTTACTTGGCAACAGGCACCTTCATGGACGCGACCCGATGAGCGATTCCCAGCACACCCACAAGCCCGGCGACGGGCACGATCATAGCCACAGCCATAAATTGCAGCCTGTGCATAAGCACGAACATGGCGGCGATTCCTGCTGCGGGTCGAAAGCCGCAGCATCGGCACCGGTTCATTCGCACGAAGATTCTTGCTGCTCGTCGACAGCTGCCGCGCCTGCGTTGGTGCAACTGAGCGAGAAAACCAGCGCTGACGCCCGACTGAGCAGTTTCCGCATCGAAGCGATGGACTGCCCGACCGAGCAGACGCTGATCCAGAACAAACTCGGCAAACTGGCCGGTGTGCAGCAGCTGGAATTCAACCTGATCAACCGCGTGCTCGGCGTGACCCACAATCTGCCGGACACCGCGCCGATCACCGAGGCGATCACGTCCTTGGGCATGCACGCCGAGCCACTGGAGGCGGGAGTCGAAACCCCGGCCCCGGCGCCGGTGAAAAAACACTGGTGGCCACTGGCGCTGTCTGGCGTTGGTGCGCTGGCGGCTGAAGTGATCCACTTCACCAACGCCGCGCCGACCTGGGTGGTGGCGATCATTGCGCTGGTGTCGATCCTCAGCGGCGGCCTGACCACCTATAAAAAGGGCTGGATCGCCCTGAAAAACCGCAACCTCAACATCAACGCGCTGATGAGCATCGCGGTGACCGGCGCAATCCTCATCGGTCAGTGGCCGGAAGCGGCGATGGTGATGTTCCTGTTCACTGTGGCCGAGCTGATCGAGGCGCGCTCGCTGGATCGTGCGCGCAATGCCATCAGCGGCCTGATGCAGATGACCCCGGAACAGGCCACGGTGCAGCAAGCCGACGGCAACTGGATCGAACAAGAGGTTAAAAGCGTCGAACTCGGCGCCCGCGTGCGGGTAAAACCCGGCGAGCGCATTGCGCTGGACGGCGAGGTCGTCAGCGGCAGTTCGACCATCGATCAGGCGCCGATCACCGGTGAAAGCCTGCCGGTGGAGAAAACCGTGGGCGACAAAGTCTTCGCCGGCACCATCAACCAGGCCGGTTCGCTGGAATACTCGGTGACTGCGGCGGCGAACAACTCGACCCTGGCGCGGATCATCCACGCCGTCGAGCAGGCTCAGGGTGCGCGGGCGCCGACGCAGCGCTTCGTCGATCAGTTCTCGAAATTCTACACCCCGGTGGTGTTCGTCCTGGCGCTGGCGGTGGCGATCATTCCGCCGCTGTTTATGGGCGCGTTGTGGTTCGACTGGATCTACCGTGCGCTGGTGCTGCTGGTGGTGGCGTGTCCCTGTGCACTGGTGATTTCCACCCCGGTGACCATCGTCAGCGGCCTCGCGGCAGCGGCGCGCAAAGGCATTCTGGTCAAGGGTGGCGTGTACCTGGAGGGCGGCTTCAAGCTCGACTATCTGGCGCTGGATAAGACCGGCACGATCACCCACGGCAAACCGGTGCAGACCGATTACCTGTCGCTGGACCCGACCGCTGACGACACTGCTCCGGCAATCGCCGCCGCACTGGCCAGGCGCTCCGATCACCCGGTGTCGCTGGCCATCGCCAATGCGGCTGTGGATAAAAAACTCGCCGTGCTGACTGTGGATAACTTCGAAGCGCTGGCCGGTCGTGGCGTGAAGGGACAGGTCAACGGCCAGACCTATCACTTGGGCAACCATCGTCTGGTCGAGGAGCTGGGCCTGTGCTCGCCGCAACTCGAAGAGAAGCTGTTTGCGCTGGAGAAACAGGGCAAGTCCGTGGTGCTGCTGCTCGACAGTTCTGGTCCGCTGGCGCTGTTCGCCGTGGCCGACACGGTCAAGGAGTCCAGCCGCGAAGCGATCCGCCAGTTGCACGCGCTGGGCGTGAAAACCATGATGCTCACCGGTGACAACGTGCACACCGCGCAGGCGATTGCCGCGCAGGTCGGCATCGATCAGGCCAAGGGCGACTTGCTGCCAACCGACAAGCTGCAAGCCATCGAAGCGCTTTATGCACAGGGTCATCGGGTGGGCATGGTTGGCGACGGCATCAACGACGCTCCTGCACTGGCCCGCGCCGAGATTGGTTTCGCCATGGCGGCCGCCGGCACCGACACCGCGATTGAAACCGCCGATGTCGCCCTGATGGACGACGATCTGCGCAAAATTCCCGCGTTCATCAGCCTGTCGCGTGACACCGCGAGCATCCTGAAACAGAACATCGCCTTGGCACTGGTGATCAAGGCTATCTTTCTTGGGGTAACCTTCGCCGGACTCGCCACCATGTGGATGGCGGTGTTCGCCGACATGGGCGTGAGCCTGCTGGTGGTGTTCAACGGTTTGCGCCTGCTGCGTAAATAAACGATGAGGGACGGGTGTGCTGAGTGCCGAGCTGAAAGCGTTTTATATGGTCGCCCGCCTGGGCAGCATCACGCTGGCAGCGAAGAAACTCGGCCTCAGCCAACCCACCGTGACCACGCAGATCCGTAACCTGGAAAGCCAGTATTCGGTGGAGCTGTTCTACCGTGGCGGTCGGCGCCTGAGCGTCAGCGACGAGGGCGCGCGGTTGCTGCCGATGGTCAAGGCGCTGTTGCAGCAGGAGGCCGACATCGAGTTCTTCCTGCGCAACAGCGGTCAGGTGCAGGGCACGCTACGCATCGCCGCCACCGCGCCGTATTACATCCTCGATCTGGTCAAGACCTTCCGCGAGCGCCTGCCGCAGGTGGAAGTGTCGGTGGAAATCGGCAACTCGCAGCAAGTGCTCGAAGCGCTGGAGGATTATCGGGTGGACGTCGCCGCGTCGTCGCAGTTGCTTGAGGATGCGCGGTTGATTCGCCGGGTATTGGGCAGCGATCCACTGGTACTGGCGGTGCATCGCAACCATCCGCTGGCGGCGCAGGAGCATGTGGCGTTGAGTGCACTGGCCGGGCATACGTTGTTGATGCGCGAGTCGGGTTCGACCACCCGCCGTTTGACCGAGGAGTTGCTGGAAAGCGCCGGGGTCAGTTTCGGGCCGCTGCTGGAAATTGGCAGCCGCGAGTCGATCCGCGAGGCGGTGCTGCGCAACATCGGCATCAGCATCATTGCCCGCCAGGAAGTCCCGCACGATCCGCAATTGCGGGTGCTGACTATCGAGAATGCGCCGCAGATTCCCGAGTATCTGTATTGCCTCAAGGAGCGCAAGGGTGCGCGGTTGCCGGCGGCGTTTCTGGGGTTGGCCCAGGAAATGTCCCCGGCCTGATTTCTTCACTGTTCACACTGGCCCCATCGCTGGCAAGCCAGCTCCCACAGGTATTTCAGGTGTTCACAAAATCTGCATTCACTGAAGATCCTTGTGGGAGCTGGCTTGCCAGCGATGGGGCCAGACCCGGCAACCCATGACTTGAAACCTGAACCAAAATCCCCGAATACCACTATCAGCCGTTTTTGCCCTACTGCCACATGACGGACGCATTACAACTCTAGGATTGGCCCCATCTGCTTGATGAGGTCTGTCCATGAATCCTGTAATCGCAACTGCCCTGACCAACCCCGGTGCGCCGATGAAAGTGCGCGGCGTGCAGAAGCGCTTCGGCGCGTTCACCGCACTGGATAACGTCTCCCTCGATGTTGCGGCCGGTGAGCTGGTGTGCCTGCTCGGCCCCTCGGGTTGCGGCAAGACCACGCTGCTGCGCTGCATCGCCGGGCTGGAGAAGCAGGACAGCGGCGAGTTGTACCTCGGCGATCGCGATGTCTCGCACCTTGCGCCGCAGGCCCGGGATTACGGCATTCTGTTCCAGTCCTACGCGCTGTTCCCCAATCTGACCGTCGAAGCGAACATTGCCTACGGCCTCGCCGGCAGTGGTCGCGACGAAGTACGCCGTCGCGTCGGGCAGATGCTGGAACTGGTCGGCCTCACCGGCAGTGAGAAAAAGTACCCGGGCCAGTTGTCCGGCGGCCAGCAACAGCGGGTTGCCCTGGCTCGTGCCCTGGCCCCGGCGCCGTCGCTGCTGTTGCTTGATGAACCGATGTCGGCGCTGGACGCCCGGGTACGTGAGCATCTGTGCACCGAACTGCGCCAACTGCAGCGCAACCTCGGCATCACCACCCTGATGGTCACGCACAATCAGGACGAAGCCATGCTGATGGCCGACCGCATCGCCGTGATGAACAACGGCCGGGTCGAGCAGTACGCCACCCCGCAGGAAATCTACAACCGCCCGGCCACGCCATTTGTCGCCGAGTTTGTCGGGCAGGGCAACTGGCTGCCGTTCCAGCGCAGCAGCGCCAGTCACGCCCGGGTTGGCGGGATGGATGTGCGTCTGGCGGATGGCAGTGTGAGCGGTGCTTCGGGCCGACTGTTCTGTCGCCCGGAAGCAATCAACGTCAATCCGCTGGTGCACGAAGAAAACCTGTTCCCGGCCAAGGTGCGCGAGATCACCTTCCTCGGCAATCGCTGCCGCATGAGCTTCGAACTCGACCAATTGCCGGGCCACGCGCTGCTTGCTGAACTGGCGCCGGAAGCCATGCCACGCCTTGGCGCCCAGCAGATCATGGTCGCCTTGCCACCGCGCAGCCTGCAGGTGTTTGCCTGATGAGCGCGAACATCGCACTGCCGCTACCGCACAAGCAAGCGCGGCGAGTGTCCGGGGCCGAGGTCGGTGACCGGATCTTCGTCCTCGGCGGCAAACTCCTGCTGCTGTTGCTGCTCGGTATCGCCGTGCTGCTGCCGTTGCTGGCGATCTTCTGGCGTGGCTTCAGCAGTGAGGCCGGGCAGGGCGGTGGCTGGCTCGCCGCTAAGGAGTTGGTCAGCAGCGAGAATTTCCACTGGCTGCTCGGCAACAGCCTGAAAGTTTCCCTCAGCGTCGCGGCCATCGTCGTACCGCTGGCCTACCTGTTTGCCTACGCCCTGCAACGCACGATGATTCCGGCCAAGGGCCTCTGGCGCGGGATCTCCCTGCTGCCATTGATGGCGCCGTCGATGCTGCCGGGTATCGCATTGGTCTATCTGTTCGGCAACCAAGGCATGTTGCGCGGGCTGCTCTCGGACAATATCTACGGGTTCTGGGGGATCGTGCTGGGTGAGGTGATCTACACCTTTCCCCATGCGCTGATGATTCTGCTGTCGGCGCTGTCGCTGGCCGATGCGCGGCTGTTCGATGCGGCGTCGAGCATGGGCGCCAGTCCGGCGAAAGCCTTTCGCAGCATCACCTGGCCGGCGACCCGGCAGGCCGTGTTTGCCGCGTTCTGTCTGGTGTTCACCCTGACCATCACCGATTTCGGCGTGCCAGTGGTGGTCGGTGGCGACTATCAAGTGCTGGCGCTGGAGGCTTACAAAGCCGTGGTTGGTCAGCAACAATTCGGTCGCGGTGCGCTGATCGGCATGGTGCTGTTGCTGCCGGCGCTGTTCAGCTTTGGCGTCGATGCCTGGTTGCGTCGGCGTCACGGTGATTCCATGAGCGGCCGCGCCCAGGTGTTCAAACCGGCGCCGTCGAAATTGCGTGATGGCTGCTATCTGGCGATTGTTTTGTTGATCAGCGCGGCGCTGCTGCTGGTGTTCGGCATGGCAGTGTTTTCGTCGCTGGTGAAGTTCTGGCCGTACAACCTGTCGCTGTCGCTCAATCACTATCAGTTCAACGAGACCGCCGGCGGTGGCTGGCTGGCCTACGGCAACAGCTTGAAGATGGCGCTGGGCACGGCGCTGATCGGCAGCGTGCTGATCTTCACTGGCGCTTACCTGATGGAGAAAACCCGCAGCCAACGCGGCCTCAACCTGACGTTGCGCATGCTCAGTTTCATCCCGATGGCAGTGCCGGGGCTGGTGCTCGGTCTGGGTTACGTCTTCTTCTTCAACCTCAGCGGCAACCCGCTGCACGTGCTGTACAGCACGATGACCCTGCTGATCGTCTGCACCATTGCTCACTATCTGACCACCGCACAAATGACCGCAACCACCGCGCTGCGCCAGCTCGACGCCGAGTTCGAGGCCGCCGCGCTGTCGCTCAAGGCCCCGCTGTACCGCCACTACCTGCGCGTCACCGTGCCGATCTGCCTGCCGGCGCTGCTGGACATCGTGCGCTACCTGTTTGTCTCGGCGATGACCACGGTGTCGGCGGCGATCTTCCTCTACAGCCCCGACACCATCCTCGCGGCGGTCGCGGTGCTGAACATGGATGACGCCGGCAACGTCGGCGGCGCGGCGGCGATGTCGACCCTGATTCTGTTCACCTCGGCAGGCGTGTCCTTGCTGCTGGCGTGGGCTTCGCGCGGCTTGCTGCGCCGTTCCCAGGCCTGGCGGCAAACCGCGCCCGGTCACTGATTGACGACTTATCCCTACAGCCTCAACTCACCGACAGGAAAACGATCATGTTCAAGCCTATGGCCCTGGCCGCTGCTGTGCTCGCTACTTTCAGCCTGAACGCCTTCGCGGCAAAAACCGAGTTGACGGTGTACACCGCCCTCGAAGCCGAGCAACTGACCGCTTACAAAGCCGCGTTCGAGAAGGCCAACCCGGACGTCGAGATCAAGTGGGTGCGTGATTCCACCGGGATCATCACCGCCAAGTTGCTGGCCGAAAAGGCCCGTCCGCAGGCTGACGCGGTGTGGGGCCTGGCCGCTTCGAGCCTGGCGATCCTCGATCAGCAGGGCATGCTGCAAAGCTACGCACCGAAGGATCTGGGCAAGATCGGCGCGAACTACCGCGATGCTGCCAACCCGCCAGCCTGGGTCGGCATGGACGTGTGGGCCGCGACCATTTGCTTCAACACCGTCGAAGCCGAGAAGCAGGGCCTGAGCAAACCAGTGAGCTGGCAGGATCTGACCAAGCCTGAGTACAAGGGCAAGATCGTCATGCCTAACCCGGCGTCGTCCGGCACCGGTTTCCTCGACGTCAGCGCCTGGCTGCAAACCTTCGGCGAGAAGCAGGGCTGGGCCTACATGGACGGTCTGCACCAGAACATCGGCCAGTATGTTCACTCCGGTTCCAAGCCTTGCAAACTGGCTGCTGCGGGCGAATTCCCGATCGGCATTTCCTTCGAATACCCGGCCGTACAGCTGAAACGCCAGGGCGCGCCGCTGGACATCATCCTGCCGAAGGAAGGCCTGGGCTGGGAGATCGAAGCCACTGCGGTAATCAAAGGCACGCCGCATGAAGACGCGGCGAAAAAACTCGCAGACTTCTCCGCCAGCGCCGAGGCGATGGATCTGTACAAGGAGAACTTTGCGGTTCTTGCGCAGCCGGGCATCGCCAAGCCGCAGACCGAACTGCCGGCCGACTACGAGCAGCGCCTGATCAAGAACGACTTTGCCTGGGCCTCGAAGAACCGCGACGAGATCCTCACCGAATGGCGCAAGCGGTATGACGGCAAGTCCGAGAAAGTTGTCGCCAAGTAAGATCTTTATCGACTGACAGGGCCTCTTCGCGAGCAAGCCCGCTCCCACATTCGACCGAGTTCCACCGGAAGGAATGCGATCAAACTGTGGGAGCGGGCTTGCTCGCGAAGGCGGTCTCCCATTCAGGGAAAATCTCCATGACTCAACACAAAGACCTGCTGATCGTCGGCGCCGGCATCCTCGGCCTGTCCCACGCTTACGCCGCCGCCAAACGCGGCCTCAAGGTCAGCGTTTTCGAACGCACCGCCACGCCCCTCGGCGCTTCGGTGCGCAACTTTGGTCAGGCGCTGGTCACCGGTCAGCCACCGGGGCCGATGCTCGAGCTGGCCAAGGCCAGCCGCGAGATCTGGGGTGACTGGGCGCAACTCGCCGGTCTCAAGATCAAGCGCAACGGCTCGTACCTGTTCGCCCGCAGCGAAGCCGAAGAGCAACTGCTCGAAGCGTTCTGCGCCGGTCGCGCCGTGGAACATAGCTATAACGTCGACTTGCTGCGTGGCGCTGCCCTGCGTGATCTGTATCACGGTCAGTTCAGCCACCACCGCGCGGCGCTGCACGGCATGGACGATCAACAGCTGTACTCGCGTGAAGCGATTCCGGCGTTGATCGACTATCTGCGCCGCGACCTCGGCGTCGAGTTTCACTTCTCGACGCTGGTACGCGATGTCGAGCCGGGGTACCTGCACAGCACCGCCGGCAGCTTCACGGCGAAGCAGATCATCGTCTGCTCCGGCCACGATTATCAGACCCTGCTGGCCGAACCGATTGCCGCGCTCGATCCGCAGATCTGCCGCCTGCAAATGCTCCGCGCCAAACCGCAGATCGAGCTGAATCTGCAACACGCCTTGCTCACCGGTTTGAGCTGCGTGCACTACGGCGCCTTCGCCGATTTGCCAGAAGCGGCGGCGGTGCAGGCGCAGATCCTGCGCGAACAACCGCACCTGCACGACAACGGCATTCACCTGCTGATCAGTCCGACGTCGTATGGCGAGCTGATCATCGGCGACTCGCACCATTACGGCAGCGATCCGTCGCCGTTCAACGCCGAGCAAGTGGACAACTGGATGCTCGAACTGGCCGAGCACACGCTGGGCTGCAAGGTGCAAGTGGTCGAGCGCTGGCAGGGCGTCTACGGTGCCCGTGGGCCGGGGCCGTTTTCGTTGCTGCGCCCGGCACCGGGGCTGAGTGTGGCGTTGATGCACACCGGCGTCGGCATGAGCGTCGGCCCGGCACTGGCCGAGCGCAACGTGGCTCAATTGCTGGAGGAAATGTGATGGCGGGGCATGCGCAAGTCGTTGACCGGGTGTTTGCGCTGTATGAACGCTTTGGTGCTAGTGATTACATCGGTGAGCCGGTGTCGCAGATCGAACACATGTCTCAGGCAGCGCAGTTGGCGATGGCTGAAGGCTTTGATGATGAAGTGGTGCTGGCGGCGTTCTTTCATGACATCGGCCACCTGTGCGCCGAAGGTGCCGAGAACATTGGCGGTTATGGCGTGGTCAGCCATGAGCGGCTGGGGGCGAATTATTTGCGTGAGGCCGGTTTCAGTGAGCGCCTGGCGCGGCTGGTGGAATATCACGTGCAGGCCAAACGTTATCTGACCTTGCGCGAGCCTGGGTATTTCGAGCGCCTGAGTGAAGCGAGTCGCCGGACCCTGGAGTATCAGGGCGGGGTGATGAGCGAGGCTGAGGCGGATGTGTTTGAGCGGGATCCGTTGTGTGCCGTCAGCTTGCGCATGCGCCATTGGGACGAGCTGGCCAAGGAGAGGGCGGTGCCGGTGATTGACCTTCAGGTGTTGAAGGAGAAAGCGGCGCGGCTGCTGGCTGTGTAATCCATGTCACCGAGTCGCGCCATTCGCGAGCAGGCTCGCTCCCACAGGGTTTTGTGTTCTGACCACGACCCAATGTGGGAGCGAGCCTGCTCGCGAAGAGGCCAGATCAGGCGCTACAAATCTGCAGCCAGAAACTCAATCTGCTCCTGCCGCTCCGCCTGATTCAACTTCGCATGCGGATTGAGCGAAGACCACTGCGGATGCGCCCGCGCCTTGCTCAGCGCATCCGGCAACCTGCCTTCGCGCCAGGTCTTGTCCTGCGGGGTGGCGACCTGAACCGCCTCCATCGCCGCATGCCCGCGCTGATCGAGCGCCAGCAACAGTTGGCGCTGCCGCAACGCCAGCAGCCGCAACACCCCGTCATCCAGGGTCAACTCCCGCTGGCCCCTGATCTTGCCGAGCAGGCGGCTGCCATAACTGCGCGCGGTTTGCAGTGCACCACCGGCAATCGCACCGGCCAATGCCGCCGCACCGAGGGTAATGCCGCCGACCAGCAGATCCACGCCAGCCCCGGCAGCGGCACCGGCAGCAATCCCGCCGCCCACCCGCACGCCGAGTTGCTTCAAAGTTTCCGGGTTGAACAGATCATCGCCCCAACGCCCATCGAGCAACGGCAGATCACTGGCCGCCGCATCCTGCGGGCGAAACGCATAGAGCTTGAGCAACGCTTCGACGCATTTCTGTTCACGCTGGCGCACGGCTTTGCGCAGTTCGCTGATCGCTTGCTGCTCCTGCTCGGCCTCGCTGACCACGCTGCGTCGGCACGCGGCGCAGTCGATCAGCAATTCGGCGATCAAACGCGCCGCACTTTGTTGGCGGGCGAGGCGCTGGGCCTGTTGATCGGCGATCAAGCGCTCCAGTTGCGGACGGGCGTTTTCCAGCAACAGCGCAAGGCTTTCGTACAGGCGCCGCTCGCCATCTTCCGGCGGCGCAACGCTGTCGAAGCGCACCAGCGCATGCAGGCCGAGCCGCGCCAACGCTTCGCGCCAGTCCGGCTCGCGATGGTTGGCGCTGCTGACGAAATTCAGCACCGGCAACAGCGGCTTGCCGCAACTGGCGAGCACTTCGAGTTCGTCACGATACTTGGCCAGCACCGGTTCGCGGGCGTCGATCACATACAGACCGGCGTCCGACGCGAGTAGCTGTCGCAGGACTTTCGCCTCCTGTTCGAAACGCTGACGTGCTTCGCTGCCGTCGAGAAACCGCGCCAGTCGCGCCGGGCCGTCGAGACGTTCGCCGGGGCGCTCCAGACGCTCAAGGAAATCCAGCAGGGCGATGGCGTCTTCCAGCCCCGGCGTGTCGTAGAGATCGAGCAACGGCTCGCCGTCCACCGACAACCGCGCACCCTCGACATGTCGAGTGGTGCTCGGCCGGTGCGAGACTTCGCCGAAACCGACGTCGCGGGTCAGGGTGCGCAGCAGCGAAGTCTTGCCGACGTTGGTGTGGCCGACCACCGCGAGTTTCAGCGGCGCTTTCCGGGCATCAGTCATGACCGCTCTCCAGCCAGTTCATCGGCGCGCAATCGGCGAACGGCAACTCCAGTTGTTGCAGCGCGACGTGCCAGTCGCCGAGACGGGCACTGTCCAGCGCTTCGCCGGGCGGTGCTTGCAGCAGCCAGACCCGGGTGGCGCTGGCGTTGCGCGCCAGTTCGGCGATCAGCGCGAGGCTGCCGCGATCCGGCGAGCGCCGAGGATCGCAGGCGATCAGCAGGCGCGCCGGAGGGAAACGGCTGAGCTGTTCGAGCAGTTTGTGCCGCGATTCGCGGCTGTCGAGGATGCCGGCGTTGCTCACGGTTTTCGGCAGGGCTGGTGGCCATGGGCGCTGATCGTCGAGTTCGATGGCGACCAGCAAAGCGCCGTCGCTGGCGTGTTCGCTGACGCTGCTTTCGACCCGATGCAACTGCGCAGGCGCGGCGTCGTTGATGCCGAGGCGTTCGCTGGTCGGCATCAGCCGTTCACGCAACTGGGCGTAACCGGGCAGGTTCAAGTCCAGCGTCAGCGCGGCTTTGCCGCGACTCCAGCGCCAGAAACACAACAGCGCCAGCAGCAGGCGCGGCAGCACACCGTAGACCACCAGCACGCCGACCAGCCAGGTTGCCCAGGCCTGGCGTGCGCTTTCGATATCCAGCGCTGCGCCGCCACTGGCGCGGATCATCTCCACGGTCGGCACGTTGAAGCCGAGCAGTGCCGGCAGCGCGCCGAGGGCTTGGGTCAGGTTGATAAAGGTGTCGGCGCCGAGAATCGTGGTTTCCCAGACGAAGCCGTAGCGCCGGGTCGCCATCAGCGTCAGCAGCAACAGCAGCGCGCTGAGCATCGCCAGCAACCACAGGCCGTTGACCAACGTGCCGAGCACCCAGCGATTGAGCTTTTTGCGTTGCAACATCAGCAGCAGGGCCGGCGCGAGTTGCGCAGCTTTGGCATCGCGGGCGAGTTTTTCACTGAGCCACAGCCACAAGCGCCCGAGGGTGGCGCCGTGTTCTCCGGCAAAGATCAGCCCCAGTGCCCAGCTCAGTAGCAGAATCAGGTTCAGCCCGAGCAGGCTGCCCAGGGCCCAGAACACATTGACCGGCGTCTGGCTCAGTGCGGCGAAGGCCAGCCCGGCGCCGCTCAGCAGCGCGAAAATCACCAGCAGCACCAGCGCCAGACGCGCGCCTTGCAGCCAGTGCTTGAGTGCTGCGCTCAACCCGTCGCGCTCGGCCAGCCACACGGCGCGGCGCTGAATACGGCCCGGCAGATCGCCGCCGGCCGCGCGGGCCAGACGATTGGCTTCCAGATCTTCCAGGGGGCCTGCGTGTTCTTCGCGCAGGCGGATGGTTTCAGTCAGCCAGAGGTTTTGCAGTGGAGTCAGTTCAGTCACGCGCCATTCCGTTGCTCGATTGAGCAGTGAGCATAACCGCTGTGGCGCTTATCGGGTCAAGCGAGGCTCTGGTATCCTCGCCGGCATGACTAAATCACTCCCCCTCAGCCTGATCGCAGCCCTCGGTGAAAACCGTGTGATCGGCGTCGACAACAGCATGCCCTGGCACCTGCCGGGGGACTTCAAATACTTCAAGGCCACGACCCTCGGCAAGCCGATCATCATGGGCCGTAAGACCTGGGACTCCCTCGGCCGTCCGCTGCCGGGCCGCTTGAACATCGTGGTCAGCCGTCAGCCGGATCTGCTGCTGGAAGGGGCGGAGGTGTATCCGTCGCTGGAAGCCGCGGTGGTTCGCGCCGAGGAATGGGCGAAAGCGCAGGGTGTCGATGAGTTGATGCTGATTGGCGGCGCGCAGTTGTATGCGCAAGGGCTGGCGCAGGCCGATCGTCTGTATCTGACCCGAGTGGCGCTGAGCCCGGAAGGCGATGCGTGGTTTCCGGAGTTCGATCTGAACCAGTGGAAGCTGGTGTCGAACGTGTCGAATCCGGCTGAGGGCGATAAGCCCGCGTACAACTTCGAAGTCTGGGAAAAAGCTTAAGAGCTTCGCGAGCAAGCCCGCTCCCACATTGGATTTGTGTCGATCACAGATCCAATGTGGGAGCGGGCTTGCTCGCGAAGAGGGCAGGTCAGGCAAAGAAGAATTTAAGCCTGAGCAAGCTCCGCATGCTCATCCGCATCCAGCAGTGCTTTATCGGTCTGCTGCATCACTTGGCTGGTAATCGCACCGGCGGTGATCGAACCACTTACGTTCAACGCCGTACGACCCATGTCGATCAGCGGCTCAACCGAAATCAGCAGCGCCACCAGTGACACCGGCAAACCCATCGCCGGCAGCACGATCAGTGCGGCAAACGTCGCGCCGCCACCAACCCCGGCCACACCGGCCGAACTCAAAGTCACAATCGCCACCAGCGTCGCGATCCACAGCGGATCCAGCGGATTGATGCCCACAGTTGGCGCAACCATCACCGCCAACATCGCCGGGTACAGACCGGCGCAACCGTTCTGGCCGATGGTCGCACCGAACGAGGCGGCGAAACTGGCGATCGACTGCGGAATCCCCAGACGACGGGTCTGCGCTTCGATACTCAGCGGAATGCTCGCCGCGCTGGAGCGGCTGGTGAACGCGAACGTCAGCACCGGCCAGATCTTGCGGAAGAAACGCAGCGGGTTGATCCCGGCGGCCGACACCAGCAGGCCATGCACGACAAACATCAGGCCCAGACCGATGTACGAAACCACGACGAAACTGCCGAGCTTGATGATGTCCTGCAGATTGGAACCGGCCACCACTTTGGTCATCAGCGCCAGCACGCCGTACGGGGTCAGCTTCATCACCAGACGCACCAGACTCATCACCCAGGCTTGCAGGGTGTCGATGGCGTTGATCACTTTCTGACCTTTCTCGGCATCATCCTTGAGCAGTTGCAGCGCCGCGACCCCGAGGAACGCGGCGAAGATCACCACGCTGATGATCGAGGTCGGCTTGGCCCGGGCCAGGTCGGCGAACGGGTTCTGCGGAATGAACGACAGCAGCAACTGCGGCACATTCAGGTCGGCAACCTTGCCGGCGTAGTCGGTCTGAATGGTTTGCAGACGGGCCATTTCCTGCGTGCCGGCGACCAGGCCTTCGGCGGTGAGGCCGAACAGGTTGGTCAGGCCGATACCGATCAGCGCCGCGATCGCGGTGGTGAACAGCAGGGTGCCGATGGTCAGGAAGCTGATCTTGCCCAGCGACGAGGCGTTGTGCAGACGCGCAACCGCGCTGAGGATCGAGGCGAACACCAGCGGGATCACGATCATTTGCAGCAACTGCACGTAGCCGTTGCCGACCAGATCGAACCAGCCGATCGAGGCTTTCAGTACCGGGTTGCCGGCACCGTAAACGGTGTGCAGGGCAACACCGAACGCTACGCCGAGTACCAGCGCGAGCAGGACTTTTTTCGCCAGGCTCCACGTCGTGTGGCGGGTTTGCGCCAGACCGAAGAGCAGGGCGAGGAACACCAGCAGATTGAGGATCAGCGGCAGATTCATGAAGACTCCGATAAGACTTGTGCCAGTCGCATTCTTGGGCAACTGCGAACCGGCAAGCCTAACAGTTTGATTTCCAATGAATTAATACCGAAATCGCAGGTCGTCCGTCGTTTTTGGAATAAGCGGTTGTCGTTATCGACAATGCAACTGGCGTTGAGAAGACGTAAGCGGTCGCTGACAGACGAGGACTGTCACACTTATTTGTTAGCGTCGATGTCTTTCAGTCAGGGAGAAAACGCCGATGAAGTTCGCACCGAAAATGCTCGCTGTGGTTCTTGGATTGGGCTTGGCCGCTCACGCATTCGCCACCGACCTGAAGCACTGGCCGGCGGATCAGGCCAAGGCACTCGACGCGATGATCGCCGCCAATGCCAACAAGGGTAATTACGCGGTGTTCGACATGGACAACACCAGCTACCGATACGACCTTGAAGAGTCGTTGCTGCCGTTCATGGAAAACAAGGGCCTGATCACCCGCGACAAACTCGACCCCTCGCTGAAACTGATGCCGTTCAAGGACACCGCCGACCATAAGGAAAGCCTGTTCAGTTACTACTATCGCCTGTGCGAAGTCGACGACATGGTCTGCTACCCGTGGGTAGCGCAGGTGTTCTCCGGCTTCACTCTCAAGGAACTCAAGGGCTACGTCGATGAGTTGATGGCGTCTGGCAAACCGGTGCCGGCGACCTACTACGAAGGCGATGTAGTGAAGAACCTCGATGTGCAGCCACCAAAGGTCTTCACCGGCCAGGCCGAGCTGTACAACAAGCTGATGGAGAACGGCATCGAGGTCTACGTGATGACTGCCGCTTCCGAAGAACTGGTGCGCATGGTCGCGGCAGATCCGAAGTACGGCTACAACGTCAAACCGCAGAACGTGATCGGCGTGACCACGCTGCTGAAGAACCGCGAAACCGGCGAACTGACCACTGCGCGCAAACAGATCACCGCTGGCAAGTATGACGAGAAGGCCAACCTCGGCCTCGAACTGACCCCGTACCTGTGGACCCCTGCAACCTGGATGGCCGGCAAGCACGCGGCGATCCTGACCTACATCGACGAGTGGAAAAAACCGGTGCTGGTGGGCGGCGACACACCGAGCAGCGACGGCTACATGCTGTTCCACGATGTGGATGTGGCCAAGGGCGGCATTCACTTGTGGGTCAACCGCAAGGACAAATACATGACCCAGCTCAACGGCATGATGGCCAAGCATGCGGCGGCGCAGGCCAAGGAAGGGTTGCCGGTGACGGCGGACAAAAACTGGGTGATCGTCAAGCCTGAAGAAATCCAGTAAGCCCCCAATCCTTGTTGGAACTCAGATTCCAGAATCACTGACAGTCCCTTGTGGGAGCGGGCTTGCTCGCGAAGAGGGAGTGTCAGGCGGGAGATTTTTTGACCGGTAGACCGCTTTCGCGAGCAAGCCCGCTCCCACAGTTTTGATCTTCATTGTTTTTGGATCAGGCAAAAAAATGCCCCGCACTTGGCGGGGCATTTTTATTCGGCGGCTAAAACTTACAGCCCGTCGAGCATCGCCTTGTTACGCACCGCACCCTTGTCGGCGCTGGTCGCCAGCAGGGCGTAGGCCTTCAGGGCGGTGGTCACTTTGCGTGGACGCTGCTCGACCGGTTTCCAGCCTTTCTTGTCCTGTTCGACCCGGCGTGCAGCCAGTTCTTCATCGCTGACCAACAGGTTGATCGAGCGGTTCGGGATGTCGATCAGCACTTTGTCGCCGTCCTGCACCAGACCGATCGCGCCACCGGCCGCAGCCTCTGGCGAAGCGTGGCCGATCGACAGGCCGGAAGTACCGCCAGAGAAACGACCGTCGGTGAGCAACGCACAGGCTTTGCCCAGACCTTTGGACTTCAGGTACGAGGTCGGGTAGAGCATTTCCTGCATGCCCGGGCCGCCTTTCGGGCCTTCGTAGCGAATGATGACGATGTCGCCTTCCTTCACTTCGTCGGCGAGGATGCCGCGCACCGCGCTGTCCTGGCTTTCGAAGATCTTCGCGTTGCCTTCGAAGACGTGGATCGACTCGTCGACGCCGGCGGTTTTCACCACGCAGCCGTCGAGAGCGATGTTGCCGTACAGCACGGCCAGGCCGCCTTCTTTCGAATAGGCGTGTTCGAAGCTGCGGATACAGCCGTTTTCACGGTCGTCATCCAGGGTTTCCCAACGGGTCGACTGGCTGAACGCGGTCTGGGTCGGGATGCCCGCCGGGCCGGCCTTGAAGAAGTGATGCACGGCTTCGTCAGTGGTCTGGGTGATGTCCCACTTGGCGATGGCTTCTTCCATGCTGCGGCTGTGCACGGTCGGCAGGTCGGTGTGCAGCAGGCCGCCACGGGCCAGGGAACCGAGGATGCTGAAGATGCCGCCGGCGCGGTGCACGTCTTCCATGTGGTACTTCTGGATATTCGGCGCGACCTTGCACAGTTGCGGCACGCTGCGCGAGAGACGGTCGATGTCGCGCAGATCGAAATCGATCTCGGCTTCCTGGGCGGCAGCCAGCAAGTGCAGGATGGTGTTGGTCGAACCGCCCATGGCGATGTCGAGCATCATCGCGTTCTCGAACGCCTTGAAGTTGGCGATATTGCGCGGCAGCACGGATTCGTCGTTTTCGCCGTAGTAACGCTTGCACAGCTCGACGATGGTGCGGCCGGCCTGCAGGAACAACTGCTCGCGGTCGCTGTGGGTCGCGAGGGTCGAACCGTTGCCCGGCAATGCCAGGCCCAGGGCTTCAGTCAGGCAGTTCATCGAGTTGGCGGTGAACATGCCGGAGCATGAACCGCAGGTCGGGCAGGCGCTGCGCTCGTACTCGGCAACCTTCTCGTCAGAAGCGCTGGAGTCGGCGGCGATCACCATGGCGTCGACGAGGTCGAGGCCGTGGGAAGCGAGTTTGGTCTTGCCGGCTTCCATCGGGCCGCCGGAGACGAAGATCACCGGAATGTTCAGGCGCAGAGCGGCCATCAACATGCCCGGGGTGATCTTGTCGCAGTTGGAGATGCAGACGATGGCGTCGGCGCAGTGGGCGTTGACCATGTATTCGACAGAGTCGGCGATGATCTCGCGGCTCGGCAGCGAATAGAGCATGCCGTCGTGACCCATGGCGATGCCGTCATCCACGGCGATGGTGTTGAATTCTTTCGCTACGCCACCGGCGCGTTCGATTTCCCGGGCAACCAGTTGACCGAGGTCTTTGAGGTGCACGTGGCCCGGCACGAACTGGGTGAAGGAGTTGGCAATGGCGATGATCGGCTTCTTGAAGTCGTCATCTTTCATCCCGGTGGCGCGCCACAGTGCGCGGGCGCCGGCCATGTTGCGGCCGTGGGTGGATGTTTTCGAGCGGTAATCTGGCATGGAGCACTCCGGGCGGCTAATCAGGTATCAAAAGGGAGTGAGCTTCTATTGACGTCTGGAACACTCAGAAATGGCCGTGTGTCCTGGATGTTGCCGATGACTTTGCGGGATCGCCGCTTGCCTCAGCCTGAGCTCATAAACCCGCCGGGGGATGAATGGCGATGAATCAGCCGATTCTACACCGCTGGCGTCTGGAGGGAATGGCGCAAAGCGTTGTTCCAGTGCCGACGGTGCGTATGGCATGACGACCGGCAGGCTCAATCGCTGCCAGAGGGCGTGACGGCGCCGTTTTCGATGACGCTGGCGCGATGGCTGATCCGCTTGTTCAGCGCCAGCGCGATGCAACTGAGCAGGACAAAACAGTAGCCGAGAGTGGCCTGCAGGTTGCCTGGACTCAGGCTGATCAGCGCACTGATCAACCCGCCGCAGATGAAGATGATCGTGCTACCGGCCGAGGCCGAAGTACCGGCGTTCTCCGGGAACAGGCCCATGGCGCGTGAGGTGGCGGCCGGGCGTGCAATGGTGGTGCCGGCGGTGCAGATCAGCATAGGGATCAATACCGTGACGGGCGAGAGCGCTAAGTACTGCGACAGGAATAGCATCACCAGCCCTGCCAGCAGAATCAGGCTCAACCCGGCCACGATCTGTTGCGCAGAGCTGATGCGCCGGCTCAACAGCGTGGCGGCAATCCCGCCGGTCACATAGGCCGCACCGTAGATCAGCAGGATCAGTGAGAAGTCATAGGCTGAGAGCTGCAACTGATCCATGAAGATCAACGGCGAAATGACGATGAACGAGAAGTGGCAGGCGAACGCGAAAGCCGAGATCAGCCAGTAGCCGACGAACTCGAAATCCCCCAGCACCCGTCGATAGGCGCTGAGAAAGTTGAGCGGTGTGCCCTTGGCGACTGGCCGACCGCCGTCCAGAAACAGCCAGGCCTTGAGCAACACCACCGCCGCCAGTGCGATGAACAGCCAGAAGCTGCCACGCCAGCCCAGGGTCGCCTGCAGAAAGGTTCCGGCCAGCGGTGATATGGAGATGAAGATCCCGGTGGCGGTCACCATCAGGATCCGCAGGCGATCGCGCTCTGCGCCCTCGAACAGATCCTGCACCAGCGCCTGTGACAGGACGAAACAGCCACAGCCGATGGCCTGCACGATGCGAAAGGCCATGAACAGCGTGTAGTCACTGGTCATTACGCAGCCGATGGCGCCGAGGATCGAGACAGCCATGCCGGCGAGCAGTAACCCCTTGCGCCCGATGATGTCGGACAACGGCCCGATCAACAGTTGGGCAAAGGCAATGCCCACCGCGAACAGGCTGATCGACAGGGCGATGTCGGTCGGAGTGCTGGCGAAGTGTTCGGCCAGCGCCGGGAACGAGGGCAGCAGGACGTCCAGCGGAAACACCCCCAGCAGCACCATGGCCAAAAGCAGGCTGATCGCCCCGCGTCGTTGTCGGGTCGTTACCACCGTTCTTCCTTCAAGCATCGATCAGTCCTGCCTTGGCGAAAAGTTTGCGGTTGTTGGGTAGCGCGAAGAATCCGGCTTTTTCGAGTGCAGCAAGCGTAGCCGTGGCTCCGGATCGGGCACGCTGGCGGCTGGCCTGTTCGTTGGTCAGGCTGTCGAGGATTTCCTTGATCGCACCTTCGCCAATGCCGGCGCGGCGCAGGCTTTGGTGCAGCCATTGCTCGTCGATTTCGAAGAAGGTCGCCAGGGTCTCCAGCAAGGTTCTCGCCGCAAAGGCGCGCTGGCGGCTGTTCAGGGTCAACCAGAGGTAGTGAAAGACCTCGGAAAAAAAACGGCTGTGGCGCGCTTCATCCGCGAGGTGGTCGCGCAGCATGTCGTTCACGCTGCTGACCAGCGTTTCCCGACACACATCCAGCAACTCCCGGGCAATGATGGTTTCGGAGACGAAGCCGAGCAGAAACCATGCCAGCGGGCGTTTGCTCTCCGGCGTTCGGGCGATCTGACCGGTCAGGCGGGTGATGCGCAGCGGCATCTGTGGACGACCGGTGAAACCATGCAGTTCGGCGATCTGTTCGGCCAGATGATGGGAGAACAATGCGTGATAACCCTCGTCGGTATAGAGCTGCAGCGCGGCGGTTTTCATCCTTGACGGAATGTGCGCGGGCAACTCACCGTGGACGATGGTTTCCACGGCGCGGTTGACGATGCGGTGTTCCAGCAGCGTGGTGTAGTCGAGAAAGTGCACCAGGTGGTTGGCAGCCAGCCGATGCATGACCTTGCTGCCTGCGGCTTCGATCGCCGGGTGGGACAGATACGGCAGGAATGCCGGCGGAAACCAGAAGCGGGTTTGCAGTTGCAACTGCAGGTCTGCCGGCAACTGGTAGTCGTGCCGGCTGGTGCGTACCGAGGCGTGGTTGTTCCAGTCGCCGAGGGTGAATCGAAGCGCCCAGGACTCTGGCGCTTCGGGCTGGTCCACGGTTGATGCGCTCATTTGCGCGTCTCCTGCAACAGGTCGCGCATTTCCTGACACATCGCCTGACCGTCGCTGGCGCCGCAGCCGACAAAGAACAACGGTTGTTCAGCGCTGCCTTCGAGTTTGAGCAGGGCTTCGACCTGGCGGTCGGCGAATGCCCCGGTCAGCCACGTTCCCAGGCCCAGCGCTGTGGCCACCAGTTGAAAGGTTTGCGACAGATGACCCGCCTCGACAAACGCCATGCGATAGGCGCGTGAGTGTTCATACTTCCACCAGAGCTTGTCGAAACGAGCGGTGATGAACAGACCCAGTGGCAGGTTATTGATGAAGTGCTGACCCGCCAGCAAATGACCCAGCGCGTGGTCGGGCAAAGGATTGACCCGGCTGAGTGCGTGTTCTGCCGGGTGATAGGCGTAGACACCCGGTTCCAGGCCCTCGATATTGCGTGCCAGAAGAAACCCTTCACAGGCATTCAATCCTCCACCCGACGGGCTGCTGCGCCGGGCACCGAGGCCTTCGGCGATGCTCTCGTCGCGGTCATTGTCGCGATGGCGAAGAAAGCCCAGCGAGAGGTACAGCAGTGTACCGACGTCATTGAGGGTGATCGCTGCGCCAGTGAAGGAGCGGCAGGTTTTTCTCAGGCGCAGGACATTGCCCAAGCTGGCAACGGTCAGGGCCGCGGAGGCGGGCAGGGCGATTCGAGGTTCGTCTTGAGGTGTCGACCGATCTAGTGCGGGGGCCGGTGTAGTCAGCACCGCGTTGCAATGGTTCAGGTATTGCCTGGACCACTCGTGAATATTCTGGGGTGTCTGTTCGCAGGGAATGTTCTGGGTGCCAATATGATAAATCTTCGACAATTCATCCCAGCCCCATGGCGGACTGTCTATTTTTGCAACGGTTAATATGCCCGCGTTCAGAAGTTGTGAGTCTATTATGTTGCGTCTGTCGAACTGTTCCGGGTTATTGATAAGTTGTGCAAGTCGACAAGAGTAAGTCAGGTCAAGTTCATGTTGGGTGTGGTCTTTATAGTTCCAGACTATTTGTCCGGGCGTGCGCGGCAATATGAATAAATAGGGATTGATATGCATGTTGTGTTCATCGCTCTGGAACGGGTCGGAAGAACGCTGGGGTGCCGGCACTCCCCAGCGTTCTGGCTCACTTAGCGGGCTTTAGGTGCAACCAGGAAGGCCAGGTTTGCGATTTGGTTGGTTTCCAGAGTAATTGCTTTCATAAGTATGAACTCCTTGTTCATTGAGAGTGAATGTCACCGTCGTGGTGACAACTTAATAATAGGTTGTAATGAATTATTGGCAAGTGATACTTGGGTAGGAAATTTCTATTAATTTTGTCGGAGTGGGCGTGCTGCAAGGGCAAACTTGTAAGTATTAGATGTTGAAATGTAATTCGCAGGGAAATGTCCTGCATGCATGTAGGAAGTTAGTTGTAGGAAAGAGGAAGAAATTCGACGACATTGCATCGCCGTAAAGCCAACGGGAAGCCCGCAGGCTCCCCGTTTCATGGGCCGATCAGCTGTTTGGCAGCAGGCGGCAGGTGATGCTCTTGATGTAGCGAGTCTCGGCAATGGCCGGGTGTACCGGGTGATCCGGGCCCTGACCGCCGCGCTCGAGCATCTGGATGTTGCGGTCCAGGTGACGGGCGCTGGTCAGCAGGATGTTCTGCAGATCGTCCTCTGGCAGGTGCATGGAGCACGAAGCGCTGACCAGAATGCCGTCCTTGGTCAGCAGGCGCATGGCTTGCTCGTTCAGACGACGGTAGGCGCCTTCACCGTTCTTCATGTCTTTCTTGCGCTTGATGAACGCTGGCGGGTCGGCAACGATCACGTCGAAACGTTCTTCGCTGGCCTTGAGTTCCTTCAACGCTTCGAAGACGTCGCCTTCGATGCAGGTCATCTTGTCGGCGAAGCCGTTCAGCGCGGCGTTACGCTCGACGCCGTCGAGGGCGAAGCCCGACGCGTCGACGCAGAACACTTCGCTGGCGCCGAACGCCGCAGCCTGCACGCCCCAGCCACCGATGTAGCTATAGAGGTCGAGGACGCGTTTGCCTTTGGCGTAAGGGGCGAGGCGGGCGCGGTTCATGCGGTGGTCGTAGAACCAGCCGGTTTTCTGGCCACCAATGACCGGCGCTTCGAATTTCACGCCGTTCTCTTCCAGGGCCACCCACTCCGGCACCAGACCGAACACGGTTTCGACGTAGCGGTTGAGGCCTTCGGCGTCACGGGCGGCAGAATCGTTCTTGAACAGGATGCCGCTTGGCTTGAGCACTTGGGTCAGTGCAGCGATCACGTCATCTTTATGCGCTTCCATGGTCGCCGAGGCGATCTGCACCACGAGGATGTCGCCGAAACGGTCGACCACCAGACCCGGCAGCAGGTCGGAGTCGCCGTAGACCAGGCGGTAGAACGGCTTGTCGAACAGGCGCTCGCGCAGCGACAGGGCCACGTTCAGGCGGTGTACCAGCAGCGACTTGTCCAGTGCCAGTTTGATGTCACGCGACAGCAGGCGCGCGCAGATCAGGTTGTTCGGGCTCATCGCGACGATGCCCAGCGGCTTGCCGCCCGCGGCTTCGAGGATCGCCTGATCGCCGGCCTTGAAGCCGTGTAGTGGCGTGGCGGCCACATCGATTTCGTTGCTGTAGACCCACAAGTGGCCGTTGCGCAGGCGACGGTCGGCGTTGGCTTTGAGGCGCAGGCTAGGCAGGGACATGACGTCGCTCCGGAAAAAAGAGCGGGAGTATACCGTGTTGCTCGGCCCGATTGGCTGGTGAGTGGACATGTGGCAAGGGGAATCAGTGATGAAGGAATTTATCTGTGGCGAGGGGATTTATCCCCGATCGGCTGCGTAGCAGCCGCAAACCCCAACGCAGTTTTCTGACTGACCGCGTGAATCGATTTTGGACAGCTGCGCTGTCCATCGGGGATAAATCCCCTCGCCACAGATAAATCCCCTCACCACATAAACTCACAACCCCCCAGATCAGGCAGAGAGCGCGTCGATCAACTCACGGTTGAACGCCGGAATATCGTCCGGCTGACGGCTGCTGATCAGATGACCGTCCTTGACCACTTCCTTGTCGACCCAGTTGGCCCCGGCATTCACCAGATCATCCTTGAGCGTCTTGTAGCTGGTCAGGGTCTTGCCGTTGACCAGCCCGGCGGAAATCAGCAGCCAGCCGCCATGGCAGATCACTGCAATCGGTTTGCCGGCGGAGGCGCCGGTCTTGACCAGATGCTGGGCATCCTGATCGATGCGAATGGTGTCGGAGTTCTGCACGCCACCCGGCAGGACGATCGCGTCGTACTGCTCGCTGCTGGCGCCTTGAAAGGTCTGATCGACCTTGAAGTCATCCGCCGGTTTGTCGTGGTTCCAGCCTTTGACCTTGCCGGCCTCGGCCGAAAGGATGTCGACCTGGGCGCCGGCCTGCTCCAGTGCTTGCTTGGGCCCGGTCAGTTCGACCTGTTCGAAACCGTCTGTTACTAAAATGGCGACGCGTTTGCCAGTGAGGGAAGTAGCCATCGATAAGCTCCTGAGTCTGCGGGAAATTACCACCGAGCCGGTGCTTGATTGTCCGGTCGGCCTTACAAAGTCCGAAGCCTGAGCGTGAATGAAAGTTCCTGACAATTGCCCACTGGTGTGTCGTCCTGCGGTTTTTAGAGGTTAGAATCGCCGCCTGTCCCAGAGTGTGTACTTATGTCCCAAGAGCTGACCACCGAACAGATTCAACAATCCCTGCAAGGCATCAGCGTGCCGGCGCAGCCGCAGATCATGGTGGATCTGCAGATGGAGCAGTACATGCCCGACCCGGACCTGGAGGTGATCGCCAAGCTGATCGCCCAGGATCCCGGCCTGTCCGGTTCTCTGCTGAAAATCGTCAACTCGCCGTATTACGGCCTGAGCAACAAGATCACTTCGATCCAGCGTGCGGTGAATCTGTTGGGCAGCCGTTCGATCATCAACCTGATCAACGCGCAGTCGATCAAGGGCGAGATGAACGATGACACCATCGTCACCCTCAACCGTTTCTGGGACACCGCCCAGGACGTGGCGATGACCTGCCTGACCCTGGCCAAGCGCATCGGCACCCAGGCCGGCGACGAAGCTTATGCCTTGGGGCTGTTCCACGACTGCGGCGTGCCGTTGATGCTGCAGCGCTTCCCCAACTACATGTCGGTACTGGAAAAGGCTTACGCCAATGCCAGCGCCGAATGCCGGGTGGTGGACACCGAGAACGCCGAGTTCAATACCAACCACGCCGTGGTCGGCTACTACACCGCCAAGTCGTGGCGCCTGCCGGAACACGTCAGCACGGCGATCGCCAATCACCACAATGCGCTGGCGATCTTCAGCGACGAATCCTCGCGCAACAGCCAGATGAAGAATCTGCTGGCGATCCTGAAGATGGCCGAGCACATCTGTGCGTCTTATCG
The DNA here is from genome assembly GCF_949767635.1 of Pseudomonas sp. IT-93MI4. Taxonomy (NCBI): domain Bacteria; kingdom Pseudomonadati; phylum Pseudomonadota; class Gammaproteobacteria; order Pseudomonadales; family Pseudomonadaceae; genus Pseudomonas; species Pseudomonas sp. IT-93MI4. Next base: position 525,685 of record NZ_CATKPP010000022.1, read on the forward strand.
GGTGCTGGGCAACCAGACCGAAGACCACGAGTGGAACAGCATTGGCCCGCTGATTCTCGATTACGTCGGTCTGTCGGACTACGATTTCGAAACCCTCAAACAGACGATCCGCGACCTCGGCGCGCATTGATTCGAGAACGTCATGCCTGAATTGCCGGAAGTCGAAACCACCCGCCGGGGCATTGCTCCGCACCTGGAAGGCCAGCGCGTCAGCCGGGTGATCGTGCGGGATCGCCGGCTGCGCTGGCCGATCCCCGAAGACCTCGATGTGCGCCTGTCCGGGCAGCGCATCGTGCTGGTCGAGCGGCGGGCCAAGTATTTGTTGATCAATGCCGAAGTCGGCACGTTGATCAGCCACCTGGGCATGTCGGGCAACTTGCGGCTGGTCGAAGTCGGGTTGCCGGCGCTCAAGCATGAGCACGTCGATATCGAACTGGAATCCGGTCTGGCGTTGCGCTACACCGATCCGCGCCGCTTCGGTGCGATGCTGTGGAGTACCGATCCGCTCAATCACGAACTGCTGATTCGCCTCGGGCCGGAGCCGTTGACCGATCTGTTCGACGGCGAGCGCCTGTTCCAGCTGTCGCGTGGGCGTTCGATGGCGGTCAAGCCGTTCATCATGGACAACGCGGTGGTGGTAGGCGTCGGCAATATTTACGCGACCGAAGCGCTGTTCGCCGCCGGGATCGATCCGCGCCGCGAAGCCAAGAGCATCTCCCGCGCGCGGTATCTGAAGCTGGCGATCGAGATCAAACGCATCCTCGCCGCAGCCATCGAGCGCGGCGGCACCACGTTGCGGGATTTCATCGGCGGTGACGGGCAGCCCGGCTACTTCCAGCAGGAACTGTTTGTCTATGGTCGCGGTGGTGAACACTGCAAGGTCTGCGGTACTGGCCTGCGGGAAGTGAAGCTGGGGCAACGGGCCAGTGTGTTCTGTCCGCGCTGCCAGACCTGAGGCAAAAATCTGAAAAAGTCCTACGGTCTATAGTGAGTTGTCTCACTGTTCAGCCCGAAGGATCGTGCCATGAAGTCCTTGCAAGTCCTGTTTGCCGCACTGCTGCTGTGTTCCAGCCTGGCCGTTCAGGCCGCGGAGCATGGCAGCGGTGATCCGCGCTACACCATCCAGAACCCTCCCGCCTACGCCATGATCGGCGATTTGCTGATTGCCCGACCGTTATTGGTGGTGGCAACGGTGCTGGGTGCGGGGGTGTTTGTGGTGTCATTGCCGTTTACCGCGCTGGGTGGCGGGGTCGGCGATGCGGGGCAGGCGCTGGTGGTGGATCCGGCGAAAGCGGCGTTTGTGCGGTGTCTGGGGTGTACGGGGGAGGGGTTTGAGCAGCGTGAGTGAGCTGATCCGAGATCAGCGGTGTTATTGATGGCCTCATCGCGGGCAAGCCCGCTCCCACAAGGATTTCGGTGTTCACACGATTTGTGTATCACCACACAACCCTGTGGGAGCGGGCTTGCCCGCGATGGCGTCGGAACAGGCGCTGAAGGACTCAGGCCTTGCCGGTAATCTTGCGGTACTTCTCCATCAACTGTTCTTCAGTTTCCGGATGCGCCTCGTCCAGCGGAATGCAATCCACCGGGCAGACCTGCTGGCACTGCGGCTCGTCGTAGTGGCCGACGCACTGGGTGCACAGGTTCGGGTCGATCACGTAGATCTCTTCGCCTTGAGAAATGGCGGCGTTCGGGCACTCGGGTTCGCAGACGTCGCAGTTGATGCAATCGTCGGTGATGATCAGGGACATGCTAACTCCAGCCGGGGCGGCAGGCCCGGGCGCAATAAATCAATGCGCGCAATTGTGCCGCATTGGCGCCCGCAGTGCACGCGGGCGCCGTTTGAACGGTCGTTACTTCTTGAAGCGCAGGGTCAGGGCATCGGCCACGGCCGGGTGCACGAACTTGCTGATATCGCCGCCCAGCGCGGCGATTTCCCGCACCAGCGTCGAGGAAATGAACGAATAACGCTCGGACGGGGTGAGAAACAGACTCTCGACGTCCGGGGCCAACTGGCGGTTCATGTTGGCCAGCTGGAATTCGTATTCGAAGTCCGACACCGCACGCAAGCCACGCAGGAACACATTGGCGTTCTGCTCCTTGGCGAAATGCGCCAGCAGCGTCGAGAAGCCGACCACTTCGACGTTGGGCAGGTGTTTGGTGACCTCGCGAGCCAGTTCAACCCGTTGTTCCAGCGGGAACAGCGGGTTTTTCTTGGGGCTGGCGGCGACCGCAATGATCACGTGATCGAACAGGCGCGAGGCGCGTTCGACCAGATCGCCATGCCCTTTGGTAATAGGGTCGAAGGTACCTGGGTACAACACTCGGTTCATCGCGTCGTCCTGGCGGGAGTCCGTTGGGGAGTCGGATGGTATCGCAGCCGTCCCGGTCGGCCAAGTCGCCTGTTGGGTAAGAAAGCACTATAGACGACGCGATAAACCGGTTTTTTCACGGATTTCTCAGCCGATCGGCGAGGGCTGTCGCCAGCTGCGCGGTCAGGCCATACACCGACAATTGCGGGTTGGCGCCAATGCTGGTGGGGAACAGCGAGCCATCGTGAATCGACAGATTGCTCAGTTGATGATGCCGGCCAAGGCTGTCGGTAACTGCGTTTTTCGGCTCTTCGCCCATCGCACAACCGCCCATCACGTGGGCACTGCCCAAGCGCGTGCGATACAGCTCAAGGCTCAGACCGTTGATCAGCGTGCGGGCTTCGGCCAGGGTTTTCACGTAGCGCGCATCGGCGTGCATCGGCATTACGGCTTTGGCGCCGCCGGCAAACTGGATCTCGGCCATGCTGTGAAAGGCGCGGCGCAGGCCCTCCCAGGCATAAGGCGAGACTTGATAGTCGAGCACCGGCGAGCCATCACCGCGCAGTTCGACACTGCCGCCGGGGCTGTCCGGGTGGAAACCGTCGCGCAGCAACGCGAGCATCGCGTGGGTGTGCGGCAGGTCGGCCATGTGTTCGGCATTCTGCTGGCCGAAACCGCCGAGCAAGGTCGCGGCCAGTGCCGGTTGCAGCGGTGGCACTTCGAGTTTGTAGCCCATCGGCCCACTGGTGCCGTCCTTCCACTGGAAATGATCCGAGTAGATCGACTGCGGCGCGCCGTAGAACGGGTTGATCACCTCGTCGAAACGCCCGGCGGACATGTTCACCAGATGCAGGAACGTGCGTTTGCCGAGGCGCTGATGCGGATCCGGTGCATCCGAGCGCAGCAGCAGGGCCGGGCTGTTGATGCCACCGCCGGCCAGCACGTAATGCCGGGCCTTGACCGTGATGGTGTGCCCGGTCGGCGCGACGCAACGCTCGTCCATCGCCACGCACTGCAGACCGGTGATTTTGTCGCCACTGATCAGCAGTTTTTCCGCGCGGGCCAGGTACAGCAACTCGCCGCCCTTTTCCAGCGTCGCCGGGATGGTCGTGACCATCATCGACTGCTTGGCGTTGGTCGGGCAGCCCATGCCGCAATAACCGAGGTTCCAGCAGCCACGCACGTTGCGCGGGATCACGTGCCAGCTGTAGCCGAGCTGTTCGCAGCCCTTGCGGATCACGTCGTTGTTGGCGTTGGGCGGGACCATCCACGGCGCGACGCCAAGACGCTGTTCCATTTTTTCGAACCACGGCGCCATCTCGGCCGGGCTGTGGCCTTTGACGTTGTGCTCCTTGGCCCAGTGCTCGAGGGTCGGCTCGGGCGTGCGGAAACTCGAGGTCCAGTTGATCAGCGTGGTGCCACCGACCGCACGACCCTGGAGGATGGTGATCGCGCCGTCCTTGCTCATGCGGCCGATGCCTTCCTGATAGAGGCTGCTGTAGGCCTGGTCTTCGAGCATCTTGAAGTCGGAACTGGTCTTGAGCGGGCCTTCTTCGATCAGCAGCACTTTGTAGCCGGCGGCGCTGAGGATTTCTGCCGTGGTGCCGCCACCGGCACCGCTGCCGATGATCGCCACATCGGCTTGCAGCGTCAGGTCGGCGGTCAGCTGTGCGCCGTTGTAGGTTTTCCAGCCACGGGCGAGGCCTTCGCGGAACGGGTCGGGTACGGGCATTGATCAGGTTCTCTTGTTCTTGTTGTTCTTGGGGGCCCCTTCGCGAGCAGGCTCGCTCCCACATTTGCACCGCATTCCCTTGTGGGAGCGAGCTTGCTCGCGAACGGCCCGACTCGATTTCAGACCGTGGGCGGGCCGGGGTAGCCGCAATGGCCCCAGGACTCGGCGCGGGTGTACCAGGCCATCATCACCATCTGCTGCAATGAGCTGTGGCCCATGCGCAGCAGGCTCAATGAACTGTTCTGCCAGCGCCCGAGGAAGTGGCGCATGGCCTCGGGGCTGGCGTTTTCCCAACTGCCCCAGATCCCGGTGAGCGGACCGCGGGTGACGGTCATGCCGAGCACATCGAACAATTGCCGGGTGAGTTTGAGCATTTCCGGCGACAGGTGATCGAGGCTGTAGTCCAGCGACTTCAGAGTGCCATCCATCGCACCGGGCATTTTTTCGGCGGCCACGGCGCCTTCGAGCATCACCGGAATCAGTGCGCGCAGAAACAGCAGGTCGCCGTCGCGCAAAGTGACGAAGCCATTGGCCGCGACACTTGATGAACAACCACCGAGGCTGGCGCCGAGGCCGGCGGTGGCGAGAAACGCTGTGGCGCCAAGGCTGAACTTCAGCAGGCCACGGCGCGACAGGGCAGGTGTTTCGGTCAGGCTTGGGTGCATTGTTGTTATTACCCGGCGGTGACGACGATTAGCGGATGAACAGCTTCTGGATCAGTTTCTGGATCGATTTGCCGTAGGGCGGGTAAATCAGCCTGGCGGCATTGAAGCGCTGTTTGATCAGCACGCCCTTGGCCTTGCTGAAGGTCAGGAAGCCTTCGTGGCCGTGGTAATGACCCATGCCCGACGGGCCGATGCCGCCGAACGGCATGTCGTCCTGCGCCACGTGCAGCAGGGTGTCGTTCAGGCACACGCCGCCGGAGTGGGTTTCGTGCAGCACGCGGTTCTGTTCGCGTTTGTCGTAGCCAAAGTAATAAAGCGCCAGAGGACGCGGGCGCTGATTGATGTAAGCAAACGCCTGATCCAGATCCTGATAAGGCACGATCGGCAGCAACGGGCCGAAGATTTCGTCCTGCATCACGGTCATCTCGTCAGTGACATTGAGCAGCAGGCTGTGCGGCATGCGCCGGCCCTGGCCCTGTTCGAACAGCGGGATCAGCAGCGCGCCCTTGCTCGTGGCGTCGCTGACATAACCGTTGAGCCGGGCCAGTTGGCGCTCGTTGATGATCGCGGTGTAGTCCGGGTTGTCGGCGAGGGTTGGATAGAAATTGTTCACCACCTGGCGATAGGCTTCGACGAACGCGCCGACGCGGTCTTGCGGCACCAGCACGTAATCGGGGGCGACGCAGGTCTGCCCGGCATTCAGGGTTTTACCGAAGGCGATGCGTTCGGCGGCGTCCTTGAGCGGCACGTCGCGGGAAACGATGGCCGGGGATTTGCCGCCCAGTTCGAGGGTCACCGGGGTCAGGTTTTCCGCCGCAGCGCGCATCACGTGTTTGCCGATGCTGGTGGCGCCGGTGAACAGCAGGTGATCAAAGCGCAGACGGGAAAACGCCACGCCGACATCGGCCTCGCCCAGCACCACGCAGACCAGATCTTCGGGGAAAATGCGCCCCAGCAGGGTCTTGAGCAACTGGCCGGTGGCGGGTGTCGATTCGCTGAGCTTGAGCATCACCCGGTTGCCCGCCGCCAGTGCGCCGACCAGTGGGCCGATGGCCAGATACAACGGGTAGTTCCACGGGACGATGATGCCGATTACGCCGAGCGGCTGATACACGACTTTCGCCGACGCCGGTTGAAAGGCCATGCCGACTTTGCGTCGCGACGACTTCATCCAGCCCTTGAGATGGCGGCTGGCGTAATGAATGCCGTGCAGGCTGGGCATCAGTTCGGCGAGCAGGGTTTCATCGGCGCTGCGATGACTGAAATCTGCGCTGATAGCGTCAATCAGGGCCTGGCGCTCATCGCTGAGCAACTCGCGCAACGCTTTGAGCCACTGCTGGCGCTGGTCTGCCGCTGGCATCGGGTTGGCGGCATAGGCGGCGCGCTGTGCCGCGAACAGCCGATCCAGCTCTTCCAGGGGCTGTTGCAGCGTTTGCAGATAAGCAATGTCGGCAGTCATCGTCGGCTCCGGATTTATTGTAGTGATGACGTTCTAGAGTCTATGCTCTAGAAAGTCAAATGACTTCCCGACACAGCTTTGTTTTATCCAGTTCCGGTTAGGTCGTAAGATGCCCCTCACCGCACTCTGAATTAAAGCTCAAGCCATGGCCCCACGAATAAAAACCAGCGAGCGCATCGTGCAGAACAGCCTCGAACTGTTCAATCAGCAGGGCGAACGCAGCATCAGCACCAATCACATTGCCGCGCATATGGAGATTTCTCCGGGCAATCTGTACTACCACTTCCCCAACAAGCAGGCGATCATCGCCGTGCTGTTCAGTGAGTACGAGACGCTTGTGGACAGCTTTCTGCGCCCGCCACAGGGGCGTGCCGCCACCGTCGAAGACAAGCGCTATTACCTCAAGGAGCTGCTGTCGGCGATGTGGGGCTACCGCTTTCTGCATCGCGATCTTGAGCACCTGCTCGACAGCGACCCGGACCTGGCCGCGCGCTACCGGCGCTTTTCCCAGCGCTGCGTGATCCAGGGCATGGCGATCTACGAGGGCTTCGTCGCCGCCGGCATTCTCAAGATGGATCGGGTGCAGATCGAATCCCTGACGATCAATGCCTGGATCATCCTCACCTCGTGGGTGCGCTTTCTGTGCACCACCCGGGAAAACTCCAACCACCTCAGCGAACAGGCCATCAAGCGTGGCGTGTATCAGGTGCTGGTGCTGGAAGCCGGATTCGTCACCGATCAGGCCCGTGAAGAGGTGAATGCCTTGTTCGACGAGTTCTACGTGCCGCTGGCTCAGGCCCTCGAGGAAGGGCGGTAACCCATTTCGAAGTCGCTCACAGGAGTCCGTTATGCCGATTGCGCAACTGCTCAGCCCGAATGCACTGGATGCCCGCAAGGAGCAGCCGGGGCTGGTGATTCTCGATTGTCGTTTTGCCCTCGAAGACCCAGACTACGGGCAGCGCAGCTATGCCGAAGGGCACATCGCCGGCGCCCACTTCGCCGACCTTGAGCGCGACCTCAGTGGCAAGGTGGTCAAAGGCGTCACCGGACGTCACCCGTTGCCTGAGCCTGCGGCGCTGATCGAGCGTCTGCAAGCCTGGGGCATCAATGCCGACAGCGATGTGGTTTTGTACGACGACGGCCCCGGTGCCTATGCGGCCCGCGCCTGGTGGTTGCTGGCGTGGCTGGGCAAGCGCGATGGCGTGTTCATTCTCGACGGCGGGCTGAAGGCCTGGCACGCGGCGGGTCTGCCGCTGAGTCTGGACGCGCCGTCGGTCAGCCGGGGCAACTTCAGCGGTCAGCCGGACATGAAACTGCTGCTGAGCGCCGAGCAATTGCAAAAGCGCCTCGGTCAGCCGTCCCTGACCCTGATCGACGCCCGGGCCTTGCCGCGCTTCAAGGGTGAGGTGGAGCCGATCGACCCGATTGCCGGGCACATTCCCGGCGCGCAATGCGCAGCGTTTACCGAAAACCTCGGCAGCGACGGACGCTTCCTGCCAGCAGAGCAGCTCAAGCAACGCTTTGCTGCGAAACTCGGCGAGCGTTCGCCTGCGGAACTGGTCGCCTATTGCGGCTCCGGGGTGACGGCGTGTCACAACCTGTTTGCGTTGTGCCTGGCGGGGTATCCGCTGGGTTCGCTGTATGCCGGGTCGTGGAGTGAGTGGATCAACGAGCCTTCCCGAGGCATCGCCACGGGCGAATAAAGTCACCAGCCCCCAATGTGGGAGCGGGCTTGCTCGCGAAAGCGGTGTGTCAGTCAACCATGATGTGTGCTGAAACACCGCTTTCGCGAGCAAGCCCGCTCCCACAGGGGTTAATCGTCGCTGACAGGTTGTCGGGCACTGCGATACGCCGCCGGCCCCACGCCATACACCTGCTTGAACTGCCGGCTCAGATGACTCTGGTCGGCAAAACCCAACTGCATGGCGACTTCCACCGGCAGGCAACCGTGCTGCAATAAACCCCGGGCCGTGGCGATGCGCTGCTGCATCAGCCAGGTGTGTGGCGGCATGCCGGTGGCGCGGCGGAACACCCGGGCGAAGTGGAAGGGCGACAGATTCACTGCGGCCGCCAGCTCTTCCAGCGACGGCGGCGCAGCGAGTTGCGCATGCAGCAGTTCCTTGGCCATTACCACCGCACGATGCTCCTTGCCCGGTTTACCGTTGATCTGCACCGCCGCATGCCGCTGCAACAGCAGCATCATCATCTCGCGCCACATCGTCTGCTGTTGCAGCGCGGTGGCCGGGCTTTCCAGCAAGCGATGCAACTGACAGAAACCGTTGACCAGATCCGGGTCGCGGTACAGCGTCGCGCCGAAGGCCGGCATCGGCGCGGTGGGCAGTTCCAGTTCTTCGAGCAGTGAAACGATCTGTCCGGTATCGGGATAAAACGCCCGGTACAGCCAGCCGTCCTCGGTGCCCTTGTGGCCGGTGTGCAATTCGTCCGGGTTGATCAACACCAGGGTGCCGCTGCCGGCCAGGTGCTCGGCGCCGCGATAGCGATAACGCTGGGCACCGGCCATGATCATGCCGATCACATAACCGTCGTGGACGTGCGGGGCGAAGCGATGCTCGATGTAGCGCGCCGACAGCAACTCGACCCCGGCCAGCGGTGCGGTTTGCCAGAATCGGATCGACTCGCCCTGATCGCTCATGACGTCACACGGGCCAGCCATTGCGGGATGCGCCGTTCCAGGTAGTAACCGGGCTGGCGCAACGTGCCATCGACAAAGCCGACATGCCCACCCTTGGCCTGCAGCTCGAACCGGGTGCTGGTGGACAGCTCCTCGGGCGTCGGCAGGCTGTGGGGAAACACGAACGGATCGTCAGCGGCCTGAATGATCAGGGTCGGGGTGCGGATTTCACCGAGAAAGTAGCGACTCGATGCCCGCCGATAGTAATCCTCGGCATCGGTAAAACCATGCAACGGCGCAGTGATCCGGCCATCGAAGTCCCAGAAGGTGCGCATGTTCTCCAGCGAACCGAGCGCCGCCAGAGCCGCCAGGCCATCCTCGCGTCCGTCATGCTGGAACTGGCGTTGCTTGTTCTTGATGTAGGCGACCATCTCGCGCATGAAGTGCGCCTGATAGACCTTGGAGAAGCCTTGGCCAATGCGGTCTGCACACTGATCAAGACGAAACGGCACCGACACCGCCACTGCACCGAGCACGCCGCTGTCGCTGCCGGTCTCGCCCAGATGCTTGAGCAACACATTGCCGCCGAGGGAATAACCGACCGCATACAGCGGCGCCAGCGGGCGCTTGGCGCGCAGGTGTCTGATGGCTTCGGCGAGGTCTTCGCTGGCGCCGGAGTGGTAACTGCGCGGCAGCAGGTTGGGTTCGCCGGAGCAACCGCGCCAGTTCAGCGCGACGCTGGCCCAGCCTTGTGCGGCGAGGGCGGCCTGAATTCCGGCGACGTAGGGCGAATTGGAAGAACCGGTCAGCCCGTGCAATACCAGCACCAGCGGCGCCTCGGCGCTGTGCGGGCCGTGCCAGTCGAGATCGAGAAAATCCCCGTCGTCCAGCCACAGGCGTTCACGCTCGCGATCAAGGTGGACGGTTTTGCGCCACAGCGGCCCCCACAAGGTTTGCAGGTGCGGATTGCCGAGGCCGAAGGCGGGGGTGAAGCGTTCTGAGGAAGCGGACACGATGGTTCTCGATGCAGCTTTGTGGGCAGAGTACGCACGCTTTTGTGGCGAGGGAGCTTGCTCCCGCTGGACTGCGCAGCAGGCCTCGCTTCTGAAAAAGGGGCCGCTACGCGACCCAGCGGGAGCAAGCTCCCTCGCCACAGATTTAGCGCAAGCTTTCAGTTAACCGGCGATCTCTGCCATACGTTGCCACAACGCGTAGTACACCCGCCCGGATTTCTGCTCGCGGTGCAGGCGCCAGTTGCCCGGCAGGCCCAGCGTCGAAGGCGCGGTCTCGCTTTCAGTGTAGATCCACGAATCCGGCGCCAGCCATTGGCGCTCTTCCAGCAGGGCGCAAACGGCCGGCAGCAGGTTCTGGTTGAACGGCGGATCGAGGAACACCAGATCAAACGGCGTGGCGACCTGGGTTTCCAGATAACGCAGCGCGTCCGCGGTTTGCACCTGACCGTTGGTGCAGCGCAGGGTGCCGAGGTGTTCCTTCAGGCTCGACACCGCTACGTGGCTGGCATCCAGCGCCTGACCCATGGCCGCGCCACGCGACAGTGCCTCGAGAAACAGCGCGCCGCTGCCGGCGAATGGATCCAGCACCTTGGCCCCGGCCACATACGGCGCGAGCCAGTTGAACAGGGTTTCGCGCACGCGGTCCGGTGTCGGGCGCAGGCCCGGTGCATCGGGGAAGCTCAGTTTGCGGCTGCGCCATTCGCCGCCGATGATGCGTAGCTGGTTCACACCGTTGTGAACGTTCTGCGCAGGTTTTTTAGGACGAGTAGCCATTAATGCTCCGGAACCCCGAGCGGTTGCTCGGCAGGTTTATCAGATGGGGCCGGTAACGGCTTTTGCGGCACGGTCGGGCCAGCGCTGACGATGACCAGTTTGTCCGTGCTCAGGTGTTTGTTCATCGCGTCTTTGACTTGCTCGACAGTCAGGCTCTGGGACTGACGCATGAAGTCATCCAGATAGCTCAGCGGCAGATTATAGAAGCCCATGGCGCCCAGTTGGCCGACGATATCGGCGTTGCTTGCGGTGGACAGCGGGAAGCTGCCGGCCAGTTCGCGTTTGGCGTCGTCGAGTTCTTTCTGGGTCGGGCCGCTCTTCAGGTAATCGGCGAGCACGTCCTGCACCAGTTTCAGCGTGCCTTCGCTCATTTCCGCGCGGGTTTGCAGGTTGATCATGAACGGGCCGCGAGCCTGCATCGGGCTGAAACCCGAGTACACGCCGTAGGTCAGGCCACGCTTCTCGCGCACTTCGCTCATCAGGCGGGTGCCGAAACCGCCGCCACCGAGGATCTGGTTGCCCATCGACAGCGCCGCGTAATCCGGGTCGTTACGGTCGATGCCCAGCTGCGCGAGCAGCAGGTTGGTCTGCTTCGACGGGAACTCGATGTGATTGACGCTGGCTTTCGGTTCCTGCGGCTGGGCGATTTTCGTCAGCGCCGGGCCTTTAGGCAGGGCGCCGGAGACCTGATTGGCAATCGCCTCGGCTTCGGCGCGAGACAAGTCACCGACCAGCGCGATCACCACGTTGCCGGCCGCGTAGGCCTTGGCGTGGAATTCACGCAGTTGCGCCAGAGTGATCTTCGGCACGCTCTGCGCATTGCCGTCACTGGAGTGCGCGTATGGGTGATCGCCGTACAAACGCTTCATCAGCTCGAGGCTGGCGAGTTTGCCGGGGTTCTGTTTCTGGTATTCGAAACCGGCGAGCATCTGGTTCTTGATGCGCGCGAAGGAGTCGGCCGGAAAGGTCGGTTTGCCCACCACTTCGGAGAACAGCTTCAGCGCCGGTTCACGTTGCTCGGCGGCACTCAGGCTGCGCAGCGAAGCCAGCGCCATGTCCTTGTAGGCGCCGTTGCCGAAATCCGCACCGAGGCCTTCGAAGCCTTGGGCGATGGCGCCGACGTCTTTGCCGGCCACGCCTTCGTTGAGCATGGCGTTGGTCAGGACTGCCAGGCCCGGTGCATTGCCGTCCTGACTGCTGCCGGCGGCGAAGATCAGGCGCATGTCGAACATCGGCAGCTCATGGGCTTCGACGAACAGCACCTTGGCGCCTTCGGCGGTGTTCCAGGTCTGCACGTCGAGCTTGCGGCTGGCAGGGGCCTTGCCGTCGAGTTCGGCCAGCGATTGCAGCTTCTGGCTGGTCTTGGCGTTGTCCAGTGCTTCGCTGGCGTCGGTTTTGACACCGGGCATCAGATAGAACGCGGCGGAGCCGATCACTGCAATGGCGATCAGGCCGAGCAACAGGCGTGGGGATTTGCGCTCACTCATGAGTCGTCTCCAGTGGCAGGACGTGGGCGACGCTGAGACGTTCGCGGGTGAAATACAGCTTGGCGGCGTTCTGGATGTCTTGCGGGGTCACGCTTTCCAGGTCAGCAAGTTCGGTATCCATCAACTTCCACGACAGTCCGACCGTTTCCAGTTGGCCAATGGCGGTGGCCTGACTGGTGATCGAATCACGTTCGAACACCAGACCAGCGATCACTTGTGCCCGCACGCGCTCGAGTTCTTCGGCGGACGGTGCGGTGGTTTTCAGCTGTTCCAGCAGTTTCCACAGACCGGCTTCAGCTTGCGCCATGGTCTTTTTCTTCTGGGTGTTCGGCGTCGCCGACAGGGTGAACAGGCTGTCGCCACGGGTGTAGGCGTCGTAGCTCGACGAACCGCCCGAGACCAACTCTTCACCGCGCTCCAGTTGCGTCGGGATGCGCCCGCTGTAGCCGCCGTCGAGCAGCGCCGAGATCAGGCGCAGGGCGTTGACCGAGCGCTTGTCTTCAGCAGTGGCAATGCTTGGCACGTTGAAGCCGAGCATCAGGCTGGGAAGTTGGGTCTGCACATGCAGGGTGATCTGGCGCTCACCCGGCTCGGCCAGTTCCAGCGGTTTCTTCGCCGGTGGCACGTCGCGCTTGGCAATCGGACCGAAGTAGCGTTGGGCGAGGGTCTTCACTTCATCGGGGGTGACGTCGCCGACCACTACCAGCGTGGCGTTGTTTGGCACATACCAGGACTGATACCAGTGGCGCAGCTCTTCGACCTTCATCCGATCGAGGTCGGCCATCCAGCCGATGGTCGGTGTGTGGTAGCCGCTGGCCGGGTAAGCCATCGCCTTGTAACGCTCGTAAGCCTTGGACATCGGCTTGTCGTCGGTGCGTAGGCGACGCTCTTCCTTGATGACTTCGATTTCCTTGGCGAACTCGTCAGCCGGCAGGCGCAGATTGGCCATGCGGTCGGCTTCCAGTTCGAACGCTACGCCCAGACGGTCGCGGGCCAGCACCTGGTAATACGCGGTGAAATCGTCGCTGGTGAAGGCGTTTTCTTCGGCGCCCAGGTCGCGCAGGATCAACGAGGCTTCGCCGGGGCCGACTTTCTCGCTGCCCTTGAACATCATGTGCTCGAGCGCGTGGGACAGGCCGGTCTGGCCCGGGGTTTCGTAGCTGGAGCCGACCTTGTACCAGACCTGCGACACCACCACCGGCGCGCGATGGTCTTCGCGCACGACGACCTTCAGGCCGTTGTCGAGGGTGAATTCGTGGGTCGGTTGCGGGTCGGCCGCCAAGGCCGAAAGGGGCAGGCAGACTGTGCTGAGCAGCAGGCCTGCAGCGCGGCGGGCTAGAGCATTCATTCGTTTTTTAACCTGTTGGGCTGCCCGCTTGGTCTTAGCGTCGGCGGGCGAGAGGGTGCTAGGATACTGATCCGTTTTACCGGCGACCACGCCTATCAGGTTTTCAGGCCTGATGCGGTTGTATAGGTTGGCGGCAGAAAGCTGCGGTTTATCGACTAGACTTCGCTTTTTCGCCGATTTTGCCGGTTTAGTCCTTCGTTAATACGAATCTTTGGGGTGCCGCTGGCACCTCGACAAAATGTTGCGCGTGAACAAGCTGGATGAAACACAGTCTGTTCTGCATCGAATATTTATTTGCCGGGGCGCCCTTATGGCGCGTCGCTACCGTGAGATAGCCGTCCTCCATGTTTGGTTCCAACGACGACAAGAAGACCCCAGCTGCGGCTGGCGAGAAGAAAAGCCTGTTCGGATGGCTGCGTAAGAAACCGCAGGAACCCGTCGTCGAACAGCCGCCCGCGATTCCTGAACCGGCTCCGACGCCAGCGCCTGCTGAAGAGCCGGCGCCGATCGTGCTGCCGATCGCCGAGCCGGTGCTGCAACCGGTCGAGCCCGAGCCAGAACCTGAAACCCCGGTGGCGGCCGAGCTGCCACTGACTCCGGCGGCCGAGCCGTGGCTGACCTTGCCGGTGGCGGAAGAACCGGTGGCCTTGGTCGAAGAGGCTGCGCCGCATGTGACGCCGCCGATTCCTGCACCTGCCGCGTTCGTCCCTGAAGTCGCTCCGGCGCCATTGGATGAGCCGGTTGTCGAGCCTGCGCCGGTTGTTCCCGAGCCAGTGACCCCGGTGGTCGTCGCCCCTGTTGCGCCGGTCGTTCAGCAGCCCGAGCCTGCACCTGCACCTGCACCTGCACCTGCACCGGTCGTCGCTGCTCCGGTGGTGCCGGTAGAAGTGGTTGCTGAAACGCCAGTGGAAGCCCCGCGCAGCGAAGAAACCAAAGTCGGCTTCTTCGCCCGCCTCAAGCAAGGCCTGTCGAAAACCAGCGCCAGCATCGGCGAGGGTATGGCCAGCCTGTTTCTCGGCCGTAAAACCATTGATGACGACCTGCTCGATGAGCTGGAAACCCGACTGCTGACCGCCGATGTCGGTGTCGAAGCCACCACGCAGATCATCCAGCGCCTGACCCAGAAGGTCGCCCGCAAAGAATTGGCCGACGCCGACGCGCTGTACAAGTCGTTGCAGGCCGAGCTGGCGGCGATGCTCAAGCCGGTCGAGCAGCCGCTGAAAATTGCCTCGCAGAACAAGCCGTTCGTGATTCTGGTGGTCGGCGTCAATGGCGCTGGCAAGACCACCACCATCGGCAAACTGGCGAAGAAGCTGCAACTGGAAGGCAAGAAAGTCATGCTCGCCGCCGGTGACACCTTCCGCGCCGCTGCCGTTGAGCAGCTGCAGGTCTGGGGCGAGCGCAACAAGATCCCGGTGATCGCCCAGCACACCGGCGCCGACTCTGCTTCGGTGATCTTCGACGCCGTGCAGGCCGCCAAGGCCCGTGGCATCGACGTGTTGATCGCCGACACCGCCGGTCGTCTGCACACCAAAGACAACCTGATGGAAGAGCTGAAGAAAGTTCGCCGGGTGATCGGCAAGCTCGACGCCGACGCACCGCACGAAGTGCTGCTGGTACTTGATGCCGGCACCGGTCAGAACGCGATCAACCAGGCCAAGCAATTCAACCAGACCGTCGAACTGACCGGCCTGGCGCTGACCAAGCTCGACGGTACCGCCAAGGGCGGGGTGATTTTCGCCCTGGCCAAGCAGTTTGGCCTGCCGATCCGCTACATCGGCGTCGGTGAAGGCATCGACGATCTGCGTACCTTTGAAGCCGAACCCTTTGTCCAGGCACTGTTTGCCGAACGGGAGCGTTCATGATTCGTTTCGAACAGGTCGGTAAACGCTACCCGAACGGTCACGTCGGCTTGCATGAGCTGAGCTTTCGAGTCCGTCGTGGCGAGTTTCTGTTTGTCACCGGTCACTCCGGTGCCGGTAAATCCACGCTGTTGCGCCTGTTGCTGGCGATGGAGCGTCCGACCAGCGGCAAACTGCTGCTGGCCGGGCAAGACCTGAGCACCATCAGCAACGCGCAGATTCCGTTCCTGCGTCGGCAGATCGGCGTGGTGTTCCAGAATCACCAGTTGCTGTTCGATCGCACGGTGTTCAACAACGTCGCGCTGCCGCTGCAGATTCTCGGCTTGTCCAAGGCCGAAATCGCCAAGCGCGTCGATTCGGCGCTGGAGCGCGTGGCGCTGTCGGATAAAACCGATCTGTACCCGGGCGACCTGTCCACCGGTCAGCAACAGCGCGTCGGCATCGCCCGCGCCATCGTCCACCGTCCGGCCCTGCTGCTGGCGGACGAACCGACCGGTAACCTCGACCCGCGTCTGGCGGCCGAGATCATGGGCGTGTTCGAAGACATCAACCGCTTGGGCACCAGCGTGCTGATCGCCAGTCACGACCTGGCCCTGATTGCGCGCATGCGCCACCGCATGCTGACTCTGCAACGCGGCCGACTGATCGGCGACGGGGAGGCCGGCGTATGAGTGCGACACGCAGTCCAAAGGTTTCCGAGCGCGTGGCCCCGAAAGCCGCCGACCCGCAACCGCCAAAGAAGAAAAAACACGACGATGACGACGGCCCGGACTTTTCCACCCTGTTGCGTTCGTGGATCGAAAGTCACCGTGCCAGCCTGCTCGACAGCCTGCGGCGCCTCGGCAAGCAGCCGATCGGCAGCTTCTTCACCTGCATGGTGATGGCCGTGGCGCTGAGCCTGCCGATGGGCTTGTCACTGCTGATCAACAACGTCGAGCGTCTCGGCGGTTCGTGGCAGCGTGCGGCGCAGATTTCGCTGTACCTGCAGCTGGATGCCACGCCCGCGCAGGGTGAATCGTTGCGCGAGCAGATCAAAGGCATGCCCGGCGTCGCTGATGCCGAATATGTCGGTCGTGATCAGGCGCTGGAAGAGTTTCAGCAGCAGTCCGGTCTGGGCGAAGCCCTGCGCGAGCTGCCGGAGAACCCGCTGCCGGGCGTGGTGCTGGTGACCCCGAACGAGGTCGACAAGCCGACTCTGGAAGCATTAAGACAAAAACTTTCCGAGCTGCCGAAGGTACAACAGGCGCAACTTGATCTAGTCTGGGTCGAGCGTCTGGCCGCCATCCTCAAGCTCGGTGATCGTTTCGTCTTCGGTCTGACGGTGCTTTTGGTGTCTGCATTACTTTTGGTGATAGGCAATACCATTCGTCTTCATATTGAAAACCGCCGCACAGAGATAGAAGTGATTAAACTCGTCGGCGGCACTGACAGCTATGTACGTCGCCCCTTCCTTTATATGGGCGCGTTGTATGGCTTCGGTGCGGGGGTTCTGTCCTGGGGTGTGCTGGCGTTCGGCCTGAACTGGCTGAACGACGCGGTGGTTGGACTGGCCGGCTTGTACGGCAGTGATTTCGCGCTGGCCGGAGTGCCAGTTGCCGACGGTCTGTCGCTCTTGCTTGGCGCGGTGCTGTTGGGTTATATCGGTGCATGGATTGCAGTCGCACGTCATCTCAGGGAGCTGGCGCCGAAGTAGAATCTTTTTTGCGCGTGATTGACCTTGCGGTTTTTTTGGGAACTTGTACTTGAATTCCTGGTCAATTTTTCGCAGTGCCGAGAGGCACGAGTATGTAAGTGGGAGGTTTTTTCGCATGACCAATTCTTTGCAACCTGCGTACGCGTTGGTTCCGGGTGCGAACCTGGAAGCCTATGTGCACACCGTCAACAGCATTCCATTGCTGACGCCGGAGCAGGAGCGTGAACTGGCCGAGAGTCTCTACTATGAGCAGGATTTGGGGGCGGCTCGGCAGATGGTGCTCGCCCACCTGCGATTTGTCGTACACATTGCCCGTAGCTATTCCGGCTACGGTCTGGCTCAGGCTGACCTGATCCAGGAAGGCAACGTCGGTCTGATGAAGGCGGTAAAACGCTTCAACCCGGAAATGGGTGTGCGTCTGGTGTCGTTCGCCGTGCACTGGATCAAGGCGGAAATTCACGAGTTCATCCTGCGCAACTGGCGCATTGTGAAGGTCGCGACCACCAAGGCCCAGCGCAAGCTGTTCTTCAACCTGCGCAGCCAGAAGAAACGTCTGGCGTGGCTGAACAATGAGGAAGTCCACCGTGTGGCGGAAAGCCTTGGCGTCGAACCACGTGAAGTGCGCGAGATGGAAAGTCGCCTGACTGGCCATGACATGGCCTTCGACCCGGCTGCAGAAGCTGACGACGACAGCGCTTTTCAGTCGCCGGCAAACTACCTGGAAGACCACCGGTACGACCCGGCGCGTCAACTGGAAGATGCCGACTGGAGCGACAACTCCAACCACAACCTGCACGAAGCGCTGGAAGTGCTGGACGAACGTAGCCGCGACATCCTCTACCAGCGCTGGCTGGCAGAAGAGAAAGCCACGCTGCACGACCTGGCGCAGAAGTACAACGTATCGGCCGAGCGGATCCGTCAGCTCGAGAAGAGCGCGATGAACAAGCTCAAATTGTCGATCGCCGCATAACCGGCGCTCAGGCAATAAAAAACGCCCCGATCAGCGATGATCGGGGCGTTTTTTTATGCGCCTATGTCAGGGCAGCATTAATCCCTGTGGGAGCTGGCTTGCCAGCGATGGCGTCGAGTCAGTCATGTAGATGGTGGCTGAACCACCGCTATCGCGGGCAAGCCCGCTCCCACAGGGATTTTCAGTGTCTACAAGAACAGTGAGGGCTATCGAGACCACGGCGCCCGGCGCGAATCATCAAGCCCCAGCAGGTAACTGGTCCCACCCAGCTGGCTCATCTGCTGGCGAATCCACCCGGCCCGGCGCGATACATAGGCCGTCGGATGGCTGGCGCTCCACACTCGCGGGTTAGGCAGCACCGCCGCCAGATAACTCGCCTGCTGACGCGACAGTGACTTGGCGCTGACACCAAAGTGATGGCGTGCTGCGGCTTCGGCACCAAACACCCCGTCATCCCACTCGACGCTGTTCAGGTAAACCTCAAGAATCCGCTGCTTGGGCCAGAACACTTCGATCAGTCCGGTAAACCAGGCTTCCAGGCCTTTGCGCAGATAGCTGCGCCCCGACCACAGAAACAGGTTTTTCGACACTTGTTGGCTCAAGGTGCTGGCACCGCGAATCGAACCGCCGAGTTCGTTGTGGGCCAATGCGGCCTGGATCGCGCCGAAGTCAAAGCCCCAGTGCTCGGGAAATTTCTGGTCTTCGCCGGCCATGACTGCGACCTTGAGGTCGTCGGAGATCTCGTCCCACGGCTTCCAGGTGCGCTGCAGGTCAATCGGCTCGCCGTCGACCCAGGATTCGATCTTGCGCTCGAGCATCAGCGCCGTGCCCGGCGGTGGCACGAAGCGAAACAGCAACACCAGCAATACACTGCCGCCCGCGAACCAGAGCAGGGCCTTCGTGAGACGACGCAAAAGTGAACGCAGCATAGAGATGGCTTGGCCGAACCGATAGAGCGGGCCATTATACAGACCCTGCCGAACGAGTCTGACTGGAGTTCCACATGCTGCGTGGCTTTCTGATGCTGGCCGCTTTCTTTGGTTTTACCGGTGTGGGCCTTGGCGCCTTCGCCGCTCATGGCCTGAAGAGCCGTCTGACCCCCGAGTATCTGGCGATTTTCCACACCGGCGTGACCTATCAACTGGTGCACACCCTGGCGCTGTTCGGCGTGGCGCTGCTGGCCACGCAGATTCAGGGGCGGCTGGTGACCTGGGCGGGTATTTCGTTCGCCGTCGGCATTCTGCTGTTCTCCGGGAGCCTGTATGTGCTGACCACCACAGGTATCAGCAAGCTCGGCATCATCACTCCGTTCGGCGGTCTGGCGTTTCTGGTTGGCTGGCTGTGTCTTGGACTTGCCGCCTGGCGCCTGCAGTAAACCGCTTGACGCTTGGTGCTGACCTTTAGGTCATGATCGGGCTAGAATGCCACCCCCTAAAAATGATGGCGGCCAGGCGCATGCGCATTCAGTTGAACGGCGAATCCCTTGAACTGCCCGACGGTGAAACCGTTGCGGCCCTGATTGCCCGTATGGACCTGACCGGTCGCCGGGTGGCAGTCGAACTCAATCTGGATATCGTCCCGCGCAGCCAGCATGCCGACACCGTGCTCAACGACGGCGACAACGTCGAAGTGGTGCACGCCATCGGCGGCGGCTGATCGCCGGCCCGCAAGGGCACAGAATTCTGCAAGACCCTCACCCCTAAAGAGGATTCCCCATGAGCATCGTTCGCAGCGACAAGCCTTTTGTTCTGGCCGGTCGTACTTACCAGTCGCGTTTGCTGGTCGGTACCGGCAAGTACCGTGACATGGAAGAAACCCGTCAGGCCATCGAAGCCTCGGGTGCCGAGATCGTCACCTTCGCCGTGCGCCGTACCAACCTCGGCCAGATCGAAGGCGAGCCGAACCTGCTCGAAGTGCTGTCGCCCGATCGCTACACCTTCCTGCCGAACACCGCCGGTTGCTACGACGCTATCGAGGCCGTGCGCACCTGCCGCCTGGCCCGTGAGCTGCTCGATGGTCACAACCTGGTGAAGCTGGAAGTGCTGGCCGACCAGAAAACCCTGTTCCCCAACGTGATCGAAACCCTCAAGGCCGCCGAAACGCTGGTCAAGGAAGGCTTCGACGTGATGGTTTACACCAGTGATGACCCGATCATCGCTCGCCAACTGGCGGAAATCGGCTGCATAGCGGTCATGCCGCTGGCCGGTCTGATCGGTTCCGGTCTGGGGATCTGCAACCCGTACAACCTGCAGATCATCCTCGAAGAAGCCAAGATTCCGGTGCTGGTGGATGCCGGTGTCGGTACCGCCTCCGACGCCACCATCGCCATGGAACTGGGCTGTGACGCGGTGCTGATGAACTCGGCCATCGCCCATGCTCAGCAACCGGTGATGATGGCCCAAGCCATGCAACACGCGATCGTCGCAGGCCGCTTGGCCTACCTCGCCGGCCGCATGCCGAAAAAACTCTATGCCAGCGCCTCTTCGCCGCTGGATGGTCTGATCAAGTAAGAGCCATTGATGACTGAATCGAACGACACGCCTATCCAGACGGAAGAGGGCGACGAGCGCCAACACCGCCGCATCAAGAGCTTCGTGATGCGCGCCGGGCGCATGACCGAAGGCCAGCAACGTGGTCTGGATCAGGGCGCGCCGCTGTACGTGCTGCCGCTGGCCGACGCGCCGGTGGATTACGATCAGGTGTTCGGCCGTTCGGCGCCGCGCTCGCTGGAGATCGGTTTCGGCATGGGCCACTCGCTGCTGGAAATGGCTGCGGCGGCGCCGGATCAGGACTTTATCGGTGTTGAAGTGCATCGTCCGGGTGTTGGCGCGCTGCTCAATGGCGTGCTGACTCAGGGCCTGACCAACCTGCGGGTTTACGATTGCGACGCGATTGAAGTGCTCAACCGCTGCATCGCCGACAACAGCCTCGATCGCCTGATGCTGTTCTTCCCGGATCCATGGCACAAGAGCCGTCACCACAAGCGTCGTATCGTTCAGGCGTCCTTCGCCGAACTGGTGCGCAGCAAGCTGAAGGTCGGCGGCATCCTGCACATGGCCACCGACTGGGAGCCGTACGCCGAGTACATGCTGGAAGTGATGAACGTCGCCCCGGGCTACCGCAACCTCGCCGAAGACGGCAAATGCGTACCGCGCCCGGCCGAACGGCCGATCACCAAGTTCGAACGCCGCGGCGAACGTCTTGGGCATGGCGTGTGGGATCTGAAGTTCGAGAAAATCTCCTAAGCATCACGCAAAACCCAATGTGGGAGCGGGCTTGCTCGCGAAAGCGGTGAATCATTCGACGTTGATGTTGATTGATACGACGCCTTCGCGAGCAAGCCCGCTCCCACAGTTGTTTTGTGTGCTCAGAAATTACAGGGTGGAAAGAAATCGAGCCGGCACCTGTTCTGTAAGCCAGACACCGTTTTCGGCCTGATAGAACTTGAAGCCCTGTTCTTCCATTTGTCGTGCGGCGACTTTCAGAATCACCACGGTGCCATAGCGCTGCCCGACGGCCGAAGCGGTGTCGATGTCTTGGGAAAGGTGCACGTGATGGCGTGATCCCGGAATCAGGCCTTGTTCTTTGATTGACTCAAGAAAGCGCGTCGCTGTGCCGTGATACAGCGTTTGCGGTGGCTGTTTCTGCTCGAACTGCAAATCCACGCTTTTCGTTGAGTGGCCCTGAACCGCACGAATCAGTTGGCCGTCCTCGGAAATCGAGAAGCGCTTCTTGTCGCTACTTGTCACGACCGCTTCAATCAGTTGGCGATCCAGTTTACGACCGTCACGCGCGGCGCCGCTGATCAGCGCGTCGATATTTGCCCAGCCTTCAGAGTCCAGCGTCAGACCGATCGCCTGAGGTTCGTGGCGCAATACGAAGCTGAGAAATTTGCTTGTCTCGTCCAACAGTTTTTTGCTCATGAACTTCCCTGTCATTGCGATCAACTGTGGGAGCGGGCTTGCTCGCGAAAGCGGTGAATCATTCAACGTTGATGTTGACTGATATCACGCCTTCGCGAGCAAGCCCGCTCCCACAGTGGTTTTGGGGTATTTGCAGAATCAGCGGCGGTCAGCGACTACGCCGATAAGCACCAGCACCACCAGCAGCACCGGTGCCAGGCTGTAGTTGTTGAACTGGCTCAGGCCCTTGACCACCCACGGCGTCGCATAGATCAGCGCGGCGCCGCTGCCGATTACGCACAGCAGGGCCATCAGTGGTACGCGCAGGGCGCCGGCGATGCTGCCCAGACGCTGCTCGACCCAGCCTTTGAAGTCGGCGCCGAACAGCACCAGCAGGCAGCCCACCAGGGCCAGGGCGATTTCCGAGAGGTTGCTGCGGCTCCAGCGGGACACGGTGGCGAGCAGGTCGAGTATCAAATCCATGCGGTTTTCCTTAGGGCAGCCGTTTGAGGTGGGCTCAGCTCAGAAATTTCTGCAGCAAGTCGTTGAGAAACAGTTGTCCGCGCTCGGTGGCCGCCAGACGTGACGGTTCGACCTGCATCAGGCCACTTTGTTCGGCCTCGCGGCGGTGTTCGGCGAGACTTTCCAGCGGCAGGCCGGTGCGTTCGGGATACAGGCGTGATTCCACCCCGGCAGTCAGGCGCAGGGCGTTCATCAGGAACTCGAACGGCATCTCGTCGTTGGTCAGGGCTTTCTCGCCGGCCTGGAAACTCTTGGCTGGGTTGAGATAGTCCTTCGGCAGGCGTGTCTTCCAGGTGCGGACGATGCGCCCGTCCGGATGACTGAGCTTGCCGTGGGCGCCAGCACCGATGCCGATGAAGTCGCCGAAACTCCAGTAATTGAGGTTGTGCCGCGCCGGCCGCCCGGGCTGGGCGTAGGCCGAGACTTCGTATTGCGCGTAACCGTGCGCGGCCAGCAGCGCTTGTCCGGCTTCTTGAATGTCCCACAGCGTGTCGTCTTCCGGCAGCACCGGCGGCTGGTTCCAGAACACCGTGTTCGGCTCGAGTGTCAGCTGATACCAGGAGATGTGCGTCGGTTTCAGTTCGATGGCCTGACGCAGGTCGCTCAAGGCATCGTCCAGCGACTGATCGGGCAGGCCGTGCATCAAGTCGAGGTTGAAGTTATCGAACCCGGCCTGACGCGCCATACCTGCCGCGCGCACCGCTTCGTCGCCGTTATGGATGCGCCCGAGCGCTTCGAGTTTCTGCTGCTGGAAGCTCTGAATGCCGATCGATAGGCGATTGATCCCGAGCTTGCGATACGCAACGAACTTCTCTTGCTCGAAGGTGCTGGGATTGGCTTCCAGGGTGATCTCGATGTCGTGGGCGAACGGGATGCGCTGCTCGACGCCTTTGAGCAAGCGCCCGAGCGCGTCGGCGCTGAACAGACTCGGCGTACCGCCACCGAAGAAGATCGAACTGATTTCACGGCCATACACCGCGTGCAGGTCCTGATCGAGATCGGCCAGCAACGCGTCGACGTATTCCTCTTCCGGTAGCACCGGGCTGGCGGTGTGCGAGTTGAAATCGCAATACGGGCATTTGCGCACACACCACGGGATGTGGATGTACAGCGCCAGAGGCGGCAGCGTAGGCAGCGGCGCCCGAGGCGAAGAGGCGGCGCCGCCGATGATCAGCGACGACGCGGGGTGGCTGTCGGTCATTTCAGGCCCAGACGCTGGCGCAGCAGATCCATTGCACGGGCGCGGTGGCTGATCTGGTTCTTGTCGGCCGGGCTCAGTTCGGCGCTGGACATTTCACGCTCCGGCACCCAGAACAGCGGGTCGTAGCCGAAACCGTGCTCGCCGCTGGCGGCGGTCAGGATGCGCCCGTGCCACAGGCCTTCGCAGAGGATCGGCAGCGGATCATCGGCATGCCGCACCAGTGCCAGCACGCAGACGAACTGCGCGCCGCGCTCGGCTTGCGGCACGTCTTTGAGGGCCTCGAGCAGTTTGGCGTTGTTCGCCGCATCGCCCTTGCCGTCGGCATAGCGCGCCGAGTAGATGCCCGGTGCACCGCCGAGGAAATCCACCGCCAGACCGGAATCGTCGGCCAGCGCCGGCAGGCCGGAGATGCGCGCGGCATTGCGCGCCTTGAGGATCGCGTTCTCGACGAACGACAGACCGGTTTCCTCCGGTTCGACCTTGCTCCATTCGCCGATCGAGCGCAGTTGCACCGAGTCGCCGAGCATGGCCTGGAGTTCCTTGAGTTTGCCGGCGTTATGGCTGGCCAGTACGAGTTGCGTGAGGTTCATCATTCGCCGGGAAAGAGTTCTTGGTTGAAGTTGATGGTGTTGATCTTGTCACCGTTCTGCACCTTGATTTCAAAGGTGCGGGTTTCCTGCTGCTCCACCGGGTACTGGGCGATGTAGTAGATCGCGCCCTGTTCGGTGACCTGGCGGAAGTTCAGCGGCACGCTCTGGCTGGTCAGGTCTTTGACCGTGCCGGTGACGTTGGCGATCAGCGGTTTGCCGTCCTTGATCACCGAGACGTTGATCACGCCCTGGTTCTTGCTGCGGATCAGCTCGGCTGCTTTGGCGATGTCGGGTGTCAGGAAGGTCGAGTTGAAAGTGTTGTAGTGCACGGTAACGTCGCCGAACACTTCCTTGCGTTCGCCCTTGATGGCATCGGCGGCCACCGCCGACAGACTCAGGCAGGCGGCCAATAGCACAGTAATCAAGCGACCCATGATCGTTCTCCTCGAAATGTCGTGGTTCAGACCGCGACCCGATGATCTGCAAGCACCGGGCTGCTGACGCGGTAGATACCAATCTCACCTAACAGATTAGGCCATAGCTTACTGGCCCACCCGTGACGGTGCTGTTGATCCACGGCAAGCCGATCAATGACCTTCGCATCACGTTCGCGACAAAGTTCTTCAAAGTCTTCGAAGGTGCAGAAGTGAATGTTCGGCGTGTTGTACCAGGTGTACGGCAGAAACTCCGACACCGGCATCCGGCCCTTGCTTGCCAGATACCAGCGGCAGCGCCAGTGCCCGAAGTTGGGGAAGGTGATGATGCACTGACGACCGACCCGCAGCATCTCGTCGAGGATCTTGTCCGGGTAGTGCACGGCTTGCAGGGCCTGGGTCATGACGACGATGTCGAAACTGTTGCTGGCGAAGTTGCCCAGCCCCTTGTCCAGGTCCTGCTCGATGACGTTGATGCCCTTGGCCACGCACTCGGCGATGTTGTCGGCGTCGTTTTCCAGGCCATAACCGGTGACGTTCTTGTTGTCGCGCAGCCAGGTCAGCAACTCGCCGTCGCCGCAACCGAGGTCGAGCACGCGGCTGCCAGCGGGGATCCATTCCTGGATGATTTCCAGATCAGCTCTCATGGCTTGTTCACACCGTAATTCGGTTCATGTAATTGCCGAACGCCTGCAAATAGCGCGGGATCGGAATCAGGAAGGCGTCGTGGCCCTGTGGCGCGTCGATTTCCAGATAGCTGACGTCTTTGCGTGCCGCCATCAGCGCGTCCACCAGCTCCCGCGAGCGGGCCGGGGAGAAGCGCCAGTCGGTGGTGAACGACATCACGCAGAACTTGGCGGTGGCGTTTTCGAAAGTTTTCGCCAGGTTATCGTCGAAGTTCGCCGCCGGATCGAAGTAGTCCAGTGCCTTGGTCATCAACAGATAGGTATTGGCGTCGAAACGCCCGGAGAACTCTTCACCCTGATAGCGCAGGTAGCTTTCGACCTGGAACTCGACGCTGTGGAAGTCGTAGTTGAGCTTTTCGCTCTTCAGGCCGCGGCCGAATTTTTCGCCCATCGAGTCGTCGGACAGGTAGGTGATGTGCCCGACCATCCGCGCGAGCATCAGCCCGCGCTTGGGGATCACACCTTGTTCCTGGAACGAACCGCCGTGGAACTCCGGGTCGGTGAGGATCGCCTGGCGCGCCACTTCGTTGAAGGCGATGTTCTGCGCCGACAGCTTGGGGGCCGAGGCGATGGCCAGGCAGTGGCGCACGCGATCCGGGTAGGTGATGGTCCACTGCAGCGCCTGCATGCCGCCCAGGCTGCCGCCGATGACGGCGGCGAACTGACGAATGCCGAGCAGGTCCGCCAGACGCGCCTGACTGTGCACCCAGTCTTCCACGGTGAGCACCGGGAAGTCCGCGCCGAACGGCTTGCCGGTCTCCGGGTTGATACTGCTCGGGCCGGTGGAGCCGTTGCAGCCGCCCAGATTGTTCAGGCTGACCACGAAGAACTTGTTGGTGTCGATCGGTTTGCCCGGGCCGATGCAACTGTCCCACCAACCGGGCTTGCGGTCGTCGGGGCTGTGATAGCCGGCAGCGTGATGATGACCAGACAAGGCGTGGCAGATCAGCACGGCGTTGCTCGCCTGCGCGTTCAGCGTGCCATAGGTTTCGTAGATCAGGTCGTAGGCGGGCAGCGAACGGCCACAGGCCAGGGCCAGAGGTTCACTGAAGTGCGCCGTTTGCGGCGTCACCAGACCAACAGAATCGGGGGGAAAGGCAGCTGGCATCGACCCTGCTCTCGTTGAAATGAGGCGTAAGTCTAAAGACCGGGGGGGTTAGCGGCAAGCAACGTTGGGGCCTGATCGTTGATTGAGCGAAGTCCTTGTGGTGAGGGGATTTATCCCCGATGGCTGCGTAGCAGCCCTGTCATCTTTGGCCGTGCCGGAAGAATGGGGTAGGCAACAACAAGGGGGCCGCTTCGCGACCCATCGGGGATAAATCCCCTCACCACAGTGGATCAGGCTGGACGCACCAGATCAGGCAACTCCGGCAGCTTCTTCGGCGAACAGATCTTCACCCGTTTCTGCCGGTTCAACTCGCCGCTGAGCAAACTGACCTGGCTTTTGGAAACCCCAAACGCCTTGGCCAGAAAGCCCATCAGATACGCATTGGCCTTGCCCTCGACCGGCGGCGCGGTGAGGCGGATCTTCAGGCGGTCACCGTGCAGCCCGGCGAAATCATCGCTGCGGGCTGCCGGTTGCAGATGACATTCGAGGATCAGATCGTCGCCGTCCCAGCGAAACCAGCTCACATCAGCAGGCGCAGGATGTCCGGCATCATGGTCATCGCCGCCAGATTGTTGATCACCAGCATGTCGATCAGCTTCAGCGCCAGGAAGGCGAAAATCGGCGACAGGTCCAGACCGCCGAGGTTCGGCAGAATCTTGCGGAACGGTGCCAGCGCCGGCTCGCAGATCTGGTTCACCAGTTCAGCGCCCGGGTTGTGGCTGCCCGGGGCGACCCACGACAGGATCACGCTGATGATCAGGGCGAAGAAGAAGATCTTCAGGAACAGCGCGGTCACGCCGATGATCGACCAGATGAACAGTTGCAGCGGGTTGCCGGTGGTGCCGTAGGTCAGCAGCAGGGTCAGGGCCATCAGGGCCAGTTGCACCAGAATCGCCAGCACCAGCGACGACATGTCGAGGCCGAAGATGCTCGGGATGATCCGGCGCAGTGGTTTGAGCAGCGGCTGGGTAGCCTTGACCACGAACTGGCACAGCGGGTTGTAGAAGTTCGCGCGCACCAGTTGCAGGACGAAGCGCAGCAGCACGATCAGCAGGTACAGACTGCCGAGGGTTTGCAGCACGTAAACCGCTGCGGTGTTCAATCCAATCATGTAAGGCTCCTTATTTGCCCAGTTGTTCGGCCATTTCGGCCGAGCGGTGCGCGGCGGCGGCGAGTGCTTTTTCTACCAGGGCTTCGAAGCCGTTAGCCTGGAATGATTTGATCGCGGCCTCTGTGGTGCCGTTTGGCGAGGTCACGCGGCGGCGCAGTTCGGCAGCGTCGACATCGCTGGATACCGCCATGTGCGCGGCGCCCAGAGCCGTTTGCAGGGTCAGTTGCTCGGCGATTTCCTTTGGCAGGCCGAGTTTGACGCCAGCGGCGGTCATCGCTTCGATCAGCAGGAAGAAGTACGCCGGGCCGGAGCCGGAGACGGCGGTCACGGCATCGAGTTGCTGCTCTTCGTCCAGCCACAGCGCAATGCCCACGGCGGACAGCAGCTCTTCAGCCTGCTGACGCTGTTCGGCAGTCACTTCGCTGGTGGCGTACAAACCGCTGACGCCCTGACGCAGCAGCGCCGGGGTGTTGGGCATGCAGCGCACGATCGGCTGCTCGCCGAGCCATGCGGTCATGCTCGCGCAAGTGATGCCGGCGGCGATCGACACCACCAGTTGCTGCGGCTTCAGGCTGGGACGGATGGCTTCGCACACGGCTTTCATCGCCTGTGGCTTGACCGCCAGTACGATCACGTCGACGCCGTCGATGGCCTGGGCGTTGTCGGCGAAGGTTTCGATGCCGTGTTCGGCGCCGACGCGTTGGCGGGTCTCTTCGCCCGGATCGCTGGCGCGAATCTGGCTGGCTTGCAGACCCTTGGCCCGCAGGCCGCCGATCAGGCTGGCGGCCATGTTGCCGGCACCGATAAAGGCAATGCGTGTGTTGCTCATGTCAGGTCCTTTTTCAGATGGCTGTCGGTCATTGCTGACCGTAATCTCTGGCGCCAAACAGCGCGGTACCGATCCGCACCCACGTGGCGCCTTGGGCGATGGCCGACTCGAGGTCGTGGCTCATGCCCATGGAAAGTGTGTCGAGCGGCAGATTCAGGCTGGCCTGCAAACGTTGCACGGCAGCAAAAGCGGCATCTTGTTCGGCGCGATCTTCGGTCGGCTCGGGAATCGCCATCAGCCCGCGCAGTTTCAGCCGGGGCAGGGCGCTGATGGCCTCGGCCAGCGCCGGTAGGTCGGCCGGGGTGCAGCCGGACTTGCTGGCCTCACCACTGACGTTGACCTGAATGCAGATGTTCAGCGGCGGCAGCTCGGTCGGGCGCTGCTCGGACAGGCGTTGGGCGATTTTCAGGCGATCCACGGAGTGCACCCAGTCGAAATGCTCGGCGATGGCGCGAGTCTTGTTCGATTGAATGGGGCCGATGAAGTGCCAGATCAAGGGCAGGTCGGCCAGTTCGAGCTGTTTGCCCAGGGCTTCCTGCAGATAGTTCTCGCCAAAGTCACGCAGGCCGGCGGCGTAGGCTTCACGCAGGTCCTGCGCCGGTTTGGTCTTGCTCACGGCCAGCAACTGGATGCTGTGTTCATCGCGGTTTGCAGCTTTGGCCGCTGCCTGGATACGCGAACTAACCTGAAGAATGTTGTCTGCTATCGTGGACATCAAGAGGCGCCGGCGGTCTGAAGGTTCGCGGCATTCTACTGGAATTGAGGGACGCTATGGATATCACTGAACTGCTGGCGTTCAGCGCCAAACAGGGCGCTTCCGACCTGCACCTGTCGGCCGGTCTGCCGCCGATGATCCGCGTCGATGGCGATGTGCGGCGGATCAATCTGCCGGCGCTGGATCACAAGCAAGTGCACGAATTGATCTACGACATCATGAACGACACCCAGCGGGTCGACTTCGAGAAACACCTGGAAACGGATTTCTCGTTCGAAGTCCCCGGCGTGGCGCGCTTTCGGGTTAATGCGTTCAACCAGAACCGGGGCGCCGGCGCGGTGTTCCGCACCATTCCCTCGAAAGTGCTGAGCATGGAAGACCTCGGCATGGGCGACGTCTTTCGCAAGATCACCGATGCGCCGCGCGGGCTGGTGCTGGTGACCGGGCCGACCGGGTCCGGCAAATCGACCACGCTGGCGGCGATGATCGATTACCTCAATACCCATCGCCATCACCATATCCTCACCATCGAAGACCCGATCGAATTCGTCCACGAATCGCGCAAATGCCTGATCAATCAGCGCGAAGTCCATCGCGATACCCGCAGCTTCGCCACGGCGTTGCGCTCGGCGCTGCGCGAAGATCCGGATGTGATCCTGGTGGGTGAGATGCGCGACCTGGAAACCATTCGCCTCGCACTGACCGCTGCCGAGACCGGGCATCTGGTGTTCGGCACGCTGCACACGACGTCAGCCGCCAAGACCATCGACCGTGTTGTCGATGTGTTCCCCGGCGACGAGAAGTCCATGGTCCGTTCGATGCTGTCGGAGTCGTTGCTGGCCGTGGTGTCGCAGACGCTGATCAAGAAGATCGGCGGCGGACGGGTGGCCGCGCACGAGATCATGCTGGGAACGTCGGCGATCCGGAACCTGATCCGCGAGGACAAGGTGGCGCAGATGTATTCGGCGATTCAGACCGGAGGGTCGTTGGGGATGCAGACACTCGACATGTGCCTGAAGGAACTGGTGACCAAGGGCTTGATCAGCCGCGAGCATGCGCGGGAAAAGGCGCGTACGCCGGATAATTTTTAAGAGAGGCTTGTGTTGCTTTCACTGGCCTCTTCGCGAGCAAGCCCGCTCCCACATTGGATCTGTGTCGTTCACAAATCAAATGTGGGAGCGGGCTTGCTCGCGAAGGGGTCAGTACTGCTTGAGCAGATTCCGGATCAGTCGACTCAGCGCTGAACCACACGCATCTGTTTGCCAGCCGGTTCTTTCGGCAGCACACGCTTGGCAACTACGTAATGCTGTTCCCAGTACGGCTTGTTCAGCGTATCGATGCTCACCGCTTTGCCACGGCGTGGTGCGTGGATGAAGCGGTCGTTGCCCAGGTAGATGGCAACGTGGTTGACCCGACGGCTCTTGATGTTGAAGAAAATCAGGTCGCCCGGCTTCAGATCCTTGCGTTCGACTTTCTCGCCATGCCCGCTGGCCATCGCGTTGGAAGTGCGTGGCAGGTCGAATGTGGCGTCGTTGAACGCATATTTCACCAGACCACTGCAATCGAACCCTTTACTTGGGCTGCTGCCGCCCCAACGGTAGGGAGTACCGAGGACGTTCACCGCACGGCTCAGGACGTTGCTGCTTTCCTTGTTGGCCATCGGTGGCACCAGCTTGCCGTGATTCTTGCTGGCGAGCGTGGTGTGTTTCGTTTGTTTGCTGCTCTTGCTCGAAGGAGCCGAAGCATGGGATTTAGGGGTGAAACCGTTAACGTTGGGAAGACGTTGCTCACGATTGGTGGCGTGGGCGGCCAGTGGCATTAATAGGCAAATAGTTAGCCATGTCTTGAAAAATGGTCGCATTAGGCGTGGCTCTTATGTGTTAGCGCGCAACTTTATAACAGCTTTTTTGTCCCTTCCGAGGCCGTTGGTCGATTCCATCGGAGGGCAACGGAACCAAACAAGCGGCAAACGGACGCAATTGTCGGACAGAAGTCCGGTGCTATAAGGCTTTGACGGACGACACGGTAACATTTGCCGTACGTCGGCTACATGTAAAAAAGTCACAAAGAATTAAAGAAAATTTATCTATCGTGTGAATCGAGGTCTTCATGAACCGCTATCAGCAGGTCGCTGCACCGCAGGATACGCACAGCAAAATCATCGGTTATCTGCTGTGGATTTTTGGTTTCACCGGCGCTCACCGCTTCTATTACGGCAAACCGGTGACCGGGACGATCTGGTTCTTCACCTTCGGTCTGCTGGGCATTGGCTGGCTGATCGACGTGTTCCTGATCCCGGCAATGGATCGCGAGGCGGATCTGCGTTTCACCGCAGGGCCGATCGAATACAACGTGGCGTGGATTCTGCTGACGTTCCTGGGCGTGTTCGGCGTGCACCGGATGTACCAGGGCAAGTGGATCAGCGGGTTGCTGTATCTGCTGACCGGCGGGTTGTTCTTTATTGGTGTGCTGTATGACTTCTGGACGCTGAATGATCAGGTTTCGGTGCGTAACGCGCAGAATCGCGGCGCCTTTCAGTAACCTGTGGCGAGGGGATTTATCCCCGATGGGGCGCGTAGCGGCCCTAAAACATTCAACCGCGGAGGAACTGAATCACCGCGGTTGTAGATTGAGGGCTGCTGCGCAGCCCATCGGGGATAAATCCCCTCGCCACAATGTCCCTCAGCAGCCGGTTACGCCTGGTGACTGATCCGCCCGTCCACCAGCGTATAGCGCACCACACCCGGCAGGGTGTGCCCAAGGAACGGGCAGTTCTCGCCCTTCGACAGCCAGCCTTCACCGGCCACGGTGGACGCCTTCGGGTCGAACAGTACGATATCCGCCGCACCGCCCACCGCCAGTTT
The DNA here is from genome assembly GCF_949767635.1 of Pseudomonas sp. IT-93MI4. Lineage (NCBI taxonomy): Bacteria > Pseudomonadati > Pseudomonadota > Gammaproteobacteria > Pseudomonadales > Pseudomonadaceae > Pseudomonas > Pseudomonas sp. IT-93MI4. The sequence continues at coordinate 557,594 of NZ_CATKPP010000022.1, forward strand.
GCCCGCCGGCAGACGCAGTGCATCCGCAGGCCCGGCACTCAGGCGCGCCAGCAGGGTCGGCAGATCCAGCAAACCATCCTCAACCAGCGTCATCGCCAGCGGCAGCAGCAACTCCACACTGCTGATGCCCGGCTCGGTCGCGCCGAACGGTGCTAGTTTGGCGTCGCGTTCGTGCGGCTGGTGATGGCTGGAGATCGCCGAAATCACCCCGGACTTCACCGCTTCACGCAGGCCGTCGCGGTCGGCGCGGGTGCGCAGCGGCGGTTGCACGTGATACAGGCTGCTGAAGTCGATCAGCGCTTCATCGGTGAGGATCAACTGATACAGAGCGACATCGGCGGTGACCTTCAAACCACGGGCCTGCGCCTGAGCGATCAGGGCCACGCCGCGCGCGCTGGTCAGTTGGCTGAAGTGCGCGCGCACGCCGGTCTGCTCGACCAGCAGCAGATCGCGAGCCAGAGCCACGGTTTCCGCGGTTTCCGGAATCCCCGGCAGGCCGAGGAAACTGGCGACCGCGCCTTCATGGGCCAGACCGCCATCCGCCAGATCGTGATCCTGCGAATTGAAAATCACTGTCAGGTCGAAGGTCGCCGCGTATTCCAGCGCCCGGCACAGGGTGCGGGTGTTGCGGAAACTCTCCAGACCATTGCCGAACGCCACACACCCGGCGTCGCGCAGCGCCACCAGTTCTGCCAGTTGCTCGCCATCCAGCCCTTTGCTCAGCGCGCCAATCGGAAACACCTTGGTGTTGCCGGCTTCGCGGGCGCGGTCGAGGATCAGTTCGGCCACCGCCGAGGTGTCGAGCACCGGTTTGGTTTTCGGCGGGCAGCACAGGCTGGTCACGCCACCGGCCGCTGCGGCGCGGGTTTCACTGGCGATCGTGCCTTTGCGGCTGTAGCCCGGCTCGCGCAGGGCCACATTCAGGTCGACCAGGCCCGGTGCTGCAACCAGACCGTTGGCGTCGATGGTTTCCACAGCGGTGAAACCGGCCGGTGCGGCGCCGAGGGCGACGATCTTGCAGGCTTCAACGTGAATGTCGGTGATTTGATCCAGGCCGCTGCTTGGATCGATGACGCGGGCGCCGAGAATGCTGAGCTTCACTGGGCGTTCTCCTGCTCGAATTGACGTTGCGCTGTTTGCCCGCTCATGGCCATCGACAGCACGGCCATGCGGATGGCGATGCCGTAGGTGACTTGATTGAGGATCACCGAGTGCGGGCCGTCGGCCACCGCGGACTCAATCTCTACCCCACGGTTGATCGGCCCTGGGTGCATGACGATGCAATCGGGTTTGGCCCCGGCCAGACGCGCGGTGGTCAGGCCGAACAGGCGATAGAACTCGCCTTCACTCGGCAGCAGGCCGCCGGTCATGCGCTCACGCTGCAGGCGCAGCATGATCACCACGTCGACGTCCTTCAGGCCTTCGTTCATGTCGGTGTAGACCTTGACGCCGTACTGCTCGATGCCGATCGGCAGCAGAGTCTTCGGCGCGATCACGCGGATGTCCGGGCAGCCGAGGGTCTTCAGCGCGAGCATGTTCGAGCGCGCCACCCGCGAGTGCAGGATGTCGCCGACGATCGCCACCGAGAGGTTTTCGAAACCGCCCTTGTGCCGACGGATGGTGAGCATGTCGAGCATGCCCTGGGTCGGGTGCGCGTGACGGCCGTCGCCGCCGTTGATGATTGCCACCTGCGGGCAGACGTGTTCGGCGATGAAGTGTGCGGCGCCGGAATCACCGTGGCGCACGACGAACATGTCGGCGGCCATCGCTTCGAGGTTGCGCAGGGTGTCGAGCAGGGTTTCACCTTTGCTGGCCGACGAGGTCGACACGTTCAGGGTGATCACGTCCGCCGACAGCCGCTGGGCCGCCAGTTCGAAGGTGGTGCGGGTGCGGGTGGAGTTTTCGAAGAACACGTTGCACACGGTCTTGCCGCGCAGCAACGGGACCTTCTTCACCGCCCGGGCACCGACTTCGAGGAACGAGTCGGCAGTGTCGAGGATTTCCGTCAGCAACTCGCGGCGCAGGCCATCGAGCGAGAGGAAGTGGCGCAGCTGGCCCTGATCATTGAGCTGCAGCGGGCGCTTGGTATCTAGAGGCGTCATCGCGAGGGGGACTCTCAATAAGGGCGGGTTAGGAATTCAGGTCTTGCAGTTCGAGCGTCAGCGGCTCCGGGCCGGACAGCTTGACCCGCTCATTGGCGGCCAGCGACAGCGTCGCGCCGACCACGTTCGGGCGGATCGGCAGCTCGCCGGCGTCCAGGTCGAGCAGGCAGACCAGGGTCACGCTGGCCGGGCGGCCGTAGTCGAACAGTTCGTTCATGGCGGCGCGGATGGTCCGGCCGCTCATCAATACGTCATCGATCAGCACCAGATGCTGGCCTTCGATCTCGAAGGGCAGGGCCGAGGGGCGCACTTGCGGGTGCAGGCCGTTCTGGCTGAAGTCGTCGCGGTAGAAGGAAACATCCAGCGTGCCCAATGGCGCGTCGCTGGCCAATTCCTTGAGCAAGGCCTGCGCGACCCAGATGCCGCCAGTGCGGATGCCGATGTAACGCGGTTCGCTGATATCACGCTGTGCAAGGTGCGCCTTGAGGCGGGTCGCCATCTGGCTGATCAGATCGGCGGGATTGGGCAGGCTCATGGTTGCTCCTTCGTGATTCCGAGCCGCGTCCTGCCGGACGCGGCTGGGTTTATAACCAAAAGAAAAGCGCCGAAGCGCTTGTCAGGATTCAAACAATGCAGTGTTTTCATCGAGCCAGCCCTGCAACAGCAGAGCGGCGGCGATGGCATCCACCGGGTTGTCGCGGTAACTGCCTTTCTGCCCGCCGCGCACCAGTCGTTCACCCTTGGCTTCAAAGGTGGTCAGGCGTTCGTCGTGGGTATAGAAGGGCACATTGAAACGGCCATTGAGACGGCGGGCGAATTTCTCCGCGCGCAGGCACATCTCGCTGGGCGTGCCGTCCATGTTCAGCGGCAGGCCGACCACCACGGCGTCGGGTTTCCATTCCTTGAACAGCGCTTCGACCTGATTCCAGTCGGGCACGCCGTTCTGCGCTTTCAGGGTGCACAGCTCGCGGGCCTGGCCGGTGATCACCTGGCCGACCGCAACGCCGATCTGTTTGGTGCCGTAGTCGAAGCCGAGAATCAGGCGCAGGGCCATCAGGCGTGCCCCGCCTGGCTGGTCAGCAGGCTGAGGTTGATCCCCAGATGCCGTGCCGCCGCTTCCAGACGCAGTTCGCTGCTGGTGTTGAACAGGATGTCGGCGTCGTACGGGCAGGTCAGCCAGGCGTTGTCGGCCAGCTCGGCCTCCAGTTGCCCGGCTTCCCAACCGGCATAACCGAGGGCAATCACGCTTTTCGCCGGGCCTACGCCGTCGGCGATGGCGAACAGCACGTCCTGAGAGGTGGACAGCGCCAGATCACCGTCCAGCTCGACGGTGGCCTGAAAGGTCTTGCCCGCCGGGTGCAGGACGAAACCGCGATCGGTCTGCACCGGGCCACCAATGAAGATCGGCACATGCTGGCACAGCGCTGGCGGATCGATGTCCGGGCGCAATTGCTCGAGGATGTCAGCCAGATTCAGCTCTTGCGGTCGATTGACCACCAGCCCCATGGCGCCATTGGCCGTGTGCTCGACGATGTAGGTCAAGGTGTGGGCAAAGTTCGGGTCGGCCATGTGCGGCATGGCGATCAGGAAGTGATGCTTGAGGTAGCTGGGGCTGACGTTTTTCATGAGCGATAGTGTGGCGTTCAAGGGGCGAACTGACAAGCTGAGGATCAGAGAACAACGCAGATCCATTGTTGAAGCTGAACCTTTGTGGTGAGGGGATTTACCCCCGATGGGGCGCGAAGCGGCCCTGAATCCATTGACGTGATATGCCTGACATACCGCGCATGCTGGTTTTGCGACTGCTTCGCAGCCGATCGGGGATAAATCCCCTCACCACAAAAAACCTGTATGCCGGCGGTCAGTTACTGGAGAGCTTGTCGCCCCGGGCGAATTTCCAGGTGCGGATGATTTCCAGTCGGTCGATATCCGACAGATCGCCGGTAAACGGTGCAAACGGTGCCGCCAGCCGGACGATGCGCTGCGCCGCCTGATCCAGCAGCGGCTGGCCGGAGGACTCGAGCACCAGCACTTCATACAGCGAGCCATCGCGGTTGATCGAGACCATCAGCCGCAGGTTGCCGTAGATCTGCTTGCGGCGCGCTTCTTCCGGGTAATTGAGGTTGCCGATGCGCTCGACCTTCTTGCGCCAGTCATCCTTGTACCAGGCGCCCTTGTCGCGCATGGTCGAGGCCGCGCTCAAGCGGTGAATGCGCGGGCGTTTGGCGTACAGCTGTTGTTCGTTGGCCAGTTCCGCTTCGAGGCTGGCGATGTCGCTGGACAGCTGCGAGCTGTCGAATGTCGGCGCGTTGACCGCGGGTTTGGTCTCGGTTTTGGTTTCTTCTTTCTTGGTCGGCGCCTTTTGCTGTTTCGGCGCCACGGTGGTCACCGCAGCCTTGGGCGCCGCTTCGCGTACTTCCGGTTTGGCGGCCGGGGGCGGGGTGACTTTCTTGACCTGATTGTCCTGGAACGGCGCGACCTCGGTGGTCTTGGGAATCGCCTTCTTGTCGAGGGTGCCGCTGCCTTCCTGGTTTTCCTGAGCGAGGAAATCAGCCTTTTTCGGCTTGGTTTCGCTCTTGAAGGTGGCAAGGGTGATTTCCAGGGTTTTACTGATCTGCTTGGGCTCGACCATGGTAAAGCCGACACCGAGCAGCAGCGCCAAATGAATCAGCGCCGCGAGAAACAGGGTAAATCCGAGGCGATCGGCCGGGCGCACGCCACGGTGGGCGAGTTCTGCGGGCAGATCGGACGGGAGGGTCATGACAAGAAAACCAACATCGCGTTTTTCAGAGGCTGCGCATGATAACGCAATGTTGGTTTCACGCCTTGGGCTTCACGCTTCAAGCGACAAGCTGCATGTGACACACGTCAAGCTTGCGGCTTTTTGCCGGCGGCTTGCAGCTTCTTGTCGATCGCGTCCATCAGCATGCCGCCGATGTCGGTACCGAAAGCGTTGTCGATTTCGCGGATGCAGGTCGGGCTGGTGACGTTGATTTCGGTGAGGTTTTCACCGATCACGTCCAGACCGACGAACAGCAAACCTTTCTCGCGCAGGGTCGGGCCAACCTGGGCGGCGATCCAGCGATCCTTGTCGGTCAGCGGCCGCGCTTCGCCACGACCACCGGCCGCGAGGTTGCCACGGGTTTCGCCTTGCGCCGGAATTCGCGCCAGGCAGTAATCCACCGGCTCGCCGTCGATCATCAGGATGCGTTTGTCGCCGTCCTTGATTGCCGGCAGGTAGGCCTGGCCCATGATCTGCTGATTGCCGAGGGCGGTCAGGGTTTCCAGAATCACCGACAGGTTCGGGTCGCCGACGCGGTGACGGAAAATCGAAGTGCCGCCCATGCCGTCCAGCGGCTTGAGGATTACGTCGCCATGCTTGGCGGCGAATTCACGCAGCACATCGGCGCGGCGGCTGACGATGGTCGGCGGGGTGCACTGCGGGAACAGCGTGGCGAACAGTTTTTCGTTGCAGTCGCGCAGGCTCTGCGGCTTGTTGACCACCAGCACGCCGGCGGTTTCGGCCTGTTCCAGCAAATAGGTGGAGTAGACGAACTCCATGTCGAACGGCGGATCCTTGCGCATCAGGATCACATCCAGGTCGCTCAGCAGGTTGTCCTGCTCGGCGTCCAGTTCGAACCATTTTTCCGGGTTGGCGAAGACTTTCAGTGGCTTCATGCGTGCCCGCGCCTGACCTTCGGCCTGATACAGGTCGCGCTGCTCCATGTAGAACAGTTCCCAGCCACGTTTCTGCGCGGCCAGCAGCATGGCCAGCGAGCTATCCTTTTTATAGGAAATGCTGGCGATAGGGTCCATGACAATCCCGACGCGAACGCTCATTGGGTTTTCCTCGAAAATTGGCTACCGGATCGGTATTGAAAAAGTGCCGCCAGAGTGGCGCTGGCAGGGTTTTCGGTCAAGGAAAAACCCGTCGATAGATTGCATCTGGAGACTGTGCTAAAAAGGCTGGCATAGCGTGCTGGCCCTTGAGCATCAAGGGTTTCCAGCCATTACTCATCGCAAAACGGACAATTTGATTCGCAAAGGCGACGGTAGAGCCCTCTTATGGAACAGCAGTCCAGCGCCTTGAAGGTCATGGTGATCGATGACTCGAAAACGATTCGTCGCACCGCCGAAACGCTGTTGAAAAATGTGGGCTGCGAAGTCATCACGGCGATCGATGGCTTCGACGCTTTGGCGAAGATCGCCGACCACCACCCCGGGATCATTTTTGTCGACATCATGATGCCGCGTCTGGATGGTTATCAGACCTGCGCTTTAATCAAGAACAACAGTGCGTTCAAGGCCACGCCGGTGATCATGCTGTCGTCGCGTGACGGGCTGTTCGACAAGGCCAAGGGGCGGATTGTCGGTTCTGATCAATTTTTGACCAAGCCTTTCAGCAAGGAAGAACTGCTCGACGCGATTCAGGCCCATGTTCCGGGCTTCGCCGCCGTTTTGCCGCAGTAAGACACGTACAGTGACGCTCGGCCAGCGGGCCGGGTGTCGACAAGAAAAATGGGGAAGACCATGGCACGTATCCTGATCGTCGATGATTCGCCGACTGAAATGTACAAACTCACCGGCATGCTGGAAAAGCACGGCCATGAAGTGCTCAAGGCCGAAAACGGCGCCGACGGCGTGGCCCTGGCCCGTCAGGAAAAGCCTGACGCCGTGCTGATGGACATCGTCATGCCCGGCCTCAACGGCTTCCAGGCCACCCGGCAACTGACCAAGGATGCCGAGACCAGCCACATCCCGGTGATCATCATCACCACCAAGGATCAGGAAACCGACAAGGTCTGGGGCACGCGCCAGGGCGCGAAGGATTACCTGACCAAACCGGTCGAAGAAGACATGCTGATCAAGACCCTGAACAACGTGCTGGCCGGTTGATCGCGCGGCCATGAACCAGTCGCTGACCGCGTTCGAGCTGCTGTGGCAGATCGACCAGCGCTGCCGTCTGCTGGCGGCGGACCTGCCGTCGCAGCCCGGCCGTCAGGATCGCTGGAGCGGCATCGGTTTTCGCCTCGGCGAGCATTGGTACGTGACGCCGATGGGCGAAGTCAGCGAAGTGCTGCACGAACCGCGCTGCACTCAGTTGCCCGGGGTCAAGCCGTGGGTCAAAGGGGTGGCTAACCTGCGTGGGCGCTTGCTGCCGATCATGGACCTGTGCGGCTTTTTCGGTCACGAGCTGTCGCCGTTGCGCAAACAGCGGCGTGTGTTGGTGGTGGAGCACAACGATGTGTTCGCCGGGTTGCTGGTGGATGAGGTGTTCGGTCTGCAGCACTTCGAGCAGGACAGCTTCGAACCGATCTCGATCAGCAAACGCCAGGGCTCCAAGGCCGAGTTCGTCAAAGGCTATTTCCGGCGTGAGCAGAACTGGCGGGTGTTCAGCCTGTTTGCGCTGGCCAAATCGCCAGTGTTCATGAGCGTCGCAATTTAGTCGAAACACCACCCAAACCTGTGGGAGCGGGCTTGCCCGCGATGGCGTCAGATCAGTCGCCATAGATGTCGGATGTGCCGGCCTCATCGCGGGCAAGCCCGCTCCCACAGGGTTTTCGGTGAGCTTTAAATGGCGCGGGAATAGGCGAGGACCGATGACAAAGGCAAAAACAGGCAAATCGGCGGAAGGGTCGCGCAGTCGCTCGCAGATCATCGTGCTGTTCATCGCACTGATCGTGTTCATCATGCTGCTGTTCGCCAACTTCGCCTACCTCAACACCCAGGCCAACTACGACAAGCAGTACATCGGCCACGCCGGTGAGCTGCGCGTGCTGTCGCAACGCATCGCCAAGAACGCCACCGAAGCGGCTGCCGGGAAGTCGGCAGCGTTCAAGCTGCTGAGCGATGCGCGCAACGATTTTGCCCAGCGCTGGGGTTACCTGAAGAAGGGCGATCCGGCCACCGGCCTGCCGCCCGCGCCGGCCACCGTGCGCCCGGAAATGCGCGCGGTGCAGCTGGATTGGGAACGCCTGCTGAAAAACACCGACGCGATTCTCTCCAGCGAGCAGACCGTGCTCTCGCTGCATCAAGTCGCCGCGACCTTGGCCGAAACCGTGCCGCAGTTGCAGATCGAATACGAAAAAGTCGTCGAGATCCTTCTGCAACGCGGCGCCCCGGCAGCGCAGGTGGCGATGGCCCAGCGTCAATCGCTGCTGGCCGAACGCATCCTTGGCGCGGTCAACACCGTACTGGCCGGCGACGAGAATTCGCAGCAGGCTGCCGATGCGTTTGGCCGCGACGCCACCCGTTTCGGCCAGGTGCTCAACGGCATGTTGCAGGGCAACCCGGCGCTGAAAGTCAGCCAGGTCGAAGACCGTGATGCCCGTGCGCGGCTGAGTGAAATTTCCGAGCTGTTCCAGTTCGTCTCCGGCTCCGTGGATGAAATCCTCGAAACCTCGCCGGAGCTGTTCAAGGTCCGGGAGTCGGCGAGCAATATCTTCAGCCTGTCGCAGACCATGCTCGACGAAGCCTCACACCTCGCCAGCGGTTTCGAAAACCTTGCCGTCGGGCGCAACACCGACACCATTGGCGGCTACGTGCTGGGCTTGCTGGCGCTGGCTTCGATCATCCTGATCGGCATGGTCATGGTTCGTGAAACCAACCGCCAGTTACGCGAGACCGCCGAGAAGAACGAACGCAATCAGAACGCGATCATGCGCCTGCTCGATGAGATCGAAGACCTCGCCGACGGTGACCTGACCGTGACCGCCTCGGTGACCGAAGACTTCACCGGGACCATCGCCGATTCGATCAACTACTCGGTCGATCAACTGCGCGATCTGGTCGCCACCATCAACCTCACCGCCGGCCAGGTCGCCGCCGCCGTGCAGGAAACCCAGGCCACCGCCATGCACCTGGCCCAGGCCTCGGAGCATCAGGCGCAGCAGATTTCCGAAGCCTCGACCGCGATCAGCGACATGGCTCAGTCGATCGATCAGGTCTCGGCCAACGCCGCTGAATCCTCGGCGGTGGCCGAGCGTTCGGTGGAAATCGCCAACAAGGGCAACGAGGTGGTGCACAACACCATCCACGGCATGGACAACATTCGTGAACAGATTCAGGACACCGCCAAGCGCATCAAGCGTCTGGGCGAGTCGTCGCAGGAAATCGGCGATATCGTCAGCCTGATCGATGACATCGCCGACCAGACCAACATCCTCGCGCTCAACGCGGCGATTCAGGCCTCGATGGCCGGGGATGCCGGACGCGGTTTTGCCGTGGTCGCTGACGAAGTGCAGAGGCTGGCCGAACGTTCGTCCGCCGCCACCCGGCAGATCGAAACCCTGGTGCGGGCGATTCAGACCGACACCAACGAAGCGGTGATTTCCATGGAGCAGACCACCACCGAAGTGGTGCGCGGCGCGCGACTGGCGCAGGATGCCGGAGTGGCACTGGAAGAAATCGAAGGCGTTTCGAAAACCCTCGCCGCGTTGATTCAAAGCATCTCCAACGCGGCACAGCAGCAGACCTCGTCGGCCGGGCAAATCTCGCTGACGATGAACGTGATCCAGCAGATCACCTCGCAGACTTCGTCTGGCTCGACCGCCACCGCCGAGAGCATCGGCAACCTGGCGAAGATGGCCAGTCAGCTGCGCCGTTCGGTATCCGGTTTCACCTTGCCGTCGGCGTCCGCGACGGACAAGGCGTGAGTGGAGTGGTTATGGGTGACCGGCACGACTACGTGGCCCTCGAATGGGTCAAGGGTGAAATTGCCGAAACGCTGAGGCAGGCGCATCAGGCGATTGAAACCGTGCTCGATGACCCGCAGGCCACGCCGGGGCTGGATGAGTGTCTGGCCTATATCCATCAGGTGCACGGCAGTTTGCAGATGGTCGAGTTCTACGGCGCGGCGTTGCTCGCCGAAGAAATGGAGCATCTGGTCGAAGCCTTGCAGCACGGGCGCGTCGCCCATCGCGACGAAGCCCTGCACTTGCTGCTGCAAGCCCTCGGGCAATTGCCGATTTACCTTGATCGGGTGCAGAGCGCCCGCCGCGACCTGCCGCTGGTGGTGCTGCCGCTGATCAACGATCTGCGCAGTGCGCGCGGCGACAGCCTGCTCTCGGAAACCAGCCTGTTCAGCCCGCCACTGCCGGACTTGCCGCCGTTGAGCGCAGAAGCGCTGGCCGCGCTGGAGCCGGCCGAGTGGCCCAACATGCTGCGCAAGTTGCGCCAGATGCTGCAAATGGCGCTGGTCGGTTTGCTGCGCGAGCAGGATGACCAGACCCACCTCGAATACCTGGCGAAAGTCTTCCAGCGCCTCGAAGCGCTCAGCGCCGATGCGCCCCTGAGCCCGCTGTGGCAGGTCGCTTCAGCGCTGGTCGAAGGCATGCGCGAAGGCGCCATCGCCAACAGTCCGGCGCTGCGCAGCCTGTTCAAGGACGCCGACAAGGAACTCAAGCGCCTGCTCGAACAAGGCCCGCGCGGCCTCAATCAGCCGCCCCCGCCGGAGTTGCTGAAAAGCCTGCTGTTCTATATTGCCAAAGCCGAACATCCCACCGGGCAGATGCTGACCATGAAAGATCGCTACTCCCTGGACGACGCGTTGCCCGACAGCGCGATGGTCGACGAAGAACGCGCGCGTCTGGCCGGCCCCGACCGCGATGCGATGCGTTCGGTGCTGGCGGCGCTGTGCGAAGAGCTGGTGCGGGTCAAGGAGCGTCTCGACCTGTTCGTGCGCAGCGACCGTCAACACACCTCCGATCTGGAGAGCCTGCTGGCGCCGTTGCGACAGATCGCCGACACCCTCGCGGTGCTCGGTTTCGGCCAGCCGCGCAAAGTCATCATCGATCAACTGGCGGTGGTGCTCAGCCTCGCTCAGGGCCAGCGCGAGCCGAATGACGCGACCCTGATGGACGTTGCCGGCGCGCTGCTTTACGTCGAAGCCAACCTCGCCGGAATGGTCGGCACCGTCGAGCCGGAAAGCCCCGAAGACGCGCGCCTGCCGACCACCGACCTGACACAGATCCATCAGATCGTGATCAAGGAAGCACGCATCTGCCTGCAACAGGCCAAGGACATGATCGTCGATTACATCGACGCCGACTGGGATCGCCAGCAACTGCAACCGTTGCCGGAACTGCTGACCCAGGTGCGCGGCGCGCTGGCGATGATTCCGTTGAGCCGGGCGGCGAGTCTGGTCGAAGCCTGCAACAGCTTCATTCGCGAGCATTTGCTGCTCGATCCGCACGAGCCGGGCTGGCAGCAACTGGATCATCTCGCCGACGTCATCACCAGCCTCGAGTATTACCTCGAACGCCTGAGCGACGACCCGCAGGCGCCGAATGAACAACTGCTGGATGTCGCACAAAAGAGCCTCGCCAGCCTCGGTTTCTTTCCACACGAACCGCACGTACCGCTGCTCGACGAGGTGCTCAGCCCCAGCGAAGCGCTGGTGATGCAGGACCTGCAAGCGCTGGATGACCCCGAGACCGTGCAGTCGCTGGCCGATGTGCTGGCCAGCCCGGTGTCAGCGGTCAACCCGCCGGCCTTGATCACGCCCGGCAGCCTGATGCCACCACCGGCCGATGAAGAACCGGTGGACGATGAACTGCGCGAAGTGTTCCTCGAAGAGACCGACGAGGTACTTGAGGTTCTGCACGAATACCTGCCGCGCTGGACGGCCGACACTCATGACCGCGCCGCCCTGACCGAACTGCGCCGCGCCTTTCACACCTTGAAGGGCAGCGGGCGCATGGTGCGCGCGTTGATCCTTGGCGAGCTGGCCTGGGCGGTGGAAAACCTGCTCAACCGCGTGCTGGAACACTGCGTCGAACCTGGCGCGCAGGTGCAGCAGTTGCTCACCGACACCGTGTTGCTGCTGCCGGAACTGATCAGCGAATTCGCCACGCACCGCCAGCGTCAGCGCAGCGATGTCGATCAACTGGCGGCCCGCGCGCATGCGCTGGCCAAAGGCGTCGAGCCGCTGGCAGCCGAAGACGTCGCCGACGTGGCGGCCCTCGATCCGCTGTTGCTGGAAATCTTCCGCAACGAAGCCGAGACCCACCTCGCCAGCCTCAACCGCTTCCTCGATCAGGCTGCCGAGCATGTGCCGCTGCCGGCCAGCGACGAATTGCAGCGCGCCTTGCACACGCTCAAGGGCAGTGCGTCGATGGCCGGCGTGTTGCCGATTGCCGAACTGGCCACGCCGCTGGATAAACTGGCGCGCGAGTTCAAGGCGCATCAGTTGCCGCTGGATCTCGATGAAGTGGAATTGCTCCTTGAAGCCGAAGGCCTTTTCCGCGTCGGTCTGCGCCAGCTCAAGCACGATCCGCTGGCACCGATTGTCGGTGCGCAGTCGCTGATCAAACGCACCGAAACGCTGCTGGCCGAACGCCTGGAGGCGATCCTCAACGCGCCGAACACCGGCCTGCGGATCAAGCGCGATCCGCAACTGATCAACAACTTCCTCGCTCAAGGCATGGACATCCTGCTCGACGCCGAAAGCCTGTTACAGCGCTGGCAGCAACACCCCGGCGAGCGTCAGGAACTCAGCGCGCTGCTGGACGAACTCACTACTCTGGGCGAAGGCGCACACCTCGCCGATCTGCTGCCGGTGGACGTGCTCTGCGAAGCCTTGCTCGACCTCTATGGCGCCGTCGAAGAAAGCAGCCTGGCGGTCAGCGACAGGTTTTTCCACGAAGCGCAGAACGCCCATGAAGCGCTGATCAACATGCTCGACGAACTGGCCGCCGGACAGGAAATCACCCCACAGCCGCAGCGCATTCGCGCCCTGCACGAACTGCTCGATGAAAGCCTCGACCCGGCAGCGATGGGGCTGATTCGCAGCGACGGCAGCCGCACCTTGAGCATCAGCGAACTGGGCGCCGCGACCGCCGAACTCGCCCACGCCAATGCCGAGACCGCACCGGACGACGAGATCGTCGAGATCTTCCTCGAAGAAGCGGTGGATATTCTCGACAGTGCCGGGCAAGCCCTGCAGCGCTGGTTGAGCGACCCGGACAACGCTGCGCCGCTGTCGTCGTTGCAGCGCGATCTGCACACCCTCAAGGGTGGCGCGCGGATGGCCGAGGTCGACGCCATCGGCGATCTGGCCCATGAGCTGGAAAGTCTTTACGAAGGTCTGGTGGATCGTCGCCACAGCTACAGCGAGCTGCTCGGACGCTTGCTGCACAAGAGCCACGACCGCTTGGCCCAGTTGCTTGAACAGTTGCACAACCATCAGCCACTGACCCCGGCGCAAGACCTGATCGAAGCGATCCGCCAGTTCCGTCAGGGCCAGTCCGGCAGTGCCGAGACGGCGCAGCCGACGGCTGTACCCGACAGCGCAGCGCATGATCCGGAACTGCTGGAAATCTTCCTCGAAGAAGGTTTCGACATCATCGAAAGCTCCGGCGCGGCGTTGCTGCGCTGGCAGGCCGAGCCGGGCAATCGCCAGGAAGTGGAAACCCTGCTGCGCGATCTGCACACCCTCAAGGGCGGTGCGCGGATGGTCGAGATCGGCCCGATCGGCGACCTCGCCCATGAGTTGGAATACCTTTACGAAAGCCTCGCTACCGGCGTGCTGCAACCCTCCGCCGAACTGTTCGCGCTGGTGCAGCGCGGGCATGACCGGCTGGCGCAGATGCTCGATGGCGTACGCGCCGGGCAGCCATGCCCGCCGGCGGATCGGCTGATCAACGCGATCCAGAATTTCAGCCACCCGGCGACTCCTGACACACCGCCGCCGTTGCCGCTTCCGGCCAAGACCGAGCCTGCGGCACCCGCCGTTGATGCCGGCGCGGACATGGTCAAGGTCTCCGCCGAACTGCTCGATGAACTGGTCAATCTGGCCGGGGAAACCTCGATTTTCCGTGGGCGTATCGAGCAGCAAGTCAGCGATGCGCAAACTGCGCTGAACGAGATGGAAACCACCATCGAGCGCATGCGCGATCAGTTGCGCCGGCTCGACACCGAAACCCAGGGACGGATTCTCAGCCGTCAGCAAGTCGATGCCGAACGCCTCGGTTACGAAGAGTTCGACCCGCTGGAAATGGACCGCCATTCGCAGTTGCAGCAACTGTCGCGGGCGCTGTTCGAGTCCGCCTCCGACCTGCTCGATCTCAAGGAAACCCTCGAGCGTCGCAACCACGACGCCGAGAACCTGTTGCAGCAACAGGGGCGGATCAATACCGAATTGCAGGAAGGCCTGATGCGCACGCGCATGGTGCCGTTCGAGCGGATGCTGCCGCGCCTGAAACGCATCGTGCGGCAGGTCGCCGAAGAGCTGAACAAGGACGTCGCGTTCATCATCGGCAACGCCGAAGGCGAGATGGATCGCAACGTGCTGGAGCGCATGGCCGCGCCGCTGGAACACATGCTGCGCAACGCCGTCGACCACGGGTTGGAGTCGGCCGAAGTGCGGCTGGCGGCGGGCAAACCGGCGCAAGGCACGATCACCCTGGACCTGACCCGCGAGGGTGGCGACATCGTTTTCGATATTCGCGACGACGGCGCCGGGGTGCCGCTGGAAGCGGTGCGGCGCAAAGCGATCAAGCGCGGCCTGCTGGCACCGGACGCCGAAATAAGCGACCGCGACGTGCTGCAGTTCATCCTGCAGCCGGGATTCTCCACGGCGGAAAAGATCACCCAGATTTCCGGGCGCGGCGTCGGCATGGACGTGGTTCACGAAGAAGTCCGTCAGCTCGGCGGCACCATGAGCATCGACTCGGTGCCGGGGCAGGGCGTGCACTTCCGCATTCGTCTGCCGTTCACCGTGTCGGTCAACCGCGCGCTGATGGTGCAGTGCGGCGAGGATCAATACGCGATTCCGCTGAATACCATCGAAGGCATCGTGCGCGTGTTGCCGAATGATCTGGAAGCGCACTACCGCAACGATCCGCCGAGCTATCACTACGCCGGTCAGCGCTACGAACTGTGCTATCTGGGCGAGCTGCTGAAAACCGCGCCACGGCCGAAACTGCTCGGCCAGAGCCTGCCGTTGCCGGTGCTTCTGGTGCAGTGCAATGACCGGCACATTGCGGTGCAGGTCGATGCGATGGCCGGCACTCGCGAGATCGTGGTCAAGAGCCTCGGCCCGCAGTTTGCGGCGGTGCAGGGCGTGTCCGGGGCGACGATTCTTGGCGATGGCCGGGTGGTGCTGATTCTTGATTTGCTCGCACCGATCCGCGCGATGCAGGCGCGGGTTGCGCAGCGTCCGGCGCAGGCGGAAATCGACAGCGAACCGCAGAAGCCGTTGCTGGTGCTGGTGGTCGACGACTCGGTGACCGTACGCAAGGTCACCAGCCGTTTACTCGAACGTCACGGCATGAACGTGCTGACCGCCAAGGACGGTGTCGACGCGATGTTGCTGCTTGAAGAACACATGCCCGACCTGATGCTGCTCGACATCGAAATGCCGCGCATGGACGGCTTCGAAGTCGCCACTCAGGTGCGCAACGATGAACGCCTGCAACACCTGCCGATCATCATGATCACCTCGCGCACCGGGCAGAAACACCGCGACCGCGCGATGGCCATCGGCGTCAACGACTACCTCGGCAAGCCGTATCAGGAATCGGTGCTGCTCGAAAGCATTGCCCACTGGAGCAAGAAACATGCATGAGCGCCGCCACAACGCGCGCACCAGCCAACTCACCGGCCTGCTGCTGCCGTTGGCCGATCGCAACCTGATCCTGCCCAACGTCGCCGTCGCCGAGCTGATCGACTATCAGGCCAGCGCCTTCGACCTCGACACACCGCCGTGGTACCTGGGGCGGGTGAGCTGGCGTGAGCGGCAGATTCCGCTGCTGAGTTTCGAGTCGGCCTGCGGGCAGAAAATCGTCATCGGCGAACGCGCGCGGATCGTCATCCTCAACGCCCTCGGCGGCTTGCCGCAGCTGAAATTCATTGCGCTGCTGGTGCAGGGGATCCCGCGTTCGTACAAGCTCGACAGTCAGTTGAGTTATGTCGATGTGCCGTTGTGTGCGCTGGAGCAGGCGGCGGTGCAGGTCGGGGAACAGGTGGCGAAAGTCCCGGATTTGTTGGGGTTGGAGCAGTTGTTGGTGGAGGCTGGGTTGGTTCACTGATCCAGCCTTTGTGCTGCTCTGACTGGCCTCTTCGCGAGCAGGCTCGCTCCCACATTGAATCTTCAGTGAACACAGATTTTGGACACGACACAGATCCCCTGTGGGAGCGAGCCTGCTCGCGAAGGCGCCAGTCGCTTCACCCGATTCCTACAAATAAAGTCCGATTTCTGTAGCGCAATAAACACTTTCCAGCACAGCTGTTTAAAGACACTCAGTGTTACGCCTCACCGGCCTACAAATCCTTGCGCCGCTGCCTACGCATGCACCAGAATCCGCCGGCTTGTGCGCCCTCGGCAGGCTGCGTAACTTGATTGCGTCACTGATTCCCAGTGATCGGGTTTAGCAGCCCGGCTTTGTCCTTTCCCCGGTGCACGAGATTCATCCAGTCAGGCATTCGCCTGCGCTTGATGGTGGCTGTGCGCATGGCACCTTCGGGTGCGCCGGGTTGGGGATTGACCGGTCTGCTAACTTGCGCATAGCCGCCACCCTATCGTTTAGCAGCGGGATGGTGCGGCCTAATAGAGGTTTATCCCCATGTTCAAAGTAACGCCAAACCCGCCGGTCACCGACACGGCATCCCCTTACGAAGCCCCCGAATCAAAGAAATTCCACGAAGCCGCCGAACGCGCGCTCGACCATTACCTCGGCCCGCCAAAACCCGACCTCATGGCCACGCCCTACACCCCCAACACGCTGTATATGGCCAACCCCGACGCCGACAGCGAATCCCTGCTGGCCGACGCCAGCGAATCCCTCGGCTCGGCCACCGTCATGCTCAACAACCATGCAGCGCTGGTGCAAAGCACGCACCGCAAGACCCTGCAGGGTATTGCTCAAGTAGTGATGGTGGCGGAGATGGCGGTCAACCGTGTGTTGGACAGGTTGGTGCCGACTGACTGATAAATGCGTCGAGTCAGGCGACGCCATCGCGAGCAGGCTCTCTCCTACAGTGGATCTATGGCGCACAAAAATTGTGCGTTCACTAAGAATCCCATGTGGGAGCGAGCCTGCTCGCGAAGAGGCCGTCATGTGCGCTGCACATTTTGCAGCTGTCACATCGAGTGTCTTGATGCATAAAGCTCTGGTTGGGGGTGCCGATAAGATGGAGCCAGTAGGGGAAGGAGTGATATTTAAGTGATGCTTTTGGTCAGTAATGCAATGGATTGGTTTTTGGCGGTATACAACGAGACGCCGTTTGGCGGCGTACTTCTGTGCTGGGCGGCAGTAGCAATTATCACCGCAGTGGTGCTCTCTATGAATCGCTCGGTCATCGGGCAAGTAATAGGTTTCGGCGTTTCGATGATAGGAGCGGTTTGGATTCTGACGTATATGGACCTTTCGACATTTTACGGATTGGAGCGCCGGTCGAAGGAGATCATCAAAAACCTCGTCATCATGAGTCTTGGAGGGGTAAGTTCAGCGCTTTTGGTGTCCGCAATGCTCACTAAACCCAAACGAAAGGTTGAGCTAAGGCAGCGTGCGTTTGTTCGGCATCACCTGATGAAGGCATTTCAAATCTTATTTTGGTTCGGTGTTATCGAGAGCCTTTTGATGTTGGTTCTGAGTTCAGGATTAGCACTCTTCGCACAGCCCGTGGCGACCAAGGGACAGTTCACTGGTTTTCTGGTGAGTATCGTGTTGGCAGGTATGGGGCTTGGGGCTGCAGAGCTAGGAAAGGGCTGGAACAAATGGGAGGGCATGTCGCTGCTGATAGTCTTGGGCTTACTGTCATTGCTGACTGCGGTGTTCTTTCAATCCCTCGCGGGCGTCTGGCATTTTTCGCCGTCTTTAGTCGCAGTAACTTTCGCAGTGTTGTTAGTGCCTCAGCTAATCATCAGCTTATGGGAGTGGAAGTTGAATCGGAGTCGGAGTCGAACTCCGCCGTTATAGTGTCCGTTACGCTCAGCGTAACGATTCACCGCCGCGCTTGATTGATGCCCCCACCCCACACGCCTAACGTAGCTCCACGACAGCGAACCCCGTGGAGTGAGCATGACAACAACAATTTCCCCCGACTCGCGCTGGACGCGGCGGCGTGACGAGAAGCAGCGGCGTCTCGACAAGGTGCGCGGGCTGGCCGACGGTGTGGTGTTGCCCAGCGACAAGATCGTCGCCGCGCTCGAAGCGCTAATCCATCCCGGCGACCGGGTGGTGCTGGAGGGCAACAATCAGAAACAGGCGGATTTCCTTTCCCGTTCGCTGGCCAAGGCTGACCCGGCCAAGCTGCATGATCTGCACATGATCATGCCCAGCGTCGGTCGCTCCGAGCATCTGGATCTGTTCGAACGCGGCATCGCCCGCAAGCTCGATTTCTCCTTTGCCGGCACCCAGAGTCTGCGCATCAGCCAGTTGCTCGAAGACGGCCTGCTGGAAATCGGCGCGATTCACACTTACATCGAACTCTACGCGCGGCTGGTGGTGGACCTGATCCCCAATGTCGTGCTCTCGGCCGGGTTCATGGCCGACCGCGCCGGCAACATCTACACCGGCCCCAGCACTGAAGACACCCCGGCACTGATCGAACCGGCCGCGTTCAGCGACGGCATCGTCATTGTCCAGGTCAACCAGTTGGTCGACGACGTCAGCGAACTGCCGCGCGTCGACATCCCGGCGTCATGGGTCGATTTCGTCGTGGTGGCCGACAAGCCGTTCTATATCGAACCGCTGTTCACCCGCGACCCACGGCACATCAAACCGGTGCACGTGTTGATGGCGATGATGGCGATTCGCGGGATCTACGAAAAACACAACGTGCAGTCGCTGAACCACGGCATCGGTTTCAACACCGCTGCCATTGAGTTGATCCTGCCGACCTACGGCGAATCCCTCGGCCTCAAAGGCAAGATCTGCCGCAACTGGACGCTCAACCCGCACCCGACCCTGATCCCGGCGATCGAGAGCGGTTGGGTCGAGAGCGTGCATTGCTTCGGCACCGAACTGGGCATGGAAAACTACATCGCCGCGCGCCCGGACGTGTTCTTCACCGGGCGCGACGGCTCGCTGCGTTCCAACCGGATGTTCTGCCAACTCGCCGGGCAGTATGCGGTGGATCTGTTTATCGGCGCGACGTTGCAGGTCGATGGCGACGGCCATTCCTCGACCGTGACCCGTGGTCGCCTCGCCGGTTTCGGCGGTGCGCCGAACATGGGCCACGACCCGCGCGGTCGCCGTCACGGCACCCCGGCTTGGCTCGACATGCGCCACGACGATTCACAGCAACCGATGCTCGAACGCGGCAAGAAACTCGTGGTGCAAATGGTCGAGACGTTCCAGGAGGGCGGCAAACCGACCTTCGTCGAAACCCTCGACGCGGTGGAAGTGGCGAAGAAAAGCGGCATGCCGCTGGCGCCGATCATGATTTACGGCGACGACGTCACCCACCTGCTCACCGAGGAAGGCATCGCCTACCTGTACAAGGCGCGCTCGCTGGAAGAGCGTCAGGCGATGATCGCCGCGGTGGCCGGCGTCACCGCCATCGGCCTGCGCCACAACCCGAAAGACACCGAACGCATGCGCCGCGAAGGCCTGATCGCCTTGCCCGAAGACCTCGGTATCCGCCGCACCGACGCCACCCGCGAACTGCTGGCGGCGAAAAGCGTTGCCGATCTGGTCGAGTGGTCCGGCGGCCTGTACAACCCGCCCGCCAAGTTCAGGAGCTGGTGATGCACGCACTCAACCTGCAAGCGAAACCCCTGAGCCTGAGCGAACGCCTGGCCGATCTGGCGGTGGATGCGCTGATCGACGAAGCCGATCTGTCGCCGAAACCGGCGCTGGTCGACCGGAGGGGCAATGGCGCGCACACCGATCTGCACCTGGGCCTGATGCACGCTTCGGCGTTGTCGTTGTGGCCGGCGTTCAAGGAGATGGCTGAAGCAGCAGTTGAAATCGGCGCAGTCGATTCAACGTTGCGCGAAGCGATTGGTCGCATCGGTCGCGAAGGCGAGCAAGCGATGCTCGCGACCACCAACGGTGTGAATACTCATCGCGGGGCGATCTGGGCCTTGGGCCTGTTGATCACCGCCGCTGCACTGGAACCAAAATCCTCCAGCGCCAACGCCGTCACCCTGTGCGCCGCACGTCTGGCCTTACTGGATGATCGCTACGCACCAAAACCGCTGAGCCACGGCGCACAAGTCGCCCTGCGTTACGGCGCACGCGGTGCCCGTGAGGAAGCGCAACTCGGTTTCCCGTCAGTGCTGCAACGTGGTCTGCCGCAACTCAAACGCAGCCGCGGCAGCGGCCACGGCGAACAGAACGCCCGGCTCGACGCGCTGCTGGCGATCATGACCGATCTGGCCGACACCTGCGTGCTCTACCGTGCCGGTGAACAAGGCCTGCACGCCATGCAACAAGGCGCGCAAGCGGTGCTCGATGCCGGCGGCAGCGCCAGCCTCGGCGGGCGTCGGCGCCTGCACGCACTGGATCAACAACTCATCGCATTGAATGCCTCGCCCGGTGGCGCCGCCGACTTGCTCGCCGCCACGCTGCTGCTCGATCGAATCGAGCGCGACGGCATCCTTCAGGGAGCGTTTTGATGGAAACCTTATCCTTTGAATTCCCCGCCGGGCAGCCGCCACGCGGGCGCGCGCTGGTCGGTTGTGTCGGCTCGGGCGATCTGGAAGTGCTGATCGAACCGGGGCTGGCCGGCAAGCTGACGATCAATGTGCAGACCTCGGTCAACGGTGCGCAGCAGCGCTGGCAACATCTGTTTGCGCGGATGTTCGACGGCTCCACGCCACCGGCGATGGCCATCGATATCCACGATTTCGGCGCTACGCCGGGTGTGGTGCGTTTGCGTCTGGAACAAGGTTTCGAGGAGATCGGCCATGACTGACAGCGCAGCGCTGTTGCACAAGCACAGCTTCGTCGAACTCGGTGCGCGGCAACGGGCGAAAGCCTTGCTCGATGCCGGGACCTTCCGCGAATTGCTCGACCCGTTTCAACGGGTCATGTCGCCATGGCTTGAACGTCAGGGCGTGGTGCCACAAGCCGATGACGGCGTGGTGATCGCCAAGGGCAGCGTCGACGGTTTGCCGGTGGTGATCGCCGCGATTGAAGGCGCGTTTCAGGGCGGCAGCCTCGGCGAAGTCGGCGGAGCGAAGATTGCCGGCGCGCTGGAACTGGCCGCCGAAGACAACCGTAAAGGCATCCCGACTCGCGCCATTCTGCTGCTGGAAACCGGTGGCGTGCGATTGCAGGAAGCCAACCTCGGGCTGGCGGCGATTGCCGATATTCATGCGGCGATTGTCGATTTGCAGCAGTACCAACCGGTGGTCGGTGTGGTCGCGGGCAGCGTGGGTTGTTTCGGCGGCATGTCGATTGCCGCTGCGCTGTGCAGTTATTTGCTGGTGACCCAGGAAGCGCGCCTCGGCCTCAACGGCCCGCAGGTGATCGAGCAGGAAGCCGGGATCGAGGAATACGACTCCCGCGACCGGCCCTTCATCTGGAGCCTGACTGGTGGCGAGCAGCGTTTTGCCAGCGGGCTGGTAAATCGTTATGTCGCCGATGATGTGGCACAGATTCGTCAGCAGGTCGGCGAATTACTGCAGCAAGGATTGCCGACGCAACCGCGCAGTCAGGGTGCCGAGTGGTTCCTGCAACGTCTGGCCAGCCTCGACACTGACAAGCAAATCGAGCCTTCGGTGGTTCGCGATCTGTATCAAGGAGGGCGCTCATGAGTAGCTATTCCGTGCGCGGTTTGAACTGGTTTAACGCGTTGAGCGCTGGCGCTGTAGAGGTCGAAGGTTTGCCGTCATCGTTGAAGGTCGCCGATGGCGAACTTGGACGCTTTATTGCGGTGGTCGCTGACCCCGACAACCGTTTCCCACGGGCTCGCAACGGCGAAGTCGGATTGCTCGAAGGCTGGGGGCTGGCCAAGGCTGTGGATGACGTGATCACGGCTGATCGCGATAAAGCGCAGAAGCGCCCGATCATCGCCATCGTCGATGTCCCGAGCCAGGCTTACGGTCGTCGCGAAGAAGCCCTCGGCATTCATCAGGCCCTGGCCGGTGCGGCGGACAGTTATGCCCGCGCCCGTCTGGCCGGGCATCCGGTGATTGCGCTGCTGGTGGGCAAGGCCATGTCAGGGGCGTTTCTTGCTCATGGTTATCAGGCCAACCGTTTGATTGCCCTGCGCGATCCCGGGGTGATGGTGCATGCGATGGGCAAGGCCTCGGCGGCGCGAGTGACGCTGCGCAGTGTCGAGGAACTGGAAGCACTGGCCGCCAGCGTGCCGCCAATGGCCTACGACATCGACAGCTATGCCAGCCTCGGATTGCTCTGGGAAACCCTCTCGGTGCAGCAGATCGAGCAGCCGACGACGGAGGATCTGGCGCGGGTGACCGAATGCCTGAAACAGGCCATCGACGATATCTCCAGCACTGACTTGCGCAAGCGTCTCGGCGCGAAAAATCGTGAGGCATCCAGTCGCGTGCGTGAACTGCTGAGGGCGCAGTGGTGAACCTGCCACTGGCCCACGACCTGCTGTGGGGCATGACCCCGGCGCAGCTGCCGGCGGATGCGCCGCAGTGGGCGATCGAGTCGCTGGCTGCCGGGCAACCGGTGGTGGTGCGGCGGGCGGTGAGCGCTGAAGGTTTGATCGCGGTGGGCGTGCGCGGTGTGTTGCGTGAGCAGCGGCTGGCGGCGTTCATGGCGCTTGAGGCGGTTGTGCGTCGGGTCAGTCCGGAGGCGCTGTGTCATGTCGATTGCGAGCGTGATTTACCTGTGATGCAGGCACTCAAACAACTGCGCCCAATGCTTGATGACTGCGGTTGGGTCTGGGGTATCAGCGGCAGTGTCGGGTTCGAGTTGGCCAGTGGTTTTACTGCGATGCATGAGGCCAGTGACCTCGATCTGATTCTGCGTACCCCGCAGCTGATTACTCGCAATCAGGCACGCAAACTGGTCGAGCTCTTTGATCAAGCCGTGTGCCGGGTCGACATGCAGTTGCAGACGCCGTTCGGTGCAGTCGCGTTGCGCGAATGGGCCGGCGGGGCTGCACGGGTGCTGTTGAAAAACGCCCATCAAGCGTGTCTGGTGGCTGATCCGTGGAACCCGCAGGAGCAGGCAGCGTGAGCAGCCTGTTGGTGTTCCCCGGCCAGGGCGCGCAGCAACCGGGCATGCTCCAGCGTTTGCCTCGGGAGACCTTGACCGAGGCCAGCGAGGTGCTCGGTGAAGATGTCGCGCGGCTCGATTCTGCCGATGCGTTGCGCAGCACCCGGGCGGTTCAGCTGTGCCTGTTGATCGCCGGGGTCGCTGCTTCGCGGCAGTTGCTGCAGGACGGACTCACGGCGGATTACGTCGCCGGCCTGTCCATCGGTGCGTACCCGGCAGCGGTGGTCGCCGGGGCCTTGAGCTTCAGCGATGCGCTGCATCTGGTCAGCCTGCGTGGCGAGTTGATGCAGCAGGCTTATCCACAGGGCTATGGCATGACCGCGATCATCGGTCTGCAATTATCCACCGTCGAAACGCTGCTGGCGCAGGTGCACAGCGCGGAGTCGCCGGTGTATCTGGCCAACATCAATGCCGATAACCAGGTGGTGATTGCCGGCAGCGACAAGGCGATGCAAGCGGTGGCGGAACTGGCGCGCAGTCGTGGCGCCGGTCTGGCGAAACGCCTGGCGGTGAGCGTGCCGTCGCACTGTCCGTTGCTGGATCAGCCTGCGCGAATCCTCGCCGAGGCCTTCGCCAAAGTGGAACTGCAAATCCCGAAAATCGCTTACCTGAGTGGCAGTCGCGCGCGTCCGCTGGTCAAGCCAGATGCCTTGCGTGATGACCTCGCTTTCAACATGTGCCGCGTGGTGGACTGGCGCGGCACCGTGCAAAGCGCTTACGAGCGCGGCGTACGTTTACAAATCGAACTGCCGCCCGGTGCGGTGCTGACCGGGCTGGCGCGCCGGGTGTTCGAATCGGGCACGGTCACTGCCTTTGACAGTGCGCGTCTGGACACCTTGCAGGCGCTATTGCGAGAGGAGGGTGGCCGCCGACCCTAAACCGCCGCGACTCAGGCTTCGAACAACAAAAACAACATTCGACGATGCACTTTGAGGACTACAACAATGATTATTTACGGTGTGGCGCTGCTGGCGATCTGTACGCTGGCAGGGGTGATCATGGGTGACATGCTTGGCGTGTTGCTGGGTGTCAAATCCAACGTCGGCGGGGTCGGCATCGCCATGATCCTGTTGATCTGCGCGCGGTTGTGGATGCAGAAACGCGGCGGCATGACCAAGGATTGCGAAATGGGCGTCGGCTTCTGGGGCGCGATGTACATTCCGGTGGTGGTGGCGATGGCCGCGCAACAGAACGTCGTCACCGCCCTGCACGGCGGCCCGGTGGCGGTGCTGGCGGCAATCGGTTCGGTGGTGGTGTGTGGTTGCACGATTGCCTTGATCAGCCGCACCCATAAAGGCGAACCGTTGCCCGACGAACCGGTGGAAGTCACTCCGGTCGGCACCCCGGTAGGAGGTCGCTGACATGTGGGCACTCATTGAAAACGGTCTGGAACACAACGGCCTGATCACCGCGTTCGCTTTCGTCGGCGTGATCATGTGGGTCTCGGTGATTCTCTCGAAACGCCTGACCTTCGGGCGCATTCACGGCTCGGCAATTGCCATCGTCATCGGTCTGGTGCTGGCCTGGGTCGGCGGCACCCTGACGGGTGGCCAGAAAGGCCTGGCGGATCTGACGCTGTTCTCCGGCATCGGCTTGATGGGCGGTGCAATGCTGCGTGATTTTGCGATCGTCGCCACCGCGTTCGAAGTGCAGGCGACCGAGGCGAAGAAGGCCGGGATGATTGGTGTGATTGCGCTGCTGCTCGGAACCATCCTGCCGTTCATTGTTGGCGCGTGCATGGCCTGGGCCTTCGGCTATCGCGATGCGGTGAGCATGACCACCATCGGCGCGGGCGCGGTGACCTACATCGTCGGCCCGGTGACCGGTGCAGCGATTGGCGCGACCTCGGATGTGATGGCGCTGTCGATTGCCACCGGGTTGATCAAGGCGATTCTGGTGATGGTCGGCACGCCGGTCGCGGCGCGCTGGATGGGCCTGGATAACCCGCGTTCGGCGATGGTGTTTGGTGGCCTGGCCGGGACGGTGAGTGGGGTGACGGCGGGGCTGGCGGCGACGGATCGGCGCTTGGTGCCTTATGGGGCGTTGACGGCGACGTTTCACACCGGGCTTGGCTGTTTGCTCGGGCCTTCTCTGTTGTTCTTCATTGTTCGCGGGATTGTTGGCTAGATACGGAATTTGAGTTGTCTGGGCTGACGCTTTCGCGAGCAGGCTCGCGCCCACAGGGAAATGCATTCC